>NZ_CP157967.1:2822500-3422500 GCF_040215725.1 Rhizobium sp. ZPR4
CGGTCACCGACGACAAGGGACAGGCGACGGCCGATTCGGAACTGCTCTACGTCAACGCCAGGTTCGGCGACAACGTCACCCGCTTCTATCGCTTCGAGGACCCGACCGATCATTCGATCGATTACTTTGACGAAGCCGGCAAGAGCATCCGGCAGTTCCTGCTGCGCAACCCCGTTCCCACGGGCATCTTCAAATCCGGCTTCGGCATGCGTCGTCACCCCATCCTCGGTTTTGCGCGCATGCATACTGGCGTCGACTGGGCAGCCCCACGCGGCACGCCGATCATCGCGGCCGGCAACGGCATCGTCGAAAAAGCCGGCTGGGATTCGGGCGGCTTCGGCAACCAGACGCTGATCCGCCATGCCAATGGCTATGTCTCCTCATACAATCACCAGAGCGCCATCGCCAAAGGCGTCGTCCCTGGCGCGAAGGTGGTGCAAGGACAGGTGATCGGCTTTATCGGCTCGACAGGTCTCGCGACTGGCCCTCACCTGCACTATGAGCTGATTGTCAACGGCACGAAGGTCGATCCGTTGCGCATCCGCCTTCCCGGCGGCAAATCGCTGGAAGGCGATGCGCTCGCCAAGTTCCAGGAAGAGCGCAAACGCATCGATACGCTGCTCACCGACGACAAGTCGAAGCAGATCGCCAGCAAATAATCTCCGCCGACCGGCCAATTTCGTGCTGGCCTCTCGCCACTATGGCCAACAGCAAAATGGCGGCCCGAAGACCGCCATCTGTGTTTGTTCATCCAGTCCCGTTTAGGCCGCTTCGTTCACGGCCTGGCGCGCACGGAACAACAGCCGGTCGGAACCGCTGGTGACCTTGACGACCGAGCCATCCGGAATCTGCCCGGACAGGATCTGCTCGGCGAGCGGATCCTGGACATATTTCTGGATCACCCGCTTCAGCGGCCGTGCACCGTAGACCGGATCGTAACCCTTGTTGGCCAGCCAATGGCGGGCATCCTCATCGAGCTCGAGGGTGATCTTGCGTTCCGACAGCAGCTTCAGCAACCGCTCCAGCTGGATATCGACGATCGCGCCCATCTCGTCACGCTTCAGGCGGTGGAACAGAATGATCTCGTCGACACGGTTCAGGAATTCCGGCCGGAAATGCGACCGGACCACCTCCATCACCTGCTCGCGCACCAGATCGCTGTCATCGCCATCCTTCAGCTGGGTCAGATATTCAGCCCCCAGATTGGAGGTCATGATGATCATCGTGTTGCGGAAGTCGACGGTACGGCCCTGCCCGTCCGTCAACCGTCCGTCGTCCAGAACCTGGAGCAGGATGTTGAAGACATCGGGGTGCGCCTTCTCGATCTCGTCGAACAGCACGACCTGATAAGGCCGGCGACGGACGGCTTCGGTCAGAGCGCCGCCTTCCTCATAGCCGACATAGCCGGGGGGAGCACCGATCAGTCGGGCCACGGAGTGTTTCTCCATGTACTCAGACATGTCGATACGAACCATCGCGGTGTCGTCGTCGAAGAGGAAGCGGGCAAGCGCCTTCGTCAACTCCGTCTTGCCGACGCCGGTCGGGCCGAGGAAGATGAACGAGCCGATCGGCCGGTTCGGATCCTGCAAGCCCGCGCGAGAACGGCGGACAGCACGGGAGACAGCCTGAACGGCGTCACCCTGACCGACGACCCACTTTGCCAGCTCGTCTTCCATGCGGAGCAGCTTGTCGCGCTCGCCTTCCAGCATCTTGTCCACGGGAATCCCGGTCCAGCGGGAAACGACCTGGGCGATGTTGTCGGCGGTCACCACTTCCTGCACCATGGAATCGCGGGCACTATCCTGCTCTTCCGCAGCGTGGAGTTCCTTCTCCAGATTGGGGATCACGCCATAGGCGAGCTCACCGGCACGCTGGAATTCACCCTTGCGCTGGGCAATGGCGAGTTCGTTGCGGGCGTCATCAAGCTGCTTTTTGAGGTCGGCAGCAAGACCGAGCTTCTGCTTTTCAGCCTGCCAGCGCGCGGTCAGCGCATCGGCTTCTTCTTCCAGGGAAGTGAGATCCGTCTCCAGCCGCTTCAGCCGGTCGGCGGAAGCCTGGTCGGTTTCCTTCTTCAGCGCCTCACGCTCGATCTTCAGCTGGATGATACGACGATCAAGTTCGTCGAGCTCTTCCGGCTTGGAATCCACCTGCATGCGCAGACGCGCTGCGGCTTCGTCCATCAGGTCGATGGCTTTGTCCGGCAGGAAGCGGTCGGTGATGTAGCGGTTCGACAAGGTTGCAGCCGCCACCAGCGCGGCATCGGCGATGCGCACCTTGTGATGCTGTTCGTATTTTTCCTTCAAGCCGCGCAGGATCGAGATCGTGTCTTCGACCGTCGGCTCCTCAACCATGACAGGCTGGAAGCGGCGGGCAAGGGCCGGATCCTTCTCGACATGCTTGCGGTACTCATCGAGCGTGGTCGCACCGACGCAGTGCAGTTCGCCGCGGGCAAGGGCCGGCTTCAAAAGATTGGACGCATCCATGGCGCCATCGGCCTTGCCGGCACCGACGAGTGTGTGCATCTCATCGATGAACAGGATGATTTCGCCGTTTTCCGACTGCACTTCGTTAAGCACGGCCTTCAGCCGCTCTTCGAATTCGCCGCGAAACTTCGCGCCGGCAATCAAAGCGCCCATGTCAAGCGCCATGAGCTTCTTATCCTTCAGCGATTCCGGCACGTCGCCATTGACGATGCGCAGCGCCAGGCCTTCGACGATGGCCGTCTTGCCGACGCCGGGCTCGCCGATGAGCACGGGATTGTTCTTGGTGCGGCGGGACAGAACCTGGATCGTGCGGCGGATTTCGTCGTCGCGGCCGATCACCGGGTCGAGCTTGCCTTCGCGCGCCTCGGCAGTGAGGTCACGGGCGTATTTCTTCAAGGAATCGAAACCCTGCTCCGCGTTGGCAGAGTCGGCGGTGCGGCCCTTGCGGATATCGTTGATGACCTGGTTGAGGGCAACAGGCGTGATGCCGGCCTTCTTCAGGGTTGCCGACGTCGAAGCCGTAGGCTCGATCGCCAAGGCCTGCAGCAGACGCTCGACGGTAACGAAGCTGTCGCCGGCCTTCTTTGCTGCCTCTTCAGCTGCGGTAAAGACCTTGGCGAGCGGCTGCGAGAGATAGACCTGACCGTCGCCGCCGGAAACCTTCGGCAGCTTGGCAAGTGCGGCATCATTGGCAAGGCGGGCAGCCTTGGCGTCACCACCGGCGCGCTCGATCAACGAGGCAGCCATGCCCTGATCGTCGTCCAGAAGCACCTTCAGCACATGTTCGGGAGCAAATTGCTGATTACCCTGCGCAAGCGCATAGGTTTGGGCGGATTGCAGGAAACCGCGCACCCGCTCGGAGTATTTTTCAATATTCATATGAGACCTCCATGAATCGCTCTGCCCAGAAAGGCACAGATCGATGATTGAGATTGAGCCCCCTCAAGAGGCAGGCCCCGCCTTTCCGCCGTTGAGATTTGCGGCAAGACAACTGGAGAGAATATGGGAGGAGATTTGAAAAGTTTAAAGAGCCATAGGCCGGAAAAACCGACGGATTGAATAGCCTGATGAAGACGCCTCAGGCCATCGTTACGCAATTTGCTCGATACGGCATTGTCGGCATAAGGGGTAGCTTTCCAGCAACGGCGCCAACCGTTCCCGCATGGTGATGAAATCGGCCCCATACATATACAGGGCCGTTTCCCTGGGGCCTTCCCAATAGCTGTTGACGCCGCCGATCCCTTCTAACAGCCGCTCGCATTCGTCGAAAACATGATTGACATCGCAATCCGCGTATACGGCTTTCGGCAGATCGGTTCCGTTCAGATACAAGGCAAGGCCCTCCTGCACGCCAAACGCTATCGATTGATCGCGACCGGGAACCTGCAGGCGCGATCCCTTGGGCGCCAGTATCGCCTCAAGAGCGCCGATGACGGTTGCGATCATCTTATCGGAGGGATTGTCCAGCTCGATCTGGATATCGCATTCACTGACTTCGCCATCAGGCGTCATCGATGTACCGCCACCAACCACGCGCACGCCATGACCGTGCTTCGTCAGCGCCTCTTCAAAGGCGTCTTCGACGTCGGCCCGGTCGAGTGGCCGTAGGCGGGCGTTCAATGTGACCGCGACGACGAGCGGCTTCTTTTTTCTCAAGAATTCAAACATGAACCAGCTACCGATCTTGCGGCTGACAGGGGACTGCCTCTCCGGCCGGTACCCTATCAACACATGCGCGACGGCGTGAGGAGTTACTTGCTCAATACGAACTCCATACCAAAAAGGCAATGGCGGCACTCAAGCCGCCATTGCCGTTTCTCGTTTCGTCCAGACGGCTGGCTCCCAGCCGGGAACAAGCCTTATTCCGAGGCCGCATCCGCCATAGCCGGAGCTTCGCTCGACCCGGTTTCACCCTGGTCTTCGCCCTCGGCTGCGGCGCTACGGCGCGGCTGGCGGCGCGGACGATTGCCGCCCGCGCTGCGACGGCGCGGCTGACGCTCGGTGGCGGCGACTGCCGGAGTTTCCTCTTCGATTGCCACTTCGGCAGGAATGCCTTCGATCACCGGCTGCGGGCCAGTACCGTTGATGGCTTCGGGCTCGTGAGCAGGCGCCGCGGCAACGGCCGGAGCAGCATGCTGCGGGCGCGCCGACGGCTGAGCCATCTGCGGCTGATCGTCGATCTCCTGCGCATCCATATCGTCGATGTCACGCTCGGCATTATCGCGGTCATTGTAGTTGTGATGATCGTCGCGCTGGTAGCGTTCCTGCATCTGCGCCTGCGCGCTGGCAATGATCCGATTATAGTGTTCGGCATGCTGCAGGTAATTTTCTGCCATGACGCGGTCGCCAGAGCTTTGAGCATCGCGAGCCAAGGCCGCGTACTTCTCGGCGATATGCTGTGCGGTTCCGCGGATTTTCACATCGGGACCGGAGCTGTCGTAAGTCCTGGTCAGCGGGTTCGAGCCCTTACGGTTGAAATTGTTGTTGTTATTTCCGCCGCCGCCGCCGTTGTTGTTATTACCACGCCCCCGACCGCGCTTGTTCTGCTGTCCTGGCCTCATAGATCCTTCACCTGAATTCTCTTCGTTGGGATAAAATCATACACGACACCTGCCGCCGCGGTTCGGACACTTCCAAACCAGGGCTTTCGTGCCGCAAGCAAACTGCGCTTTGGCGCCGGTCTGCCGCTCGACTACGTCAGATTAAACTGATCACGCATTGGGTTATCTTCAACCTTTGACACTCTTACCAAAGAGCGGTTCCCCGAGGCTGTCCAAGATAAGCGAATCGTCTCGCTCATTCCCAGCCGCCCAACGCGTGAGCGCAACCTATATTGCTTCCTCAGGAAATCCAAGCTTTTTCTTTGCGATAACAACAAGGGTCCCACAAATCCGCTGCAAAATGTGACGTTAATGTTGAAATTCAAACACAAGAACCCGGTCGTTCTGGCCGTAGTCACGAACCGCCTCGACAAGGGAAAATCCTGCTCCTTCAAAAACCGAAGTCACCGTTTCACGCTGATCGTAGCCGATCTCCACACCAATCATACCATTCGGATATAGAAATCGAGCCGCATCCTTTGCGATCGCCCTGTATGCATCCAGCCCATCAAGGCCCCCGTCAAGGGCCGCGGGAGGATCGAAATCCTTTACTTCTGGAGCGAGAGTGGAAATGACACTAGACGCAATATAGGGCGGATTTGAGACAATCACATGAAAACATCCGTGGATGGCTTCAAACCAGCTTCCTTGCGCAGTCCCGAACCGCGCCGCCAGGCCATTTCGCTCAGCGTTCCCGCGAGCGGTTTCCAGCGCCTCGCCGGAAATATCGGAACCTACACCCGTCGCTCCGGGGCATTCATGAAGCAGAGCCAGACAAATGGCCCCGGTTCCCGTTCCGATATCGAGTATATGGACATTGCCGACTTTGGATTCAAGACGCCGCAGGTGCGGCAACATCGTATCGACAAGAATTTCCGTATCGGGCCGCGGTTCGAGCGTCGCTGCCGAAAGCTTGAGGGAAAGTCCATAAAACTCCCGCTCGCCGAGAATGCGATAGACCGGCTCATGTTTGAGCCGGCGGGCGATCGCCGCGCGTACCGCCGCGGCATCACCCTCAGACACAGGCTCGGAGCCATGTGTCACGAGCCCGGTGGCGGAAAGATACAGAAGGCCGCCGACAAGAATGCGGGCTTCCGTAGCGGGATCATCGAGATCGGCCTCGGCGAAGCGGGCGCGCACCTCCTGCAGGAGCCCGGATATGGTCGGCCGCTGCCCGCCGCTCACGCCTGTTCGCCGAGCTGGGCGAGCTGGCTCGCCTGGTAATCCGCCAGCAGCGCATCGACCACTTCGTCGATCTCGCCGACCATCATCCGGTCGAGCTTATAGAGCGTCAGGTTGATACGGTGATCGGTGACGCGTCCCTGCGGGAAATTATAGGTACGGATACGTTCGGAGCGGTCACCCGAGCCGACCTGGCTCTTGCGATCGGCGGAGCGTTCACTGTCGGCGCGCTGGCGCTCCATGTCGAACAGGCGCGAGCGCAAGACCTGCATAGCCTTCGCACGGTTCTGATGCTGCGATTTTTCCGAGCTCGTCACCACGATGCCGGAGGGGAGATGCGTGATGCGCACGGCCGAGTCCGTCGTGTTGACGTGCTGGCCGCCAGCGCCGGAAGAACGCATGGTGTCGATACGAATATCCTCGGGCCGGATCTCGATATCGATTTCCTCGGCTTCCGGCAGCACGGCGACGGTTGCCGCCGAGGTATGGATGCGCCCGCTCGCCTCGGTTTCCGGCACGCGCTGCACACGGTGCACGCCGGATTCGAATTTCAGCCTGGAGAACACGCCCTTGCCGCTGATCGTGGCGATGATTTCCTTGAAGCCGCCCGCTTCGCCGTCGCTGGCGGAAAGCACTTCCACTTTCCAGCCGTTGCTGGCGGCAAAACGCTCATACATGCGGAAAAGGTCGCCCGCGAAAAGCGCCGCCTCGGAGCCGCCGGTACCGGCGCGGATTTCGAGGATCGCGCTCTTCTCGTCGGCCGCATCCTTCGGCAGAAGCTCGATCTGGATATCCTTTTCCAGCGTCTCGATGCGCTCCTTGACCTCGGGCAGCTCCATTTCGGCCAGATCTCGCATTTCACGGTCGACCGACTTGTCGGCGAGCATGGTTTCGAGATCTGCAGCCTCGGTGAGAACACGTTCATAGTCGCGGATCTTGACGACGACCGGCTGCAATTCGGAATATTCGGAAGCAAGCTTCACATAGACATCCGCGGCCGGGCCGGCGGACATGCGCGCTTCGATCTCGCCGAAGCGGCGTTCCAATTCGCGCATTTTTTCAACGGGGAGCTTCGCCACCCTTAACTCCAATTCTTCTTATTATCTCTGCTTTGATGTGATGCGCATGATCCTGCCCGCAAACCGCTTCGTGTCTTTCAGGATCGCACGCTAAAGCGGAATATTGTGGCTCTCGGCAAAGCGCGCAAGGATATCCCGCATGGACGTCGTCGGCTGCTTGTCATCGAGCGCTGCCTCCATGACATCAGACAGGGCCTTGAGGTCGAGCCCGAGCAGCATCGCCTTGACCGGACCGATCGAGGCCGGCGACATGGACACTGCACGGAAGCCGATGCCGAGCAGGGCCATGGCCGAAATCGTCTTGCCGGCCAGTTCGCCGCAAAGAGTTACCGGCGTCTTGTTGCGCTCGCCGGCGCGCACGATATCACGCAGGATACGCAGGAACGGACGTTCGAGCGGGTCAAAGCGATCCGAAACGCGGGCATTGCCGCGATCGACCGCCATCGAGAACTGGAACAGGTCGTTGGAACCGACGGAGACGAAATCGACTTCCGCCATCAGCTCGTCCAGCTGCCACAGGAGCGCCGGCACCTCAAGCATGGCGCCAAATTGCAGCTTGCGCGGCAGGCCGTGCCCGAAGCGTGAAAGATGCTGCACTTCCTTCTGCAGGAGCTCGCGCACCGCTCTGATCTCGGAGACTTCCGTGACCATCGGCACCATCATCTTCAATTCGTTGTCGGCTGCAGCCTTCAGCATGGCTCTCAGCTGCGTGCGCAGCAGACCCGGCCGGTCGAGCGAGAGACGGATGGCGCGCCAGCCGAGCGCCGGGTTCTCTTCCTCATGCGCACGGAAATAGGGTACGACCTTGTCGCCGCCGATGTCGAGCGTACGGAAGGTAACGACGCGCCCGCCCGCCTGCTTCATCACATTGCGATAGAAGACTTCCTGTTCTTCCGCCTTCGGCATGGTCGAGGCGATCATGAACTGCAGCTCGGTGCGGAACAGACCGATACCCTCGGCGCCGGATTCGGAGAGCTGCGGCAGGTCGACCAAGAGACCGGCATTCATCAGCAGAGAAATGCGCTGCCCGTCCTTGGTAACCGGCTCAACGGAGCGCAACGCACGGAACTGCTCCTGCCGACGAGCGCGGAACCGCACCTTCTCTTCGTAAGAGCGTTGATGATCTGCCATCGGCCGAAGATGCACGTGACCGCCATCGCCGTCGATGATGACAGGATCGCCATTTTCCGCCAGCGCAACAACGCCTACCGCCTGTCCGACAACCGGAATGCCCATGGCACGCGCCACGATGACGACGTGGCTCGTGACCGCACCCTCTTCCAGCACAAGACCACGAATATTGGCACGCGGATAGTCGAGCAGCTCTGCCGCACCCATGGCGCGCGCGAAGATGATGGCATCGCCTGGGAAACCTTCGGCGCTGGTGCGGCCCGAATTACCGATAAGCTGCCGGAGTAGCCGGTTCGCCAGATCTTCGAAATCGTGCATGCGCTCGCGCAGATAGGGATCGGTGAGGCGCATCATGCGCGCCTTCGTGTCGCTCTGCACCTTTTCAACCGCGGCTTCAGCTGTCAGGCCGTTGCGGACGGCTTCCTCGAGCTTGCGCACCCAGCCCTGGTCATGCGCGAACATGCGGTAGGTTTCAAGCACCTCACGATGCTCGCCTTCCATGGAAACGTCGCGGCGCGACAACATGTCGTCGATCGAAATGCGCAGCGAGCCGAGCGCTTCGGCGAGACGGCCGATTTCCTTGTCGGCATCCTCGTTCAACAGATTGGTGACGACGATGCGCGGCTCGTGCAGCACGACATAGCCCAGGCCGATACCTTCATTGTAAGTGTCGCCGTCGATAGTCACGGAGCGGGTAAGATCGAGTTCCAGGCCAGGCTTGGTGATCTTCTTCAGCTCGCCGGTGGCGATCATCTCGGCCAGCACCATGGCCGTCGTCTCGAGCGCCTCCAGCTCTTCCTCGCGGTAGTTGCGGCTCGCCTTGTTCTGGACGACGAGAACGCCGAGCGACCGGCCGGTGCGCAGGATCGGCACGCCGAGGAAGGAATGATAAATCTCTTCGCCGGTTTCCGGCAGGTAGCGGAAGGCCGGATGCGATTGCGCGTCCGAAAGATTGAGCGGTTGGGCGGATGCGGCGATCGTGCCGACGAGACCTTGCCCCATCTTCAATTGCGAGAGGTGAACGGCCTCTTTGTTCAGGCCCTCGGTGGCGTAAAGTTCCAGGACACCGTCGGCGCGCAGCACATAGACCGAGCACACCTCGGCGACCATGTTGCTGGCAATCTGGCGGACGATCCGGTCAAGGCGCTCCTGCGGCTCCAGCGGCTCCGCCATCAATTCGCGTAGCCGCTTGAGCAGAACGCGTGGACCGCCGGATAGGTCTCTCATTGCGCCACTAGCTCCCGAATCAAGATCTCATGCCTGTCTTGCCCACGTCAGGGCCGGCCGAAACTCGCCTCCGTCACGGTCCCTCGTCAACAGTCCTGAATCAACTCTTATCCAGACCGTAGCAGGAATGCAAAGTCCTGACTGCCAGTTCTGCATAAGGACCGTCAATCAGGATGGAAATCTTGATTTCTGACGTCGTAATGGCCTTGATGTTGATGCCTTTTTCGGCAAGTGCCCGGAAAGCGGTCGCGGCCACGCCTGCATGCGAGCGCATGCCGATGCCGATGACCGACACCTTGACCAGACCTGATTCGCTCTGGACGACGTCGTAACCGATCTTTTCCTTGTTTTCGCCGAGAACGCGCAGCGCCTTGTCGACATCGCCGGAGGGAACCGTGAAGGTCATGTCGGTCTTGGAGCCGTCCTCGGAAATGTTCTGGACGATCATGTCGACATTGATGTGGTTTTCGGCCAGCGGCCCGAAGATCGCGGCGGAGACACCCGGCCGGTCGGCAAGACGACGCAGCGAGATCTGGGCCTCATCCTTGGCATAGGCAATGCCGGTGACTACTTCCTGTTCCACGATTTCATCCTCGTCACAAATCAGCGTTCCGGGCGGGTTAAGCAGATCGCCCATGCCCGGAGCATCGGGATCCTCGAAAGACGAACGCACGAAGGTGCGGACCTTGAACACCATGGCAAGCTCGACCGAGCGCACCTGCAGCACCTTGGCGCCGAGGGAGGCCATTTCGAGCATTTCCTCGAAGGCGATCTTTTTCAGGCGACGTGCCTTGGGCTCGATGCGCGGATCGGTCGTATAGACGCCGTCGACATCGGTATAGATATCGCAACGGTCGGCCTTGACGGCGGCGGCGATCGCAACGGCCGAGGTATCGGAACCGCCGCGGCCGAGCGTCGCAAGGCGATTGTCGGGGCCGAGACCCTGGAAGCCGGCAACAACGGCCACCTGGCCTTCCTTCATGCGGCGGATCATGTCCTCGCCGTCGATGTCGAGAATGCGGGCCGCGCCATGGGCGTTATCGGTACGGATCGGGATCTGCCAGCCTTGCCAGGAGCGGGCATTGATGCCCATCGCCTGCAGCGCGATCGCCAAAAGACCTGACGTGACCTGCTCGCCCGAAGCAACCACGGCGTCATATTCGCGCGCATCATAGATCGAGTGTTCGGCGCCGGCGACTTTGGGCATGTTCTGAACCCAGCCGACCAGCTCGTTGGTCTTGCCGGACATGGCGGAAACGACGACTGCTACTTCGTGACCGGCATCGACCTCACGTTTCACATGGCGTGCGACGTTCTTGATACGGTCCAGATCCGCGACGGAGGTTCCGCCGAATTTCATCACGATGCGTGCCATGTGCCTCTACCAGTACCCTGCGCCGGGCGGCCGAATGCGGATAGCCCGACATGCAAAATCGCCCTCCCGGTTCGGTAGCCGGAAAAGCGTGATCTCAATGGGGCCGTCTCTTAGCGAG
This sequence comes from Rhizobium sp. ZPR4, assembly GCF_040215725.1. Taxonomy (NCBI): domain Bacteria; kingdom Pseudomonadati; phylum Pseudomonadota; class Alphaproteobacteria; order Hyphomicrobiales; family Rhizobiaceae; genus Rhizobium; species Rhizobium sp. ZPR4. The sequence continues at coordinate 2,833,696 of NZ_CP157967.1, forward strand.
TTTGTCGGGCAGGTGCAATAGCATCGGACGCCAGAGGCGACGAAAACTTTACTCTAAAAATCCACTTTTAAGGTCGCCCAGAGCTTGTCGAGAACGCCCCCTTCCTTGGGGATGTTTTCTTTGTTGAGGAACGTGGCGACGAGCACGCCGCCTTCCGGCCGACCGGTCGCGACGATCTCATACTCCATGACGTCGTCGTCCGTCTTCGTCTCGGCTTTCACGCCCTTCAGCACGCTGCCGCTCGGCAATGTGCGCTCGGTTGGCCGTTTGCTGATCTTCGCGCCGCCATTGATGCTCTCCTGCACCATCTGCTGCAGTACGACATCGGTATAGCTGGAAGGGTTGAGGCCCTTATAGACCTGGATGATGATGCCGGTGCCGATCGGCGTCATCAGCGCATATTGCTGCACGCCGTCGCCCAGATCCGTCTTTGCGACCGTAAATTTGCCGTCATGATCGAAGGAGAATTTGCCGCCGGTGAAGGTCACCGTTTCGCTGCGTTGCAGCTCCACCGGAACCTTGCGGCCGTCCTTCATGGTGACCTCGAGCGCATCGCCGGGATTGATGCCGACGCTGACCCCGTCGATCGTCAGGCGAAACCCCTTGCCGTCCCCGGCATTTGCATGGCCGGCCGCAAGCCAGCACATGACGACGGTCGTCGCGAGACGGAGTGGTCTCATGAGGAACTCCTCTACAAGCCAGTCGATCGCAATCGATCCCGGTTCCGAAAGCCCATTTCACAGCCCGGCGATTGATCGGCCATAAGATACCTCCATGTCAACCTCCGCATGGCAATTCGCGCCTCGCGATCGAGATACCCCACAGCTGATCGAAGGTCGCAGGCCCTTGACATCACGCATCGATCGTCCGACTTCACCCTTCGGGTAAGAATTATTTGCTTGCGGTCATCCAAACCACGGAATGACGCAAATCACGGAGTGAGCCATGAGCGAAACGGCAAAGAGCACGATCGACCAAAGCGAAGTGGACCGTTTTTCCGCCATGGCGGCCGAGTGGTGGAGCCCAACCGGCAAGTTCAAACCGCTTCACAAATTCAATCCCGTCCGTCTGGCCTATATCCGCGACCGCGCCTGCGAGAATTTTAATCGCGACCCGAAGAGCAGCCGGCCACTGGAGGGCCTGCGGGTGCTCGACATCGGCTGCGGCGGCGGCCTGCTGTCAGAGCCGGTGGCCCGCATGGGCGCCACCGTCATCGGCGCCGACCCTTCCGAAAAAAACATCGGCATCGCCTCGACGCACGCAAAGGCCTCCGGCGTTCCCGTCGATTACCGTGCTGTTACCGCCGAACAGCTGGCCGAGGCTGGCGAGACCTTCGATATCGTGCTGAATATGGAAGTGGTCGAACACGTTGCCGACGTCGAATTCTTCCTGTCGACCTGCGCAAAAATGGTGCGCCCCGGCGGCCTGATGTTCGTTGCGACCATCAACCGCACCATGAAGGCAGCGGCCCTTGCCATCTTCGCCGCAGAAAACGTGCTGCGCTGGCTGCCGCGCGGCACCCATCAATATGAAAAGCTGGTGCGCCCGGAAGAGATCGAGAAGCCGCTCGCCGCGAGCGGCCTCGACATCATCGCCCGCACCGGCGTCTTCTATTCGCCGCTGCAGGATCGCTGGAATCTCTCGAAAGATATGGACGTCAACTACATGCTGTTGGCGAAGCGAGCGAATTTGAGCTGATCGCACTTCGGCGAACTTGCCTCAGACTTTCAGCGTTAGCACATGTGCCAGCAATTCGCTCTGGCCCACGGCGTTGCGAGCAACGATCTCCTTGATACGAAGGCGGTCGATCTCCTGAGGTCGGCCATCAGGTCCATAGGGCTGCTTGAACGAGAAGGCGGCCGGGCTGGCACCGTGATCGTGCAGATGTTCAAAGCGCTCGACGCCATCCTTCCATTCCGGAATGGTCCCGGCATCGATCCACCAAAGGACGAGCGGCGGCCAGTTCTGCCTGACGTTCCAATGCCGCGCGCCCTTCAGGGCGTCGGCATGTACGCCGCTATAGGTGAATGCCATCAGCGATTCGATATCGGCCCAGAGCGACAGCGATGACGGCGCGGTCCGAAAGCCGCTGCCCTCGATGAAACGCGGAAAGACCTGCTCACCCCAGCAAAGGGTATCTGGCTCGCCAGCATAGCCTGATCGACCGATAAAGCCATGCGCGCGGGCAGCTGCCTCGAAATTCGCCGCTTCCCGCAAGCGAAATCCCTCGACGGCAGGGCTTTCATAGGCCGCGACATGCAGCCCGAAATTATACATGGCGAGATGCTTGCCAGCACTTGCCGGCATCAGTTGATATCGTCTGGCAGCACGGGGATGGCGGCGATCTCGATGCCCTCTTCGACAAGCGCCTGCGCTTCGTCCGGCGTCGCCTTGCCGATGATCCCGCGCGCATCCGCCTCGCCATAATGGATCTTGCGGGCTTCCTCGGGAAACTTCGCGCCGACATCCTCCGCATTGGCCTTGATGGCGTCGACCGCTTCCTTGAGTTTGGTCATTGCCTCTTTGCGCGCCGTATTCATGGCAACCGTCTGCATCTCGTCCCTCTTGCGCGCCGTCGAAACCGAAGGCGCCATTAGCAGCTTGGAAATTGCAGCCGAATTGCAGACGGGACAGGTGAGGAAACCGCTTGCGACCTGGCGGTCGAAATCGGCACTTTCGGAAAACCAGCCCTCGAACTCATGGGCATTGTCACAGTGAAGCGAATAATGGATCAAGCAGCGACGCCTCCAGCCGCCGGCGTCGTGATCTTCTCCAGCGAAAACTCACGCGCATTCTTCAGGTTCGGTATCTTGTCATGGGCGGATTTCACCGCGGCCACATCGATCTCGGCGATGACGACGGCCTCGCCCGTGCCGCCGGCGGATGCCAGCACCTTGCCCCAGGGATCGATAATCATCGAATGGCCGAAGGTCTCGCGGCCATCCTCATGCTTGCCGGCCTGCGCGGCGGCAATGACGAACATGCCGTTTTCGATGGCGCGGGCGCGCAGCAGGATTTCCCAATGCGCCTCACCGGTCTGCTTGGTGAAAGCGGCGGGCACCGTCATCACCTCGGCGCCGGCAACGGCCTGGGCGCGGAAGAGCTGCGGAAAACGCACGTCGTAGCAGATGGAAAAGCCGAGCTCGGCGAAAGGCAGCGACGCGATGCGCGCTTCCGAGCCGGGACGGTAGACGGCGCTCTCGCGCCAGCTCTCGCCATTGTCGAGATCAACGTCGAACATATGGATCTTGTCGTAGCGATTGATGAGCTTGCCGTCGGGACCGAAGAGAAAGCCGCGATTGGCGATCTTGCCGTCATCGAGCGCAATGGCCGTCGAGCCGATATGCAGATGGATGCCGAGTTCCTTCGCGAGCTCGGACGCCGTCTTGACGATGAGGTCGTTCGACTCGTCGCGCAGCACGGCGCGCATGGCGGGCCGATCCTTCTGCACCGCGCCGGTCATCTCGGGCGTCTGCACATAGACAGCACCCTTGGAGGCGGCATCGCGCACCAGGCGCGCCATATCAGCCGCGTTCTTCACCGGATCGACGCCGGAACACATCTGGATGGCAGCAGCCTTGAAGCTCATCGGTTTCTCCCTCGTCAAGAACAGGTCAGGCAGCCAGCATCAGGTCGAGCTTGCCGGCCCGGTCGAGCGCATGGATATCATCACAGCCGCCGACGTGCTCGCCATTGATGAAGATCTGCGGGAAGGTCGAGGCACCATTCGCCTTGGCGATCATTTCCTGCCGCATCTCAGGCGAATAGGTCGCATTGTGTTCGACATAATCGACGCCCTTGGATTCAAGCAGCGACTTCGCGCGGGCGCAATAGCCGCAGAATTCACGCGTATAGATAACGACGGATGCCATGATCCACTCCGGAAAAGCCTAGATTTAGAGCATGATGCCGAAAAGTGTCTGCGGTTTTCGGACGACATCATGCTCTACTTATTTGATTCTAGGGCGGATGATTTTTGGTCGTTTCGACCTAAAATCATCCGCCTCTAGTGTCATATAAGATGACCGACGACCCTTGCAAAGGTCAAAACCGTGACATCGGCCGCGCCTGCTTTCTTCAGCGCACGTGTCGCCGCCGCAACCGTGGCGCCGGTGGTATAGACATCATCGACCAGAACGATGCGCCGCCCGAATATATCGGCGCCCCGGTGCTCGGAGACGGCGAACGCGCCGCGCACATTATCCTGCCGCGCCTTGGCCCCGAGGCCCACCTGCTGGCTCGTGCGCTTGACACGCAGCAGCGTTGCAGCCAGCAGCGGCTTACCCGAAAGGCGGGCGATGTGGCGTGCGAGCTCGGCCGCCTGGTTATACTTGCGCGCAAACAGCCGCGCGCGGTGCAGCGGCACGGGAATGATCGCATCGCAACCCGCAATCGCCCCGTCGCTGGCGCGCAGCATCCAGCCTGCCATCATCGGCGCGAGATCGGTGCGATCGCGATATTTCAGGCTGAGAACAAGATCCCGCACGATGCCGTCGTGAACGGCAGCCGACCGTAAACGGTCGAAGACGGGCGGTTCGGCAATCGCCTCGGCACTCAGAATTCCCGCACCAAGATCATGGGAAAACGGACTGCCGAGAACCTCGCAGTAGGGTCGTTCGATGAAGCGAATACCGGACCAGCACGCCGGACAAAGACCGCGATGCGCGCCCACGGAAACGCCGCATCCCGGGCAGGCAGGCGGATAGACGAGATCCGCAAGCGCCACGAAGGGCCTTTTCAGCCCGGCACCCAGCATCGACAAGGTGGTTTCGCGTCCCATCATCCCCATATGATTGAGACTAGCAATTCCAGGAAAAGTGTATAGCGGTTTTCCGTCCGGAATTGCGCGAGGGAAAACCCGCGTGCCCGGCACGCCCCGCCGAACTGATGATATCGCAGGAAACCACCATGGAAATCGTGTTCGACCAATCGCTGCTTTCGGCCCGCAAGCGCCGGGCCTTGAGACAAGGCGATCCGAAATCGGCCTTTCTGCTCGATATTGCCGCCGGCGAACTGGCGGAACGGCTTGGTGTTACCGAACGCCATTTCGACGAGGCCGTCGAGCTGCATGGCGCGACCGGCATTGCCGCGCAGCTGGCTCTGGCAACGGGCAAGATCGGCCATTTGAGACGGATCGAAAGCGAGATCGGCTTTGCCGCTCCCGGCGAGACCCTCATCCAGTCGTCGCCGGAGGAACTGCCCCTGGAGGCGGAATCGGTCAATCTCGTGCTGTCGCCGCTCAGCCTGCATGTCACCAACGACACGCCCGGTGTCTTCATCCAGATCCGTCGCGCGCTGAAGGCCGACGGGCTTTTCCTGGCGGCGATCCCCGGCTCCGGAACCCTGCAGGAACTGCGCGATGTATTGCTCGCGACGGAAATCGAGCTGACCGGCGGTGCCAGCCCGCGTGTCATCCCATTTGCCGATGTCCGTGATGTCGGCGGTCTCCTTCAGCGTGCCGGCTTTACCCTGCCCGTCATCGACGCCGAAAACTACACCGTGCGCTACGACAATCTCTTTGCCCTGATGCGCGATCTGCGCGCCATGGGGATGACCAACCCGCTGGTCGATCGCAGCCGCAAGCCGCTGACGCGTGCCTTCTTCCTGCGCGCCGCCGAACTCTATGCCGAACGCTATTCCGATCCGGACGGGCGGATCAGGGCGACATTCTCGATCATCTATGTTTCAGGCTGGACGCCACATGAAAGCCAGCAGAAGCCGTTACAACCGGGTTCCGCCAAGGCGCGATTGGCCGATGCGCTCAAGGTCGAAGAGCACAAACTGAAGCAATAGCCAGAGGTTTGCGAGCCGCGTCAGTTGTTCTGGGAGGCGGCGGAATTCTGGATCGTATTGGACAGAATATTGAATGTGCTTGAGAGGCTGCCACTAAAGGCACCGACACCACTGATGATTGCAGCCGACATCAAGGCGGCGATGAGGCCGTATTCGATGACCGTGGCACCGGTCTTGTCGGTGAAAATACGCCGAACGGAACGCATAAGCTCAAGGCTCCCAGCATTGGACAACAGATGAATCCGATGCTCGTCATGGCATCCGGCAGGCTATGCTCATGCACTATTGGCAGCCGCTGTCGGCACCATAACCCTGGACAATGCAGACCGAACCCGGTTCCTGCTGCAGAACGCTGCGGCGGATCGTATAACGCTTGCCGTTTTCCGTCTGCGGGATCGAACCCGTCGTAATATTGTCAATATCCGGCGCACTTGCAAGCACGCGCGACTTCGATTTGTCGGAGAGCATCGGCGTGAGAATAAGCGAAAGCGCGACCGCCGCCGTACCGAACAGCAGAGCGATATTCAACGCGCCCGTCCTGCGCGACGTGGAATAGGACTGCTCTTTTTCCTGAACAGCTTTCCAGAAATCGTCGTCCATTATGTCAAGCCTTCTTTAACGCACCCAACAACCCGCTTGATTGAGAGAATTGAATGCCAGAAGGTCATAAACGATCCCTTAATATCCACATGCAAATTAATGAGACGTAAAATTCTGGGACAGTGCGTGATTCGGCTTATGCAGCTGATTTCAAATGGCTAATTTTCGTTAACCATACTTACCGTGCGTTGCTGTTGTGCACACGAAACGTTGGCTTGGCGGGTTCAAAAAAGATGCGGCGCATCAACGAATGCCAAATCTCTTCAGCAGCAACACGCAATAGAACGGGTAAGCGCCTCAAACACCAATAAATTGAGATTGACACTTGCCCGTCACGATGCAACTTATGCGGAAATTTTATCATCTTAAGTTGCAGAAGGCTATTGTATGGTAGGGCTTTTTAAAGCTGTTGGCAGCCTCGTTATGGCTCTCGCGATCCTGGTCGCGATCTCGATGCTTTTCATCGAAGGCATCCGCGGTTTTGTCGCGGGGGTGATCGCCGCCCTTGTATACGCTTTTTGGGGCGCCGCAATTTTTGCCTTTGGACTCATGCTCGAGCATCTGGAAGCAATTCGCCACAATTCTGTCAGGCAGTCGGAGATGTTGACAGAGTTGCTGCGAAGAGCACCAAAGGCAGACCCATCGGGAAGAGATCCGACACCCAACAGCCTCGATCAGCTTGAGAAATCAAAGTTCCGCTTTAGGGATATCTAACCTTAGAGCAAATCCTGCAAAAACGGGATCAGCGGCTCGTCGGCCGGCGGCATCGGATAGTCACGCAAAGCTTGCGGCCGCACCCATTTGAGCGCCTGCCCTTCCCGGCCATGGGGGATTCCCTCGTAACGCCGGCAGATATAGAGCGGCATCAGCAGATGGAAGGTTTCATAGGTGTGGCTGGCAAAGGTCAGCGGCGCCAGACAGGCAATCTTCGTTTGAATGCCGAGTTCTTCCTGAAGCTCGCGCACCAGGGTCTCCTCCGGCGTTTCGCCGGCCTCGACCTTGCCACCGGGAAATTCCCAAAGGCCGGCAAGCGATTTCCCTTCGGGACGCTGCGCCAACAGGATGCGGCCATCCGTGTCGATAAGCGCACAGGCGGCAACGAGAACGATCTTGCGGCCAGCCTCGCTCATGCAGCCCTCGGCGGTTGCCAATAGCAATAACGATAGGCTTCGCGGAAACCGAAGCGGGCATAGAGCGCCAAAGCCGGAGCATTGTCGGCGCTGACCTGAAGCCAGGCGGTCTTGGCACTGCGCATACGGGCCCAGCGCAAGGCAGAGGTCAGGATTTCGGCACCCAGCCCCTTGCGCCGATGCTGCGGCGAGACGGCAACAGACATGACGCCGGCAAGATCATTGTCCTGTACGCAAAGCGTCGTTGCCAAAGGACCGGCTTCGGCATCCTCGATGACGAAGAGGCCCGATGGCGGCTTGATGCCGCTCACCACCTCGGCCAGTGCCGGCTTCAAGGCGGGGTCCGCTTCATCGACGATGAGGCTTGCATCCACAAAGCGGCCGACATCGTGGCTCGGCAGATGATCTAGCATGTCAGGCAGTTCGAGATCGACGAGATTGGCGGTCATGACGATTGTCTCGTCGAAGCATGTCCAGCCGTGCTCCCGCAGGAGCTCGATGAGCCTCCGCGAGGCGAGCGGCGTCTCGCGCACGACCATCGGCCTCCCATACGCCTCGAACTTGCGCTGCGCTTTTGCCAGCCGAATTTCGAGATCGCGATGATCGGAGGGATCGAGCGGCACGACAGAATTCAGCCGCTTCGACGGATGACCCGCTGTCAGCCGGATCTGCCAGCTGCCATCATATTGCACCGACGATGCAGGCCAGGCACGGAAGCCAACGGCTTCGAGCCTGCGCACCAGGGGCAGCTTGTTTATTGTGGACTGCGCATGCATCAGCAGAATATCAGCTCCGGTAGTCGCCATTGATGGCAACATATTCCTTGGTGAGGTCACAGGTCCAGACCGTTGCGCGACCATTGCCGAGGCCGAGATCGACCTTCACAGGAATATCCTGCTGCTTCATGACATTCGAGGCGGCTTCTTCCGAATAGGAAGCGTCGCGCTCGCCGTTGACGGCGACGCGGACATCGCCGAACCAGATGGCGAGCTTGTCGCGATCCGCCATTTCGCCGGCCTTGCCGACGGCCATGACGACGCGGCCCCAATTGGCGTCTTCGCCGGCGGCCGCGGTCTTGACCAGCGGCGAATTGGCGATCGAAAGGGCGATGCGCTTGGCGGCAGCATCGCTTTCAGCGCCGGTCACAGTGATTTCGAGCATCTTGGTCGCGCCTTCACCATCGCGAACGACCTGGATGGCGAGATCCTTCAAGAGCTCGTTGAGCGCTGCGCGGAAGCCGGCAAGCTTCGGATCGTCGGCGCGGTCGATATGCGCTTGCCCGTCAGCCGCGGCGGCACCGGTAGCAAACAGCATCAGCGTATCCGAAGTCGACGTGTCGCTGTCGACGGTCATGGAGTTGAAGCTCGGGCCGACACCCTCGGACAGCAGCGTCTGCAGCGCGGCAGAGGAAATATCGGCATCGGTAACAACGAAGGAGAGCATCGTCGCCATGTCGGGCGCGATCATGCCGGCACCCTTGGCAATGCCGTTGATGGTGACCTTGACACCGCCGATCTCGGCGGTGCGGGTCGCGACCTTCGGATAGGTATCCGTGGTCATGATTGCCTTGGCGGCCTCGAACCAAAAATCGTTGACCGCATCCTTGGCCATCGTGTCGAGCACGCCGGCAAACTTGGTGGCATCAAGCGGTTCGCCGATAACGCCTGTCGAGGCGAGGTAAACTTCGTTTTCACCGCAGCCGACAGCCACAGCCGCGGACTTGGCGGTCAGTTCCGTCGCCTGGCGACCCTTCAGGCCAGTAAAGGCATTGGCATTGCCGGAATTGACGACCACGGCACGGGCGCTGCCGTGGGCCAGATTCTTCCGGCAGAAATCGACGGGAGCCGAAGGGCACTTCGAACGGGTGAAAACACCGGCAACGGCCGCAGGCTTGTCGAAGACCATCAGCAGGACATCGGTCCGGTTCTTGTACTTGATGCCGGCGGATGCCGTGGTCATACGCACACCGCGAAGGGCTGGCATGGCAGTAAAGGTTTTAGGAGCGAGCGGAGAAACGGAACCGGACATGAGACCCACCTAACAGTGAAGGGCCCGGAAAACCCGGGCCCTGATTGTTTGACTGCTTTCAATTACTGCTGCGGCTGAGCGTCGGGCGCTGCCGCACCATCGGCAGGCGCAACGGCGTCGTCGGCCGGTGCTGCGTCCTGCTGCTTCTGCGCATCGTCATAGGCCTTGCTGAGAGCCGGATCGTTGATGACGACCTTGGTATCCTGCTTGGCCTTGTTCAGCAGCTCAAGATACTTGTCGCGCATGACGAGCTGACGAACCTGGTCCTTGACCTGGTCGAACGGCGGAGGAGGAGCATTGCGCTTGTCTTCCACCTTGATGACATGCCAGCCGAAATCGGTCTTGACCGGCGTCTTCGTGTAGGTGCCGACCGGGAGGGCGAAGGCTGCGTCCTCGAATTCCTTGACCATGCGGCCATGGCCGAAATAGCCGAGATCGCCGCCGTCGGCCTTGTTCGGATCGGTCGACTTTTCCTTGGCAAGTTCGGCGAAATCCTTGCCGGCATCGAGTTCCTTGATGATCGCCTTGGCTTCATCCTCGGTCTTTACGAGGATGTGGCGGGCATGAACTTCTTCCTGCTTCGGCAGGGCTGCGACTTCCTTGTCGTAGCGAGCCTTGACTTCGTCGTCCTTGATGGAGTCGGCGACATGCGCCTTGAAGTAGGCATTGTGCAACTCGCGGTCACGCAGATAGGCCATGTGAGCCTGGAAGTCCGGCGTCTGGTCAAGCTTCTCGGCGGCAGCCTTCTGCGACAGCAGCTTCACATCGACCGAAGCCGAAAGTGCTGCGACCTTCTTCTGGTCATCCGGAAGCTGGCCGAGCTGCGGATCGAGATTGGCGATCGCCAGATCGAGTTCGGACTGATGGATTTCGACATCGCCGACCTTGGCGACAACGGGGTCCTTGGCATCGGCCGCAAAGACCGGAGCCTGGAAGGTAACGATTGTTGCGAAAGCAACCGCAGCAAGTTTGTTATACTTCAACATAAAATAACCCTTCGGTGGTCTCGACCGGCTCGACAGATGTGAAATCCGGCGTAAAAAAGCCTTCAGCAGGAGAATGTGGCCTTTCTGTATCGGCCAAATCCCGTTGACATCAATCGACCCCCCTCTTATCTGTCACGCAACCTCGCGTCCAGAACAGTTTCCGGCCGTTTTGTGCTATACTCCCGTTTTTTTCGGGAAAGGATAAAGCAGGAAACGGCAGGATGAAATCTCAGAAAGGACCAGTCACATGGTCAGCCTAGGTGGAATTGCCCGCAAGTTGTTCGGCTCGTCCAACGACCGCCGGGTCAAATCGTTCCAGCCGCAAGTAGCCGCAATCAATGCGCTCGAGCAGCAGATGCGTGCGCTGTCCGATGAAGCTCTGGCCGCCAAGACGGTTGAGTTCCGCCAGCAGCTCGCGGATGGCAAGACGCTGGACGATATCCTCGTGCCAGCCTTTGCTGTGGCACGCGAGGCCTCGCGCCGCGTTCTCGGCATGCGACCTTTTGACGTGCAGCTCATCGGCGGCATGATCCTTCATTCCAATGCCATCGCCGAAATGAAGACCGGTGAAGGCAAGACCCTCGTCGCAACCCTGCCGGTCTATCTGAACGCGCTGGCCGGCAAGGGCGTGCATGTCGTTACCGTCAACGATTACCTGGCTCAGCGCGACAGCGGCACGATGAGCCGCCTCTACGGCTTCCTCGGCCTGACGACGGGCGTCATCGTTCACGGCCTGTCGGACGAACAGCGCCATGACGCCTATGCCTGCGACATCACCTACGCCACCAATAACGAACTCGGCTTCGACTATCTGCGCGACAACATGAAATATGAGCGCGCCCAGATGGTTCAGCGCGGCCACAATTTTGCGATCGTCGACGAAGTGGACTCGATCCTTGTCGACGAAGCGCGCACGCCGCTGATCATCTCCGGTCCGCTCGACGACCGCTCCGATCTCTACATCACCATCGACGCCTTCATTCCCCGCCTGGCGAAGGAAGACTACGAAATCGATGAAAAGCAGCGCTCGGCCAACTTTTCCGAAGACGGCACCGAGAAGCTGGAAAACATGCTGCGCGAAGCCGGCCTGTTGAAGGGTGAATCGCTCTACGACGTCGAGAACGTCGCGATCGTCCACCACATCAACAATGCGCTGAAGGCGCACAAGCTGTTCCAGCGCGACAAGGACTATATCGTCCGCAACGGTGAAGTCGTCATCATCGACGAATTCACCGGCCGCATGATGCCGGGCCGCCGCTATTCGGACGGTCAGCACCAGGCGCTCGAAGCCAAGGAACATGTGCAGATCCAGCCGGAAAACCAGACGCTGGCGCAGATCACCTTCCAGAACTATTTCCGCATGTACGACAAGCTCGCCGGCATGACCGGTACGGCGTCGACGGAAGCGGAAGAATTCGGCAACATCTACGGCCTCGACGTGATCGAAGTGCCGACCAACCTGCCGATCCAGCGTGTCGACGAGGACGACGAGGTCTATCGTACGCATGCCGAGAAGTATAACGCCATCATCAACGAGATTCTCGACGCCCACAAGCGCGGCCAGCCCGTGCTGGTCGGCACGACGTCGATCGAGAAGTCCGAACTTCTCGCCGATCTCATGCGCAAGCGAGGCTTCAGCAACTTCCAGGTTCTGAATGCGCGCTACCATGAGCAGGAAGCCTACATCGTCGCCCAGGCCGGCGTTCCCGGCGCGGTGACGATCGCTACCAACATGGCCGGCCGCGGCACCGACATCCAGCTCGGTGGCAATCTGGAAATGCGGGTCGAGCGTGACCTGCACGAAATGGAGCAGGGTCCGGAGCGCGACGCGGCCATTGCCCGCATCGCCGAAGAGATCAAGGAGCTAAAGCAGCAATCGATCGCTGCCGGCGGTCTCTACGTCATCGCATCCGAGCGCCATGAAAGCCGCCGCATCGATAACCAGCTGCGCGGCCGCTCCGGCCGTCAGGGCGACCCCGGCCGCTCGAAATTCTACCTGTCGCTCCAGGACGACCTGATGCGCATCTTCGGCTCCGACCGCATGGACGGCATGCTGCAGAAGCTCGGCCTCAAGGAAGGCGAAGCGATCGTCCATCCCTGGATCAACAAGGCGGTGGAACGCGCCCAGAAGAAGGTCGAAGCCCGCAACTTCGACATCCGCAAGAACGTTCTGAAGTACGACGACGTGCTGAACGATCAGCGCAAGGTCATCTTCGACCAGCGCGTTGAGTTGATGGAATCGAAGGACCTCTCCGAATTCGTCGGCGACATGCGCCACGACGTCATCGAGGACCTCGTCGCCAGGCATATTCCCGAGCGCGCCTATGCCGAACAATGGGATGCCGATGGCCTGAAGACTGGTGTCGCCAACTTCTTCGATCTCGACATGCCTGTTCATGACTGGGTCAAGGAAGAAGGCATCGCCGAAGATGACATCCGCGCCCGCCTGACGGAAGCCGCCGAAAAGGCAGCGGCCGAAAAGGCAGAACGCTTCGGCCCCGAGATCATGACCTATGTCGAGCGTTCCATCGTGCTGCAGACGCTGGACAATCTCTGGCGCGAGCACATCGTCAACCTCGACCACCTGCGCTCGGTCATCGGCTTCCGCGGCTACGCCCAGCGCGATCCGCTGCAGGAATACAAGGCCGAGGCTTTCGAGCTGTTCCAGGCGCTGCTGAACAACCTTCGCCAGGCCGTCACAGCCCAGCTTTCGCGCGTCGAGCTCGTGCAGCAGCCGGCCGAACCGGAAACACCGCCGATGCAGGCCCGCCATATCGACGCGACGACAGGCGAGGACGAATTCTCCCCGTTCGCGCTCGCGAGCGAAAGCTTCGTTTCGCCAGAGAACCGCGATCCGCAGAACCCGGCCACGTGGGGCCGCGTCGGCCGCAACGAGGCCTGCCCCTGCGGCTCCGGCAAGAAGTACAAGCACTGCCATGGCGCCTTCGAAAGCACCGAAGTCGTCTGAGTCTAGCAAACCGATAGCAATGACGAGAATGCCGCCTTCCGGCGGCATTTTTGTTTGTAAGCCCTGGAATGAGGCTCGCTGCTGGCCAACGATGCAAACTCCAGCCGCGTTCAGACGGCAGTACGCGGGTCTTCGCTGTAGAGATGGATCGGGTAATTTGGCCCGATGACGTCAAGCACCCGATCGAACCAAGCCGTAAGCGCTGGGTAGTCGGCGAGAGCGAAGCCACAATCCGTCGCCCTATGGGCATAGGCGTAAACGGCTATATCAGCGATCGAAAACTCCCCACCGACAAGAAACGGCGTGTTCTTCAGTCCGCGCTCCAGCGCGGCAAGCGCTCGAAGCCCGGCCGCGCGTTTGGCTTCGGCCATGACGGCATTGAGCTCAAGCCGCCCCGTCAGCGTCCAGAAGCGCAACGTGCCGATGACGGGCTCGATATGATATTGCTCGAAGAACAGCCATTGCATGACCTTGGCATGCTGATAGCGTTCCGCCGGAAAAAATTGCGTGCCGTCCGCGACGTAAGCCAGAATTGCGTTGGATTCGGCGATGGTGCGCCCATCCTCCAGTTCGAGAACGGGGATGCCGCCTGCCGGATTGAGATCGAGAAAGGCGTCCGTGCGCCCCTCACCCTCGAAGATGGACACCAGGCGGGTCCGGTAGGGAATATCGAGCAACCCGAACAGAACCCGGGCCTTCCAGCCATTCTGAGACGGCAGATAATCGTAAAGCGTGAGCATGAAACCCTCCTCCGGCAGCTGACCGATCCTACATGCGAGCCTCGCATCCGCCACCCGTTTCCTGCATCGCCCGCCCCACTGGAACGGCCATGAACCAATCGCACCCAGCAGTTGCTTTTGCGCACACTCGACGGACAACCGATCGCATGCACAAACCTGACTTTTAGGTATCGAAAGAACCGATTCTTAACTCTCCTCTGCCAAGACTAACGCGAGTTTGGGATCATACTTAAAGTATTGCGTATCGATCATGGCGGTCTTTCAAACAGCGGAAAGAATGTTGCCGTCCGCATTGCGGGCCGCTCTATCGCCGTATCTGCGCAAGATCGGCGCTCTTCTTGCAGGTCAGGACGAGAAAGCCGCCTCGCAGCGGATGGCGCTTACAGCCTTCGTCATCCGCGTCGCGGGCGCCGCCCTCGCCTTCCTCTCGCAGATCATCCTTGCCCGCCTGATGGGCCGCTTCGAATACGGCATCTTCGTTTTCGTCTGGGTGCTGATGATCCTGTTCGGCAACCTCGCCTGCCTCGGCTTCCCGACCGCCATCATCCGCTTCCTGCCGCAGTATGATGCCAGCGGCAATCACGACGCTATTCGCGGCTTGAACGCCACCGCGCGCCTGTTCGTGGTTGCCGTCTCGGGCACGCTGGCGCTGATCGGCGCGCTGCTGCTTTTTGCCTTCCGCGATATGGTCGAGCACTATTATGTCATGCCGATCTTCTTCGGCCTGATTGCCGTGCCGATGATCGCGCTCGGTGACGTTCTGGACGGCACAGCTCGCGCCAAGCACTGGCCGATCATGGCTCTCAGCCCGACCTTTCTCATCCGCCCGACGTTGATATTGCTCTTCATGGTGGCCGCGATCCTCGCCGGCGCTCCGCGTGATGCCGTCACCGCCATGGCGGCAGCCTTGGCCGGCGCCTTCACCAGTGTCGTGCTGCAATATCTCGCAGTGACGTTCCGCCTGCGCCACCACTACGCAAGCGGCCCGAAAGCCATTGAATTCAGCGCTTGGACGGCCGTCGCCCTGCCAATCTTCCTGGTCGAAGGCGTCGGCTATCTACTCACCAATTCGGACGTCATCGTCGTCGGCCTTTTCCTCGATCCGGATGAGGTCGCCGTCTATTTCGCCGCCGCCAAGACGATGGCTCTGGTACTCTTCGTCTCCTTCGCCGTGAGGGCAGCCATCGGGCCGCGCTTTGCCGCCATCCTGGCCGAGGGCGATCGCAGCAAGCTCGCAGCCTTCGCGACCGAAGCGACACGCTGGTCCTTCTTTCCTGCGCTTGCCGTCGGCCTTGTGGTGCTGGCAGCCGGGCAGCTCCTCCTTTCGCTGTTCGGCGCCGCCTTCACCGAGGGCCAGATCGTGATGGCGATCCTGCTTGCCGGCATCCTCGCAAGAGCGCTCGTCGGCCCTGCCGAAGTGCTCCTGACCATGGCGGACAAGCAGATGCTCTGCGTCTATCTCTATGCTGTGGCGCTCGTTGCCAATGTCGGTCTCAACGTCGCGCTCATCCCGCATCTCGGCATCGAAGGTGCGGCGATTGCCGGCGCCACCGCCATGGCGATCGAAGCTCTGCTCCTGCATATCGCCGTCCGCCGCGCGCTCGGCATCACTCTATTCGCCCTCATCCGGCGCCCGCCGGCGTCATCGGCAGCGAGGGTCTTCTGATCATGGCACGTCCCCCCTACACCGAAACCACCGACAGCCAAGTGAACGCCCTGACCCACACGCTCGCAGCGCTGCACTTCGAAACGCCGAAAGCGGAGGCCCGCGTCGAGGTCGGCCGCGCCGGCCGCGAATTCTGCCTCTATCCCGGCAAGCTCGGCTATGAGTTGCAGGACGAGCTGGACTTCCTGTCCAACCGCGCCATGGAGCCGAACGTCTTTTTCTCCGGCCGCTTCCTCGCGCCCGCCATGCCGCGCCTTGAGGATCGGCAAGTGCGGCTGGCGCTGATGCGCGATATCAGCAGCACGCGCAGCCGCATGCGTCTGTTGATGCCCTTTACCGTCGACAAGCCCGGCTTTGCGATCGGGCCATCGATCGTCCGTGTCTGGTCGAACTCCTTCGGCCCGCTCGGCACGCCGCTGCTCGACGCCGAGGATGCCGGCGAAACGCTCGACAATCTCTTCGACGCGCTCTCCCGGCCGGAACTGCATCTGCCGACGACGCTCGTGCTGCCGGACGTGCGCCTGAACGGGAACTTCGTTCAGATGGCCAAGGTCATCGCCATCGGCCGAAATCTGCCGATCGCCGTCGCCAATTCGTTCCGGCGGCCAATGCTTCAAAGCAACGACGACGCGCTTACCTATCTCAAGCGCACGATTTCCAACGCCCACTTGCGTGAAATGCGCCGGCAATGGCGGCTGCTGGAAAACCAGGGCGAGGTCACCTACAGCGTCGCGCGTCAACCCCGCGATATTCATCTGCGCATGGAAGAATTCCTGGCGTTGGAAGCAAGCGGCTGGAAGGGCAAGAAGCGCTCGGCGCTGGTCACCGATCGTCATCATGCCGCCTTTGCCCGCGAGGCGATTTCCAACCTTGCGGCCATCGACGCGGTGCGTATCCACTCCATCGATCTCAACGGCAAGGCCATCGCCTCGATGATCGTGCTGATCATGGGCGGCGAGGCCTATACGTGGAAGACCGCCTATGACGAAGCCTATGCCCGCTATTCGCCGGGCAAGCTGCTGATGGGTGAGCTGACAGAATGGCATCTCGACGACGCCAACGTCGTCCGCTCCGATTCCTGCGCCGTGCCGGATCATCCGATCATGAGCCGCTTCTGGCATGAACGCGAGGATATGGGCACGCTCATCATCGGCCTGACGCCGAACGGCGACCGCGACGTGCGTCAGGTGACCACGCAGCTCCACATGTATCGCAGCACCCGCAACATGGCGAAGCTGCTGCGCGAAAAGATCCTGTCGCTTACGAAGCGCTGACCTCGGCGATGGCCCGCTCACGCAGCAGGCGGCGGATCACCTTGCCCGAAGTGGTCAGCGGCAGCGCGTCGACGAATTCGATCTCGCGCGGATATTCGTGCATGGAAAGCCGCGTCTTCACCCAATCGCGAATTTCGGCTGCCAATGCTTCGCTCGGCTCGCGACCGGGCACGAGCACGACATAGGCCTTGACGATCTCCGTCCGCACCGCGTCCGGCTTACCCACCGCCGCGGCGAGCTGCACGGCGGGATGGCCGCCGAGGCAATCCTCGATCTCGCTCGGACCGATGCGATAGCCCGACGAGGTAATGACATCGTCGTCGCGGCCGACGAAGGAAATGTAGCCATCCGCATCCTGCCGGCCGATATCGCCGGTCAGCAGCCAGTCATTGGCGAATTTCGCCTCCGTCGCTGCCTCGTTCTGCCAGTAGCCGAGGAACATCACCGGATCGGGCCGCTTGATCGCGATCTGCCCCGTCTCGCCCACGGGAACCTCGATACCATCTGCATCGACGACCGCGACGCGATGGCCGGGGACGGGCTTGCCGGTCGCCCCGCCACGGCTGACGCCAAAGGCTTCGCTCGAGGAAAGGACGAAATTGCACTCGGTCTGGCCGAAGAACTCGTTGACGCTGACGCCAAGCGCCGATCGCGCCCATTCGAAGGTTTCGCGGCCGAGCGCCTCGCCTGCCGAACCGATGGTGCGCAGTTTGAGATCGTATTGCGCCCGCGGATTATCCACGGCTTTCAACAGCCGCAGTGCTGTCGGCGGGATAAAGGCGTTGCGCACTCCCATTTCGGCCATGATGCGGAAGGCCATATGCGGATCGAACTTCTGCGCCGGCGAGGAAACGACGGGAACGCCGAGCATCAGGCTCGGCAGCAGCGCATTCAGGAGACCGCCGGCCCAGGCCCAGTCCGACGGCGTCCAGAGCCGGTCGCCAACCTGCGGAAAGCCCTCATGGGCGAACTGCATGCCCGGAATATGCCCCGGCAGAACGCGATGGCCGTGCAGCGCCCCCTTGGGCGGCCCGGTCGTGCCCGAGGTGAAGATCATCAATGCCGGATCGTCCGGGCTTGTATCGGCAATCGCGAACAACGGTGGATGCGCCGCCACCAGATCGGCAAAGCCGGCAACGCCCTCTCCGGCGCCATCGATGCTGATCACCTGCGCCAGCTCCGGCAATCGCTCCCGGATCGGACGCAGCCGCTCGAGGCCGAACCGGTTGGTGACGATTGCCGATGCACCGGACGCCTGCAGCCGGTATTCCAGCGCTTCAGCACCGAAGAGCAGCGCCAATGGCAGGGCGATCGCGCCCATCTTGTAGATCGCCACATGTGCGACGACCGTCTCGAAACTCTGCGGCAGCAGGAGCGCCACCCGATCGCCTTTACGCACCCCGAGCGCGACAAGCGCATTGGCGAAAGAAGCGGAGCGATCCCGCAACTCTCCGTAGGTCATGGAAAAGTGATTGCCGTCCGGATTGAAATGCTGGAGGCAGACCCGATCCGGCTCACTTTCGGCCCAGGCATCGCAAACAGCATGTCCCATGTTGAATTTCGCCGGAATCTCCCAACGAAAGTCGCGATAGAGGGCTTCATAAGTATCACGCGGGGGCAATTTCATGCGCAGTTCCAGAAAATTGTGCGGTGCAGCTAACACCTGTCGCCCCTGGGGTTCAAGGAAACATTTGAGATTGCCATCTTCTCTGCCGGGCGAATTGCCTTATTTATTGAAGAATACTTCGAAGCTCTTCACGAACTGACGCACCGACCGGCGGCAAGCTTGACCCGCCGATTTTCTTTGGTGACGCACGCATTCCGCCGCCCTCCCGACGGCGGACTTCCTTGCACCGGATAATCAAATGGACGGAGAATAGCGATGGAATACGTAAAGCTCGGCAGGACCGGTCTTGAGGTCTCACGCATCTGCCTGGGTTGCATGACCTATGGCGATCCCAACAAGGGCACGCATGCCTGGTCGCTGAAGGAGGAGGACAGCCGGCCGCTGCTGCGCCAGGCGATCGAGGCCGGCATCAACTTCCTCGACACGGCCAACACCTATTCCAACGGCTCCTCGGAGGAGATCGTCGGCCGCGCCATCAAGGATTTCGCCCGCCGCGACGACATCGTGCTCGCGACCAAGGTCTTCAACCGCATGCGCCCCGGCCCGAATGGCGCCGGCCTCTCGCGCAAGGCGATCTTCGACGAGATCGACAACAGCCTGCGCCGCCTCGGCACCGACTACGTCGACCTCTACCAGATCCATCGCTGGGACTACACGACCCCGATCGAGGAAACGCTGGAAGCGCTGCATGATGTCGTCAAGGCCGGCAAGGCACGCTATATCGGCGCCTCATCCATGTATGCCTGGCAATTCGCCAAGGCGATCTATACCTCGCGCCTGAACGGCTGGACCGAGTTCGTCAGCATGCAGGACCATCTGAACCTGCTCTACCGCGAAGAAGAGCGCGAAATGCTGCCCTTCTGCGAGGACCAGAAGATCGCCGTCATCCCCTGGAGCCCGCTCGCCCGCGGCCGGCTTACCCGCGACTGGGACGAGGCAACGGCCCGCACCCAGTCCGACGAATTCGGCAAGACGCTCTACACGCAGGCGCTTGAAGCCGACCGCAAGATCGTCGAGGCCGTCGGCACTGTGGCCAAGGCGCGCGGCATCCCGCGCGCGCAGGTGGCGACCGCTTGGATCCTGCAGAAGAGCGCCGTCACCGCCCCGATCGTCGGCGCCTCCAAGCCCGGCCACATTGCCGATGCCGTCGCCTCCTTGGAAGTCAAGTTGACGCCGGAGGAAATCGAGGCGCTGGAGAGCCCTTATGTCCCGCATGGGGTGGCCGGGTTCAAGTGATCGAGGATTTGGGGGGCGTCGGGCAAGGCTGATGAAGCTGCGCTTGCCTGAGCTGCCCCTCACTCTAACCCGCTCGCGGGGAGAGGGTTAGAGTGAGGGGCAGCTCTACGCTCCAGAGCCCAATGGGGCTTGCCATGCAGGCCGCGGCAAATCGCGCAAAAGTGACTTCACGAACGGGTCACAGTTGAGGCTTAACAGATCATGATTCCCTACCCGAGGATGATATCCAATGATCACAGTCCCCTTCGAAGCGCGGCGATTTCAATCGACCGCGGCCTATTACCTGCGCTATCGCATCCCCTATCCGGACAGGCTGATTGCCCGCGTAGCTGAGCGCAGCGGCCTGAAGCCCGGCGACCATGTGCTCGATCTCGGCTGCGGCCCCGGCCAGCTCGGCATCGCCTTTGCGCGGCTGCAGGGTGCCGCCGTCACCGCCATGGACCCGGAGCCGGAAATGCTCGCCGAAGTCGAGGCCGGCGCGAAGATGGCTGGAGTCGATATCAATGTCCGTCAGGGCTCCTCCTACGATCTCGGCCCTGATATCGGCAAGCTGCACCTCTGCGTCATGGGCCGCTCCTTCCACTGGATGGACAGGCCGGCAACGCTTCAAGCGCTGGACAGGCTCATCGAGCCCGGCGGTGCCGTCGTCCTCTTCCACGACAAAGGCGTTCTGGCGGAGCCGAATTGGCGCGGCATTCTCGAGCCGCTGATGGAAACCTATTCGCCCGAGCGCAGCGCGGAGCGGCAGATGCGCAGGAGCAAGGAATGGGCGCCGCATGAGGCCATGCTGCTCGCTTCCCCTTTCCGCAATCTGGAACGGATCGGCATCGTCTCGGAATATGAGCGGGATATCGAAGAGATCGTCGGCCGCATCTTCTCGATGTCGTCGACCTCGCCGCAGGCACTCGGCGACAAGGCGACCGATTTCGAGGCGGCGCTGCGCGCCGAGCTGCTGGCGGTCGCGCCTGACGGCAAGTTCAAGGAAATCGTCGAGGCGAACGGGCTGCTCGCCTTTCGCGATTAGATCGGGATTAGCCGTTGCTTTGATCCGGCTGGGGCGACAGCTCCTGCCGGGTCGCCGACAGGAATTCCTGCGACAGTTCGGAACTGTCCATTGCCCGTGCCAGGATGACGGCGCCGACCATGGCGGAAAGGCTGGCAAAAGCCTTGCGCCGGCGATCCTCCGGCGTTTCGCCGGGAACGATCTCCTCAAGCACTTCGACCAGCCCCATCAGCCCGCCGGTGAAGGTGGACTGCATCTCCGGTCCATGGCGGCTGACCTCCTGCGTCAACGCCGCGAAGACGCAGCCGGTCGCATGCTCCACCACGTTGCGATGCGAGAGATAATGGGCAAGCAGCGCTTCCAGCGGCTGGTCGGGCGAGCTTGCTGCCACTTGCTTCCAGCGCTCCAGAGAACGCGCCACCAAAGCCTTGCTCGCCTCGCAGGCAAGCTCGTCCTTCGAATCGAAATGGCCGTAGAAGCCGCCATGCGTCAGCCCGGCCGCCTTCATGATGTCGGCGACGCCGATGCCGTCAAAACCCTTCTCGCGAAAGAGCTCCCCTGCCACGGCAAGGATCTTCTCGCGATTCTCGGCGAATTTTTCCCGGCTCACTCTCATCAATAAACTCCATCAGAGCATCAATAAATCTGTATTGACAATTTATATGATGACCATCATCAATACGCAACAAATATGATAACAATCATGTAAATGCCTTTACACAAACGTTCAAGCCGGGAGAACGGCCGAGCGCTAGAAGCGGATACGATACCCCCATCGTCCGCGATCGCGCGCTTTCGCAAGCCCCGATCCTGACGCCAAGATACCCACCTTGATTGGAACGCAGCTCATGGTTTCCACTGCTCTTGCTTCGACGCTCGCCCGGCGCAACATCCACTACGGATGGGTCGTCGTCGCCGCCACCTTCCTCACCATGCTGGTCACGGCCGGCGCCATGGGCGCGCCCGGCGTGCTCATCAAGCCGCTGGAGGACGAGTTCGGCTGGAGCACCTCCTCCATCTCGTCAGCACTTGCCGTGCGGCTGCTGCTGTTCGGCCTGATGGGTCCCTTTGCCGCCGCCTTCATGAACCATTTCGGCGTGCGCAAGGTTATCGTCTTCGCGCTGGCGACCATCAGTGTCGGCTTCATCGGCTCGCTGTTCATGACTGAGGTCTGGCAGCTGCTTTTGTGCTGGGGCATCATCATCGGCTTCGGCACTGGCCTCACCGCCATGGTGCTGGCGGCGACCGTCTCGACGCGCTGGTTCACCAAGCATCGCGGCCTCGTCATCGGCATGCTCTCGGCAAGTTCCGCGACCGGACAGCTGGTGTTCCTGCCGCTGATGGCGGAGCTGACGACGCGCTACGGCTGGCGCACCACGGTGCTTTTCGTCTGCGGCATGATCGTCGTTGCTGCCCTCGTCGTGCTGCTCCTGATGCGCGACCGCCCCTCGGACGTCAATCTGCCGCTCGTCGGCGAGATCCACATCACCCCGCCGCCGGCCGCCACCAGGAACCTGAAGGCAGCACTTGCCTCGCCGATCGCGATCCTGCGGGAAGTCTCCACCACCTCGACCTTCTGGATCTTGTTTGCCACCTTCTTCATCTGCGGCCTGTCGACCAACGGCCTGATCCAGACGCATTTCGTCACGCTTTGCGGCGATTTCGGCATCGTGCCGGTGGCCGCCGCCAGCGTGCTCGCCGTCATGGGCATCTTCGATTTCTTCGGCACGATCGGCTCCGGCTGGCTCTCCGACCGCTTCGACAATCGCTGGCTGCTCTTCTGGTATTACGGCCTGCGCGGCCTCTCGCTGCTGTACCTGCCCTTCAGCGATTTCACCTTCTACGGCCTGTCGATCTTCGCCGTCTTCTACGGCCTCGACTGGATCGCCACCGTGCCGCCGACCGTCAAGATCGCCGCCGACCGCTTCGGCCGCGAAAAGGCCGGCCTCGTCTTCGGCTGGGTCTTCGCCGGCCACCAGCTGGGCGCCGCCACCGCCGCCTATGGCGCCGGCCTTACCCGCACGGAGCTGAACACCTACCTCCCCGCCTTCTTCGTCGCCGGCGCCTTCTGCCTGCTCGCCGCGATCCTGGCGATCACACTGCAAAAGTCCGGCTCCACCACCAAAGGCCCGGCCATGGCTCACTGAGCCCCAAGCGACAAAAGCCCATGGCGCGCACCCGCGCCATGGGCCAAACCGCAACCCTGCGGAAACGCTCGCAATATCTGACCAACCCGGCTTGCGCGCCCCGCCGCTCACATGCTAGACAGCCGCCTCGTCAGTACCCCGTTGCCCCATTGGCGGAATTGGTAGACGCGCTCGACTCAAAATCGAGTTTCGAAAGAAGTGCTGGTTCGACTCCGGCATGGGGCACCATCTGTTCAGTGTAATCCTCTAGATATAAGCTATTTCGGCGACAAGCTACTTTTAAAAGTTCGAGCGAGAAGAAAGCCTAGCCCACCAATAGATCGTTGCATTTCAATATGCCTACTCCTCGTCAATCATATCAAAAACACGTGTAAAAGCGGAAAACTCCTCTGAAGTCCCGTTTGCAATAATCCAGTCGGCAAGATTCCGTTTTTCGTCGCGGTTAAGCTGCCACTCCTCCTGAACATCTACCGGCTGTCCTCGAATGAATTTTTGATAGCCAGGCGATATATCGAAGAATTCAGGCTTTGCAGCTCTGGCTCTTTCAAAAAGGCTGTCAGGAAAGAGGTTCTCTATCCCAGTTTTGATCTTACCTTGTTGCAAAGGAAACCTAAACCTGCGCACTCCAGGCTTTTTCTCGTTATGCTTGTTAATATCGCAATCATACAACAGCGTAACATTCTGATTGATCAATGCAGACATTGGACCATCAAAGTATTTCCAGATTTTATCGAGTCCACCGTAGCCGTTTGCATCCCGCAATCCTGCGGTTGCGAAGCTAGCATTGCGGCCAAGCAATTCTGCTGCCCTTTGAAGGTAGTCGATATCGATGCTGCCTTCGACGAATATTAGAGGTTTCTGACTTTGGGTTATCGCCTCGCGCACATCATTTTCGTAACGAACGCTCTCCTTCAAAAAGGAATAAGCCTTCTCGAACTCCGCAAAGCGCTCAACGCTAATTGACTTTCCTGACGGCAATTCAACCACATCAAACCCGTCCTGACCGAGAACTTTTTGGAGACCAAGGATAAAAAGCGGAGAATGGCTCGCTAATATAAACTGCACTCTGGGAAACAGTGAAATTAGGTTTGGGAGTATCGTATGCTGCAATTCTGTATGGAGGTGTAGGTCAACCTCATCTATTATCGCCAGCCCGCGGATATCCGAAAGTGATGTGAAGTTGCCCGTGGCTACGTCGTGATCCCTTACTAAGGTCAGGAATATGTTCAAGAGACCGGTCTGGCCGGTGGACAGGCTAAAAAGATTTGATGTTACGTTAACGTCATCAATGCTGATGCCAATCTGCCGCCGACCCCTGCCACCTACGGACCACCTTACGCTTCCTTCGCGTTGTAAAAGCGTTTTAATAAAGCGCTCGATTTCATGGAGCAGTTTTGTCGCAGGTCCATTCGTCTGTGCAAACACCGGAAAACTGTTCCCGGGTAGACCAATCGGTATCATTTGGACGGTATGTTCGACGCCGAATCGATCGTAGATAACATCTAAGAGCCAATTCTGATTCTCTCTGAGAGGCGAGTAATTTATTACGTGTCTATTGGATGCTCCGGTAGTTCTAGTAAGTTGCAAATAGTTTACATTGTTCAGCAAGTTTTCCCGATTGAGCCAAGCTGGCTCTTCAAAGCGGTTAGCCGGAAAATGAAGCAATGTGAATCTTGAGAGAATTTCTTCAATTTTCTTAGGATCAGCATAGAAATTCGTATGGAGTATGGACCCTTCCTTTGGGGATATTGCATTCCACAAAGGCTTGACCGATGTTAAACCAAACTGCTCCTCTACATTTTCCCTCGAACCTATAAGTTGTATTTCAGCCACCGTGAAATCATCTGAGAATTTTAGCTCCGTAAACGAGAATTGTGAGCCGTGGCTGACATAGAGCGGGGATCGGAACTTATAAACTTTACCCTTTTCCACCTCAGCGTCTGTAAAAGCCGCGTCTTTGGCGATAAGCATAGCATTTACCAGATGGGATAATATGATGCTTTTTCCCGATCCATTCTGACCCACAAAAACGACAGGCTTAGGCATTTCATTGGCGGCAAAGGGAAAATTGTAGTTTATCAGTGGAAGCGGTCCGTAATTTTCAATTTCCAATGACTTTAAATACATTTCCGACCTCTTTGTGCTCGCTTGAAAGCGAATCTTTCACAATACAATGCTAAGTTTAGTATTAAGATACAGCAACATTATTTTAGAGCTGGATATTTCAGAGGTAATCACGTGGCATGAAAGCCATCACACCCTCACATCATCACGAAAAATTTTGCCTTTCCGCCATTTCCGTCAGCCCCCGACCATTTACAGCCATATTCCTGCCCCCTAAAGGTTTGCAACGCAGCAAAAAGGGGCCTTCATGCTTCGTAGACTTTACGACTGGACCATGTCGCTTGCCGGCCGCAAATCGGCGGAAATCTGGTTGGCCGTTATCGCCTTCGTCGAAAGCTCGATCTTTCTCGTTCCGGCCGACGTGCTTTTCCTGCCGATGTCGCTTGCCAAGCCCGAGCGCGCCTGGCGCTATGCGCTGACGGCGACGGTTGCCTCCGTGCTCGGCGGTATTGCCGGCTGGGCGCTCGGCTACTACGCCTTCGAGACCATTGCCAAGCCGATCCTCGAATTCTACGGCAAGCTCGACGCCTTCAATCAGATGAGCGCCGGCATCACCTATGAATGGGTGCTCCTGCTGCTGGTCACATCGGGTCTGGCGCATCTGCCGCCGATCAAGGTGGTGACGATCCTCTCCGGCGTCGCCCATATCGATCTCGGCCTGTTCATCATCTCCGCCATCGTCGCGCGCGGCGCGCGCTTCTTCTTCCTGGCCTTCCTTTTGCGCCGCTATGGCGAATCGATCCGCCATTTCATCGAGAAGCGCCTCGGCCAGATCACCATGGTCGCCGCCGGCATTCTGATTGCCCTCTATGCCGTCTTCCATTTTGCCCTGGCGAGCTGACCAAGGAGCCCCCAGCATGTCCATGACTTCGCCCTCCCCCCGCGCCGGCCTTAGCTATGGCGTATTGCTGACGATCGGCATGATCGTCGTCATCGGCTCGGCGCTCGGCTTCCAGTATATTGGCGGCTACATCCCCTGCGCGCTCTGCCTGGAGCAGCGCCAGCCCTATTATTACGGCATCCCGGTCGCCATCATCGCCGTGCTGACGGCGGTTGCAGGCCTGCCCTCGTGGATCACGCGCGGCCTCTTGATCATCGCCGGCCTGATGATGATTGTCGGCGGCGGCATCGGCGTCTACCACGCCGGCGTCGAATGGCATTTCTGGGAAGGCCCGACCACCTGCTCGACGACGGCAAGCAGCGTCACACAGAACGCCGGCGACCTGCTCGGCCAGCTGAACACCATCAAAGGCCCCTCCTGCACGGAAGCGGCCCTTCGCATCCTCGGCCTGTCGATGGCCGGCTGGAACGTGATCGCCAGCGTGATCCTGGCTGCAATCGCCTTTGTGGGTGCGAAAAAGGCGGCTTGATTTTCGGGGGGTGACGCCCTCGTATGCGGCGGCTCTGATACCCCCCTCTGTCGCTGTCACGACATCTCCCCCACGAGAGGGGAGATCGTTGGGAGTCTGCCGCGCCTCTGCAAAAGACAAATGAACTCGGCGACAGCAGACGCGATGTCAGTTTAGATCGGGAAAGTACCACAAGTGACCAATCTCCCCCCTTGTGGGGGAGATGTCCCGAAAGGGACAGAGGGGGTGCCGCACCCTCCCGGTGCACAGTCGCCAACGAGGCCCTTACGGCTGCAGTTCCGAATCCCAGTAGAGATAGTCGAGCCAGCTGTCGTGCAGATAGTTCGGCGGGAACAGGCGGCCGTTGTTGTGCAGGTCCTGCACCGTCGGCTGGTATGGCTTTTGCGCCGGGAACATGCCGGCCTGCTTCGGCAGCTTGCTGCCCTTACGGAGATTGCACGGCGAACAGGCGGCCACGACATTCTCCCAGGTCGTCTCGCCGCCGTGGGCGCGCGGGATGACGTGGTCAAAGGTCAGGTCGTCATGGGAGCCGCAATACTGGCATTCGAACTTGTCGCGTAGGAAGACGTTGAAGCGGGTGAAGGCGGGATTGCGGGACGGCTGCACATATGTCTTCAGGCATACGACGCTCGGCAGCCGCATCGAGAAGCTCGGTGAGGACACGCACTGATCGTATTCTGCGATGATGTTCACACGGTCAAGAAAAACCGCCTTGATCGCGTCCTGCCAGGACCAGAGCGACAAGGGATAGTAACTCAGCGGTCTGTAGTCGGCGTTCAGCACGAGCGCCGGTAAGGACTGCGGGGAGACTGCAATCGTCAAGGAACCCTCCTGATCGATTCGGCATCTACATCTTGTATATTAGGCCGGTTGTTACAGGATTGTGAAGTCCAATAAATTCAGTGCATAAAGGCAATTTCGGGGAGGCGGCCGATTAAACTATAGGCAGCGCATCCCGGCGTGTTTTCACGGCATAATAAGCCCAGAAAAGCCGGGCCGCGACCGAGCGCCAGGGCGCCCAAACCGCGGCTTCCCGGGCAACTGCCTTGGCCAAGGGCCTGACTTCGTGGCCGAAAGCCATGCCGACGGCTGCCTGCAGCGCGACGTCGCCGGCCGGAAACACATCTGCGTGACCACCGCAAAACATCAGATAGACCTCGGCCGTCCACGGACCGATTCCCTTGATCGACGTCAGCTCGGCGAGCGCCTTTTCAGGTGATTCGGCGCTGAGCGCATGTAGATCGAGGCTGCCGCCGGCAACGGCTGCGGCCACGCGCGCCAATGTCTCATGCTTGATTCGCGACAGGCCGAAGGTCCGCCAGGCCTCCGGCTCCAGCCCTGCATAGCCCTTTGCTGTTATCTGCCCCATCCCGGCAATCATCTTACCCCATATGGCATCGGCGCTGGCGCGGGAGACCACCTGCGACACGATGATGTGGGCAAGCCCCTCGAAGCCCGGTTCGCGCAAGCGCAGCGGCAAGGCGCCCGCCTCTGCGGCAACCTGCCGCAGGCGCGGATCAAGCTCCAATAACGCAGCCAGCCCCTCTTCGATGTCGCGTTCGTCGCAAATGATCTGCATGACGTCTCGTAGTCCCCGGTTCGAATTCGTGGCAGAAGAAAGCATGATCGAGATTCCCCGTCAAAAGCCGAAGTTCCGTTTTGCCCCGAGCCCCAATGGCCCATTGCATCTCGGCCACGCCCTGTCGGCCATCCTCAATCACGACATGGCGGCGGAAGCGAGCGGCGATTTCCTGCTGCGCATCGAAGACATAGATCAGGCGCGCTGCACACCCGATTTCGAACAGGGCATCTATAGCGATCTTTCCTGGCTCAGCCTCAGCTGGCAGGAGCCGGTGCGCCGGCAATCCGAACATTTTCCGGCCTATCAGGAGGCATTGCAGAGGCTCGTCGAGCGCGGCCTCGTCTATCCCGCCTTTCTGACGCGCGGCGAAGTCAGATCACGCGTCGCTGCTTTCGAGGCGGATGGCAAATCATGGCCGCGCGACCCGGACGGCACGCCGCTCTATCCCGCGGACGATCGCGAGCGCAGCGATGTCGAGCGCCAGCGCCTGTTGGCGTCGGGCATGAAGCATGCCTGGCGTCTCGACATGGAAAAGGCGTTGAAGGCAACGAGCACACCGCTCCATTGGCGGGAAAGCGGCGACGGCGAAACCGGCACTATCCCCGCCGACGCGGCCGCCTGGGGCGATGTCGTGCTGTCGCGCTCCGATGCTCCTTCGAGCTATCATCTTTCCGTTGTCGTCGATGACGCCGTGCAAGGCATCACCCACATCGTGCGCGGCCTCGATCTTTTCCCCGCAACTTCAATCCACCGCCTGCTGCAGACGCTGCTTGCCCTGCCGGAGCCGCTCTATCATCACCATCGCCTCCTCCTCGGCAGCGATGGAAAGAAACTGTCCAAGAGCCTGGGCGACACCGGCATTGCCGAATGGCGCAATCTAGGCCTCTCACCGGCGGAGCTTCGCCGCCGCATCGGCCTCTGATTCGCCCCTTGATTCGGAAGATTGTTTTTCCGCTGGCGCCTCGGCGGCGGAACGGCTCGCCGCCTTGCCGAACAGCAGACGGCGTACGCGGAATTTCATCAAGGCCGCGTTGATCTCCGCCCCCATGATGAAGATCACGGCCAGCATATAAAGGAAGATCAGCACGATCATGACAGATGCCAGACCGGCATAGGTGGCGGTGTAATTGGCAAAGGTCGAGAGATAATAGGCAAAGAGCAGCGCGCCGATCGACCAGAAGACCAGCGTCAGGATCACGCCGGGGATGACGTCGAACACCCGCCGGCGCCCGGCCGCAAGCCACAGATGCAGGATCATCAGGCCCGCCAGCAGCAGGAAGATCGTGCCGTAGATCCGCCAGCTGAAGACGATGTCGAAGATATCGGCAAGCTTCGGCAGCCATTGCCGCGTGTAGTTGAGCGCCAAGGGCACCGCGACGAGCAGGATGCTCAGAATGGCGAAGATCAGCACGGCGATCAGCACATAGCCGAGACTGGCGAGGCGGTTGAAATACCAGGGTCGGGTTTCAGGCACGCGATAGGCGCGGTTGAGCGATATGCGCAGCGCCTCGACGCCGTTCGAGGCGAAATAGGCGGCCGCAAGCACGGAAATCGTCAACAGGCCGCCGCGCGGTATGGTCAGCACCTGCACGACCTGATCGGCGAGCGGCTTGGCGATGGCTTCGGGCCAGGTATCGAAGATCAGATGCACGGCGGTCGACGAAAACTGGCTGGCGCCGAGAAAGCTTGCGAGCGCCGTGCCGAAGATCAGGAAGGGGAAAACCGCCAGTAGCGTCGACAGCGCCACATGGCTTGCCATGGCGAACCCGTCATCCTCGACGAAATGGAACACTGCGTCGTAGATCACCTTGTAAATCGTCCGCAGGGCTGTCGGCATTCCATCTCCGCTTGGGGTCGGCATTCCTCCGGCTGATACCGCCGGTTGTCGATTGTATCGGGTTCCTGAATATGGGAAACGAGTTCCGGTTTGTACAGGAATCATCTCTCCATGACGGAACAACGCACGATCCTCGTCACTGGTTGCTCCTCCGGCATCGGCGCTTACTGCGCACGGGCGTTGCGTGACGATGGATGGCGCGTCTTTGCGACCGTGCGCAAGGAAGAAGATCTCGCCGTGCTCGAAGCCGACGGCATCGAAGCGCTGCTCCTCGACTATACAAAGTCCGAGACCATTTCCGCCACCGTGGCGACGCTACGCGAGCGCACGGGCGACCGCATCGACGCTCTCTTCAACAATGGCGCCTATGGCCAGCCGGGTGCCGTTGAGGATCTTTCGACCGATGTGCTGCGCGAACAGTTCGAGACGAATTTCTTCGGCTGGCACGAGCTGACCCGCCAGATTCTGCCGCTGATGCGAAAGCAGGGCCATGGCCGCATCGTCAATTGCTCGTCCATTCTGGGACTGGTTCCCTATCGCTTCCGCGGCGCCTATACTGCGTCGAAGTTCGCGCTCGAAGGGCTGACGATCACGCTCAGAATGGAGCTGCAGGATAGCGGCATCCATGTGAGCCTCATCGAGCCCGGCCCGATTGCGACGAAGTTTACCGCCAATGCGCTCGCCAAGATCAACGAGCATATCGACCTCGAAGGTTCTCCCCATGCGGTGGAATACCGCAGGCAGCTGAAACGGCTTGATGGATCAGGACCGATCAATAAACATAAATTGGGTCCGGAAGCGGTCTATGATGTGCTAAAATCGGCTTTGAACGTCAGAAATCCGCGCCCGCATTACCTGGTAACGACACCCGCCAAGCAGGGCGTGCTCTTGAAAAGGCTATTGCCGGCTAACCTTTTCTATCGTCTGATGCGCCGACTGGACTAAAGCAATCCCAGGAAAAGCGCGGAACGGTTTTCCGTCCGGGATTGCGGAACAATCATGAAATGGGGCGGCTCGAAGATTCCGTTGGAGGCTGAGCCGCTCTGAAGACAAGGATGGAGGAGCCATGTCGACCGTTACCTATACCGCCGCCATCATTGTCATGGGCCTCGTCGCGATCGTTCTCATTCGCGGCCTGCTGAACATGATGAAAGGCGACAATCCGAACCTTTCGAACCGGCTGATGCAGCTGCGCGTTCTGCTGCAGGCAGTGGCGGTCATCCTGATCATGCTGACGCTTTGGCTGACGGGCGGCGGCCGCCCGGCCTAACCACAGGAACACGATGGTCAAGCTGAACAAGATCTACACCAAGACCGGCGATGACGGCACCACCGGCCTTGCCGCCGGCCCGAGGCGCCTGAAGCACGACCTGCGCGTCGAAAGCTACGGGACTGTCGATGAAGCCAATTCCGCTATCGGCGTCGCCCGGCTGCATACGTCAGACATGCCCGAGATCGACGCGATGCTGATGCGCATCCAGAACGATCTCTTCGATCTCGGCGCCGATCTTTCGACCCCGGAAACCGATGAGCCTCTGGCCTATGAACCCCTGCGCATCATCGACCAACAGGTCGAGCGCCTCGAACACGATATCGATCTGCTGAATGCCGATCTCGAGCCCCTGAGATCCTTCGTTCTTCCGGCCGGGAGCGCGGCATCCGCCCATCTGCACCTCGCCCGCACCATTGCCAGGCGTGCCGAGCGCCTGATGGTGGCGCTGTCGCGTGAGCAGGGCGAACGGGTGAGCCCGGCGGCGCTGAAATACGTCAACCGGCTCTCCGATTTCCTCTTCGTCGCCGCACGCCATACCAATGATCGTGGCCGCGCCGACGTGCTCTGGGTTCCGGGCAAGAATCGATAGCGGCATCCGCCAATCATCCGGGCATATGTATTGACGTTGACGTAAACGTTATTTATGCCTTTCAAGCAATTCGCATCTCGGCGGCCTGGAAGCGTTGTAATTGGGGAAAAAACGCGTATCCATGTCGCCATTCGACAAATGGAATGGCGCTAAGCAGCGCATGTTCTCGGGCGGTCATGTTGAAGGAAGGTTTCCATGAAGATACTGGTTCCCGTTAAGCGGGTCGTTGACTACAACGTAAAGATCCGCGTGAAGCCGGATGGTTCTGGCGTTGAGCTATCGAACGTGAAGATGTCGATGAACCCGTTCGACGAGATCTCGGTCGAAGAAGCGCTGCGTCTGAAGGAAGCCGGCAAGGCGGAGGAAGTCGTGGTCGTCTCGATCGGGCCGGCCAAGGCTGAAGAGACGCTGAGAACGGCGCTCGCCATGGGTGCGGATCGCGCCATCCTGGTCGAGACCGACGATCAAGTCGAGCCGCTCGCTGTCGCCAAGATCCTGAAGGGTGTTGCAGACGCCGAACAGCCTGGCCTCATCATCGTCGGCAAGCAGGCGATCGATGACGACAGTAACCAGACCGGCCAGATGCTGGCAGCATTGCTCGGCACGGCCCAGGCCACCTTCGCCTCGAAGATCGAGATCGATGATGGTAGCGCCAAGGTCACCCGCGAAGTCGATGGCGGCCTGCAGACGATCGAGGTAAAGCTTCCGGCTGTCGTCACCTCGGACCTGCGCCTCAACGAACCGCGTTATGCTTCGCTGCCGAATATCATGAAGGCCAAGAAGAAGCCGCTCGACAAGAAGTCGCCGGCCGATTTCGGCGTATCGACCGAGCCGCGGCTGAAAGTCTTGAAGACGGAAGAGCCCTCGGGCCGCAAGGCGGGCGTCAAGGTCAAGTCGGTTGCCGAGCTGGTCGAAAAGCTCAAGACCGAAGCCGGCGTTCTCTAAGGTCCAGGAAAAGGAGACTTCATCATGGCCATTCTTCTTCTGGCTGATCACGACAATGCCCATCTCTCCGACCAGACTGCCAAGGCGCTGACGGCGGCAACGAAAATCGGCGGCGACGTCCATGTGCTGGTTGCCGGTGCGGGCGCCAAGGCTGCGGCCGAGCAGGCTGCCAAGCTTTCCGGCGTCTCCAAGGTATTGGTTGCCGAGGATGCCAGCCTTGCCAACAATCTGGCAGAACCGCTGGCGGCGCTGATCGTTTCGCTGGCCGGCTCCTACGACACCATCATCGGTGCCGCGACTTCGGTCGGCAAGAACGTGCTGCCGCGCGTCGCCGCCCTGCTCGACGTCGCCCAGGTCTCTGAGATCATTGAGGTCATCTCGGCCGACACCTTCAAGCGGCCGATCTATGCCGGCAATGCCATCCAGACGGTACAGTCGACCGACGCCAGGAAGGTGATTACCGTGCGTACCGCCTCCTTCGCCTCGGCTGCCGAAGGCGGTTCGGCTGCGATCGAGACGGTGTCTGCCGCTGCCGACCCGGCCCTCTCCAGCTTCGTCGGCGATGCCTTGTCCTCTTCGGATCGTCCGGAGCTGACCTCCGCCAAGATCATCATCTCCGGTGGTCGCGCGCTGGGCTCGGCGGAAAAATTCAAGGAAGTCATCCTGCCGGTTGCCGACAAGCTCGGTGCCGCCGTTGGCGCCTCGCGCGCCGCCGTCGATGCCGGCTATGCGCCGAACGACTGGCAGGTGGGCCAGACCGGCAAGGTGGTGGCACCGCAGCTCTATATCGCCTGCGGCATTTCCGGCGCCATCCAGCATCTGGCCGGCATGAAGGATAGCAAGGTCATCGTTGCCATCAACAAGGACGAGGAAGCCCCGATCTTCCAGATCGCCGACTATGGCCTCGTCGCCGACCTCTTCGAAGCCCTGCCGGAATTGCAAAAGGCGCTTTGATCGCGCCACTGGCCTTCTCGCAGTTGCGAGAGACTGGAAAATCGTCTTTTATAGGTCTATCAATCTTTGCCGGGCTAGAAATGGCCCGGCAAATTTGGGTTAAGAGCATAAGCGCATCGCCAGGAGCGCGCCGGGGAGTTGGCAATGAGTTCGCTGAAGACGATCGGTATTATCGGCGCGGGCCAGATGGGCTGCGGCATTGCCCATGTATCCGCCATGGCCGGCTATAAGGTCCATATCTACGATCTCTCGCAGGATCGCATCGAAAGCGGACTTGCCACCATCAACGGCAATCTCGCCCGCCAGGTCGCATCCGGCAAGATGACCGATGAAGAGCGCAAGGCGGCTCTCGCGCGCATTACCGGCTCGGCTGATCTCAACGATCTCGCCCAAGTCGATCTCGCCATCGAGGCCGCGACGGAAGATGAAAGCGTCAAGCGCAAGATCTATGCGCAGGTATGTCCGGTGCTGAAGCCTGAGGCGCTGCTCGCGACGAATACCTCGTCGCTTTCGATCACCCGGCTTGCCTCCGCCACCGACCGTCCCGAACGCTTTATGGGCATCCACTTCATGAACCCGGTCCCGGTCATGAAGCTCGTGGAGCTGGTGCGCGGCATCGCCACCGATGAATCAACCTTCTCGGCTGCCAAGACCTACGTCTCCTCGTTGGAAAAGACGATCACCGTTGCCGAGGATTTCCCCGCCTTCATCGTCAACCGCATCCTGCTGCCGATGATCAACGAGGCGATCTATACGCTCTATGAAGGCGTCGGCACCGTCGATGCCATCGACACCGCCATGCGGCTCGGTGCCAACCACCCGATGGGTCCGCTGCAGCTTGCCGATTTCATCGGCCTCGACACCTGCCTGTCGATCATGCAGGTGCTGCACGACGGGCTTGCCGACTCCAAGTACCGCCCCTGCCCGCTGCTGGTGAAATATGTCGAAGCCGGCTGGCTCGGCCGCAAATCGGGCCGTGGCTTCTACGACTACCGCGGCGAAACCCCGATTCCGACACGATAATCGTCAAGCATCACGCTGCGAAAAGCGCGGTCGGCGAAGTGCGATCATGCGCTCCGCGCCCGTGTTGCTCCCGTTGTCGAAATCCATGAACGGTATTCGTTCGCTCGCCGCTCCAGAAGCAGCTCGAACGCCTGTTTGATCCTGTGCACATGCGGCGTCTTGTATTCAAAACCCGCATTGTGGAGGTGGATCAGCATCGACGCGTTGACCTCGAAGATCACCATCCTGCCCTCGGAATCGAGCGAACAGTCGATACCGAAATAATCGAGGCCGATCTGGCGGCGGATGGCATCGAGGGCAGCCATGCCTTTGGCTCCGAAGATGCGCGCGGGCTCATTGAGAAACGCCTCTTCCTCCCTGCGCATCCATTCGACACTGGCCATGCGCGTCGAGGCGTGATGCACTTTCCAGCCATCGCCGATGGCGAGATGATAGGGGAGAATCTGGTCTCCGACGAAGATGAAACGGTATTTGCGAAACAGCCCATCGGGTGAACTGTAGTTGACGAAATCCGTCAGATAGAGGGTCTGCTCTCCGGCCTCTTCGGCAAAGCGCAGCAATGCGTCGGCATCCCCAGCCAGCTCCATCATGTCGCCGCCATGCTTGCCCGCATGGCGTACGATCAGCGGAAAGGAACTGGTATCGCCATCACGCACCCGCCGCCGCAGATCCCTGGCCTCGATCCGGATCGTCGCCGGCATGACCGCATCCGCAACGCTGGTCAGACGCCGCGAGATGGATTCGCGATCGGTCGCCAGCATCAGCCGCGGATGATTGACGACAGGCCTGCGCAGAGAATCGGCGACATCGATCGCAGATGCCATGACATCAAGCCCGAAATCGGTTTCCGAGACGAGATTGACGACGACATCGACCCGATCGCTGCAGTCCTGCGGGTCGTTGCGATAATTGCGCAAGACAAAGAGCACTTCGGTATCGAAGCAGCTATCCCTGATCAGATCCTCATAGGGTGTGTTGCCAGCCTCGGGCGAGAAGAGCAGGAGCGCTCGAAACTTAGCAGGCTTCTTCGCCGCCGGATAATTGCGAACCACACCCATCTCGGCAATGATTTGAAAACAAATATGCGCGGCCGCCAGATTTCCGAACTTGAGTTCGAGCTTGCCGCAAAGCACCAGCGCATCGCGGTCGCTCGGCTCGACGCGCAGCGCTTGTTGGGCCGTGGCCAGGGCTTCGCGGTAGCGCCCCATCGCCTCCAGCGCCTGCGCCTTGTTGCAGAGGCAGCGGAAGTCACCGGGAAAGCGCGACAATCCCTTGTCATAGGCTGCGATCGCCTTGTCGAAATCGCGGTATTTCTGGAGAAGATCGCCAAGTTGCGACCACGATCTCACATCTTCGGGCGACTGGTGGCAGCTGCGCAAGGCCGCCTGCATGGCCTCCGGCATATTGCTCAGCGACTCGATGACCTCTCCGCGCTTGGCAAGGGCCGGACTAAAGTCGCTTTTGAAAGAGATCGCCCGATCAAGGCTCGAAAGTGCCTCGACCGACCGCCCCAGCTCCTGAAGCACGAACCCTTGATGGTACCACGACGCCGCGTCGTCCGGCTGCGCAGCAACCACTCTGTCATAGCACCGCAGTGCCCGGACAAGATCGCCACTGCTCTGATATGCTGTGCCGAGGCCGGATAGCGCCTGAATATAATCGGGCTTGAGGCCAAGCGCCGCTTCGAACCACAGGACCGCATCCTGCGGCCTGCCGACCTGCAGCAGCAGAAATCCCAGCATGTTGCACATGACTGGTTCACGGCTGACAAGCTCGCGGGCCGATAGCAATAGGTGGATGGCTTCCTCATAACGACCGGCCCCCGTCAAGGTCTCGGCCTGAGCCAAGACATGGGAAGCCGCTGATGCGTCGGCTGAAGCATGCGCAGGAGACTGGTTCATCTGGATCGATTTTCAAAAAGTGCCTAGGGTGATTCCAGCCTCTCAGCTGGGGCTTACCCGAGGATGACCTTCCCTCGATCAATTCCAATTCTTACGCCTGGCGACCCAGCGAACGAACGCGTTACAGCGCTGTTGCGGCCTTCACCAGGTTCTTGGCATCCTCGCTGTCCCAGACCGCCGGCCCGTTCATCGCCGACAGCAGGCAGCCTTTGTTGTCGATGAGCAACGTCACCGGCAGACCGAAGGCCAGACCCTGCTTCTTCAGTACATTGAACACGCCCATCGTGTTGTCGCGATAGTAGCCGAGCTTGTCGATCGCATATTCCGTGCGGAAGGCCTTCGTCTTTTCATCGTCGCCGGTATCGATATTGACGGCAACCACTTCGAACTTGTCGCTGCCGACGCTCTTCTCAAGCGCGTTCAATGCCGGCATTTCCTCACGGCACGGCACGCACCATGTCGCCCACACGTTCAGCAGCACGGTCTTGCCGGCAAAACTGCTGATCGACAACGGCTGCCCGTCGCCCCCCTTGAAGGAAACACCCTGAAGCGAGATCGGCGCCGGCGGCACGCTCATGGCGGCGACCTGGCCCTTGGTGAACGGCCTCAGGGCCGCTGCACGATCCTTGGCCGCCCCGCATTGATCGGCAGAGGCGGTTTCACCAATGCCATTGCCATACCCCGCCTCCTTCACGTATACCGCTGCCGCGCCGGCAATAACCCCAGCGACGGCGGCAAGCAGAACAAGTTTCATGGACGGCAGACCGAACGGCTTCTTTGCTGTCATTACATTCTCCAGGTGGGCATCTCATGACTGACGGCACGGACACCAAATCCTCCAACCAGATGTGGGGCGGGCGTTTCGCTTCCGGCCCCGCGGCGATCATGGAGGAGATAAATGCCTCGATCGGTTTCGACAAGAAGCTGTTTGCACAGGATATCCGCGGCTCAATCGCGCATGCGAGCATGCTCGCCAATCAAGGCATCATTTCAACCGAGGATAAAGACAAGATCGTTCACGGGTTGAACACGATCCTGTCAGAGATCGAAAGCGGCAATTTCGAATTCTCCCGCCGCCTCGAAGACATCCACATGAACGTCGAGGCGCGGCTTGCGACCCTGATCGGGCCTGCTGCCGGCCGTCTGCATACCGCCCGCTCGCGCAACGACCAGGTGGCGCTCGATTTCCGCCTCTGGGTGAAGGAAGAGCTGCAGAAGTGCGAGCAGGCGCTGACCGATCTGATCGCGGCCTTCCTTGACCGCGCCGAGGAACATGCCGAAACCGTCATGCCTGGTTTCACTCATCTGCAGACGGCACAGCCCGTCACCTTCGGCCATCATTGCATGGCCTATGTCGAGATGTTCGGCCGCGACCGTTCGCGCGTACGTCACGCCATCGAGCATATGGATGAATCGCCAATCGGCGCCGCGGCCCTCGCCGGCACCGGCTTCCCGATCGATCGCCACATGACGGCCAAGGCGCTCGGCTTCCGCGAGCCCACCCGCAATTCGATCGATACCGTCTCCGACCGCGATTTCGCCCTCGAATTCCTGTCGATCGCCGCGATTGCCGGCATGCATCTGTCGCGGCTTGCCGAGGAGATCGTCATCTGGTCGACGCCGCAATTCGGTTTCGTGCGCCTGTCCGACGCCTTCTCCACCGGCTCCTCGATCATGCCGCAGAAGAAGAACCCGGATGCCGCCGAACTCGTGCGCGCCAAGACCGGCCGCATCAACGGTTCGCTGGTGGCGCTGCTCACCATCATGAAGGGCCTGCCGCTCGCCTATTCCAAGGACATGCAGGAAGACAAGGAACAGGTCTTCGACGCAGCCGAAAGCCTGGAACTCGCCATTGCCGCCATGACCGGCATGATGCGCGACATGACGATCAACACCGCCCGCATGAAGGCCGCCGCCGGCTCCGGCTATTCCACCGCGACCGACCTTGCCGATTGGCTGGTACGCGAAGCAGGCCTGCCTTTCCGCGACGCCCACCATGTGACGGGCCGCGCCGTGGCGCTTGCCGAAAGCAAGTCCTGCGAGCTGGCGGAACTGTCGCTCGCAGATCTGCAGGCGATCCACCCCGATATCACCGACAAGATCTTCGATGTCCTGACGGTCGAAGCCTCCGTTGCCAGCCGCAAGAGCTTCGGCGGCACGGCGCCCTCGGAAGTGCGCAAGCAGATCGCCTTCTGGCGCGCTCGCAACTGAAAAGACTGACGAAAACGCACTTAAACAATCAGGGTGCACAAACGCGGGAAACTTCGCTAAGAAGAGTGACTTTCGCGCTAGAGCCGGATGATTTTAGGTCGAAACGATCTAAAATCATCCGGCTCTAGAATCAAAGAAGTAGAGCACGATGTCGTCTGAAAACCGCTCACACTTTTCAGCATCACGCTCTAGTCGCCCAAGAGGATTTCGATGCAGATCAACATGCCGCACATCATCCGCCTGACCGTCGTGCTTTCGGTCGTCGGCCTTGCCGTCGTCGGATGTGGCCGCAAAGGCCCTCTCGATCCGCCGAGTGCTCATGCGACCAAAGGCGGTGACGTCTCCAAGCCGACGAAGGAGCCGGGTACGGAGGACAAGAAGTTCTTCCTCGACCCGCTTCTCTGATTAGGCAGCGACCGTGAACCATTTTGAGTATCGCGACGGCATCCTCTACGCCGAGGATGTACCGGTTCCCGAGATCGCCAAGGCGGTCGGTACCCCCTTCTACGTTTATTCGACGGCAACGCTGGAGCGCCACTATCGCGTCTTCGCGGAAGCCTTCGGTGATGTCGATGCCATGGTCTGCTATGCCATGAAGGCCAATTCCAACCAGGCGGTGCTGAAGACGCTTGGTCGCCTCGGTGCCGGTGTCGACGTCGTCTCCGTCGGTGAGTTGCGCCGCGCGCTGGCCGCTGGAATCCCGGCAAACCGCATCATGTTCTCCGGCGTCGGCAAGACCGCACAGGAAATGGACGTGGCTCTGGAAGCCGGCATCTATTGCTTCAACGTCGAATCCGAGCCCGAACTGGAAGTGCTGAACCAGCGTGCCGTTCGCGCCGGAAAGGTGGCGCCCGTCTCCTTCCGCATCAATCCGGATGTGGATGCCCGCACGCATGCGAAGATCTCGACCGGCAAGAAGGAAAACAAGTTCGGCATTTCCTGGCAGCGTGCCCGCGCCGTCTATGACCGTGCCGCCAGCCTGCCGGGCATCAATGCCACCGGCATCGACATGCATATCGGCAGCCAGATCACCGAACTACAGCCATTCGACGATGCCTTCAGGCTGCTGCGCGACCTCGTGGAAACGCTGCGCGGCGACGGCCACGACATCCATCACGTCGATATCGGCGGCGGTCTCGGCATCCCCTATCGCGACGACAACAATCCGCCGCCGTTGCCGGACGCATATGCCGAGATCGTCAAAAACCAGCTCCGTGGCCTCAATTGCAAGATCGTCACCGAGCCCGGCCGGCTGATCGTGGGCAATGCCGGCATTCTCGTCACCGAGGTCATCTATGTGAAGGATGGCGGCGACAAGAGCTTCGTCATCGTCGATGGCGCCATGAACGATCTCATCCGCCCGACACTTTACGAAGCCTATCACGAGATTCGCCCAGTCGTGACGAGTGCCGCCGATGCCTCGCGCATCAAGGCCGATATCGTCGGCCCGGTTTGCGAGACGGGCGATTATCTGGCGCTCGACCGGGAGATGGCGCTGCCGAAGCCCGGTGATCTCCTCGCCGTCGGCTCGGCCGGTGCCTATGGCGCCGTGCAGGCCGGCACTTACAACAGCCGGCTTCTGGTTCCGGAAGTGCTGGTCAAGGGCGGTGAATTCCACGTCATCCGCCCGCGTGGGACCTATGAAGAGCTGATCGGCCTGGATTCCATCCCGGCCTGGCTGGAGGGATAATCGACTTCAATGCATGATTTCGGGCAGGG
The DNA here is from genome assembly GCF_040215725.1 of Rhizobium sp. ZPR4. NCBI lineage: Bacteria > Pseudomonadati > Pseudomonadota > Alphaproteobacteria > Hyphomicrobiales > Rhizobiaceae > Rhizobium > Rhizobium sp. ZPR4. The sequence continues at coordinate 2,874,422 of NZ_CP157967.1, forward strand.
CTGCAAAAGCTGCTTTGCCCGATCACGTTTCAGCGAAGTCCGATTAAAAAACAGCCTTTCGAGCCCATTGCCCTCGTCTTCGCCACAAAGAATGTTATCTTTGATTGAGTGGCGTCTCGCCGGGCGCCGAGTGCGCGAGCGTGTGGGACGCCGCGCCATTCCCAACGGGCGACTAGAGCCGGATGATTTTGGATCGAATCGATCTAGAATCTGAATCCGCTCTAGAATCAAAGAAGTAGAGCATGATATCGTCCGAAAGCCGCTTACATTTTTCGGCATCATGCTCTGGCCATCAACGTCAGATCGGGAGAAGACCGGACCGATGACCAGCCCCAGCCACCCCAAGAAGGGCGCTTTCGCCACCCGTCCGGCGCTGGCGCGCATGGTTGCGGTCAAGCGTCTCTTTGCCCGGCTGGTGCTCGTCAGCGAACAGCTGCTGCCGCGACTGCTGTTGCCGGCATCCATCCTGGCAGTTTTCCTGTCCGTTGCCTGGTTCGGCATTTTCCGCATTTCGCCGGATATTCTGCGCTTTCTGCTGCTTGCCGTCTTCGCGGTCGGCTTCGCCATCTCTCTCTATCCACTGCGCCGCCTGCGCTGGCCGAGTGTTGCGGAAGCTGATCGACTGCTCGAAGAGCGCAACGGTCTCGCTCACCAGCCTGTTACGGTGCAGGAAGACGAACCGGCGCTCGATACTCCCTTTGCGCGCGCCCTCTGGCGCGAGCACCAGACGCGCATGGCCGAGCGCATCGCCGCCCTGGATGCCGGCCTGCCGAGGCCGGACATCACGCGCTACGACCGCTTCGCATTGCGCGCCGTCCCGGCGTTGCTGCTGGTAACGGCCTTCAGCTTTTCCATGTCCAATAGCGGCGGCTCGCTGAGCGATGCCTTCACGGCATCAACCTCGACATCGAGCAACCCGGATGTCCGCGTCGATGCCTGGGTTACCCCGCCCTATTACACCGGCGAAGCGCCCGTCTATCTGACCGGCAATGTCGACAATGCCGGCAACAGCCTGAACGTACCTCAATTCTCCGAGCTCACCGTGCGTGTTTCGGGTGCTGCGACGGATGAGAAAGTGCTGTTCCAGGCGACTGGTGCGGAAAAAGGCGTCGAAATTCCCGAACAGGCCGCTGATGCCGACAAACAAGGCCCTGCTGGCGCAAAGCCTGCAACGCCTCCCGCGGTACCGCCCGCAGCAAACGGCACCGGCAATATCCCGGCCGCAGACGGAATGGTTGCCCGCACGCATGTTCTCAAGCTTGAGAAGGGCGGCGAACTGACCGTCAACGGCAAGTCCTGGTCCTTCAATGTGGTCGTCGACAAGCCGCCGGAGATCACCTTCGACGGCATTCCGCATGCGACGACCAGCAGCGCTCTGGAACTCGGCTTCAAGGTCAAGGATGACTACGGCGTCGAGGAAGCCTATGCGGAGATCGTGCCGGTGGAATCCGATCCGGCTGCCAAACCCCTATACGGCCTGCCTGAATACAAGCTGGAGCTTCCGCGTCGCGACCGCCGCAATGGCAAGGGTCTGGCAACCCACGATCTGACGCAGGATCCGCTCGCCGGCAAGCGCGTCCGCATCACCCTTGTCGCCAAGGACGGTGCCGGCCAGACGGGCCGCAGTTCACCCTACGAGATGGTATTGCCGTCCCGCAATTTCAGCCAGCCGCTCGCTGCCGCCGTGGCCGAAGAACGCCAGGTGTTTGCGCTCGACACGCGGAAGATGCCGGAAGCGATCGAGCTCAACAAATCGCTGACCATCCGCCCGGAAGAGACCATTCCCGATCTCGGCAATTATCTCGCAATCAAGTCGGCGCTGACGCGCATGAAGCTCGCAAGCAGCGAAGCCTCGCTGAAGGATACCGCCGATTATCTCTGGCAGATCGCGCTCGGCATGGAAGACGCCCAGCTGACCGATGCGGAAAAGGCTCTGCGCGACGCCCAGCAGAAGCTTTCCGACGCCCTGCAGCGCAATGCCTCCGATGCCGAGATCAAGAAGCTCACCGACGAGCTGCGCAAGGCGATGGACGCCTATATGAAGGAGCTGGCCGAGCGCATGCGCAACATGCCGGCCCAGCCGAACCAGCGTTCCGCCAATATCCTGCGCCAGCAGGACCTGCAGCGCATGATGGATCAGATCGAGAATCTCGCTCGCTCCGGCGACCGCCAGGCCGCGCAGCAGATGCTTTCCGAACTGCAGCAGCTGATGAACAGCCTCCAGGCCGGCAAGCCGCAGCCGGGGCAACAGCAGAACCAAGCCAATGACAAGATGCGCGAGCAGATGGATAAGCTCGGCCGCATCATGCGCGATCAGCAGAAGCTGATGGATCAGACTTTCAAGCTCGATCAGGCCATGCGCGACCGCATGCAGCGCGGCGATTCCAACGAGGACGGCGACGGCATGATGGATCAGCCCATGCCCGGCCTCAATGACCAGATGCGCCCTGATATGGGCCAGCGCAACCAGGATCAGCAGCAAGGCCAAAACCAGCAGGGCCAGAATCAGCAAGGTCAGAAGGGCAAGGACCCCACGGACGGCATGACGGCCGATCAGCTGCGCGACGCGCTGAAACAATTGCGCCAGCAGCAGGAGGATCTCGGCAAGCAGCTCGGCGAACTGCAGAAAGATCTCGGCTCGTTGGGCATGAAGCCGAACCAGAATTACGGCAAGGCACAGCAGGAGATGAAGGGCGCGTCAGGCCAGCTCTCTGAAGGTAATGGCGAAGGCGCCGTGCAGGGACAAGGACGCGCGCTGGACGCCCTGCGTAAGGGCACGCGCGAGATGATGAACCAGCTCATGGCCCAGATGCAGCAGCAGGGACAAGGCCAGGGGCAGGGGCAGATGCCGGGACAGATGGGCCAGGGCGGCCAAAACGGCCGCGATCCGCTCGGCCGGCTACGGGATGGTCCCTTGGATGCGCCCGATAGGGACATGGTGCCGAAGATCATCGACGCCCAGCGCGCACGCGAAATTCTCGATGCCATTCGCGAACGATTGAGCAACAATCCCACGCTGAGTGAAGAACGGCGCTATCTGGAGCGTTTGCTGAATCTCGGCCAGTAAGCAGCCTGCCATGGAAGTGGCCCGTCTTTCATGCTTCGCAAAGAGGGATGACATGGAGACCAAGCTTGCCAATATTTCGGATCTGCCTGTCACAACAGGCCTGCCCGGTATTGCCGACGCGGATGCAAGGCTCAGCGGCAAGCACGAGATTCGGCTGGCCAAGGCCGTGGGCGTTACGCAATTCGGCGTGAATCTCGTCACGCTCGATCCCGGAAGCATGTCATCATCACGTCACTGGCACATGGCGGAGGATGAGTTCCTTTATATTCTGACGGGCGTCCCGACGCTGATCGATGAAAACGGTCACCATATCCTCGGGCCTGGCGATGTTGTGGGATTTCCGGCGGGGCAACCGAATGCCCATCATTTGCTCAATCATTCCACCGCCGCGGTGACGATGATCGTCGTTGGCTCAAGAAGGCCGGGGGAGGAAACCATCCACTATCCGGATGACGATTTCGGACCTATCCGCAAATGATGATGAAGTCGGCACAGGAAACGACTGCGCCGACAATCGACAAATTTCAGGCAGCCAAGGCCCGCGCAACAGCCTTGCGGATGTCCGGCAGCGCGAAGGGCTTGGCGACGACGTCGACAATCTTTTCCATAAGGTCGTCGGCGCGCTCGCGCTGCTCCGCATAGCCCGTCATCAGCAGGATCTTCATCCCCGGGCACGTCGAATGCGCCTGATGGGCAAGCTCGATGCCGTCCATCACAGGCATGCGGATATCCGAGAGAAGCAGGTCGTAGCCGCCCTCTTTCAGCTTTTCCAAACCTTCCGCGCCGTCAGCTGCCTCTTCGGTCTCGTGACCGTCCAAGCGCAGCGCGCGGGCGACGAAGGTACGAAGCGAGTCTTCGTCTTCCGTGATCAGAATTTTTGCCATGGTCTGTGCTCCTGGTCCGTCATGTTCCGCGACCGAAATCACCAGAATTCCGTTTGCGATAGGTAAACGACGGGCAGGCGATCAGGCTCCGTGGTTAATGGTTCGTCATCACTGGAGCAGAATGGGACAGGCGGACACGCCGCCTGCATTAACTTAAGATCAGGCTTCGGCGTCGCCCGTGACGACGCCGACGAAGGGCAGTTCGCGGAAGGCGTAGGCGACATCCATGCCGTAGCCGACCACGAAATAATCGGGGCATTCGAAGCCGACATAATCGGCCTCCAGCTCTTCCTGGCGCTTGACGCTCTTGTCGAGCAGGACAGCCAGCGTGACGTTGCGGGCGCCGCGCTCATAGAGCAGCTCTTTGGCAAAGCGCAGCGTGCGGCCCGATTCGAGAATGTCATCGATCAGCAGGACATCACGATCCTTAACGTCGCTATCGATATCCTTGACGATGCGCACACCCTGTGACGTCGTGCCGGCGCCATAGCTCGAAAGCGTGATGAACTCGACCTCCGGGGCAAGCCCGGTCTCATGCAAGGCGCGCAACAAATCGGCTGCGAAGATGAACGAGCCCTTGAGGATGGCGATGACGAGGAGGTCCTTCGTCGGCCCCTTGGCGATTTCCTTCGCCAAGGCATGATTGCGCTCGGCGATCTGCTCGGCAGTGAAAAGCGGCTCGATATTCTTCCCGCGTACGACAGGCATTGATTGGCATGCTCCATGGCTGCGGCGGCCCCTGGCCGCCGATCAAGCTCTAGCCCGTAGCACAATCGGCGGCGCGGACACACCCCCTATGGCATGAAGGAAAGCCGGACATCCGGCGTTTTTCCACCGGGATGCTGCAATCGCGTCGAGAATCCGCGGCTTTCATGCGGCCCGAGGCGATCGACCGGCGTATCCACCACGATGCTTCTGACCAGCTGATCTCCGGCGAAAAGATCGGCGCGCACCTGTGGGACCGAAAGCGTGGCGCCGCTGACATTCTCGATGATGCCGTTCAGTCTCAAGACGGGCAGACCGTTCTCATCCCGCGGCGTCAGTGTCACATGCGAGAACTGCAGCGGATCGGCCGTCGCATCGGCTGGTACGCTCGAGAGACTGGAAAAGCCGCCGGAAAGACCGAAGATCAATATTGCGAGGCAAACGATGAGCGCCACGAAACTGCGACGCGACGCCTGCTGCAAAACCTTCTCAATGCCGCGCAGGACGGACAGGATGCGCGAAAAGCCAGTCTTGCGCGTCGTCGGCTGCGGTTTTGGTTGGACATGCCGGCCATAGCGCATATTGACGCCCGACACTGTCCGTCCGCGCGCGGCGGAAACGGTCACGAATTCGGCATCGACGATATCGGCTTTTGGCATGACGTAATGCACCTGGCCCGATCCCGCCCCACGTTCGGGCGGAATGAGGTCATAAATCAGCCCCGTCTGCTGTGGACGGTGGCGAAAAGCGCCCATGATGGCCTCCCGTTGCGGTGATCCACATGGTTTCGACGCCCATTGCCAATCTGGGCATTGAAACGAATCCTGCCCAGTCGTAAATTTTATTGGTTAATGCTTCGCAAAGATCGCCATGAATGGGGCGCCTTTCCAGAAAAATTTACCGGCTGTTAATGCCATTGGTTAACAAGTCGCCTGATTGAACCCTGCGGAAGACTGGACTGCCCGTTGATTCATTTTGAGAACGTCGGTTTGCGTTACGGCATGGGTCCGGAGATCCTCCGCGACCTGAGCTTCGACATACCGAAGAAATCGTTCCAGTTCCTGACCGGCCCTTCCGGCGCCGGCAAGACGACGCTGCTGCGCCTGCTCTTCATGTCGCTGCAGCCGACGCGCGGGCTGATCCGCATGTTCGACCGGGAGATATCCTCAATCCCGCGCAACGAACTGCCGCTGCTGCGCCGCCGTGTCGGCATCGTCTTCCAGGATTTCCGGCTGCTCGAGCATCTGACGACCTATGAAAACGTCGCCCTGCCCCTGCGTGTGCGCGGCAAGGATGAAAGCTCCTATCGCACCGACGTCCTGGAGCTCTTGAAATGGGTCGGACTGGGCGAGCGCATAAATGTGCTGCCGCCGGTGCTCTCTGGCGGTGAGAAGCAACGCGCCGCCATCGCCCGCGCCCTCATCGATCGCCCGGAAATCCTGCTTGCCGACGAACCCACCGGCAATGTCGACCCGCCGATGGCGCGCCGCCTGCTCAACCTCTTTCTGGAGCTCAACCGTCTCGGCACCGCCGTCGTCATTGCCACGCACGATCTCGCCCTGATGGATCAGATCGAAGCAAGGCGCATGATTCTATCGGGGGGGCATCTCGATATCTATGACTGAGCCCCCTCCCCGCAGGAACGCCCCGAGCGCCAAGGCTCCGCAGGCGCGACAAACGCCCGCAGCACCTGTGGAGCGCAAGCGTCCGGAGATGCGCGTTCGCCCGACCGGGCCGATCGTGCCGTCCTCGAACATTCAGGGCAATGCGCTCATCGTCGTCATCGCCATCATGGCCTTCCTCGCCTGCCTGACGCTCGGCGCAGTCAGCATGGTGCGCTCGACGGCAGCAAGCTGGGAGAGCCAGATTTCCCGCGAGATCACCATCCAGATCAAGCCGGACGACAATCTCGACATGGAAAAGGCGCTGACGAGCGCCCGCGATATCGCGCTCAGCTTCGTCGGTACCAAATCGGGCCAGATCGTTGATGAGGCAGCGACAGCTCGCCTTCTCGAGCCCTGGCTCGGCGCCGGCCTCGATATCAAGGAACTGCCCGTCCCGCGCCTCGTCATCATCACCATCGACGAGACGCATCCGCCTGACTTCGAAGCGATGCGCAGCTTGCTCAAGGCGCAGATCCCGCAAGCGACGCTGGACGACCATCGCACCTGGGTCGACCGGCTCGTGTCGATGGCGCACACCACCGTTCTCATCGGCACCGGCGTCCTGCTGCTTGTCTTCACCGCCATGGTTCTGACCGTGGTCTTCGCCACGCGCGGCGCATTGTCAGGCAATCGCCATATCGTCGAGGTGCTGCATTTCGTCGGCGCCGAAAGCACCTTCGTGGCCAATGAATTCCAGAAGCATTTCCTGAAGATCAGCCTCAAAGGGTCGGGAGCTGGAAGCGCGCTCGCCGCGCTGTTCTTCGCGACAGCCGGCATCCTGCAGAGCCATACGATAGCCACGCCGCAGACCGATCAGGCGACGGCACTGTTCGGGACCTTCTCCGTCGGCGCGCTCGGCTATGTCGGCATTCTCGCCACCATGATCATCATCGCGCTGCTGACGACACTGACGGCACGCTTCACCGTCATGCGCACGATCTACGAGATCGATCTGATCCGTTCCGATCCCGGGCGGACGGATAGCGTACAGAATTGACGCTTCCGTGATGTTTTTTTACCGTTTGCCAGCCCGTTCCTTGCCGCAATTGGCGTATAGTACCGAATCATGAGCATGGATCTGACGACTCGCAAGACCGTGAGTTCGCAGCCGTTGCGGGAGCACTCCCGCGGCGACAGACCCGTGCGCCGCAGCCTGTTCCGGCGTCTTTTGCGCTGGGGCGGCTTCGCCTTCATTTTTTTGGTCGCCATCATTTTCGGCGGCTTCCTGCATTTCGCCGATTCGATTACCACCTTGAAGCCGCCGCTGGAACCCAAGGCCGATGCCATCGTCGTGCTCACGGGCGGTTATCAGCGGATCGACCAGGCGGTGGAGCTGCTGCGCACCGGTGCCGGCAACCGCCTGCTGATATCGGGCGCACATCCGACCACCACGCCGACGCAGATCCGCAAACTGACGCAGAGTTCCGCCAGCCTGTTCAGCTGCTGTGTCGACATCGGCTACGACGCGCTCGATACGATCGGCAATGCCCGCGAGGCAGCAAAATGGATTCACGCCAGGGGTTATAAGAGCGTTCTCGTGGTGACGAACAACTACCATATGCCCCGCAGCCTCGCTGAACTGAAATATGTCGATCCCTCGACCGATTTCATTCCCTATCCGGTCGTCAACTCCGACCTGAAGACCAAGAACTGGTTCACGGACCCGAACGCGCTGCGGACAATGATCTCGGAATACGCCAAGGTCCTCCTTGCCGGCGCCCGCAACCTGACCGGCCTCGGGCGGCCGATAGGCCTGCGTTCCCGACAGCCGGTCGATGACGACGACTGAGGCTCGCCGCGCCAGACTGTGCAGCGGTTTTGCATGACATCGAAAGCTTCAAGCGCCAAGAGCGAATGTCGGAGAGAGGGATGCGCCTGAAGACGCGAAAACCAAGCATGCACCGACTTTTTATTGACGCCGTAATCGTGTAGGCAAACCTTCGGATGCCGGTGCAAGCCGGTGCGTTGGGAAAGCCTCGATGATTATCTTGCGTTCGATCCTGTTCAATACAGTCTTCTATGCCAATCTGATCATTCGCATGATCGTATTGACGCCGATCTATTTCCTGATGCCGCGCAAGGCCGCCTATGCGATTCCCAAGGCATGGGCGAAATCCAGCACCTGGCTGATGGAAAAGATCGTCGGCACCACCTTCGAGGTCGAGGGCCTGGAGAACATCCCAAAGGGCAGCTTCATCTTCGCGCCCAAGCATCAATCCTTCTGGGATACCTTCGCGCTACTGCCTTATCTCGATGATCCCGTCTATATCCTGAAGCGCGAGCTGATGTGGATCCCGTTGTTCGGCTGGTATGCGGGGAAGCAGCGCATGATCCCGGTGGATCGCAGCGCGCGCGGCAAAGTGATGTTCGACGTGTTGAAGCGCACACGCGAAGAGCTCGCCACCGGCCGCCAGCTCATCATCTACCCCGAAGGCACGCGCCGGCCGCCAGGCGCCGAACCGGTCTATAAATACGGCATCGCCCGCATGTATCGCGACCTCAACATCCCCGTCGTCGCCGTGGCCATGCATCCCGGCCTTTTCTGGCCACGCCGTACCTTCCGCAAATATCCCGGCCATATCAAGGTTCGCATCCTGCCGCCGATCGAGCCCGGCATGGACCCCGATGCCTTTTTTGCACGCCTGATCGAGGAAACGGAAAGGGCGAGCGACGAACTGCTGGTCGAGACGATCGCCAACAACCCGAACCTGCCGGTTCCGCCGACGGCCGCTAAACGTCTGGCTGAAATCGGCAAGGCGAAACCGGTTTCCGCCGCAGTCTGAGAAGCTTCGGCGCGAAGCAATGGGCTCAGGACGCCTTTCGCATCCGCTCCACTTCGTCTGCAACCTGCTCGAGCCAATGATCGCGGATGCCCATATCGCGCAGATGCGTCAGCGTGTTGAAGACATAGGCATCGTTCGGGCCGGAGCGGCCGATGGCGGCTTCCACCACATGCGCCGCCTCGGCCGCGTCAAGCGCGCCGGCATATTGCCTGTGGTTGCGATCGACGACATAGGCCACAGCGGTCACGCGCCTCCCATCGGCCAGACGGATGGGGAGCGTCTTTTCCAGGTAGACGTTGGTGACGAGTTCGCGCTCGCGCAAATAGGCGAGCACCTCGTCCCAGGAGGCGGCTGGTACGCGAAAAGCTATGCCGCGGCAGGAGCCGCCGCGATCCAGGCCCAAGACGAGACCAGGGGTTTCTTCCGTGCCGCGATGGACCCAGGAACGGACGCAGAGCGAGCGACGATAACCAAAAATCAGGGCCTCGGCCCGCTCATCATAACCAAAGCCCGGATTCCACATGAGGGATCCGTAGCCAAACACCCAAAATTCGTCCATATCCAACGCCAAATCACTGTGAAGCTTCAGTCCAACCATTGGAGAACAACATGGCAGCGTCAAGCCAGAGCGTAACGACCGGTCGAGGCAAGCGTCTGTGGCTCATCCTTCTGGGGCTGGTGGTGGTCCTGGCCGGTCTTTATACCGGCGGCTGGTACTACGCGACCAGTTTCGTCAGGGCTAATGTCCTGAAGGCACTCGGCCAGCAGAACAGTGCCGGCGTTGCCGGCAAATGCGAGAACATGGCCTTCAACGGCTTCCCCTTCGCCATCGGCCTGACTTGCGACACGGTGACGGTCGACAACCAGACGCGGGGCGTCTCCACCAATTTCGACCGGCTCAGCGCCTCCGCACCAGTCTTCCAGCCCAACCATGTGAGCTGGAACCTGAAATCTCCTGCAGAATTGCGTACGACGGAGGGCCTGACCGTATCGGCCGAATGGACCGATCTGCAATCGAACCTCGTTGCCAAGGGCCGCGGCGTCGCGCAGACTCAGACTGTCATCGAGGGGTTGAAAGCCGGCATCGTCTCATCCGTCACCGGCCAGAGCGTCAATGTCACCGCTGCCCACACGGAGATGCATGCCAACCAGAATGGCAGCGATCTGGATCTCGCCATCGGCGTCGAAAACGCCAATGCCGTGATCAAGGATTTTCCGCAGACCCTGCCAACCGCATCGACGAGCGCCAACGTCACGCTATCAGGCAAGGCCGGGCTACTCGATGGCAGCGACCGCGAGGGGCTTCGCGGCACCGCCGGCGTGCTGCATCAGGCCGTTATCGACATCGGTGATGGCCGCATCATGACGCTTTCCGGCCCCTTCAATTTCGACGATGACGGTTTTCTGTCCGGCCAGTTCAAGCTGGAGATCAACCAGATCGGGCCATGGGGCGACAGCCTGACCACCACGCTTCCCGCCGCCAAGAGCATCATCAAGACGGCGACAAAGATGCTGAAGGCGCTTGCCAATGGCGGCGACAAGGTTTCCGTCGATCTCACCGCCGATCGTGGCCGCCTCTCGCTCAGCGGCTTCATCCCGCTCGGCAAGATCCCGCCGATCTGAGAGCCTATTCTTTGCAGGTGCCGGAGATATCCTTCAGGAAGAATATCTCCGGGCTCGACTGGATGATGCGAAGGTCGATGCTACCGGCAGCCTTGAAGCCATTGCGGCGGTGCCATGCCTGCGGCTCGGCCTCCGCCCATTCGCTCGATGTCATCAGATGCTCGGCACCCTCGTCGATCATGGCGGCTTCCCAGGCGTGGAACAAGGCCGTTCCCACGCCCGCGTGCTGGCGCGACGGCAGCACGCGGATCATATCCATATAGGGTATCCTGCCCCAGAAGCGGCTGAACCGCAGGAAGCCGATAAGCTCGCCATCCTGCTCGGCCACGAGATAATCACCGAACGCGATGCAGCGATTGACCCAAGCCTCGCGCGCATCGTCGTGCTCGACGAGCCAGGACAGATCTTCCAAGCGCCCGCGTCTGACGATCATGAGCGCTCCGCCCTTGCGTCGGGATGCCTATTCCTTCGCATCCAGCGCGTGACGGCCGAAGTCGGGCACGTCGACATCCTGGCCGGCTTCGACGATCGAGCGGCGGATGGCGCGCGTACGGGTGAAAAGTTCGAAGATCTTGTCACCGTCCCCCCAACGAATGGCGCGCTGCAGCGACGCCAGATCCTCCGAAAAGCGCGACAGCATCTCCAGGATCGCATCGCGATTATGCAGACACACGTCGCGCCACATGGTCGGATCAGAGGCTGCAAGGCGGGTGAAGTCTCGGAAGCCGGAAGCCGAATATTTGATGACTTCCGATTCAGTCACCGTCTCCAGATCATCGGCGGTGCCGACGATATTATAGGCGATCAGATGCGGCAGATGCGAAACGATGGCCAGCACCTTGTCGTGATGCTCGGGATCCATCTCGTCGACGCGGGAGCCCAGAGTCTCCCAAAAACCGCGAAGCGTCTTGATCGCGGCTTCGTCGGTGCCGGGAACCGGGGTGAAGATGCACCAGCGCCCTTTGAACAGCCCCGGAAAGCCCGCATCCGGGCCGGATTTCTCCGTACCCGCCAGCGGATGGCCGGGAATGAAATGCACGTTGGGCGGCATATGCGGCTGCATCTGCGCGATGACCGAGGCCTTTGTGGAGCCGACGTCGGTGACGATGGCGCCCGGCTTCAGATGCGCGGCGATGTCCTTGGCAACGCTCTCCGAGGCTCCCACAGGCACCGAGACGATGATGAGATCGGCATCCTTGACCGCTTCGGCTGAAGACGGCGTGTAACGGTCGCCGAGCTTCAGTTCTTCGGCACGCTTCAGGGTCTCGGCGCTGCGCGTCGAGATCACCACTTCCTTGGCGATGCCGAGGCGCTTGATGTCATGGGCGATGGAGGAGCCGATAAGGCCGATACCGATCAGCGCGATGCGGTCGAACTGGATGCTGCTCATGACTTGCGTCCCATAAATTCGGTCAGTGCGTCGATGACGCCGAGATTGGCCTCTTCGGTGCCAATGCTCAAGCGCAGCGAATTCGGGAAACCATAGGCCCGGACGGCGCGCAGGATATAGCCGCGGCTCGTCAGGAAATCGTCGGCTTCCGCAGCGCGCTTGCCATCGCTGTCAGGGAAGTGGATCAGCACGAAATTCGCAACCGACGGCGTTGCCTTGAGGCCGAGGCCTTCGAGCGCGGCCGTTACCTTCCCGATCCAGAGCGTATTGTGCGCCACAGCCTTCTCGGTGAAGGCTTGATCGCGAATGGCGGCGGCTCCGGCAGCGATGGCTGCCGTGTTCATGTTGAACGGGGCACGCACGCGGTTGATCGCATCGACGATATCGACCGGACCGTACATCCAGCCGACGCGAAGTGCGGCAAGACCGTAAACCTTCGAGAAGGTGCGGGTCATGACGACGTTCTGGTTTGCCGAAACGAGCTCAAGGCCGGCCTCGTAATCGTTGCGGCGGACATATTCGGCATAGGCCGCGTCGAGCACGAGGATGACGTGCTTCGGCAGGCTCGCCTGCAGGCGGCGGATCTCGCTGACCGGCACATAGGTTCCGGTGGGATTGGCGGGGTTGGCAATGAAGACCATCTTGGTCTTCTCCGTGACGGCGGCGAGGATGGCGTCGACATCGACGGTGCAATCCTTTTCCTTGACCGTTACCGGCGTCGCGCCGGCGGCCATGATCTGGATCTTGTAGACCAGGAAGCCGTGCTCGGTGATGATGCCTTCGTCACCGGTACCGAGATAGGTATGGCAGAGCAGGCCGAGCAGCTCGTCGGAGCCAGCGCCGCAAAGGATGTTGGCCACATTCAGCCCGTGGACGTCGGCGATCGCCTGACGCAATTCCCTGGCCTGTCCGTCCGGATAGCGCTCGAGATGTTCGGCAGCGGTGCGGAAGGCTTCGATGGCCTTAGGGCTGGCGCCGAGCGGCGTCTCGTTCGAGGAGAGCTTGAACACGCGCGCAACGCCCGGCGCATGCTCCTTGCCCGGCACATAGGCGGCTATATCGAGAATGCCGGAACGCGGGACGGGCTTGCTCATTTCCATGCTCATGGGATCGACCTTGGGAAGGACCGGAAAATTCCGGTTTATGACACCCCGTCGCATTAATGCGGAAACGCAGTTTTGTCGAGTGTCAGCGGTCAACCGATCACTTCACCGGCCGTCGCGCGTGGTCGGTATGCCGCGCGGTGCCAGCACCGGCACGAAGACGCGGCGCGAGGCGCGAACGGCAACGGGCAGCCCCTGATAGAGCCGCTTCTGCGCCTCGACGATGATGACGCCGGAGAACGCGGGCCAAAGGGTACGCCCAACTCGCTCAAAGGCGCGGCGCAGCCGCAGCACCGTGCGCAGTTTCGAAGGCGGGAAGAACAGCGCCTCGGCCGTAGCGCCCGGCGTGAAATTGGTTTCGCGCAGCAGCGAGGTGAGCTGGCCACGCGAATAGGGCCGGCCGGAGCCGAACGGCGTATGCTCCATGCGTGCCCAGACGCCGCGGCGGTTCGGCACGGCGATGACGAGCCGTCCGCCTGGCGCTAGCACACGCCAGAGCTCTTTCAGCGTCTCGCGCGGGCTTTCGGCGAATTCCAGCGAATGCACCATCAGCACGCGGTCGATCGAACTGTCAGGTAGCGGCAGTTCTTCATCGAAGATCAGCGCCGTCGACGAGGCCGAGCCCATCGGCCAGTTCACCGCGCCCTGCCCCGCAGGCATGAAGGCGAAGGTGCGCTCGGTATCGGCGCGGAAACGATCGAGATAGGGAACGGCATAACCGAGGCCGACAAGCCGCTCCTCCGGCATCCGCGCCCAGATGGAGGAAAGCGCCATGGCGATCGACTGCTCCGCCAAGCGACCGAGCTCGGAATGATAAAACTGGCGGAGATCGACAATATCGGCGTGCATCGAAACAAATGTTATCAGCCGAGCGTTGGACTTCAAGGCCGAACGGCTTACATTCTCCACCAACGTAAAAGACAAGGACGATTTCGATCATGAAACCATTGGAATTAGAGATTTTTATCTGCCGTTCCGACAATTTCGGCGTCTTGGTCCATGATCCCGAAAGCGGATTGACGGCATCGATCGACGCTCCGGAGGCGGAGGCGGTCCTGAAGGCTGCCGATCGGCGCGGCTGGACGATCAGCCACATCCTGACGACCCATCATCATACCGATCACGTCGAGGGCAATCTGGCGCTGAAAGAACAATTCGGCTGTGAGATCATCGGCCCGATCAACGAGGCCGTCGCCATTCCCGGCCTCGATCGCGCCGTCGGTGACGGCGATACATTCGAGTTTGCCGGCCATACGGTCAATGTCATCGAAACGCCCGGCCACACCGCCGGCCACGTCTGCTATCACTTTGCCGACGACAAGCTGCTCTTTGCCGCCGATACCCTGTTTGCGCTCGGCTGCGGCCGCCTGTTCGAACGCACGCCGGCCGACATGTGGGCTTCGCTGCAGAAGCTTGCCGTGCTGCCGGACGAGACGGCCGTCTATTTCGGCCATGAATATACGCTCTCCAACGCCCGTTTCGCGCTGACCATCGATCCCGACAATGAGCGGCTGAAAGCGCGCGCCGCCGATATCGAGGCATTGAGAGCGGAAGGCAAGTTCACCATCCCGACGACGCTGGCGCTGGAGAAGGAAACGAACCCGTTCCTGCGCGCAGCCGATCCCGCGATTCGCCGTAACCTGCTGATGGAAAGCCGCAGCAACGACGAGGTCTTCGCCGAGATCCGCAAGCGCAAGGACAATTTCTGATGCAGGCAAAGGAGATCATCGAAACGCTTTCCATGCAGCGGCATCCGGAAGGCGGGTGGTACGTGCAGACTTTCCGCGACGACAACGGCGGCGATCGCGGCCATTCCACCGCGATCTACTATCTGCTCGAAGCCGGCGAACGCTCGCATTGGCACCGGGTGCACGATGCCGCCGAGGTCTGGCACTACTATGCCGGCGCGCCTCTCGCTTTGCATCGCTCCGCCGACGGCAAAACCAGTGAAAGGCTCGTGCTCGGAATGGATCTGGCAAAGGGCGAGCGCCCTCAGGCGATCATTCCCGCCAATTGGTGGCAATCGGCCGAAAGCCTCGGCGAATTCACGCTCGTCGGCTGCACGGTCGCACCCGGCTTCGAATTTTCGAGCTTCGAGATGGCACCGCCAGACTGGAAGCCGATCTCAGACTGAACCTCTTTTACCTTTCATTGACATCACGCGGGATGCGGCCAGACAGCGCGCAGCGACAGTCTTGAAAAAGCGGCGCGCTGTGTCAGCTTTACACGGGGAGAGTGAAAATTGATTCATCTGGAGGAGGTTTTTTCGTGCGTTTGTTGTTTCCTTTGCTCGTCGCAGCAGGTTGTGTCATGAGCGCGCCTGTCTTTGCCCTTGATGCACCGGCTTCGCCGCCGGCCGAAAAGCCGCTGAAAAACTTCGTGACCTCGGTCGAGAAGGACGGGTCGATTACTTTCCGTCTCTATGCTCCGACGGCAAAAGCGGTTTCCGTTGCCTTGGGCTCGCGCGATCCCATCGCCATGCAACGCGGCGACGATGGCACATGGAGTGTCAAGACGGAGGTTTTGAAGCCGAATCTCTACGAATATTACTTCAACGTCGACGGCTTCCGCAGCATCGACACCGGCACCAATGCGCCCAAGCCGCAACGGCAGGTCAACACCAGCCTCATCCTGGTGCCTGGCGGCATTCTCGATATCCGCAATGTGCCGCATGGCGACCTGCGGCTGGTGACCCTGCACTCCAAGGAGCTCGATTCGGAGCGGCAGATGTATGTCTATACGCCGCCCGGCTACACCGATTCCTCCAAGCCGCTGCCCGTGCTCTACCTCTATCACGGCTTCGGCGATACCGTGGGGTCCTGGGTCCTCCAGGGCCGCGCGCCGCAGATCCTCGACAATCTCCTGGCCGAGAAGAAGATCGAGCCGATGATCGTCGTCATCCCGGATACGGAAACCGACGTGCCAAACGCGATCGCCGAGAATTTCCCGGCAGCCGATCGCCGCGCGAATTTCTATCCCGCGAATGCCGAGGCAGCCGATCGCGAACTGACCGAAGATCTCATCCCGTACATGAAGAAGCATTATCGGGTCCAAAACGAGACCGCTGGCCGCGCCGTTGCCGGCCTGTCTCAGGGCGGCTATCAGGCCCTCGTGTCGGGTCTTTCTCATCTCGACACCTTCGGCTGGGTCGCGACCTTCAGCGGCGTCAGCACCACGACCGTTCCGAACAAGACGGTCGATGCCGTGCTGAACGAGCCGGAGAAGATCAACAAGGCCTTGCACAACTTCACGGTGACGGTCGGCAGCAAGGACCAGGTCGTCGGCAAGGATGTCGCCGGCTTGAAGGCGACGCTCGACGAGAAAAAGATCAAGCACGAATATCACGAATATCCGGACCTCCAGCATGAGATGGATGTCTGGCGACCCTCACTCGTGGCCTTCTTGCAAGAAGTCTTCAAGAAATAAGCAGCCGTGACCGCGGCGGAGCTACTCCGCCGCTTCCGCCTGCGTCCGCACGGCATCGTCCCGGCGCAGGATCATGCGATGGGCGGCAAGCACCGCGCCGCCTGTCACGAGCAGGCAGGCAAGCGCAATGCCCCAGCTCGGCTCGGCAAAGCCGAACAGCGTCAGGATCAACGTCGACAGCAACGGCGCGGCATAGCTCGCCGCGCCGAGAATCTGGATATCGCCGTTCTTGACGCCGTAATCCCAGGCATAGAAGGCGGCTCCGACCGGAAAGAGGCCAAGGCCCAGGACGGCGATCCACTGCGCCGCATTCTCCGGCCAGATGGTTTGCTCCAGCCCAACATGACAAAAGAGGGAGAGGATCGACGTGACGAGGCAGAAGATGGTGACGACATCGGTGGAAACGGCCTCGAAACGGCGCGTGATCAGCGAATAGCCGGACCAGGTGAAGGCGCAGAGGAAGGCCGCCCCATAGCCGACGGCATAGGCGCCTTCGAAATGAAAACCGTTGCGGCCGACGATCAGGATCGTACCAGCAAGCCCCATCAGCGCGCCAACAATGTGATACCAGCGCAGCCGCTCGCCAGGCAGCAATGCCGAGCCGACGACGATCAGCAGCGGCCAGAGATAGGCGATCAGCCCAGCCTCCACCGCCGGCGCATGACGCAATGCCGTGAAATAGAGGAAATGATAGCCGAACAGCCCGGCAATGCCCGTGATCCAGACCTTGGCCGGCTGACGCAGAAGCTGCAGGCGCTCGGGCCTCAGCAGAAGGACGACGATTCCGGGAATACTGCCGATGGCAAAGCAGATGGCGAGTAGCTGAAAGGGCGGCATTTTGCCGGATGCGACCGTCAGAAGCGCCAGAAACGACCACATCAAAATGGCCGAAAAGCCCGTCAGCGTCGCCCGAAACTTCATCGCTGCCCCCAGCTCGTTGCTGCAGACGTCTTCGGTCCGCCTAGACAATTTCAGGAAAAACGCGCAGCAATTTTCCATCTGGAATTGCGTAAGAACAACAGCGGGAACCGTCAAGCAATTCCGTGAGCAGCGATCAGATCTAGCTGCCGTATTTTACAGCCGTAATCGTGACAGTCCCGTATTGCGTCGGTATGCGGACGTAGACCGGAGCATAGACATTCATGGCATCGGCCTTGGCAAACCAGATCTCCATATTGTCGCTTTTGGCGAGATAGAGATAGTCCTTGCGCGTACTCTTGTATCCGCTCTTCGGCGTGAAGCGCACAGCGCAGGCAATGGTCTTGCCCTTGAAGCCATCGGTCGAAAACGGATGCGATCCCTTCGGCGACAGTTTCAGATCCATGCGCATCTCGCCGTCGAAGACAGCCAGCGTCTGGTTGCAAAGGTTCAGGCTCGGCGTGATCGGGAAGATCATGCCGGATATCGGATCGAGCACCGCCTTTAGATCCTCCCCGGTAAGAGGAACCCAGGTATCCGGGCGCTTCGGCTCAGGCGTGATCGTATTCGACGTCACATTGCCATTGGCATAGGCGACATCATAGGTGCGCTCTCTCTTGCCGCTCTTGTAAAAGAGCGTGTAGTGCGTCGCCTGCAGCTTGCTGTCGTTGACGACGCCGGTCACATCGGTGCGCGCATCGATGGAGGTCACGAGATCGGCAAGGCCCGCAGAGGTGATATCGCCGCGAATGGTGAACTGCTTGCCGGTGACTTCGGTCTTGAAATCCGCCCGGGCAATCGGCAGGCCGGCCAGCGAAACGCGATACCGCGTTTCATGCCGCAGCACGTCGGCCAATGCCAGCGACGGCACCGACGCAACGATAGCTGAAATGAGAAGCCACTTCCGAATTTGAACCATGATCAAGGCCTTCAACGAGGATCAGGCAAGTTATATAGTCACTTTGCTTGCCTGCTGCGAGCGTCAGACAACAGCAGCTTTTTGACGGAATTGCGGGAAAACACAAGGTTTGGCTTGACGCGGCCGGCCGCTCTGACTATAGAACCGCAACTTTCCAATTATGGCCTGTTGGATTGCGCGCCGGGTTTTGCTCGGAATGCTTATCCAGTGGCCGAGAAAAACAAAAGTAGGTGTACCATGTCCCGCATGTGCGAATTGACCGGCAAGGCCGTCCTCGTGGGCAACAATGTCAGCCACGCCAACAACAAGACCAAGCGTCGGTTCCTGCCGAACCTCTGCCAGGTCACTCTGATTTCCGACGTTCTCGGCCAGCGTTACCGCCTGCGCGTTTCCGCTGCAGCGCTCCGCTCGGTTGAGCATCGCGGTGGTCTGGACGCTTTCCTTATCAAGGCAAGCGAAAACGAACTCAGCATGCGCGCTCGCCTGCTGCGTCGCCAGATCGTCAAGAAGTCTGCTGAAGCTGCCGTTGCTGCTTAAGCAGCACTAGCACTTCGCGATTTCATACCGGCTAAGAGGCTTGCACGGATCATCTCCGGACAGGCCTTTTTCCATGTCCGGTTTCCTTCAACTGGTGGCATCTCCCAGGATAAAAAAATGCTGACGATACGTCATACCCTTATCTACGTTCTGCTGATGACGCTGGTCGTCGTCGCTTCCAACATCCTCGTGCAGTATCCGCTGCAGGCTACACTCGCCGGCATCAATCTTGCGGATATCCTCACCTGGGGCGCCTTCACCTATCCGGTCGCCTTTCTCATCACCGATCTGACCAACCGCCAGTTCGGCCCCAAGGCCGCGCGCAAGGTTGTCTTTGCCGGCTTCGTCGTCGGCGTCGCGCTGTCCTTCTATACGGCACAGCCGCGCATCGCGATTGCCTCCGGTTCGGCCTATCTCGCCGGCCAGCTGCTCGATATCTCGGTCTTCAACCGTCTGCGCCGCATGGCCTGGTGGCGCGCACCGCTGTTCGGCTCGCTCATCGGCTCGATGCTGGATACGCTGATCTTCTTCTCATTCGCCTTCGCGCCCTTCTTCGTCTTCTTCGGACCGAACGATCCCTTCGCGATCGAATGGGCTCCCATCCTCGGCGTCTTCTCGACCTCGGCCCCGCGCTGGATTTCCTGGGCGATCGGCGACTTCTCGGTCAAGGTGACCGTCGGGCTCGTCATGCTGCTGCCCTATGGCGCGCTGATGAACATGCTGAAGCCGATGTCGCAGGCTCCCACGGCTTGAATGATCGAATGCCCGGCGCGGATCGCTATCGATTCGCGCCGAGAACGTTTTTCACCGACAAGACAGGCAGGTCAGGACGGCGGATGCAAAAGCATCCGGGCTTTCCGCCATCATTAGATGGCCGGTATCGGCAATATTGATCCGCGCCGTGCAGAGGGCATTCGCCCAGTCGGGAACATCCCAGCCTTCCGCAGAACGCCGCCCGGCAATCAGATAGACTGATATGCCGGATTGCAGAATACCGCGCACAGCCTCCAGATAGGCAGCCTCTCCCGTTGCCGCGACGACCGCCTTCGCCTGCGCCTTGATCGTCGACGGCGGCTGATTGGCAAGCCAACTTCTAGCGAGCGATGACGTCCATTCATTGATCTGCACGCTCGCGCCCGCGATCCAGGCATCCGGGTCAGCCTCATAGCCGGAGATGATACTCGCCACTTCCTCATCTGGTTTCACGGCAATCTGGCCCGACCAGAATGCATCCCTCAGCGTAAAATTCCCTTCGACGCTTGTCAGCGATTCGATGAGTTCGGGGAAATGCCTGGCAACCAGCATCGAAACCGCACCACCAACCGAATGTCCGACCAGGTGCACCTTGCCTGCATCGAGGCCAGATATGAAACCCGCGATATGGCGCGCCTGATCGAGAAGAGAAAGGCTGCTGGTGTCCGCCTCGCGATTGCGGCCATAGCCGATCAAGTCGGGCGCATGAACATCGGCATTGCCGAAAGCAGCCAGGATCTTGGGGTCGCTCAGGCTGCCAAAGAGCCCATGCACCAGCACGATAGGTTTGTCGGGAGCGGACATGTCGAGGAATCCGATTGTTGGAGCAAAGGCGTCGCTTAGCCCACGACCGACATTTGCTCAATGCCGGCGCAGCGAATAAATCGGCCGACCCGTCGTCTAGTTCTGGCTGACGAGATTGTCGTCGCGCAGGCGAAATTCGAGCATCAGGCTGCGCTGCAGGATCGAGTGATTGTCGTCCGAGACTAAAATGAGGTGCAGCGAGCCATCGCTGGCGCGGAAGACATCGATGCCTTCCATATTGTCGATCTGTTCTCGCGTGCTGGCTTCAAAAATCACATTGCCGTCCACAACGGCGCCTGGCTTGATATCAGCGCCAGCAATACGGCGGATGCGCACGCCAAGGCCGTGCATCAGCCCGAAGCGCCGCTCCAGCAGCAATAGGTCGCCATCGGGCAGAAAGACGCCATCGCTCACACTGAACTCGCCATGATGCCGGACGGTGAAGCGGCCACTCAACGGGCCGTCCAGAATGGCGGCAAGCATATTGCCCTCATCATCCCGGCTGTCTTCCGTAACGATGACAGCCCCACCGGCAAGCGGGCTCGACTGCGGCGCAATCATCAGCGCCTCGAGGCTACGATTGGCGCGCAACTGCAATCTCGGGATCGGGAGAGGCAAGCTGCCGTCAGGCGGAGAAATCTCGAAACCCGGGTCGGGATAGGCGTCGATGCGATGATATTGCTCGTAGCTGACAAGGACATGATCGCCCCGGAGTGCCAGCCCCTCCGCATCCATACCACCCCTGCCGGCGTCGGTGCCGCCGTGACGATTGATCATCGGCAAGATACGGGCATCGCTGATACCCTTCAGCCGGCCCTTATCGTCGCGCTCGATCGCTCCTGTCAGCCAATGACCGGTATCCAGTACCGAAATGAAATGCTGCTGGTCGGAACGGAAGCGAATGGCGGAGATGGCACCGAGAAGCGCATTATCGGAACTGAGCTCAAGGCCGCCGACGAATTCCAGCGAACCGAACAGCGTTTCATTCGAGCCCGGCCTCAATGTAGAAATCACAGTGGCGCGGATATTTGCCGGACCGCCCTCATCGCCATCATCGCCGGAGCTGCAGCCGGCAAGCAACGTTGCCAAAACGGCTGCCATCAAAGCAGCCCATGCCCTGCATCCACAGCGGCCTGAAGGAGGAGTGCCGCCGGCTGGAAAAGGCACCGGCCGCAAGGCCGATGCCGGAAGGAGCGGCAGCGGGCTCAGCTGGCGCGGCGCATGCGCGAGCGCGGCATGCTCGTCTGGTCTTCGAAGAGCGAAGCAAGCTGTTCGGTCATGGCGCCCGCAAGCTCGTCGGCATCGACGATGGTGACGGCACGACGATAGTAGCGCGTGACGTCATGGCCGATACCGATGGCCAGCAGTTCGACGGGCGAACGCGTTTCGATCTGGTCGATGACAGCGCGCAGATGCCGCTCCAGATAATTGCCCGGATTGACCGACAGCGTGGAATCATCGACCGGCGCACCGTCCGAGATCATCATCAGGATGCGGCGCTGCTCGCGGCGACCGAGCAGGCGATTATGCGCCCAGATCAGCGCCTCGCCGTCGATGTTTTCCTTGAGCAGGCCTTCGCGCATCATCAGGCCAAGATTGCTGCGAGACCGTCTGTAGGGCTCGTCCGCGGACTTGTAGATGATGTGCCGCAGGTCGTTCAGACGGCCCGGTGTCTGCGGCTTGCCGCTGGCAAGCCACTTCTCGCGCGCCTGCCCGCCCTTCCAGGCCTTCGTGGTGAAGCCGAGGATCTCGACCTTGACGCCGCAACGCTCCAGCGTACGCGCCAGAATATCCGCGCAGGAGGCGGCAACCGTGATCGGCCGTCCGCGCATCGAGCCGGAATTGTCGATCAGCAGCGTCACGACGGTATCGCGGAACTGCGTATCACGCTCCATCTTGAAGGACAGTGCCTGCATCGGGTCGATGATCAGGCGCGGCAGGCGTGCCGGATCGAGGTAACCCTCTTCCAGATCGAAGTCCCAGGAGCGGTTCTGCTGCGCCATCAGGCGACGCTGCAGACGGTTTGCAAGCCGTCCCACGGCACCCTGCAGATGCGCAAGCTGCTTGTCGAGAAAGGCGCGCAGGCGCTCGAGTTCGGCCGTGTCACAGAGCTCCTGCGCGGTCGTGGTCTCGTCGAACTCCTCCGTATAGACGTGATAGTCGACCTTCTCGTTGAAGTCGGCGAAAGGCGTGTTCGGACGGCGGGTTTCACCCGGCGTTTCCGAATCCTCCTCGCCCTCTTCGCTCATGTCGTCGTCGGAGATCTCGCCGCCGTCTTCGGTCGCGCCGTCTTCCATCTGCTCGTCGGAAGCTTCGCTGTCCTCGGCTGGCGCGGCATCGGAGCCTTCGTCTTCCTTGACGTCGTCGTTATCCTGGTCTTCGCCGTTCGGCTTGTCTTCTTCGCTCGCCTGCTCTTCGCTGTCGGGCTCGGATTGCTCGTCGCCATATTCCTCAGCCATTTCCATGGCCGTCAGAATATTGCGAACGACACGGGCAAAGCTCTGCTGGTCATTGATGGCAGAAAGCAGGTTTTCGAGCTGGCCGCCGGTCTTTTCCTCGATGAAGGGACGCCAGAGATCCAGCACCTTGCCGGCGCTTTCCGGCGGCTTCTGGCCGGTCAGTTTCTCGCGCACGATCATCGCCATGGCTTCGCCGATCGGCGCATCTTCCTGCCGCTCGATGCCGGAGAAATTCGCCTTGGCGTATTTTTCCGTATTCATCGAGTTGATGTTGGCGGCAACGCCGCTCATGCGCAGCGAGCCGATCGATTCGACGCGTGCCTGCTCGACGGCATCGAAGATGCTGCGGGCATCCGCGCCCTGAGGCGCCATGACGGCGTGGACGCGCGCATCGTGACAGGCGAGCCGCAAGGCCATCGAATCGCCAAGCCCGCGGGTCACCGCGAGCTCATGGGCTGTCGGCCGCTTCGAAAGCTCCGGCAAGCGGATGCGCTCGCCGGTCATCCCCGGGCGTTCATTGGCGAATGCCACTTCAACCTCGGCATCGCCGGCGATCGAGCGCACGCAGCCCGTGATCGCCCGGCGTAACGGCTCCATGTCCACCGGGGCACCCGGCTTCGCTTTGGAATTATCTCCGCGACCTGACATGATGTGTCGGCTTTTCCTTAGGCTTCGAGCACGATGTTGGCTGCACTTTCCTTCAGCTCGACGCCGAAGGCGCGCTGATAGTGCTCGGCGACCAGCGGCCGCTCCAGCTCGTCACACTTGTTGAGGAAGGTGACGCGGAAGGCAAAGGCGACATCGCCGAAGATTTCCGCATTCTCGGCCCAGGTGATGACGGTACGCGGGCTCATGACGGTCGACAGGTCGCCATTCATGAAGGCCGCGCGCGTCAGGTCGGCAACGCGGACCATCTTGGAGACGGTGTCGCGGCCCTTGTCGGTACGGAAGGATTTCACCTTTGCCAGCACGATATCGACTTCGTTGTTGTGCGGCAGGTAGTTCAGCGTCGTCACGATCGACCAGCGGTCCATCTGCGCCTGGTTGATCTGCTGCGTGCCGTGATAGAGGCCGGTCGTGTCGCCAAGGCCGATGGTGTTGGCGGTCGCAAACAGGCGGAAGGCCGGGTGAGGACGGATGACGCGGCTCTGGTCGAGCAGCGTCAGGCGGCCCGAGGATTCCAGCACGCGCTGGATGACGAACATCACGTCCGGACGGCCCGCGTCGTATTCGTCGAAGACGAGCGCGACATTGTGCTGGTAGGCCCAGGGCAGGATGCCGTCCTTGAATTCGGTGACCTGCAGGCCATCCTTGACGACGATCGCATCCTTGCCGACGAGATCGATACGGCTGACGTGGCTGTCGAGGTTGATACGCACGCACGGCCAGTTGAGGCGCGCGGCGACCTGCTCGATATGCGAGGATTTGCCGGTACCGTGATAGCCCGAGATCATCACGCGGCGGTTGTGAGCAAAGCCGGCGAGAATGGCGAGCGTGGTCTCGCGGTCGAAGAGGTAGTCCGTATCGAGGTCCGGCACATAGGCGCTGCCCTGGCTGTAGGCCGGAACGCGGATATCGGAATCAATGCCGAAAACTTCACGGACCGAAACGGTGGTATCGGGAACTTCGGAAATATCAAGGTCAATCTTGCTCATCATGTCTCCAGGGCGGGTGGCTCTCACCCTGCCATATCAAACTCAGCCGATTTTTTTCCGAAACGCCGCAGCTTGTTGCCCGCATCCGTTCGGTCGGAACAGCGGCGATACTTCTCCGGGACTAAAGCAAAATCTCGGCGCGATTGCATGATCGCTTGCGAGCATCCTTGAACAGAGTCCCCGGACAAGAAACGCCGCGTCCGGAAAGTTGACCGAGGTGCAGCCAGCCAAATGCGCACCCTGCCGCGGTTGCCCGCAGCCTCAGCCGATTTGGACCATACCTGATTGAAGGCGGAGAGCAAGGACGGGAATTAACAAAAACCGTTCTGCTTCAATAATTGATAGGCCTGAATTACCGCGCGAAAACGTTCCTCCGATCCGCGGTCACCGCCATTGGCATCGGGATGGTGCATTTTCACCAATTCCTTGTAGCGGCGCTTGATTTCCGGAGCCGAGGCATTGGCGCCAAGGCCCATGGTATCGAACGCTTTCGCTTCCAATGTCTTCAGCTTGCGCTGCTGCGGAAAACGCGGGCCGCGCCCCTGCCCTTCGCCTTCCTTGACGAAGCCGAACGGATCGCGGACGCGGGAATAGGAACCCGATCGGATATCGGAATGAAGCGGGCTGTTCTTGGCAGCCCTGTTGACCCCCACGGTCCAGGTCGGACGATGGCCGGTAATGGCTTCCTTCTGGTAGCGCGCAATTTCCCCGTCCGAGAGGCCGGAGAAATAATTGTAGCCCTTGTTGTATTCCTTGACGTGCTCGAAGCAGAACAAAAAGAACTGACCTTCCGCATTGCGCCCGACCGGGGCGCGATGCGTACCGTGTTTGTCGCAGCCGTCCCACTGGCATGTCGGCGGGCCTTGCTCAGGCTCCTGCGCGCGCTTGCGGCGAGTGCGGATGCGATCGAAATATTTTGAATCAAGTCTCATGGCGTCCTAATTATGGGGCCTTGGATACCCCACAACAAGAATTGACAAACAGGAATGTTATAGGCTTTGTGGGAGCTTTTTTTTCGTGAGCGAGGTCGACGCGGGAATATGGAAACGACACTGCAATCCCGCATTGAGCGGAAGCTCCGAGACGCTTTCGCGCCCGAGCGCCTTGCCGTCATCAATGAAAGCCACCTTCATGCGGGTCACCAGCCCGACATGACCGGGACCGGCGAAACTCATATAAGAGTTCGCATCGTTTCCGCCAAGTTTTCCGGCATGCCGCGCCTTGCGCGCCACCGCGCGATCAACGAGCTTTTGAAGCCGGAACTGGATGCCGGCCTGCATGCACTGGCGGTGGAACCGGCTGCTCCGGGAGAGACGGTGCGCTGGTAGGCTGCCTGCAAGCCGGCTTTATTCCGGCTTTGCCTCTTCCGTCTCGGCGGGCCGGATGCGCAGCTTGGTGATGCGGTTCTTTTCCCGTTTCATGACGATGAAGCGTTTGCCGTAGAAGGTGAAGGCCTGCCGCTCTTCCGGGATGGTCATCGATTCGTGGATGACGAGGCCGGCGATCGTCGTTGCCTCTTCGTCGGGCAGATCCCAGTCGAGCGCCCGGTTCAAGTCGCGAATCGGCACGACACCGTCGACGACGATCGAGCCGTCTGCTTCCTGCCGCACGCCCTGGATGTCGAGATCGTGCTCGTCGGCGATGTCACCGACGATCTCCTCCAGAATGTCTTCCAGGGTGACGATGCCCTGCACCTCGCCATATTCGTCGACGACGACGGCAAAATGCTGCTTGCGGCGCAGGAAGGCGTTGAGCTGGTCTTCGAGGTTGGTGCTGTCGGGCACGAACCAGGGCTTTTGCGCGATCTTGACGATATCGAGGTTTTCCGGCTCGACATTGCGCTCTGCCAGCGCCCGCAGCAGGTCCTTGGCATGCACGACGCCGATGATGTTGTCGATCGTGCCGCGCCAGAGCGGCATGCGCGTATAGGGGCTGTCGAGGATCGCGCGCACCACCACCTCGGGCGGATCGTCGGCATTGATGGCGCGCATCGCCGTGCGGTGCACCATGATATCGGAAAGCTCGAGTTCGCCGAGATCGAGCACGCCGCCCAGACGGTCGCGATCGGCCTTGACCACCGAACCCTCGCGGTGAAGCAGGTCCACGGCGCCGCGCAGCTCCTCATGCGCCGACAGCATCGACACCTCCCTGGAGAGGTTGATACCGAACAGACCGAGGATCCAGCGGACGATGGCATTGACGAAACTCGAGATCGGGCCGACGAAGGCAACGAACAGCCGCACCGTGCCGGCGACGTTGAGCGCGAAGCGATCCGGCGTCGAAATCGCCCAGCTCTTCGGCAGCACTTCGGCGAAGATGACGAGAATGACGGTCATCGCCGCCGTCGCCAGCGCCACGCCTGAATTGCCAAACAGCCCGAGGAAGACGCTGGTCGCCAGCGAAGAGGCCAGGATGTTTGCGAGATTGTTGCCGATGAGGAGAGCGCCGATCAGCCGGTCGCGCCGCTCGATCAGGCGCCGCACGATGCCAGCCTGCTCATCGCCATTGGCTTCGAGCGTGTGGATGCGCGTGCGCGAGACGGCGGTCAGCGCCGTTTCCGAACCGGAGAAGAATGCCGACAATAGCACGAGCACGACGATCGAGAGGATCTCGGGCCAATATTCCAACAATACAGCCAGCGTGCCCTCGACCGTCATCAGGGATGTTTTTCCTTCAGGAAACTCAGGACTTCGGAAGACGGCACATCATCGGCAACGAAGGATTGGCCGATGCCGTGCGTGAGAATGAAGGTGAGTTTGCCGCTCTTGACCTTCTTGTCCTGCGCGATCGCATCCATCAGCGTTTCGGCCGGCGGCAGCGCGCCGGGAATTTCGCCCATGCGGGTCGGCAGACCCACGGCCTTCAGATGCGCCTCGACACGCTTCGCATCGTCAGGGCTTGCGAGATTGAGGCGCGAAGAAAATTCATGCGCGAGCACCATGCCGATCGCAACGCCTTCGCCATGCACCAGCCGGCGGCTGTCATAGGCGGTGGCCGCTTCCAGCGCATGGCCGAAGGTGTGGCCGAGATTGAGCAGGGCACGCGGCCCGTTCTCGCGCTCGTCGGCAACGACGACATCGGACTTTGCCTGGCAGCTTGCCGCGATCGCCTCGATACGGGCAGCGCCACCCGAGAAGACGTCCCTCCAGTTCGCCTCGAGCCAGGCGAAGAAATCGGGCTTGTCGATCAGACCGTATTTGGCGACTTCGGCGTAACCGGCGCGGAATTCGCGCGCGCTCAGCGTATTCAGCACTTCGGTATCGGCAAGCACGAGATCCGGCTGATGGAAGACGCCGACGAGGTTCTTGCCGTGATGGGTGTTGATGCCGGTCTTGCCGCCGACGGACGAATCCACCTGCGACAGCAGCGAGGTCGGAACCTGGACGAAACGAACGCCGCGGCGCACGATGCCGGCAGCAAAGCCCGAGAGATCGCCGATAACGCCGCCGCCAAGCGCGATCACTGCATCGTTGCGCTCGACGCGCGCGGTTAGCACTGCATCGCAGACGGTGATCAGATGCTCGAAACTCTTGGTCTTTTCACCGGCGGGTAGGACGAGGCTGGAGGCCTGGATACCGGCCGCTTCAAGGCTGGCAACCAACGCATCAAGATAGAGCGGCGCCACATTTTCATCGGTGATGATAGCGGCCTTGCGGCCTTTCAGCCGCGCGGCGATCTCTTGGCCTGCACGCGCGATCAGGCCGGAACCGATCAGGATGTCATAGGCGCGCTCGCCGAGAGGCACGCGCACGAGACGCTCTGCGGAAGCCGGTGTGATCGCATTCATGGTATTTTGCTTTCTGCTTTCTTTCCCTCGGCGATGGCGGCAAGGACTTCCTTGACCATGATATCCTTGTTCACATCGCGAGAGAGAACCGTGATATCGGCTTCCGCGTAAATGGGATAGCGCGCATTCATCAGGTTCTCGAGGGTCTGTTTCGGATTCTCGGTCTTGAGCAGAGGGCGCGTGTCACGCTTGTTCACCCGGTCCCACAGCACGTCGAGATCGGCCTTCAGCCAGACGGAGAGGCTGCCGCGCTTGACATGCAGCCGCGTGCTTTCGTTGATGAACGCGCCGCCGCCGGTCGAGACGACACGCGGGCCGCCCTTGAGGAGCCGCTTGATGACGCGCGTTTCCAGCGCCCGGAACTCCAGCTCGCCGTAAGCGGCAAACAGTTCGGCGATCGTCATGCGCGACACGCGCTCGATTTCGACATCCGTATCCACGAAAGGAAGGCCGAGCTGCTGCGCAACGGGCCGGCCGATCGAGGATTTTCCTGCTCCCATCAATCCCACGAACACGAGATTGCGTTGACCCAGCGCAGCGCGCGCCCTGTCTTTAAGACTTTCGGCAAGGGTCAGGACTTGTTCACTCATCGGCCCATTCACAATTTCTTTGGAAACGGTATCGTCAAATGCACCGGTAGCGTCAAGACGCCGCTGTCGTAAACGTGTCTGCAATATCCTTCAGCTAACCCTTGAAGGACATAATTATTGCGCATCGCCGCGCCAATGAACGGCGAAGGAGAGTTTTCGAATGCCAACCCTGTTTCGCTTCCTTGTCATCTGCGCGGTCATCGCCGGATCGATATATGGAGCGATGTGGGCCCTGGTGCTCTTCGTCGATCCCCAGCCCCGTGATGTGACGATCCGCATCGCCCCCGAGCGCATCAACCCGCCGACGACAGGCTCGCTAAAACCATGAGCGCGCAAGCCGAGAACATGCGAGCGGGCAAGAGAGATCTGGGGCGAGTGCATCTGGAAGCCTTTCTGGAGATGATGAGCGCCGAGAGAGGCGCCGCCGTCAACACGCTGCAATCCTACGAGCGTGATCTCGACGATCTCCATTCCTTCCTGTCCGAACAGGGCGTGCGCCTGACGGAAGCCAGCTCCAGCGATCTGGGCGCCTATCTTTCCAGCCTGTCGAGCCAGGGCTTCAAACCGTCCTCCCAGGCACGCCGGCTCTCCGCCATGCGGCAATTCTACAAGTTCCTTTATGCGGAAGGTCTGCGTACCGACGATCCGACAGGAATCCTCGATGCCCCCAAGAAGGGCCGCGCCCTTCCGAAGACGATGGGCGTTAATGAGGTGACGAGGCTTCTGACGCAGGCGGAAGAGGAAGCGGCGGTCGAAGGGCCAGATCAACTGCAGCGCCTGCGCATGCTGGTGCTCCTGGAAATGCTCTATGCCACCGGCATGCGCGTAAGCGAGCTCATCTCTCTGCCTGCGAAGGTGCTGGATCAGGAAGGCCGCTTCCTGATGATCCGCGGCAAGGGCAACAAGGAGCGGCTGGTGCCGCTGTCGCAGTCGGCCATTTCGGCGCTGAAGACCTATGGACGGCTGCAGGCCGAGATTGCCGCGAACGCCAAGAACCCTGCCCCCGAAAGCCCATGGCTTTTCCCCGCCGCCTCCAAGCAAGGCTACCTGCCGCGTCAGGTTTTTGCACGCGATCTCAAGGACCTCGCCATCCGGGCCGGCCTGACACCTTCGATGATTTCGCCGCATGTGATGCGCCATGCCTTCGCGAGCCATCTTCTCGCCAATGGCGCGGACCTGCGCGTCGTGCAGGAACTTCTCGGCCATTCGGACATTTCGACGACGCAAATCTACACACATGTGCTGGAAGAACGCCTTCATCAGCTGGTCCAAACGCATCACCCCCTTGCCAAACAGGCAAAAAAACAGGATTAGGACCGGCATACAGGCTGAAGCCGCCGTCTCTCGTAACGGGCAAAAGGATCGGAAACGCACCTCATGCACAATTATCTGGACTTCGAAAAACCCATCTCGGATCTCGAAGGCAAGATTCACGAGCTCAAGAAACTGGCGAGCGAAGACGAAAGCATCGACACGTCCGAAGAAGTCGGGCGGCTTGAAATCCGTGTCCGCGAGGCGACGGCCGATATCTATTCCAAGCTTAACGCGTGGCAGAAGACCCAGGTCGCCCGTCATCCGCAGCGCCCGCATTTCGTCGACTATGCCAATACACTGTTTACGGAATTCACGCCGCTGGCCGGCGATCGCCAATTCTCAGAAGACGCCGCCATCCAGGCAGGCTTTGCCCGCTTTCGCGGTCAGCCGGTCGCTCTCATCGGCCAGGAAAAAGGCAACGACACCAAGAGCCGCCTGAAACACAATTTCGGTAGCGCCCGGCCGGAAGGCTACCGTAAGGCGATCCGCATTCTCGAAATGGCCGACCGCTTCCAGTTGCCCGTCATCACGCTGGTCGACACCGCCGGCGCTTATCCGGGAGTCGGCGCTGAAGAGCGCGGCCAGGCCGAAGCGATCGCCCGCTCGACCGAGATGTGTCTCGGCGTGAAGGTGCCGATCATCTCCATCGTCATCGGCGAAGGTGGCTCCGGCGGCGCCATCGCGATCGCCGTCGGCAACCGCGTCTATATGCTCGAACATTCGATCTATAGCGTCATTTCGCCCGAAGGCGCGGCCTCGATCCTGTGGCGCGATTCAACGCGCGCCAAGGAAGCCGCGACCAACATGAAGATCACGGCCGATGATCTGAAAGGCCTCGGTGTCATCGATGGCATCATCTCCGAGCCAGTCGGCGGCGCGCATCGCGATCCGAACGCGGTGATAAGCTCGGCCGGTGAGACGATTGCGAACGCGCTCGCGGAACTTTCCAGCCGTTCGGGCGAACAATTGCGGAGCGACCGCCGCCAGAAATTCCTCAACATCGGTCGCAATCTCTAAGCAGCATTCGGAAAAAGTGATCGCTGAAAGCGGGAATGAGGCCAAACCTTGGCCACATTTCCGTTATCGAAGCTTTTATGGCAAAGAAAAGCTTGCCGGCGCGCCGCGGGCACGTCATAGGCTGGTAAGGAATTTTCAAGTATAAGCCGTCTATGATTCCGTTTCATGCTTCGAGGGGAGTGGCGAAACAGATCGAGCTGCCACTCTTCGCATTTATGGGCTAAGTCAGAATGCGCATCCGTCACCTTGCCTATGTTTCCCTGATGGCGCTGGCCCTCGCCGGCTGCAACGACGCGCTGGACACCGCGTCGATCGACTTGTCGAAGGTGAAGAACAAGGTCGAACAACCGCTTCCGAGCCATATCCTTGCTGACATGGCCAAGAAGGGCATGGACCGCAATTCGCCGATCATGATCCGCATCTTCAAGGAAGAAGGTGCGATGGAAATCCTGAAGGCAAACCAGAACAATCGCTTCGAGGTCATCGCGGATTACAAGATCTGCGCCTGGTCCGGCCGTCTTGGCCCGAAGGTGAAGGAAGGTGACCGGCAGGCGCCGGAAGGCTTCTACATGCTGACGCCGGCCAACCTGAATCCGAATTCGAAATATTATCTCGCCATCAACACCGGCTTCCCGAACCGCTACGATGCCGCCAACGGCCGCACCGGCGCCGATCTGATGATCCATGGCGCCTGCTCGTCGTCGGGCTGCTATTCGATGACCGACCAGCAGGTACTCGAGATCTATGCCTTCGCGCGCGACGCCTTCAAGGGTGGCCAGAAGGCAGTTCAGCTCGAAGCCTTCCCCTTCCGCATGACGGCAGAGAATATGTGGAAGCACCGGCTGAGCCCCAATATCGAATTCTGGAAGATGCTGAAGGTCGGCTACGACAATTTCGAAGTCACCAAGCGCCCGCCCGAGGTTGAGGTCTGCGAGAAGAAATACGTCTTCAACCAGCAGGCCAGCGGCCCGTTCAACGCCGGCGGAAAGTGCCCTGTCATGACGACGCCGCCCGCCTTGCAGACAGCGCTTTCGACCTACGACAAGCAGTATCAGGCGGACTATGCCACCGCGTCGAAGAAGTTCGATGGCATGGCCTGGTACGATCCGAGCGAAGCCGAGCGCAAGGCCGTCGTCGCCAAGCAGCGCAAGGGCCACGATATCGCCTATGCCCCCACAGGCACCGCCCTTGCCGCCGGCAAGATGATGAAGGTCGCCGATCTCGAATCGATGATGTCCAACCAGTCGGGGCAGCAGGTCGCGCGCGGCGGCACCGTCCTCAGCCCGACGGCCAATCCGGCAACCGCAAGCATCCGCGTGGCGACAGCGACACCTGCGCCGGCCGGTCCCGTCGCAACCACGCAGCAGCCCGCGGCCGGTCCGGTCGTTGCAGCCAACGTTCCAGCGAATGTGCCGATCCCAACGGCAAACCCGATGAACCCCGGCCTTGATGCACTCGCCTATTCGCCAGCGCCCGCCGTCGAGACTGCGCAAACCGAGGCCAAAAAGCCGCCTTTCTGGAAATTCTGGGCGAAGAGTGAATAGTCCGGATACCGAGACCTACGATCTGCGTGGCCTGAAATGCCCCTATCCGGCGATCAAGACGGAAAAGCGCCTGCGCGGCATGGCAAGCGGCGCGACCTTGATCGTTGAAACGACGGACCCGCTCGCCGTCATCGACATTCCCCATCTCTGCAATGAAAAAGGCTATGCGCTTCTCGTGAGCGAGAAAACCGACGGCGGCCATCGCTTTGTGATCCGCAAGGGCTGATTGGCTAAGCTTTGGCCATCCTCGCGGTTCCGAGGGGCGCTCCGCTCGCACCTCACCCCGAGGCGGCCCGCAAGGCCCTCAAAGGACGAAGCGGGTTGCCCAGAACCCATTAGCGTAAAACTAAAACTTCATCCCCGGTACGGCGAGCGGGTTGTCCTGCAGCGCCGCCCTGTCGGGCGTATCGACGCGCGGCTTGCTGAGGAAAGCGTCGAACAGACCCTTCACGAAATCCTCAGGCAGGTCCTTGGTGATGATGACCATGCGCGTGCGCCGGTCTTCCGGATCGGGCCAGGCCGGCAATCGTTCGGGTGCATGGAAGATGTTCTGCACGCCATGCAGCACGACAGGACGCTCCGGCCGGTCGGACACGGCAACGATCGCCTTCATGCGCAGGAGCTTTTCGCCGTGCGCCGAACGTAGGAGATCGATGAACATCTCCAGCGCCATCGGATCGATGGGCTGGGTCTCGACGATCGAGAAGGACCGGATCGAACCGTCATGGCGAGTGACATCGTGAGCGTGCTGATGCCGATGGCCGTGGTGGTGCCCATGATGGTGATGATTATGACCATGGTCACCATGATCGTGGTGATGATGGTCGTGGTCATCATGGTGATCGTGATGATCGTCGTCCGCCTCCAGCTCGTCCTGCAGCCAGCGGCCGACATCGGCGATCTTGGACGCCGGATCATAGAGGCCGTTGATGAGGATGGCGGCGCGGCCCGCCTCTTCGCTGTCGGCGTTCAGGATCTGCGCGCGCGGATTGAGCGCCCGAAGACGGCTCTCCAGCTGCGCTTCCGGCACGGCGCCGGCAATCCCTGTCTTGGACACAATCAGCCGGTCGGCAACCGCCACCTGCTTGCGCGCCTCTTCGTGATTGTCGAGCGTCTGCAGGCCATTGACGGCGTCGACGACGGTGATGACGCCATCGAGATCGAAATTGGTCGCGATGATCGGATTGCCCATGATCGATTGCATGACGGGAGCCGGATCGGCGAGCCCGGTCGTTTCGATGACGACGCGCTTCAGCGGCCGGATGCGGCCGGTCTGCATCGCATCCATGAGGTTTGCCAGCGTATCCACCAGCTCGCCGCGCACCGTGCAGCACAGGCAGCCATCGGACAGCTCGATGATGGCATCGCCGGAGCTTTCCACCAGCAGATGGTCGATGCCGACATCGCCGAACTCGTTGATGATGACGGCCGCGTCGCGCATGGCCTCGTCCTTGAGGATGCGGTTGAGCAGGGTCGATTTACCCGCACCGAGAAAGCCGGTCAGGATGGCAACCGGCACTCTTTGCTGCGAAACGCTCATGAGCAATATCCGATACTAGAGCAATTCCAGGAAAAGTACGGAGCGGCTTTCCGTCCGGAATTGCGTGAAAACAAAGAGACAGAGCGGTTCAGAGTCTCCGTGAAAAGCTGAATCGCTCTAGAAAGTGGGACGCGGCATGGGGATCGGCACATTGGCCCCGCCGCCGGAAATCGCGATCTTGTTGTCCTTCGTCGCCTTGTCGCCTCTGGCCGTCACATCGTCCTTGTCGCCCTTCGCGGCCGTCGCGATATCCTGGCCGCCGATCAGGCCGGCATAGACGAAATTGGGCTCATGATCCATTTCATGGATATAGGGCGACTGTACCTTGGTGCGGCCAAAGGGATCGCGGGTTTCGCTGCGCGCCTGCGCACCCTTGGTGCTGCAGATGTCGGCGGTGACGTCGGCGACATCGTCCGAAAGCGGCGTGTCGGGCCGAAGCGTCGCCAGCGTGTCCCGGGTCGAAAGCTGGTTCTGGAACCCCTTTTCCAGGAAATTGGCGGAATCGTCGGCGCGCGCCGCCAGGCTGTCCGTGCCGAGCA
Organism: Rhizobium sp. ZPR4; assembly: GCF_040215725.1. NCBI lineage: Bacteria > Pseudomonadati > Pseudomonadota > Alphaproteobacteria > Hyphomicrobiales > Rhizobiaceae > Rhizobium > Rhizobium sp. ZPR4. Next base: position 2,909,443 of record NZ_CP157967.1, read on the forward strand.
CGACCGAGATCAACGTGCGGCCGTTACGGGTGGCCGAGGCAATCTGGTTGAAGCCGGCCGCGCAGATGAAGCCGGTCTTCATGCCGTCGGCGCCGTCGAAGCGGCCGATGAGCATGTTGATGTTCGGCACCTGCTTGACGCCGTTGGTGAAGCCCTCAAGCGAGAAATAGCCCGCATATTGCGGAAACTCGCGGCGCAGCGCGACGCTCAGGATGGCAAGGTCACGCGCCGTCGTATATTGCCCCTTGCCGGGCAGGCCGTTCGGATTGATGAAATGCGAGTCGCGCATGCCGAGGCGGGCGGCTTCCGCATTCATCCGCGCCACGAAGCCCTGCTGCGAGCCGCCGACCGTTTCGCCGACAGCCATGGCAAGATCGTTTGCCGATTTGACCAGCATCATCTTCAAGGCATTGTCGAGCGTCATCTTCTGCCCGGGCTTGAAGTACATCTTGGCCGGCGGCTGCGCGGCGGCAAGCTTCGACATGACGACGGGCGTATCGAGCTTGATCTGGCCGGACTGGAGGGCGCGGAAGGTGACGTAGCTCGTCATCAGCTTGGTCAGCGAAGCCGGATACCAGCGGCGAAACGCCTCCTGCTGGTCGAGGACGCGGCCCGTGCTGACATCGACGAGAATATGCGGATTGGCTCCGGCCGTCTCGGCGGTCGACAGAAAAAGCATGGATGCTGCTGCGGCCATAGGAACGAGCCGCAGGGCGGCATACAAACGATTCTGCTTCGTCGGCACGATCTATCCTTCAGAAGTCCGGAATTTTCTCGAAAGCTTCGTCTATTTAACCTATATGGCTAGGAGAAGGCAAAGGCGATTGACGACTTTATTTCCCGGCGGCACGCCGCAAGGGCCACGACAAAACGGCCGGGCTTGCGCGACGGATTCGTGAGTTGAACCAGAATCGATATTGATCAGTAGGAAAATCAGCATGCCGATCTTGAACAGAGCCGCAGAACTCCAGGGCGAAGTGACCGAGTGGCGCCGCCATATCCATGCGCATCCGGAGCTTCTTTATGCGGTGGAGAATACGGCGGCTTTCGTGGCCGAAAAGCTGCGCGCCTTCGGCGTCGACGAGGTGGTGACCGGCATCGGCCGCACCGGCGTCGTCGGCCTGATCCGCGGCAAGGGCGAAGGGCGCACGATCGGCCTGCGCGCCGACATGGATGCCCTGCCGCTCACCGAAATCACCGGCAAGCCTTATGCTTCCGAAACCCCCGGCAAGATGCATGCCTGCGGCCATGACGGCCACACCGCCATGCTCTTGGGTGCCGCGAAATACCTCGCCGAAAACCGCAATTTCAACGGCAACATCGCCGTCATCTTCCAGCCGGCCGAAGAAGGCGGCGCCGGCGGCGACGCCATGGTCAAGGACGGCATGATGGAGCGCTTCCAGATCGCCGAAGTCTACGGCATGCACAATATGCCGGGCCTGCCCGTCGGCCATTTCGCCATCCGCAAGGGCGCGATCATGGCCGCGACCGATGAATTCACCGTGTCGATCAAGGGCGTCGGCGGCCACGCCGCCATGCCGCACAGGACGATCGACCCGATCGCCATCGGCGCACAGATCGTCTCCAACCTGCAGCTCATCGCCTCGCGCAGCGCCGACCCGCTGAAATCGGTGGTGGTTTCCGTCACCAAATTCAACGCCGGCAATGCGCATAACGTCATCCCCAACGACGCGAGCCTCGCCGGCACCGTGCGCACGCTCGACCCCGAGATGCGCGACCTTGCCGAGCAGCGCTTCAGGCAGATCGTCTCCGGCATCGCCGCCAGCCACGGCGCCGAAGCCGAGATCGAGTTCCAGCGCAATTACCCCGTCACCTTCAACCATGCCGACGAGACCGATCATGCGATCGCGGTGGCCGAAGAAATCGCCGGCGCCGGCAACGTCATCCCGAATATCGACCCGATGATGGGCGGCGAGGATTTCTCCTACATGCTGCTTTCCCGCCCCGGCGCCTTCATCTTCGTCGGCAACGGCGATAGCGCCGGCCTGCACAACCCGGCCTACGACTTCAACGACGAAGCCATCGCCCACGGCATTTCCTACTGGGTGCGGCTCGCCGAACAGCGTCTCAACGCCTGAGGCTGCATAATCACCCCGCGCAGCCTCCAGGGCCGCGCGGGGGCCAACGCTCAAGACAGATTGTCTCCACGACGCAAAAGGGCTTGGCTTCGGGCCTTTGCTTTTGTATGGATCATGCCGAGTGGTCTCGTAGCTCAGCAGGATAGAGCATCAGATTCCTAATCTGAGGGTCACGCGTTCGAATCGCGTCGAGATCACCATTTTCCAGCTTCATATGACCGCATGATCGAGATTGCAGAGACGATTTTGCATTTCGCTTCACCAAGACAGTAATGTTCAGCTTCGAATATCATCTCCACATCGCCGATAATTGCGATTAGAGGATGCGAAATTGGAAGAATATCAGGCTTCAACGAGTGCAAACGATTTGTCCCTTGTTGAGCCAAGCCTGCTCAATTTACAGGGTTTTGAGCACGCGCTCATGCGCGGATGGTCACCCGATCCCCGGCGTCAGCAAGACAAGCCGTTCGTTGAAACCGAACTGAGAGCGCTTAGACAAGACCGGCAAGCTTTCCTGACCCGGCTTGCAGCTGGCGAAGTCGTCGCCACGTCCGTAGCGAACCGGGATCCTCAACGCCTGACGATCCAACCGTTCTGGATCTGGGACGGAGCCTTTTGCGGCTGCATCACATTTCGTTATTTGCCCGGAACGATGCAATTGCCCTTACATGTGCCGGGTCACGTGGGCTACTCCATCGTTCCTTGGAAACAAGGTCGCGGATATGCAACGCAAGCACTGCGACTTCTGTTGCCGATCGCGGATCGCGCCGGCTTCGTCAAGATAAGCATCATCTGCAACGAGGATAATCTTGCATCGAAGCGGGTTATCGAGAAAGCTGGCGGCGTGCTCTGCCGCGAAGGCACGGATCCATCTGATTCCCCGGACATAACAAAGTTATTCTACGATCTTCCAACTATTGGTAATCGAACGCATCCGGATGGTTCCCCAAACTGCCGGTCAGCGCTGCGTAGAGGATAGTCCGACCATCGATCGCTTCATTGCCGGGACCGATGTTCATCCAGGTCAGCTTTTCGGATACGGTTTTCTGGTCGGCGACCCGAAGTACGCCGTACATGATCTTCTTGCCGGGATCGTATAGAACGGCGATCTGCTCGTCGCCGCAATCATGCTGCTTGCAGGCGCTCATGACATAAACCTTGTCTCCCTCGAACATGACCTCGTTGCCGGGGGATTCGACCGTCTTTCCGTTGATCCAGTCCGGCAGCCGATGCCCTTCCGCCATCGCCTTGAAGGCGGCGCTCGCGGTCGGGTCCGAGGCAATTTCGCGAAATGTTGTGGGATGATCTTGCACGGATGCGCTTGTGGCGGACGATAGGATGCTGGCGAAGGCCGCGGCCATCATGAGCTTTTTCATGCGTCTCCCCCGAAGATGGAACCAGGTTAAGTCCGTACTGGACGCAGGATAAACGAGGACTGAAGCTTGCGCTCACCCCACCGCGATCCTGTTCCTCACAAGCCGCACGCCGGGAATGGATTCCGCAACCGCGGTTGCCCGCTTCACCTCCTGATATGTCGCGACCGAGCCATCCAGGCGGATTTCCTGGCCCGCAGCAGTCACAGTGACATCGGAAGCATCGATTCCGCCGGCAACGGCTAGCGCATTGGCAACGGCAGATTCCAGCGCCGAGCGCCGCGCCTGCTCGTTTTCCAGATAAAGTTCCATGCCGTGAAAGGTTGCCGCCTTAAAAACCATCCGTGACCCTCCGCATTCGAGTGGTCGGAAAACGCGGCACATCGCATTTGGTTCAAAAAAGGCGAAAAAATATCGCCAAATCAGTAATTTCGCCTCTCGCGCGCATTTTCGGTTGAGCTGAGGTTGCATAGCGGCGGACTTGCCGCTCCCGGCAATCCCCTGTAGAGCCATGGGAGAACAGCAGCAAATGCGGATACCTGAATGAACACCGGCAGCACGGCGCGTCGTCGCCTGACGATATTGGGTTCGACCGGCTCCATCGGCCAGAATACGCTCGACGTCATCGCCCAGCTGGGCGGACGTGAGGCCTTCGATATCGCCGCCATCACCGGGCATGACAATATCGAGCTGCTGGCCGCGCAAGCCAAAGCCTGCGGCGCGGCTTTCGCCGTCACCGCCAAGGAAGAGCGCTATCAGGATTTGAAGGATGCGCTCGCAGGATCGGGCATTGTTGTCGGTGCGGGCAAGAATGCCTTGATCGAAGCCGCCTCCATGCCCTCGGACTGGGCGATGGCGGCGATCGTCGGCACCGCCGGCCTTGCGCCGACGCTGGCAGCCGCGCGCCGCGGCGCCGACATCGCGCTTGCCAACAAGGAATGTCTCGTCTCCGCCGGCGATCTTTTCGTGCGCGCCGTTTCAGAAGGCGGCGGCCGGCTGATCCCGGTCGACAGCGAACACAGCGCCATTTTCCAGGCACTAGAAGACGATCAGCAGCATGCGGTCGAACGCATCATCATCACCGCATCGGGCGGCCCCTTCCGCACCTGGACGCGCGAGCAGATGGCCAATGTGACGCCGGCGACCGCCCGCGCCCATCCCAACTGGTCGATGGGCTTCAAGATCTCCATCGGCAGCGCCTCGATGTTCAACAAGGCGCTGGAGATGATCGAAGCCAAGCATCTCTTCAATGTGCGGCCGGATCAGATCGAAGTCGTCGTTCACCCGCAATCCGTCATTCATTCCATGGTCGGCTATACCGACGGCTCGGTGCTGGCGCAGCTCGGCTGTCCGGACATGCGCACCGCCATCGGCTATGCGCTCACCTACCCCGCCCGCACCAGGCTCAGCGTCGACCGCCTGGATTTCGCCAAGCTTGCTCGCCTCGATTTTGAGGCGCCGGACGAGGTTCGCTTCCCGGCGCTGCGTCTTGCCCGTACCGCTCTCGAACGTGGCGGCTTGCAGGGCGCAATCATGAATGCGGCCGAGGAAATCGCCTTCCACGCCTTCGTGGATGGGCGCATCGGCTTCCTCGAAATGGCCGATATCGCCGAAGCCGTCATGGACGAGATGATCGCGACCGGCAGCGCCGAAAGCATGGATGCCGTCTTTGCCGCCGACGAGGAAGCCCGCAGCCGCGCGGCCGTGCTCGTCGCCCAGCGGGAAAAGGCAGCCTGAACTTCATCGCCGACAAAGCCTCCGGACAGATTCATGCCACTTCACCTTGAAACGCCGCTCCTCGAATCCCGCCCGCTCAGCCAGGCATCGGGGCGTTCCATCTGGTTGAAAATGGATGCGCTCCAGCCGCCCGGTTCCTTCAAGATCCGCGGCATCGGTGCGGCCTGCGAACACCATGCGAGAAACGGAAAGCGGCGTTTCGTCTCCTCTTCCGGCGGCAATGCTGGCATCGCGGTCGCCTATGCCGGCCGTCGCCTTTCGATCCCCGTATCGGTCTTCGTTCCCGAAACGACCTCGGATCGGGCAAAGGCGCTGATCCGCCAGGAGGGAGCCGAGGTTTTCGTGCACGGCGCATCCTGGCAGGAGGCAAACGAACGCGCGCTTCAGGCGGTCGACGCGGAAACGGCCTTCATCCACCCCTTCGATGATCCGCTGCTTTGGACGGGCCACGCGACGATGATCGATGAGGTCGTCAGAGCCGGCTTGCAGTTCGATGCCGTCATCCTTTCGGTCGGCGGCGGCGGGCTGCTGGCCGGCGTCTCTGAAGGGCTTGACCGCAACGGCCTCCAAACCATACCGATCATCGCCGCCGAAACGGAGGGTGCCGCCTCGCTCGCAGCCGCGGTGAAGGCCGGTAAGCCAGTGGAATTGCCCGCCATCACCAGCATCGCGACATCGCTTGGCGCCCGAAAGGTTGCCGAGCGTGCCTTTGAAATTACCCAAAACCGGCCGGTCGATAGTATCGTCGTCGATGACCGGGCTGCCGTCGACGCCTGTCTGCGCTTCCTCGACGATCATCGTGTCCTCGTGGAACCGGCTTGCGGCGCTGCGCTGGCCGTCGCCTATGCCCATGCCGATCGCCTGGCGCGCTTCGAGCGCGTGCTGATGATCGCCTGCGGCGGCGCCACCGCCACCCTCGCCCAGCTGCAGGCCTGGCAATCATCCTGATCGTTACAGCCGCGCCGGCAGCGATGTCCTTCAATAGCCTTCAGCGTCAGCCTTCAGAAGATCAATAGGTAGGTATTTTCTTACCTATTGATCCGGTGTTGCCATTCCCGACAATGATGCTAAGGAGGAATTCCGGCCTCACTTTCAAGGGAATCACGATGCCGGACTTCTCCACACTCATTCTTTTTGCCGCCGCCGCGCTGGTGCTCACTGCCACGCCCGGTCCCGACATGTTTCTCATTGCCTCGCGCAGCGTCAGCCAGGGCCGCTCAGCCGGTTTTCTCACCTATGCCGGCATTGCGCTCGGCACCTATTGTCATGCCATGGCCGCAGCGCTCGGCCTCTCGCGGCTGTTCCTGACCGTGCCGATTGCCTATGAGATCGTCCGCTGGGCGGGCTGCGCCTATCTGCTCTATCTGGCGGTCAAGACGCTCCGATCGCAGAGCTCCGCCTTCGCACCCTCGACCAGGCTGAAACGGCTCTCGGGCCGGCGTATCTTCATCGAGGGTCTCGCGACCAATATCCTGAACCCGAAGATGGCCTTGTTCGTGCTCGCGCTGTTTCCGCAATTCGTCGATCCGCGTGGCGGCTCGATGGTCGTTCAGATGGCGTTGCTCGCCACGATCCTGAATGGCATCGGTTTCCTGGTGAACGGTTCCGTCATCATGCTCGGCAGCCATATCCGTGGCCAGCTCTCAGCGATCAAACGTGTTCCGAAGCTGCCGCAATATCTGCTGGCGACGGTCTTTGCCGGCCTCGCCTGCCGCCTGGCCTTGGGAAGCCGTGGCTAACCATTGCACAAAAAAATTGCGGAAATGGGCAGCACCGCCATTTCCGCAATGAATTATATCTCAATTTTCGCAGAGACCGCGTCAGTCAAATAGTCGCGACCGAAAGAGGAAGCCGCCTCTTAAGCGACAGCCCTTGCGAGCGCGCAGCGCGACCAGAGCGCGTGCAGCGCGCCGACCAGCTGCTCGATATCGCCATCCGAATGCAGCGGCGTCGGCGTGATGCGCAGGCGCTCGGTCTTCTTCGGCACGGTGGGATAGTTGATCGGCTGCACATAGACGCCGGCGTCGAGCAGCAGATCGGAAATCCACTTGCACTTGGCCGCATCACCGACCAACACAGGCACGACGTGGCTCGGGTTCGGCATGTGTGGGATGCCGGCCGCATCGAGCTGGACGCGCAGCCTGCGCACGCGATCCTGATGGCGCATGCGTTCGAACTGGCTGACCTTCAGGTGCTGGATCGAAGCGACGGCGCCCGCAGCCAGAGCCGGCGGCAGCGACGTCGTGAAGATGAAGCCGGACGCGAACGACCGGATGAAATCGCAGAGCGCAGTCGAAGCGGCGATATAACCGCCCATGACGCCGAACGCCTTGCCGAGCGTACCTTCGATGACGGTCAGGCGATCCATCAATCCCTCACGCTCGGCAATGCCGCCGCCACGCGGGCCGTACATGCCGACGGCATGCACTTCATCGAGATAGGTCATCGCACCGTACTTGTCGGCGAGATCGCAGATTTCCTTGATGGGGGCGATATCGCCATCCATGGAATAGACGGATTCAAACGCGATCAGCTTCGGCGCCTTCGGATCGGCAGCCTTCAGCTTGGCTTCGAGATCATGCAGGTCGTTATGCTTCCAGATGACCTTGTCGCACTTTGCATAGCGAATGCCTTCGATCATCGATGCGTGGTTCAGCGCATCCGAGAAGATGATGAGGCCGGGAATGCGCGCACCGAGTGTGCCGAGCGTCGCCCAGTTCGAGATATATCCCGAGGTGAAGATCAGCGCGGATTCCTTGCCGTGGAGATCGGCGAGTTCCTGCTCGAGCAGAACATGGTAATGGTTGGTGCCAGAAATATTCCGGGTGCCTCCCGCACCCGCGCCACAGTGATCGATCGCCTGTTTCATCGCCTCGATCACTTTTGGATGCTGGCCCATGCCGAGATAATCGTTGGAGCACCAGACGGTCACTTCCTGCGGGCCATTGGGCGTGTAGCGGGTAGCGCGGGGGAAATTGCCACGGCGGCGTTCGAGATCTGCGAAGACCCGATAACGACCCTCATTGTGAAGACCGTCCAGCTCGCCCTTAAAAAATGCTTCGAAATCCATCATCTGCTCCAGTACCGTGCGACCGTTTTCGAGAATGCCGGTTCACACGTCAACCCCTCTGCATTGCTTTCACGCCACGCTGCGGCAAATGGCCCCTAATTTTGAACAATTCCAGACAAGAATAGCCATTCACATCAAATTGACAATCGAAACCGTGGTGGAAACACTCTCTCCGGAGCGGAGGGTAAACCCCACCGCTCCGGGCTTTTCATGGCGAATCTAGGCCACGGCGACGGCGCGCTTGGCCATGACCTTGACCAGATTGGCGCGATATTCGGCCGTGGCGTGCAGATCGGACAGCAGCGTCGATGAGTCCACAGTCACACTCGTAGCCGCATCCGGCAGCCAGTTCGCCGCAAACGCCTGCTCCAGACCAGAATGGCGGAACACACCGTCCGCGCCTGCGCCGGTCACGGCAACGCGAACGCCGCCTGCCCCCTTGGCGACGAAGACCCCCACCATCGCATAGCGCGAGGCCGGGTTGGGGAACTTGGCATAGCCAGCCCTTTCCGGCGCGTCGAAGGCGATGGAGGTAATCAGCTCCGCCTCCTCCAGCGCCGTCTCGAACAGCCCCCGGAAGAAGTCGTCGGCTGCGATCTGGCGCCGGTCGGTGACGATGGTGGCATTCAGCGCCAGCATCGCCGATGGATAATCCGCCGCCGGATCATTGTTGGCGACGGAGCCGCCGATCGTGCCCATATGCCGCACATGCGGATCGCCGATCATGCCGGCAAGGTCGCAGAGCGCCGGACACACCGCGCGGATCGCCGCCGAGGAGGCAACTTCCGCATGGGTGGTCGCCGCCCCGATCGTGACCCGGCGGCCATCGACACGTATCCCCTTGATCGAAGGGATATGCCTGAGATCGACGAGATCGCTCGGCGATGCCAGACGCTGTTTCATGGTGGCGATCAGCGTCATGCCACCGGAGACATATTTGCCTTCGTCGGCATTCGACAGAAGCTTGACGGCTTCGTCGACCGAGGAGGCGCGATGGTAATTCGTTGCGTACATGCTCTTTTCCTCCTCTCGTCTCAGGCCGTGGCCCGTGCCGCTTCCCACACCTTGAGCGGGGTGGCGGGCATGGTCAGCGTGTTGTTGCCGATAGCATCGGTAATGGCGTTGATCAGCGCAGGCGGCGAGCCGATGGCGCCTGCCTCGCCGCATCCCTTGATGCCCAGGGGATTGTTCGGACACGGCGTGTTCTGGTGTGAAAGCTGGAAGGACGGCAGATCATCGGCGCGCGGCATGGTGTAATCCATGAAGCTCGCCGTCAGAAGCTGGCCGCTCTCATCGTAATGTACGCCTTCCAGCAGCGCCTGGCCGATACCCTGCGCGATGCCGCCATGCACCTGTCCCTCGACGATCATCGGATTGATGATGTTGCCGAAGTCGTCGGCCGCGACGAACTGCACGATCTCGGTCTTGCCTGTTTCCGGGTCCACTTCGACCTCGCAGATGTAGCAGCCAGCCGGGAAGGTGAAGTTCGCCGGATCGTAGAAGGCGGTTTCCTTCAGGCCCGGCTCCATGCCGGCGGGAAGATTGTGCGCGGTGTAGGAGGCGAGCGCCACCTGGAACCAGGGCAGCGCCTTGTCCGTGCCGGCCACCTTCACCTCGCCGTTCTCGATGACGATATCGCTTTCGTCGGCCTCCATCAGATGCGCGGCGATCTTCTTCGCCTTCGCCTCCACCTTGTCGAGCGCCTTGACGACGGCGGACATGCCGACGGCGCCCGAACGGGAACCATAGGTGCCCATGCCCATCTGTACCTTGTCAGTATCGCCATGGACGATGGAGACACTGTCGATCGGCACGCCGAGCCGGTCGGCCACCAGCTGCGCAAAGGTGGTCTCATGCCCCTGGCCGTGGCTGTGCGAACCGGTGAGCACTTCGATCGTTCCGACCGCGTTCACCCGCACCTCGGCCGATTCCCAGAGACCGACGCCGGCTCCGAGCGACCCCACCGCCTGCGACGGCGCGATGCCGCATGCCTCGATGTAGCAACTCATGCCGATGCCGCGCTTCATGCCGCGGCGGGCGGCCTCTGCCTTGCGTGCGGGAAAGCCGGCCCAATCCGCCTGCTGCATGGCGGCGTTGAGCGAAGCCTCGTAGTCGCCGGCGTCATAGTTCATGATCACGGGCGTCTGGTAGGGGAAGGAGCGGATGAAGTTGATCCGCCGAAGCTCGGCGGGCGAGACGCCGAGTTCGCGCGCCGCCGTTTCCACCGTGCGCTCGAGAAGGTAGGTCGCCTCCGGCCGCCCGGCTCCACGATAGGCATCGACCGGCACGGTGTTGGTATAAACCGTGCGGACATTGGCATGGATGGCCGGAATGGCATATTGGCCCGACAGCAGCGTCGCATAGAGATAGGTCGGCACCGCCGAGGAGAAGAGCGACATATAGGCGCCGAGATTGGCGATCGTGTCGACCTTCAGCGCCGTCATGCGGTTTTGCGCATCGAACGCCATCTTCACCTTGGAGAGATGATCGCGGCCATGCGCATCGGTGAGGAAGGCTTCCGTACGATCAGCCGTCCACTTGACCGGCACGCCGGTCTTCTTCGACGCCCAGAGACAGACGATTTCTTCCGGGTAGATATAGATCTTCGAACCGAAGCCGCCGCCGACATCCGGCGCGATGACACGTAGCTTGTTTTCCGGCGCGACATTGTAGAAGGCGCTCATGACGAGCCGGGCCACATGCGGGTTCTGGCTGGTCGTGTAGCAGGTATAGTGGTCTTCGGCCGCATCATAGATCCCGAGCGTGGCGCGCGGCTCCATGGCATTTGGCGAAAGCCGGTTGTTGTGGATCTCGATTTCGGTGACGTGCGCGGCCTCGGCAATCGCCTTGTCGGTCGCTGCCGCATCGCCAAGTTCCCAGTCGAAGATCAGATTGTTCGCCGCCTCAGGATGGATCTGCGGCGCACCGGCTTTCAGCGCATCCACCGCTTCGACGACGGCAGGCAGCTCCTCATAGTCGACCTCTACGGCTTCGGCCGCATCGCGCGCCTCGCCGAGACTGTCGGCAACGACGATCGCGACGGCATCGCCGACATAGCGGACGGTGTCGACCGCCAGGGGTCTCCAGGCGCCCATATTCATCGGCGACCCATCCCTGGAATGGATCATCCAGCCGCAGATCAGGTTGCCGATGCCGTCGGCAAGCAGCTGCTTGCCCTCAAGCACACCGATCACGCCGGGCATGGAAAGTGCCGCCGACGCATCGATACCCTTGATCTTTGCATGTGCATGCGGGCTGCGAACGAAATAGGCGTATTTCATTCCCGGCGTCACCATATCGTCAGTGTAGCGCCCCTTGCCCGTCAGAAATCGCTTGTCTTCCTTGCGCGCCACGCGTGCGCCAATGCCTTCCACGCCCATCACATCCTCCCATCGGGGTTGCGGGCCCGGCACCACGCCAAGACGTCTATCATTGGCGCTCTGCCAGACGGTCTCGGTGAAACTCTATTCGGCCGCTTGGCTCGCGGCATTCATCTCGGCATTGGCTGAAAGCACTGCCTTGACGATGTTGTGATAGCCGGTGCATCGACAGATATTGCCTTCAAGCTCGCTGCGCACCGTCTTCTCGTCCAGCTTGCCGCCATGGCGATTGATCATGTCGACCGATGTCATCACCATGCCCGGCGTGCAGAAGCCGCATTGCAGGCCATGATGTTCCTTGAAGGCAGCCTGTACCGGATGCAGCTCGCCATTGGCGGCCAGACCCTCGATGGTTGTGATCTTGGAGCCGGAAGCCTGAACGGCCAGGATGGAACAGCTCTTTACCGACTTGCCGTCCATATGCACGACACAGGCACCGCACTGGCTGGTATCGCAGCCGACATGCGTTCCGGTCAGGCCGAGTTTTTCCCTGATGAAATGGACAAGCAGCGTGCGATCCTCGCACTCGCTGCTGACCGAACGGCCGTTCACCGTCAAAGTCACTTTTGCCATATTTTCCTCCTCGCCTCTCCTCCAGAGGCAAGGGGCATCATTTGACTTTTTCGCAATCCAATCAACCTCTACTTTAGAGAGGAGGCTGATTTTATGCTCGCAAAGGACTGTTTTATTCTCCAGGCGCGAGGCCGCCTTTATTCAGCAATAAAAAAACTGACGCCCACCAATAGACAATCATATTTTGCACGATATTTTCTATCATTGCAGGACTGTAAAGACAGCCCATCGTGGTGGAGCTGAAGAATTGGGACGACGTTGGCCGGGGTTCGGCTTAACTAACGTTGGAGAGAGTAAATGAAGAAAGTTCTTATGCTCGCATTGGTCGGCTTGTCTATCGCAAGCTGCACGCCGACCGAACAGGGCGCAGGCATCGGCGCGGCATCCGGCGCGATCATCGGCGGCGCAGTCACCGGCAACGTCCGTGGCGCGGCAGTCGGCGCCGCAATCGGCGGCGTCTCCGGCGCCGTCATCGGCAGCGTCCAGGAACAGCCCGGCCAGTGCTACTATCGCGACCGCTACGGCCGTCGCTACATCGACGATTGCCCGCGTGGCGGCTATCGCGGTTACTGATCGATCTCCGATCGAGATTTCGAAGGTCCCGGATCGCAAGATCCGGGACCTTTTGTTCTGAAGCATGGTGTACGCCACCGCCGGCAGGGCTTTGCCGAACGCATTCGGACAACTCAAACGGGCCATTTTTCAGAGCGCCCGAATATGCAAGAGGCCGCCGCAAACGCGGGCGTTTTGCCCTTTAGTGGGCACATTTTCCACGTTTTTGACTCTAAAACGGTACACCTGAGAGACTTTTGCCTCTATGGTGGCCGCGCGTTAACTCCCGGGAAACGTCAAACTGAGTAAGTTCTCATGTAACCGTAAAGCGGCGTATGCATAAAAGAACTGAACCGAGAAAGAGTATTGCGTATCGGCAGGCAGGAACCGTGGCAGCGGTTGCGGCAGCCCTCGCGCTCGGTCCGGTGTACGCCCAGAATGCCTTTGCATTCAAGCTCTTCGGTATGAGGCTTTGGGGTGAGGACGAAACGGCGGATCAGGTTTCCGATCCAGTCCATTACACGGTGGATTTCAAGTCCGACAATCTCGACAAGGATCTCAAGGAGGCGTTGAGCGAGAGCTCGATGCTGGTCTCTGATGAAAAGAAGCCGGTATCCGGCGACCTTGGCGTGGTCGTGAAGGCACGTGACGATCGGGATCGTCTCATCGCGACGCTTTATGAGAAGGCCCGTTATGGCGGCGTTGTCACCATCGCCGTCAACGGTACGCCTCTTGACGCCTTGCCGCCGACACCGACCTTCAGCCGCGACAAGCCCGTTGCCGTCACGATCAGCGTCGATCCCGGCCCCGTCTTCAAGCTCGGCAAGGTCAATTTGCTCGGCGATGCCGCCAGGCTGGACCCGGCTAATTATGGCCTCGTGCGCGGCGGCGATGCTGGCTCTCTGACCATTCTGAAGGCAGGCGACAAGATGGTCGCCGACTTCAAGAACCAGGGCCATCCGCTCGCCAAGCTCGACAAGCGCGATGTCGTCGCCGATCATTCGAGCAATACCGTCGACGTCTCGCTGAAGGTCGAGAGCGGCCCCGTCGCTCCCTTCGGCAATGTCGGCGTCACCGGCCAGAAATCCGTCGATCCCGATTTCATCAAGCGCTACGCCCGCATCAACGAGGGCAAGCCCTATTCGCCCGACGAGCTGAAGAAGGCGTCGGACCGTTTGAGGAAACTTGGAGTCTTCTCCAGCGTCACGATCCGCGAGGCCGATAAGCTGGCGCCGGATGGCAGCATTCCGACCACCATCGAGGTCTCGGAAGGCAAGCAGCGCTTCTTCGGCGCCGGCGCGCAATATTCCACCATCGACGGCTTCGGCCTGCAAGGCTATTGGGGCCACCGCAACCTGACCGGACGCGCCGATTCGCTGCGCATCGAAGGATCGGTATCCCGCATCGGCGAAACCACAGATGTCGGCCAGCTCGATTACACCGCCGGCATTACCTATGTCCGGCCGGCAACCTTCTATCCGTCAGCGACCTTCACCGCCGGCCTCAAGATGCAAAGCCTGCATCCTGACGCTTACGACGCCAATACGGTGACGGCGAGCGGCGGCCTTGCCTATGAAATCAACGACCAGGACACAGTGTCTGCCGGTGGCGAAGTGTCTTATGAATCGGACACGACCGACGCCTTCGGAAAACATAACTATCTGACGATTGCGATCCCGCTCGAATATGTTCGCGACACGCGCGACAACAAGCTGGACCCGACCGAAGGCTACCGCGCCTCGATCAGCGCCAAGCCGAGCTATGAGGCGATGGGCGGCTCGATCTTCAGCTCCTTCGAAGGATCGATCAGCGGCTACAAGGGCGTCGGCGCCAACAATAACGTCGTCTTTGCCGGCAAGCTCTCCGCCGGTACATTGCTGGGCGCAAACAGTATCGAGGACATTCCCGCCACTCGGCGCTTCTATGCCGGCGGCGGCGGCTCGGTGCGCGGCTACAGCTATCAGGAGATTTCGCCCTATAACTCCAACGGTGACGAAACGGGCGGACGCTCCTACGTGACCGCCTCCTTCGAAGCCCGCGTGAAGATCACCGACACGATCGGTGTCGTACCCTTCGTCGACATGGGCAGCGTCACCGACACCGCCTTCCCTGACTTTTCCGATCTGCGCATTGGCGCTGGCGTCGGCCTGCGTTACGCTACGCCCTTCGGCCCGATCAGGCTCGATGTTGCCATGCCGTTGAAGAAATATAACGGCGGCACATCTTATGGCATCTATGCCGGCATCGGCCAGGCCTTCTGACAAGCCGTATAGTTGTCGCGGACGTTTCAGCACACGGTTACAAAATTGAGGTTACTGTCGCTTTCATGAGCATATTGATTCGAATCCTCGGCAGATTGGTGCGCTGGATCGCCTACGCGGTCGTGGCGATCCTTGTGCTCGTGGTTGCGGCTGTGCTCGTCGTCAGCCTGGTACCCTCCGCAACCGGCTATGCCGTCGATCAGGTGGCGAAGATCGCGTCTACGCCGGATCGCACCATCGCCATCGCCGCGCCCTCCGGGCTGTTGAACGGCAATCTGAGAGTTGGTTCGATCACCGTATCCGACACGAAAGGCCCCTATGCCAAGGTGCAGAACCTTGCCATCGACTGGTCTCCGCTGTCTTTGCTGACCGGCACCTTCCATGCCGATCGTGTCGCAGCCGATGTCGTCGATTTCGAACGACTGCCGGTTTCGACGGTCGCACCCGCACCGGCAACGCAGCCGGCAAGCTCTAGCGGCTTCTCCCTGCCCATCGCCATCGATATCGACAAGATCGCCCTGCCTGACCTGCGCATCGGACAGGCTGTTGCCGGACAGGATTTCATTCTGGCCGCCGATGGCAGCGTCAAGGCAAACAGCAGCAGCATGGGCTTGACGCTTAATGCCTCCAGGCACGATGTGCCGGATGCCAAGCTTTCCGCCGATATCGCCTTCGCACCGGCCGAGAACCAGCTGAAGTTGAAGACGCAGATTTCAGAACCGCGCGACGGCATGCTGGCCGGCCTTCTGCACCTGCCGGGCGGCCCGGCCGTCAATATCGATCTTTCCGGTGACGGCCCCCTCTCCAATTGGGCCGGCAAGCTGCAGGCAGCACTCGACGGCAAGCCGACGGTTGCGATCAGCGGCCATCACAGTCTTTCCACCGACGGCCTGCACCACATCGACGTCAAGGGCGGCGGCGACGTCGACTCGCTGTTGCCACCGACCATGCGGGCACTCTTTGCCGGCCAGACCACCATCGATCTCTCGGCGACCTTCGACGGCAAGGGCAAGATCGATATCCAGACCGGCAATCTTGCCACCGGCAGCGCCGTGCTTGCCGCATCGGGCACCCTTGATCCCGCCGGCAACAACAGTCTCAATGCCAATCTGATCGGCACCTCCGGCCCCGTCGATTTCCGCTGGCCGATGGAAGACGGCGAGATCCGCGCCTTGATTTCGCGGGTCGACATCGCGCTCACCGGCGCAGCCCAGTCGGTGAAGATCGACGCCAAGGCCGCGCTCGACAGCGCCAGCACGCCTCAGGGCAATATTGGACAGATCAACCTCAGCGCCCGCAGCGATGCCTTCAACCTCACTGGCATGTCCGGCCCGCTGCAGCTTCGTCTCGTCGTCGGCCAGACGGCTTTCGTCAGCCCCGACCTCAATCGTCTCATCCGCGCGCCGATCGCGCTGACCGCACCATTGCAGCTCTCTCCCGACACGATCGGCTTCAACAATACAACGCTCGAAAGCGCCAGCATCGGCGGCACCGTCAACGGCAAATACACGCTGTCTTCAAAGGCGCTGACGGGCAATTTCAAGCTCTTTGCCCTGCCTGGCGTGCTGCCGGACGGCATCTCGGACAAATTCGAAGGCACGATCTCCCTGGAAGGCCAGGTCGCCGGCACGGTGCCGACCAAGATGACGCTCTCCAATCTTGCCGTGAAATCCAACGTCGCCGAGATCAACGGCAATGTCGCGCTCAACGACCAGTCGCTGACATCCGATCTATCAGGCAAGGTACTCGACCTCTCCAAGCTCGTCCCGAATGCACAGGGACAGGCCGATATCGGCCTCAAGGCCAAGGGACCGCTCGCCGCGCTCGGCATCGATGCGACGGTCAAGGCCGTCAATGTCAAGCTCGCGGGACGGTTGCTGGATACGCTTGACCTCAACGTGACCGGCACTGCCGATCCCAAGGCACCGCAGGCGAAGGTTCAGGCGAGCGGTGCGATCGACGGCAAGCCGATCCGCATCACTGCTGACGCTGTTTCCAAGGATGGCCGCACCAGCATTCCATCGCTGGCAGCCGAAATCGGTACCAACAAGCTGCAGGGCAAGCTGGATCTTTCACCGAGCTTTGAGCCGACAGGTGCACTGACCTTCGACTTGCCGGATCTTAGCCTGCTGGCCGCACTTGCCGGACAGAAGGCCGAGGGTGACCTCAAGGGCTCGCTCGATATCGCCAGCGCCAACGGCAAGATCGGCCTGAAAGTCAATGCCAACGGCAGCGGCATCCGCCGCGACGATCTCGTCATCAGCAAGCCGGCCGTGGCGCTTGCCGTCGATGATCTCAAGGCCTTCTCCGCAAATGGCAGCGTCCGCGCCGATACGATCGCCTCCGGCGCCAACCGCATCGCTGATCTCAACCTGACTTTCACCCAGCAGGGCAGCCGCACGGATTTCGATCTGAAATCGACCTATGACAGCGCACCGCTGACGACACGCGGCAGCGTCGAAACGGCCGGCGGCCAGACGACGGTGAACCTCGACTCGTTTGCAGGCGCACCACGCACGATACCGGTGAAGCTCGCGTCACCGACAAAGATCATCATCAAG
This sequence comes from Rhizobium sp. ZPR4, assembly GCF_040215725.1. Classification (NCBI taxonomy): domain Bacteria; kingdom Pseudomonadati; phylum Pseudomonadota; class Alphaproteobacteria; order Hyphomicrobiales; family Rhizobiaceae; genus Rhizobium; species Rhizobium sp. ZPR4. The sequence goes on from NZ_CP157967.1 coordinate 2,927,049, forward strand.
GACGGCATCGCCTCGCTGAATGGCCTGACCCTCCAGACCGGTGGCGGTTCGGTGACCGTCGACGGCACCGCCGGGCAAGCCCTGAACATCAATGCAAAGATTGCCAACCTGCCTGCGAGCCTCGCCAATGTCTTCGCGCCGACGCTTGCGGCAGAGGGCGTCATCTCGGGCACAGTGGCGGTCACCGGCAAGGCGACTTCGCCCGCCGTCGTCTTCCAGACCAATTGGTCGGGGGCGGCAACAAGCCAGACCAAATCCGCCGGCCTCGCACCGCTCGGCATCAAGGCCGACGGCAAATTCGCCGAGAACGTCGTGACCATCAACACCAACCTGACCGGCCAGAGCGGCCTGGCGTTGAATGGCGGCGGCACCGTCGCCATTGCCGGCAACAAGGCGATGGCGCTGAAATTTGCCGGTAATCTGCCGTTCGACGCCTTGGCGGGCCAGCTGGCCGCCCAGGGCCTGGTCATGACGGGTACGGCGAAAATCGACATGCAGATCGGCGGCACGACGGCGGCACCCGCCATATCAGGCTCGATTACCACCGACGGTGCCAAGCTGGTCGACGTCCGGCGAAACCTGACGCTCAGCGGACTAGCCGTCACGGTCACGCTCGACGGCAGGCAGGCCGTCATCTCGCGGCTGAGCGGCAATCTCACCAGCGGCGGCAGCATTTCCGGCAGCGGCACGATCGGCATTACCCCGGATAGCGGCTTCCCTGCCGATATCCAGATGAAGTTCAACAATGCCACCTATGTCGACGGAACCCTCGTCGCCGCGACCGTCAACGGCACGCTCGGCGTCAAGGGACCGCTGATGACCGCGCCGATGCTGACGGGCAATCTCCGGATCAACAAGGCGTCGATCACCGTGCCGCAGAAGCTGCCGGCATCGTTGTCGGAGATCAACATCAAGCACAAGAATGCACCGGCTGCGGTCAACGCCCAGTTCAAGGACCAGAAGCCGGAGGCGCCGCGCAGCAAATCGACCACCCTCGGCATCGATCTGCAGCTCGAAGCCCCCTCGCAAATGTTCGTGCGCGGGCGCGGCATCGATGCCGAACTCGGCGGCAACATCACCGTGCGCGGCACGGCAGCAGAACCCGTCGTATCCGGCGGTTTCACCATGCGGCGCGGGCGTCTGACCATCTTGAGCCGCCGGCTGGATTTCACCGATACCAGCAAGATCACCTTCGGCGGCGACCTGACGCCGGCGCTCAACATGGAAGCGACGTCGACGGCAGGCTCCACCACCATAACGGTCGATGTCACCGGTCTGGCGACCGACCCGCAGATCGGCTTTTCCTCGTCGCCAGCCCTGCCGCAGGACGAGGTGCTGGCGCAGCTGATCTTCGGCCAATCCATGTCGAAACTATCCGCCATGCAGATCGCCCAGCTCGCCGATGCGGCAAGCCAGCTGGCCGGCGGACGCTCCACCTCGCTATTCGAAGGCCTGCGCAGTCATCTCGGAGTCGACGATCTGGATATCTCGACGGATTCAAACGGCCAGGCTCAGGTCGGCGCCGGCAAGTATCTGAACAAACGCACCTATATCGAATTGCAGCAGGGCGCCTCCAACAACACCAAGGCGATCATCAACCTGAATGTCGGGCGCGGCGTGAAGCTGCGCGGTGCGGCGGGTTCGGACGGCGCCGGCGAAGCCGGCATCGTCTACGAACATGAATATTGAGGTGATGGCGGACCGTTCTGCTCAAGCCGGTCTGCGGCCGCCTCGCCCTTCGAGGCCTTGCCGCTTTCGCTAATGCTTAGGCGGCAAAGCACCTCAGGCTGCGGCGGAAAGAATCTCCCGGCAACCCTCAAGAGATCAGCCCTCATGCTGAGGTGCATCGGCTTCTGAGCTTGTCGAGGGGGCCGGAGCCTCGAAGCATGAGAGTGAGCGGTCTCTCCCGGAAAGCGACGATCAAAAGCCCATCTTGCTGGTCTTCAGCAGAATATTGGATTCCGTCGTATTGATACCGTTGATGAGCCTGATACGGCGTAGCGTCTCGTCGAAGGAGGCAAGATCGCGATCCTCGAGTTCGGCAATGAAATCCCATTTGCCATTGGTGCTGTGCAAGGCTCTCACCTGCGGCAGGCCGCGAAGCTGATCGGCCACCTTGTCGGCGAGCTTGCCGAGCACCTCGATCAGCACGATGGCCCTGACGCCGGCGGCGCGGGTCTCGTGGCCGGTGCGAATGGTGAAGGCGGCAATCGTGCCGTTTTCCACCAACCGTTCGATGCGGGCGGCCACGGTCGCGCGCGACGCACCGGTCGCTGCAGCCAAGGAAGAAACGGAGATGCGCGCATTGTTGCGCAGCGCACTCAGGAGGTCGCGATCGAGGTCATCCATATGACTTGTCATTCTGCTAAATCGAATTGATCAATCTGTCGAAAGCTAGTCGATTTTCGGCAATTTTCCATCTTTTTGCTGTCATGCAGACAATCGATAATGCGCCCCGACATCATCCCGAGCGGTTCGGCTCTTCACGGACTCCCCGAACCGCTCTATCTCATTGTTTTCACGCGATTCCGAAAGAAAAGCCGCTGCGGCCTCTTCCGGAATCGCTTTAACCCTCGGAGCAATGCCGATGAATACGCAATCCACTCCCGTTACCCTGATCGGCGTTCCCCTGGAAGAAGGTTCCGGCCGTCGCGGCGCCGGCATGGGGCCGACGGCGCTCCGCATCGCCGGTATCGAAACCACTCTGACCGAACTTGGCCATCGCGTCACGGATAGCGGCGACCTGCACCCAGCGCCGGCCACAGACCTGCCGGAGCATCCCCACGCTCACAATCTGAAGATTGTCGGCGCCTTCACGCGCGCGCTGGAAGCGAAGGTTTATGATGTCGCATCATCGGGCGGCTTCCCGCTGATCCTTGGCGGCGACCACAGTCTCTCCATGGGCAGCGTCTCCGGCATGGCCCGCCACGCGGCGGAGGTCGGCCGGCCTCTCTTCGTGCTCTGGCTCGACGCTCACTCCGATTTCAATTCCCCCGCCACCTCGCCCTCGGGCAATATTCATGGCATGCCCGTCGCCTACTATTGTGGTGAGGCCGAGATCGAGGGCGTTCTGCCGGCCGGGCGGCCGCTGGTCGATCCGATGAAGGTCTTCCAGGTCGGCATCCGCTCCGTCGATCCGCGCGAGCGCGAGGAAATCCGCGAGCACGGCGTCAACGTCTTCGATATGCGCTCCCTCGACGAACAGGGTGTCGCCGCCATCATGCGCAAGGTGCTCGATACCGTCAGCGCCGCCAACGGCCTGCTGCATGTCAGCTTCGACGTCGATTTCCTCGATCCGGACATCGCGCCGGGCGTCGGAACCACAGTGCCGGGCGGCGCGACCTATCGGGAAGCGCACCTCATCATGGAAATGCTCTCCGACAGCAACCTCGTTTCGTCGCTCGATCTCGTCGAGCTCAACCCCTTCCTCGATGACCGCGGCAAGAGCGCCCGTGTGCTTGTGGAAATGGCGGCGAGCCTCTTCGGTCGGCGCATCTTCGACCGCCCGACACGGGCTGCTTGAGGCGCTCTTAAACCGGCTGAGCATCCTGCCGGAAGAGCGAGCCACTCGTTCCTCCGGCCACCTCGCCCTTTGACACGCTCAGGGTAAGGGGGCCAACAGGCCGTCTCGAGCCACGAAGGCGAGTGACGCACGCCGTCCCTGGCAAAAGGCTCCTTCCCCGCATCCCTCAAAGCCTGTCTAGTCGAAACCGCTTGTATAGATTTAGGTTTGAGCAATGTTCTTGTTTTATCGTGGCAGGAACACGTCGGATTCGGCGTGACGGTTCAATGGGAAGAACGTTCATGGCCACGATCAATTCCACCAGCTTCAGCGGCGAGACTCTGGAGATCATTGCCTTCCGGCTGCATGATCAGGAATTCTGCGTCAAGACCACCACGATCCGCGAAATCCGGGGCTGGGCGCCGTCGACGCCAATCCCGCATGCGCCGGCAGACGTCATCGGCGTCATGAACCTGCGCGGCTCGGTCATCCCGATCATCGATCTTGCCTACAAACTCGGCATGCAGAGCACGGTCGCCAATGAGCGCAGCGCCATCGTGGTCGCCGAAGTGCACAATATGGTCATCGGCATGCTGGTCGATCGCGTCTCGGACATCCTGACGATCGCTTCCGAACAGGTTCAACCCGTTCCGGAAGTAACCGCCTCCTTCGATCGCGCCTATTGCGAAGGCATCATCGCCACGGAGAACGGAATGATCTGCTTCCTGAACCTCGCCAAGATGTTCAAGGAAAGCGAAGCAGACGAACTCGCCGCGTAACTTCGCAACATAGTCCTTTTTTAAGAACCGCCGCCCTCTCGCGGCGGTTTTTTATTATCTCCTAATTTTAGTTAGTTATATTTTATTTAAATTGTAATTTCTAATGCACTAATTTTTACCCAAAATTAAAGGAAGCAACTCCATCATCGATTGTGAAGCGAGGAAAGAAAATACAATCTCAACATTCCGACCCTCCCCCTGCGGCACACCGTCTTTCGGCGTGCCGAGGAGCACGGCCGCCCGCTTCGATGCAATTGATCGATGCCCGACACACCCGAGCTTTCTAAGAGGGAATAGGAATGTTCAGTCTATCATCGGATACGAGCCGCATTCTTTCCGCCGTTTCCAAATCGCAGGCTATCATCGAATTCGACCTTCAGGGTAAGGCACTGACCGCAAACGAGAATTTTTGCCGCGCGCTGGGCTATGAGCTGAAGGAAATCGTCGGCAATCATCACCGGATGTTCTGCGATCCCACCTATGTCACGACGCCAGCCTATCATGATTTCTGGGCACGTCTCGGCCGCGGCGAATACGATGCCGGCACCTACAAGCGTCTTGCCAAGGGCAATCGTGAGATCTGGATACAGGCCTCATACAACCCCGTCTTCCGCAACGGAAAGCCGGTGAAGGTTGTAAAATTCGCCGCCGATGTCACCGAAGCCAAGAAGAAGGCAATCGACGATGCCAGTAAGCTCGAGGCGCTCTCGCGCTCGCAGGCCGTCATCGAATTCATGCCGACCGGCGAAATCCGGACGGCGAACGAGAACTTCTGCAATGCCATGGGCTATCAACTCGCCGAGATCGTCGGCAAGCATCACAGTATCTTCTGCGATCCGGCCTATGCCCGCACCGAGGAATACAAGCGCTTCTGGCCGCGCCTGGCGCAGGGCGAGTTCATCGCCAACGAATTCGTCCGCTACGGCAAGGGCGGCAAGGAAATCTGGATCCAGGCGGCCTACAACCCCATCGTCGACACCGACGGCAAGGTCTACAAGGTCGTGAAATTCGCGACGGACGTCACTTCGCGCATGAGCGCCATCAGCGAGCTTGCCGGCGCACTCCGCAGCCTATCGGAAGGCGATCTGACGAAAACGCTCGAACGCTCTTTCGTGCCTTCCATGGAGCAGCTTCGCCAAGATTTCAACGCGACGATCGTGAAGCTTTCCGAGACGCTGACCACCGTCGGCCACAATGCCAGCGCCATTGCCGCCGGCTCGCGCGAGCTCGGCGATTCGGCCGAGGCCTTCTCGAGGCGCACCGAACAGCAAGCCGCCTCCGTGGAAGAAACGGCGGCGGCCCTGGAAGAAATCACCACGACGGTCGCCGATTCGAGCCAGCGGGCCGAAGAAGCCGGGCGTCTGGTGGCAGAGACCAAGCGCGGCGCCGAACAGTCCGGCACGGTGGTCCGCAACGCCGTCGCCGCCATGGATCAGATCGAGAAATCCTCTCGCGAGATCACGAACATCATCGATGTCATCGACGACATCGCCTTCCAGACCAATCTCCTCGCGCTGAATGCCGGCGTCGAGGCGGCAAGAGCCGGCGAGGCCGGCAAGGGTTTTGCCGTCGTCGCTCAGGAAGTACGCGAGCTGGCGCAGCGCTCCGCCAGCGCCGCCAAGGAGATCAAGGCGCTGATCACCGCCTCCAGTGAGCACGTCAAGAACGGCGTCGGTCTTGTCGGCCAGACGGGCAGGGCACTGGAAGAGATCGTTACCCAAGTTGGCGATATCAACACCAATGTCGCCGCCATCGTGAAGGCTTCGAAGGAACAGACGATCGGCCTTCGGGAAATCAATTCGGCGATCAATTCGCTGGATCAGACCACCCAGCAGAACGCTGCCATGGTCGAGGAGAGCACCGCCGCAAGCCTCAGGCTCGCCAACGAGGCGGATGCGCTGCACATGCTGCTGGCCCAGTTCCGCCTGGCGGACTCGATGATCCGCCATATGGTGATGCACCGCGCAGCCTGACCGCAAGGCCTGCAGAACGCCAAGAAGCCGCGCCGAGGTTTCGGAGCGGCTTCTCCGTCTTGTAGAGGATCGTTCAGCCGAACAGGGCGTAGGTGCTCTTGATCGTCACCCATACACCCCAGAGCAGCGGAATGCCGACCAACGCCCAGGCGACCAGTGCCTTGCCGTCGAAACCGCCCGTCCCGATGCCGAAAGAACCGGTGGGGCCGGCATTGGCCGCGGCGGTCTTTGCCTGCAGCGCCGCCACCTCGTCATCCGACATGAACCATTTGTCGGCAAGCGGCTTGACCAGCGAGTTGGCGATCAACCCCAGCGCCAGCATGCCCGCCAGGATATACATGGTGAAGGTATAGAGCTGCGCGCCTTCGACGCCGGCCGCCTTCTGCGCCTCGCGGATGTAATTGACCACGACAGGCCCGATGATGCCGGCCGTCGCCCAGGCCGTCAGCAGCCGGCCATGGATCGCGCCGACGAACTGCGTACCGAAAATATCGGCGAGATAGGCGGGAACCGTCGCGAAGCCGCCGCCATACATCGACAGGATGATGCAGAGCGCGCCCACGAACAGCACCTTGCTATGGATGCCGGCCGCCCAGGGAGCCAGGATATAGAGCACGATGCCGATGACGAAGAAGCAATAATAAGTGTTCTTGCGGCCGATCTTGTCGGACAGCGATGCCCAGAAGAAGCGGCCGCCGATATTGAAAAGCGACAGCAGGCCTGCAAAGCCGGCGGCAATCGCCGCGACGGTCGCGATCTGGTCCTTGCTGAGATCGGCAAATTTCAGATCCGGCAAGCCGATCAATGCTCCGCCAAAAATCTCCTGCAGCATGGGCGACGCCATGCCGATGACGCCGATACCGGCCGAGACGTTGAGGCACAATACCGCCCAGATGAGCCAGAACTGCGGGGTTTTGTGGGCATCGCGAAGATGCACATGTTTCGTGGTGATCATCGAGCTCTTGGCGGCAGGGGCCGTCCAGCCCTCGGGACGCCAGCCGGCGGGCGGCAGGCGATAGCCGAAGGCTCCGCCCATCATGAAGACGAAATAGATCGCCGCCATGACGATGAAGGTCTGCCAGACGCCAACCGAACTATCGGTGCGGAAATGATTCATCAGCAGGCTGGCGAGCGGCGCGCCGATCATCGCACCACCGCCAAAGCCCATGATCGCCATGCCGGTCGCCATGCCGCGCCGGTCGGGAAACCATTTGATCAGCGTCGACACGGGCGAGATGTAACCGAGGCCGAGGCCGATACCGCCAATGACGCCCGCTCCGATCCACATGATCCAAAGCTGGTGGAAGATGACGCCGATCGCCGCAATCAAAATACCGCCGCACCAGCAGCAGGCAGCGACCACGCCGGCTTTGCGCGGCCCGACCTTTTCGAGCCATCCACCCCAGATGGCGGCAGAAGACCCGAGCAGTACGAAGAAGAGTGTATAGATCCAGCCGAGATCGCTGACGCGCCAGTCACAGCTCGTCGTGAACAGGGCGGTCAGGAGATTGAGGTTCGCGCACTCTGCCGGAGCCGGCGTCGGGGTGCCGAGCGCCTTGGAGAGCGGCAGCCAGAACACGCTGAAGCCATAGGCCATGCCGATGCATAGATGGATCGCCAGTGCCGCCGGCGGCACGAGCCACCGGTTGAAGCCCGGCCTGGCAATGATGCGCTCACGATCGAGCAGACCCGCCGTTGCCGTGCCTCGGGAAATATTCGTATCCGCAGCCGTCATGAACAACTCCTCCTTGCTTCAAAGACCGGCACCCCTTCCCTCAACAGGAATCGCATTCGAGGATGAAGCCTCCACTCTCCATCCCAATACACCATCAATGCTAATATTAAGCCGACTTAACTTCCTCGACCGGCGCGGGTCTGTGGATCAGCGAGGCCGCCTCCAAGACCAAAGGGCTCAACCCGCTGTCTCCGTGATCGATGATCGCGAAAAGCTGGCGGCGCATGCGCGGCTCCCAGAATTTGTTGATATGAGTTGCAACCCCCTGCACCGCTTCGTCTGCCGGCTGCGTCTTGAAGAAAGTGGCAATCTGGTTCGCCATGTAGATGAGTTTGGTTTCGGTCTTGCCGTGCGGCGTTTCGTCAGGCGACATCGGCGATGCTCCCCGTGATGATGCGATGCGGATGGGTGAAAATCTCAAAGTCGTCGCCACGCACCAGCGCCACCAGCGTCATGCCGGCCTCCTCGGCGGTTCGGATGGCGAGCGCCGTCGGCGCAGAGATGGCAACCAGCACGGAACAGCCCAATATCGCCGCCTTCTGCACCATTTCGACAGACAAACGGCTGGTAACAGCCACCACGCCATCCGCTCCCTTGTGGCCGGAGCGGATGACCGCGCCGCAGAGCTTGTCGAGCGCATTGTGCCGGCCGACATCCTCGCGCACGGCAAGCAATCCCTCGGACGGAATGTAAAAACCAGCCCCATGCACGGCGCGCGTCTCGCGATGCAGCGGCTGGGCATCATTGAGCAGCGCGATCGCGCTGACGATATCCTTCTGCGTCAAGGCCAGCTCGACCTTGGAAACGTCGGGCACCTTGCGCACGGCCTGCTCGATCGATTCGATGCCGCAGAGGCCACAGCCGACGGGACCAGCCATGTGGCGGCGTCGCAGCCGCAAAGCATCGGCCGCATCGTCGACCAGACTGATCTGAACATCGATCCCCTGCTCATCCTCGATCGGCTCGACGGCCGCGATCTGATCGATATCGGTAATAATGCCCTCGGTCAGGCTGAAGCCGACGGCAAAATCCTCGATATCAGCAGGCGTTCCCATCATGACCGCATGTGACGTGCCGCCATAGGAAAAGGCGATCGGCACTTCCTCGGGGACAATGCGGGAGCCTGAGCGCACCAAGCCGTTGCGGCGGGCAGTTTCGGGAACGGTGGTTGTGGGGGTGAATTTGGTCATATGGCTGCGATACCAGCATATTCCTTGGCAACGCCACAAACTTTGGCGTTCGTGGAACACGAATACCCCCCTCTGTCACTTCGTGACATCTCCCCCATAAGGGGGGAGATCGGCAGGAGGAAAACGCGCTCCCCTGTGATATCCGCAGACAACGCTACCAAGGGGATAATGTTCATTATATTGTGAGGAGAGTGCCACGCAGCAACAATCTCCCCCCTTGTGGGGGAGATGTCGCGAAAGCGACAGAGGGGGGTATCCCTCCACATCCTCCGACTCACTCAGCAGCCTCCATCTTCCCAACAATGCGCCGCGACTGCCGGGCCTGCTCGTCATACTCGACCTGCCACTGCGACGGGCCGTTCGACGGCGAGACCTGTACGGCCGTTACCTTGTATTCCGGGCAGTTCGTCGCCCAGTCGGTGTAATCCGTGGTGATGACGTTCGCCTGCGTGTCCGGATGGTGGAAGGTCGTGTAGACAACGCCGGGCGCAACGCGGTCGGTAATCAGTGCGCGAAGCGTCGTGTCACCAGAGCGGCTGCTGAGCCTGACCCAATCGCCTTCGCGGATGCCGCGCTGCTCCGCATCGTGCGGATGGATTTCCAACCGGTCCTCCGCGTGCCAGACAACGTTCTCGGTGCGCCGCGTCTGGGCGCCGACATTGTACTGGCTGAGGATACGGCCGGTGGTCAGCAGCAGCGGGAAACGCGGGCCGGTACGCTCGTCGGTCGGGACATATTCCGTGCGGATGAACTTGCCCTTGCCGCGTACGAAGCCGTCGACATGCATGATCGGCGAGCCGAGCGGCGTCTTCTCGTTGCAGGGCCACTGCACCGAGCCCATCTTTTCCAGATAGTCGTAGGAAACCAGGGAGAACGTCGGCGTCGTCGCGGCGATTTCGTCCATGATCTCGGACGGATGTGTATAGTTCCAGCCGAGCCCCATGGCCTGCGCCATCTTCTGCGTCACCTCCCAGTCGGCATAACCGTTGCGCGGGGTCATGACTTTGCGCACGCGGTTGATGCGGCGCTCGGCATTGGTGAAGGTGCCGTCCTTTTCCAGGAAGGTCGAGCCGGGCAGGAAGACATGCGCGTAATTGGCCGTCTCGTTCAGGAAGAGATCGTGGACGACGACGCATTCCATCGCGGCAAGGCCGGCGGCGACATGCTTGGTATCCGGATCGGACTGAAGGATATCCTCGCCCTGAATGTAGAGGCCCTTGAACGTGCCCTCGACGGCGGCATCGAGCATGTTCGGAATGCGCAGACCGGGCTCGTTGTTGAGCTTCACGCCCCAAAGCTTTTCGAAGATATCACGGGTGGCATCGTCGGAGATGTGGCGATAGCCCGTCAGCTCGTGCGGGAAGGAACCCATATCGCAGGAGCCCTGCACATTGTTCTGACCGCGCAGCGGGTTCACGCCGACGCCCGGACGACCGATATTGCCTGTCACCATGGCAAGGTTGGCGATCGCCATGACCGTTGTCGAGCCCTGGCTGTGCTCGGTGACGCCGAGGCCGTAATAGATCGCGCCATTGCCGCCCTTGGCATAGAGACGGGCAGCACCGCGCACCAGATCGGCGGGAACGCCGGTGTATTTTTCCGATTCCTCCGGGCTGTGCCGCGGCTCGGCGACGAAAGCGGCCCAATCCTCGAATTCAGACCAGTCGCAGCGCTCGCGGATGAATTTCTCGTCGAACAGGCCTTCGGTGACGATGACATGGGCCAGCGCCGTCAGCATGGCGACATTGGTGCCCGGCTTCAGCGGCAGATGATAGCTCGCCTCGACATGCGGCGTGCGCACCAGATCGATGCGGCGGGGATCGATGACGATGAGTTTAGCGCCCTGGCGCAGCCGCTTCTTCAGGCGCGAGCCGAAGACCGGATGGCCATCCGTCGGATTGGCGCCGATGACAACGACGACATCAGAATGCTCGACGCTGTCGAAATTCTGCGTGCCGGCCGACGTGCCGAAGGCCTGGCCGAGGCCGTAACCTGTGGGAGAATGGCAGACGCGGGCGCAGGTATCGACATTGTTGTTGCCGAAGCCGGCACGTACCAGCTTCTGCACCAGGAAGGTCTCTTCATTGGTGCAGCGCGACGAGGTGATACCGCCAATGGAATCACGGCCATACTGATATTGCAGCCGCTTGAACTCGGTAGCGATATGGGCAAAGGCCTCATCCCAGGTCACTTCGCGCCAGGGATCTGTCACCTTCTCGCGCACCATCGGGTTGAGGATGCGGTCTTTGTGGGTCGAATAGCCATAGGCAAAGCGGCCCTTGACGCAGGAATGGCCGCGATTGGCCTGACCGTCCTTCCAGGGCACCATACGCACCAGCTCTTCGCCGCGCATCTCCGCCTTGAAGGAGCAGCCGACGCCGCAATAGGCGCAAGTGGTGACGACGGAATGTTCCGGCTGACCAATCGAGATCACCGATTTCTCGGTCAGCGTCGCGGTCGGACAGGCCTGCACGCAGGCGCCGCAGGACACGCACTCCGAGTCGATGAAGTTCTCGTGCATACCGGGTGAGACGCGCGAGCCGAAGCCGCGGCCCTCGATGGTCAGCGCGAAGGTGCCCTGCACCTCTTCACAGGCACGAACACAGCGCGAGCAGACGATGCACTTCGAAGGATCATAGGTGAAATAGGGATTCGACTCGTCCTTCGGCATCCATTTCAGATTGATGTCGCCGTTGTTGCGCGCCTTGACGTGGTTGTCGCCCTCATAGCCATAGCGCACATCGCGCAGGCCGACGGCGCCTGCCATATCCTGCAGCTCGCAATCGCCGTTGGCGGCGCAGGTCAGACAGTCGAGCGGATGGTCGGAGATATAGAGCTCCATCACGCCACGGCGGATATCCTTCAGCCGGCCGGTCTGTGTGTGAACGACGAGGCCGGGCGCGACCGGCGTCGTGCACGAGGCCGGCGTACCGTTGCGGCCTTCGATCTCGACGAGACAGAGGCGGCAGGAGCCGAAGGCATCGACCATGTCGGTGGCGCAAAGCTTCGGCACCTGAATGCCGGCTTCCATGGAAGCGCGCATGATCGAGGTGCCCTCGGGCACCGTGATCTGCTGCCCGTCGATGGTCAGCGTCACCATGGTTTCGGAAGTGGAGGCCGGCGTGCCGTAGTCGATTTCTGGAACGAGGGACATGGATCTTACTCCGCCGCTTCAATCAAGGGAGCCGGAGAAAAGTCCTCCGGGAAATGGGTCATCGCGCTTAGCACGGGATAGGGCGTAAAGCCGCCGAGCGCGCAGAGCGAGCCGAACTTCATCGTGTTGCAGAGATCGGCAAGCAGCACCCTGTTCTTCTCGGGCTCGATCCCTCTAGCGATCTTGTCGGCCGTCTCGACGCCGCGCGTCGAGCCGATGCGACAGGGCGTGCACTTGCCGCAGCTTTCGACCGCGCAGAACTCCATGGCAAAGCGCGCCTGCTTCAGCATGTCGGCGGTATCATCGAAAACAACGATGCCGGCATGGCCGATCAGACCATCCTTGGCCGCAAAGGCTTCATAGTCGAACGGCGTGTCGAAGAGGGCGCGCGGGAAATAGGCTCCGAGCGGGCCACCCACCTGCACCGCCTTGACCGGCCGCCCCGTTATCGTGCCGCCGCCGATCCTGTCGACGATATCGCCGAGCGAAAGGCCGAAAGCCGTCTCGTAGAGGCCGCCATGCTTGACGTTGCCGGCAATCTGCAGCGGAATCGTGCCGCGCGACCGGCCCATGCCGAAATCACGATAGAAGGCAGCACCCTTGTCCATAATGATAGGAACGGAGGCGAGCGAAATCACGTTGTTGATGACGGTGGGACAGTTGAACAGGCCCTTGTGCGCCGGCAGCGGCGGCTTGGCGCGCACGATGCCGCGCTTGCCTTCGAGGCTGTTCAGCAGCGCCGTTTCCTCGCCGCAGACATAGGCGCCGGCGCCAGTGCGGATTTCCATGTCGAACGCCTTGCCGGAACCGAGCACCGAAGCGCCAAGAATGCCGGCCTTGCGGGCGATTTCGACCGCTTCCGTCATCGCCGCGATCGCATGCGGATATTCCGAGCGTGTATAGACGAAACCCTTGGTCGCGCCCGTCGCCAGGCCCGCGATCGCCATGCCTTCGATCAGCACGAAGGGATCACCCTCCATGATCATCCGGTCGGCAAAAGTGCCGCTATCGCCCTCGTCGGCATTGCAGACGATGTATTTGCGGTCGCCGGGCGCATCGAGCACCGTCTTCCACTTGATGCCGGTCGGGAAGCCTGCGCCGCCACGGCCGCGCAGGCCGGAATCGGTGACGTCCTTGACGATATCGCCAGCCGCCATGCCGATGGCGCGGCGCAGCCCCTTGAGGCCGCCATGGGCTTCATAATCCCGCAGCGAAAGCGGATCGATAATGCCGCAGCGGGCAAAGGTCAGGCGTGTCTGTTCCTTGAGGAATGGGAGGCTTTCGACCTCCCCAAGACAGAGCGGATGCTCGCCGCCTTCGGCGAGCCCGGCATCGAAGAGATCAGATACATCCTTGGCCTTCACCGGCCCGTAGCCGATACGCTTGCCGTCGATCTCGACTTCAACCAGAGGCTCAAGCCAGAACATGCCGCGCGAGCCGTTACGCACGATGCGCGCATCCAGGCCGCGCTTGGCGATTTCCTGCGCGACCGATTTCGCGACCTTCTCGGCGCCGAGAGAAAGGGCGGCCGCATCGCGGGGGATATAGATAGTCAGCGTCATTGGCGCGCCTCCTTTACGAGGTCGTCGGCGCCCTCATTATCGAGCCGGCCATAGAGTTCGCCATCCAGCATTGCCGCCGGCGCACAGGCACAGAGCCCGAGACAGTAGACGGGCTCCAGCGTCACGCTGCCATCGAGCGTGGTCTGATGGAAATCGATGCCCAAGAGCCGCTTGACGCGCTCCGCGAGCGCATCGCCGCCCATCGACTGACAGGCCTCGGCACGACAGAGCTTCAGGACATGGCGACCGGCGGGATGATCGCGATAATCATGATAGAAAGTCATGACGCCATGCACTTCGGCGCGCGAAAGGTTCAGAGCCTTGGCGATCAGCGGCAGCGCATCCTGCGGCACATAACCGAATTCCTCTTGAATCCCGTGCAGGATCGGCAAAAGCGGCCCCTCCATCGATTTCATGCTATCGATGATGGTTCCGGCGCGGATTGCGATATCGCCCGCGGCCTGATTCAAACTCATTAGCAGCCTCCCGCGCATAGCTCCGAAGATCGAAGGCGAACCTTCGGAAAAGGCTTATGCGGCATTTCCTCCTGGCGCGCGATCGACACGCCACGAGAATAAGCTCGCAGGGAGACGGCAAAGGATCAATAAGGCAGTCCCGTTGCTCGATAGAAATTTTCTATCGATTCTTGCTCTCTTCCGCGAGCAATCTCGCTTCGTGCAACAAGGCAGAGACGAGTGGCGTAAAGGGTTCGCGGTGGGTGGCGACCAGGCCAACGAGATGTTCGGCATCAGGTTCCGTGATGGGAATCTTGCGAATATCGGCCGGAAAACCGAAAGAATCGGCGATATTCTTCGGCATAATGCTCGCCCAGCGCCCGGTCTGCACATGCGAAAACAGCACGATCATCGAATTGGATTCGAGCGTCGGCTTGGCTGCGACGCCCGCCTCTTTGAGATGCCGATTGATAATGCGGCGGTTTTGCATGTCGGCAGTCAATAGACAAAGCCGAAGATCGCCGACCTCTTTCCAGGTGACAGTCTTGCGCTCGGAAAACGGGCTGCCGGCCGCCGTAATGAGATGATAGCGTTCTGCATAGAGTGGCACGCTGGTAACCCGGCCAAGCGGCTCGTTTTCCAAATAGGTAATGCCGGCATCAATCTCGAGATTTTCCAGCAGGCTCAAAACCTGCAGCGAATTGCGCGATAAAATGGAGAAAGTGACGTCCGGATGCCTCTCCTGAAAAGGCGTGGTGATTTTCTGCACCATCGCAAGCGCCGTTGGAATGGCCGCAATGCGGATATGGCCGGCAAGACCCTTGCGCGCCGC
Source organism: Rhizobium sp. ZPR4 (assembly GCF_040215725.1). Classification (NCBI taxonomy): domain Bacteria; kingdom Pseudomonadati; phylum Pseudomonadota; class Alphaproteobacteria; order Hyphomicrobiales; family Rhizobiaceae; genus Rhizobium; species Rhizobium sp. ZPR4. The sequence continues at coordinate 2,942,231 of NZ_CP157967.1, forward strand.
GCGCATCTCCTCGCGCATGGTGCGGCTGTCGCCGACAATGCGGCGCGCCCATTCCAAGACGCGCTGCCCCTCGGGCGTCAATCCCTGAAAGCGCGAACCACGGCTGACAAGCATCACGCCGAGCTGGTCCTCCAGCTGGCGGATGGCCGCAGACAAGGTCGGCTGCGTCACACCGCATTCTTCCGCTGCGCGGCCAAAATGCTTCTGATTCGCCAGCGCTATGAAGAATTCCAGCTTCTCGATCATCCCACTCTCCCGCAACGAAAGAGTTAGACCGGCCGCATGGCGAGCGCAACATGCAAGGCGGCTTCAGGCATCAGCGATCGGTCTGACAGAAGGCTTTCTGCAGCGAATCGACGACGGCGCAGATTTCCGACCGTGCGACGGCGTAATGGATGAGCCGCCCTTCGCGGCGCGTATCGACCAGCTTGTCCAGGCGAAGGCGCGCCAGATGCTGCGACACAACGGCCTGCGGCAGATCGAGAAGAGCCTCGAGCTCCATCACCGTTTTTTCGCGCTTGGCAAGCGTGAAGAGAATTGCCAAGCGGGTCTCATGCGATAGTGCTTTCAGCAGGGCGCTCGCCTTTCGCGCCCTATCAGTCATTTCCTCGACATCGCGTTCCGCTTCACCGCCCTGCGGTAGAGACGACGACATGGCACAGCCTCTAGTAAGAAATCCCCGGAGGTATGCTTATAATATTATCAAATCACAAGCTGATTCAAAAAAGACATGAAAAACCAAAAAAGGTCCGTTTTATCAGCAGATAAGCTGACCACCATTGATCTCGACCACTTGCCCCGTGATGTAACCGGAAAGCAGGGGCGCCGCGAGGAAAAGGTAGGCGGGCGCGCAATCCTCCGATGTGCCCAGGCGCTGAAGCGGAATCGATTTGCGCGTCTGCTCCAGCTTCTCCCTGGAGGAATAACGCTCATGAAAGTCGGTCGCTATCGTGCCGGGCGAGACACAGTTCACCCGGATGCCATCAGGCGCCAGCTCGCGCGCCAATGCTTTCGAATAGGTCGTGACGAACGCTTTCGAGGCCGAGTAGATCGCAGATCCAGGACTGCCGCCGGTGAGCGCGGAAATCGAAACCGTATTGACGATCGCAGCCTGCCCGGCAGCCCGCAACAGCGGCAACAGCCCTCTCGTCACTTCCATGACGGAAGTCTGATTGAGATGAACGATCTGCTCGTATTGTTCGTCCGTCAGCTCGCCGGCCGGAAATCGCCCGACCATGGTGCCTGCATTGTTGACCAGCACGTCGACGCGGTCGAAACGCTCGCCGGCAGCGCTGACGAAATCGCGCGTGCCATTGCCGGCGGCGAAATCGCCGGCAATGAGAAAGGCGCGGCGATCGGCCTCTGCCTCCATCAGAAAGTCGGGCAATTGGCGCCCGGCGTCACGGCCGACATGGACAAGCACATGGGCGCCGCAATCGAGAAACTGCCGCGCCACCTCCAGCCCGATGCCTCGGCCGGCGCCGGTGACCACGACGTTGCGATTTTCGAATAGCTTCGGATGAAACACGATAACCTCCCCAATCGCACTATTCGCGCGCCGGTAATTGCGGAATTTTCACTTTATCATATGATGACGAAAAAACGAAAGAAAGGGAGCGAAAGCCATGTTCCTGTCCGGGCGACAGACTGAGATACTCGACATCGCCAAGGCGGAAGGGCGAGTGCTGGTCGAGGAGCTGGCGCTGCGCTTTTCGGTCACGCCGCAAACCATCCGCAAGGACCTCAACGATCTCTGCGATGGGCGCGTGCTCTCACGCGTGCATGGCGGCGCGATTTTTCCCGGCGGAACCGAGAACGTGAAATATGAGGCGAGACGATCCATCGCCGCGCCCGAAAAACATGCGATCGGCCGCGCTGCGGCAAGCCTGATCCCCAACAACAGCTCGCTTTTCATCAATATCGGCACGACGACGGAAGCCGTCGGCGAAGCACTCCTTGGCCATCACGAGCTGATGGTCATTACCAATAATATCAACGTTGCCAACAAGTTACGTATTTTCCCATCCATCGAGGTCGTGATTTCCGGCGGTGTCGTGCGCGGCTCGGATGGCGGTATCGTCGGCGAGGCTGCCGTCGATTTCATCAAGCAGTTCAAGGTCGATTATGCCGTCATCGGCGCCTCCGCGATCGATCCCGATGGTGCGCTTCTGGATTTCGACTTTCGCGAAGTGAAAGTCGCGCAGGCCATCATCGCCAATGCCCGGCATGTCATCCTCGTCGCCGACAGCACCAAGTTCGAACGAACCGCCCCGGTTCGCATCGGCCATCTGTCGCAGGTTCATACGTTCGTAACAGACGAATGTAGTATCGAATCCGTGCGCTCCATCGCCGCGGAACATGACGTGCATCTCGTGGAAACCTCTCGCAGATCGGCCTGATCGGCGCACTTTCTGTCAAGAAACGTTCGTTTGACATTCGTATCTGTTTCGCTTTAGATGGATTAGTTTCGATTTCCATCTTCAGGGGATGGCTGACCTTTGCGGAGGGGCGGGTGAGCGAGCAGGTCTACGACATTTTCGTTATCGGCGGCGGTATCAATGGCTGCGGCATCGCCCGCGACGCCATCGGACGCGGCTACAAGGTCGCGCTTGCCGAGATGAACGACTTCGCCTCGGGCACGTCATCCGGCGCCACCAAGCTCATCCATGGCGGACTGCGCTACCTCGAACACTATGAATTCCGTCTCGTGCGCGAATCGCTGATGGAGCGCGAAGTGCTCTGGGCGATGGCACCGCACATCATCTGGCCGATGCGCTTCGTGCTCCCCTATCACAAGGGCGGCATCCGGCCGGCCTGGCTGATCCGCCTTGGCCTTTTCCTCTACGATCACCTCGGCGGCCGAAAGCTCTTGCCGCCGACGGCGACGCTGGACATGAAGAAGGATCCTGCGGGCAAGCCGCTGAAGGCCCTCTTCACCAAGGCTTTCGAATACTCCGACGGCTGGGTCGACGATGCCCGTATGGTGGTGCTGAACGCCCGCGACGCAGCCGATCGCGGCGCGACGATCATGCCGCGGACGAAGGTGGTCTCGGCGCGCCGCGAAGGCGCGGTCTGGGTGATCGAAACGGAAAATACGATCAGCGGCGAGAAGCGCGAGTTTCGCTCGCGCATGCTGGTCAATGCCGCAGGCCCCTGGGTCGATCATGTCCTCTCCGATGCCTTCGGCAAGAACCAGGTCCACAATGTCCGCCTCGTTCAGGGCAGCCACATCATCGTGCGCAAGAAGTTCGATGGTCCCCGCGCCTACTTCTTCCAGAACCCGGACAACCGCATCATCTTCGCCATTCCCTACGAGCAGGATTTCACCCTGATCGGCACCACGGATCGCGACTACAAGGACGATCCGAAGGATGTGAAGATTACCGAGGACGAAACCACCTATCTCTGCAACGCTGCCAGCGAATATTTCAAGGAGCCGGTACGACCCGAAGATATCGTCTGGACCTATTCGGCCGTTCGCCCGCTCTATGATGATGGCGCCTCCAAGGCACAGGAAGCGACACGCGACTACGTTCTCAAGGTCGAGGGCGAAGAGGGCCAGGCACCGTTGCTGAATGTCTTTGGCGGCAAACTCACCACCTATCGTCGCCTGGGCGAGCATGCGCTGGAGAAGATCGGCGAGGCGATCGGCCTCAAGGGCACGCCCTGGACCGCCGGGAGCTCGCTGCCGGGTGGCGACTTTCCCGTTCGCGGCTACGATGCCGAAGTCTCCAAGCTGAAATCACGCTATCCCTTCCTCGCCGATCAGCACGCCCGCCGCCTCATTCGCCGCTATGGGACGCGCGCCACGATGATCCTTGGCAACGCAAAGACGATCGCCGATCTCGGCCGCTGTTTTGGAAGCGATCTCTACGAGGCGGAAGTGCGGTATCTGGTCGAGCAGGAATGGGCCTATAGCGCCGCCGACATTCTCTGGCGCCGCTCCAAGAAGGGCCTCTATCTCTCGAAGGATGAAGCCGCAGCGCTCGAAAGCTACATGGCCGACAGCCACGTCCACGCCTGAGCGTTCAATTCACTCTCCGGGATCAAGCAATCGCGGCCCAGCCCCTTCTTCGGAAAGCGTATCCCAGGGATTGCGCAAGGGACAGCTGTCGAGCGAAAGACAGCCACAGCCGATGCAGCTGTCCAGCTGATTGCGAAGTCCCTGCAAGCGTTTGATGCGGTCGTCGAGATCGTCCTTCCACTGCTCCGAAAGCGCCTTCCAATCCGACGCCGTCGGCGTGCGCCCCTGTGGCAATGATTGAAGAGCCGCCTGAATCTCTGCAAGCGGGATGCCGACCCTTTGCGCTACCTTGATGACAGCAACCCGCCGTAACACTTCGCGGGGGTAACGCCGCTGGTTGCCGCGGCTGCGATGGCTCTCGATCAGGCCTTTCGCCTCATAGAAATGCAGTGCGGATACCGCCACTCCGCTACGTGCCGCGACCTCGCCGACCGTCAGCAGCTTCGAAAATTGAGCAGGATCGATTTTTCCCATAATTCGCTATTGACCTTAACTTTACTTGAGGTTTTATAACCCTGGCTCCGAACCGCGTAAAGCAGGAGCATGACATGACAGAAAGAACCCGGCTGGCGATCATCTACGGCAGTACGCGCCCGGGCCGGCTGTGCGACCGGGTGGTCAACTGGGTTGCCCGCGAATTGGCGCACTATCCGCTTGTAGACATCGACCTGATCGACCCCCTCGAATTCGACCTGCCTTTTGCGCACAACCGCGAGCATCCCGGCGTCGCGGCTCTCTCTGAGCGGCTTTCGGATGCCGATGCCTTCATCGTGGTCACGCCGGAATACAATCACAGCTTCACCGCCTCGCTGAAATTCGTGCTCGATCTCGTCTACGAACCCTGGCATGGCAAACCTGTCGCCTTCGTCTCCTATGGCGGCATCTCCGGCGGCCTGCGCGCCGTGGAACAGTTGCGGCTCGTCTTTGCCGAACTGCATACGGTCACCGTGCGCGATACGGTCAGCTTCGCCAATCCGTGGGGCAGATTTGCCGAGGATGGTACGCTGGAAAACCCGCTCGATGCGCGAAAATCACTTGTTCTCATGATCGCGCGGCTGAACTGGTGGAGCAACGCCTTGAAACCGGCACGCACGACGCGCCCCTATCGCTCCGCAGCCGCCTGATCCCTCTCCCAGACATAGGAATCCGATCTCTCGTTTCTGGCAGGTGCGGGAGATCGGTTCGATGCCCGGATCCGGCACCACGGGTCCGGGCGTCCTGCCTTCAAGGATCACGCTTGCCGAAACGGTCGCGATGACCTAACGCAATAGGAGGAGATCTCGGGCGGATACGGGAATGGAGAACGGGAAGCGGCTGGGAGGAGCGGATTTCATGCGCGCCGTCGCATGTCTGATGGTGCTTGTTCACCATCTCGTGCTCCGAATGAATTTTTACAAGATCCCTCCGGATCTGGATATGACCTTCATAATCGCGCGCTTCGGCAACCACGGTGTCTCGGTCTTCTTCGTCCTCAGCGGCTTTCTTCTGGCCCGTCCCTTCTGGCAGGCGCTGGATAAGGCCCAACCTTTGCCTTCACTAAAGATTTACGCCATGCGCCGCGCGGCGCGTATCCTGCCGGGCTTCTGGTTTGCCCTGACGGTCGGCTTCCTGATCAGCTTCACGATCTACGGCTTTCCGTTGGATGCGGAACTGATCGGCCGCTATATGGCCGGTTTCTTCCTGATGAGCCAATGGCATTGGCGCACCTTTTTCCCGGTGCAGGGCGATGGGCCTCTATGGTCGATCCCCTTCGAGACGACCTGCTATGTCCTCTTGCCGGTCGGTTTCCTGCTGCTGTTTCATCCGAAATTGAGATCGCGCTCCATGCTCGTCAGCCGCCTGCTCTGGATCGGCATCATCGCGATATCATTGGTCGGCCATTGGCTTGTCGTCACCTATCTCCCGACCGACAGCGTCGGGCGGGGATGGCAATATGGCTTCCAGGGTGGCGCCAAGGAATGGATGCCGCGCTACAACCCCATCGGCTTCTTTGCGATATTCGCGATCGGCGCGCTCGCCGCGGGCATCCAGACCGCCCTCCCGGCCCGCCGCTCGGTAATCTATGACACCATCGGCGTGCTCGCGATCGTCATGGGTGCGTGGCAGCTGCCGCAGTCGATCGGCGGCGCGGCGGAGGGCTATGCCTGGCTCGGCATTCCCTATCAATTCCCGTTGCTTCCGCTAGCGGTCGCGATCGCGCTTTGCACGCTTCCGCAATCGCTACTGCTGGCAAAATTGCTCGACAATCCCGTAAGCCGTTATGTCGCCACAGTCTCCTTCGGGGTCTACATCTGGCAGGATATCGTGCTGACCTTGATGCCACAGCTATTCCCCTCGTCTTTCGGGGCAGGTTCGGACAATGTGCTGGGCGGCTGGATAGTCTCGAGCCTGATCGCAGCCGCCATCATCTTCGCTATCGGCACGCTGAGCTATGTGCTGCTCGAGCGCCCCGTCATTCAGTGGGCGCGGACACGGGAAGGTAAAGTCATGCGACCCGCCACTGCTTGACGGGTCGTGGAAGGAGGCAGCGCCGGCGAGAATTGCTGAATGCATCCTAGATGCGCGTCGCCCTCAGCCGCTCTTCATCGAGAACGATACCGAGCCCCGGCGCGACGCCGAGATCCAGCCAGCCGGCATCATGCTTGAGCGGCGCGGCCATTGGATAGTCACGGCGGGCTTCGCTCCATTCCGGATTGTCATAGGGGTATTCGAGCCAGGCGGCATCGGCAACGCCGGCCGTCAGATGCGCGTTAGCCAACACGCCGATACCGTTCGTCCAGGAATGCGGCGTGAACTGCACGCCCGCCTCGCGCGCCTGATAGGCGAGCCGCCGGCAACCGGTAATGCCGCCAACAAGCGCGACATCGGGCTGGATGACATCGAAAGCACGTTCCTCGATGATATCGCGGAACTCGTAGAGCTCGCGCGTCATCTCGCCGCCAACGATCCGGACCGACGTTGCCTGCTTCAATTCCTTCATGCCCTTGCGGTCCGAGCGATGCAGCGGCTCTTCCATCCAGTAGACGCCGAGCCGCTCCAGCTCCTTGGCAACGGCCAGCGCGTCCTTGAAGGTCCAGGGGAGCGTCGTATCCCAGGGCATGCGCCAACCCTGATTGCAGTCGACCATGAGTTCCAGCCGGTCGCCGACGCGGGCGCGGATCGCTTCCAGCGCCTTGACGTCCTCGCGCCAGCCGCCGCGGCCGCCCGAGGACGAGGAGAAGCGCACCTTCATGGCCGGGAAGCCTTCGTCGATATAGCGCTCGGCCTGATCTGCCATGGCCGAGGGTTCGCGCAGCACGCCGGAGGAGGCATAGAGCCTTACACGGCTGGCACGGCCGCCGAGCATCCGCCAGACCGGCTCGCCGGTGATCTTGCCGGATAGGTCCCACAGCGCCAGATCCATCGGCCAGCAGCGGCCATAATGGAAATTGATGTGCGAGAGGACTTCATAATGCCGTTCGACGTGCCGGGGATCCTGCCCGATGAACAGATCCTCATGTCCCTCGAAACCCTTCATCAGGTCGCCGGAGCCGATGCCTTCACGTCCCTCATCATCTCGGACGCGCACGATGGTCGCATCGAAATGCTTACGCGGACGGCCATCCCAGCTCGCCTTGAACGCCGGATCGAGCGGCAGGCGGTGATGGGTGATTTCGATGGAAACGATCTTGCTCATTATGCTCCCCTTATCCTCCAGGCATGATCCCGCAAGCGTCGCCGCTTCGGACGGGATCATGCTGACTTCAATCCTCAGCCGAACTGCTGCCAGATCGTCTTGTAGTCGCAGTATTTATCGATCGCATGCACCGAGCGGTCGCGGCCGAAACCGGACTGCTTGAAGCCACCGAACGGCGTCGCGAAGTTCGACATGTCATAGGTGTTGATCCACACCGTACCCGCATGGATCTCTTCGGAAAAGCGGTGAGCGCGATCCATGTCCCTGGTAAAGACCGCTCCGGCAAGGCCATAGATCGTGTCATTGGCGATCTTCAGCGCCTCCTCTTCGGTGTCAAAGGGGATGGCTGCGAGAACCGGGCCGAAGATTTCCTGTCGTGCCAGGCTCATATCGTTGGTCATGTCGACGAAAACGCCCGGCGAGACGTAATAGCCACCGGTTTCGCTCAAGACGCGCTCGGCGCCGAAGGCACGGCGCGCGCCTTCCTTCTCGCCGGCAGCAATCATCGCCAGCACCTTGTTCATGTGCTCTTCCTCGATCAAGGCGCCGATCTGCGCTGCGGGGTCGAGCGGATGCTTGAGCGCGATATCGGAGCGGGTCACCGCCTCGATCTTTGCGATCAGTTTGTCCTGCACGGAACGCTGCACAATGAGGCGCGTCGAGGCATGGCAGGTCTCGCCGGAATTGTAGAAGCAACCCCAGGCCGCAGCCACGGCTGCGGCATCGAGATCGGCATCTTCGAACACGACCAGCGGCGACTTACCGCCAAGTTCCAGCGCCACGCGCTTGACGTTCGATTGCGCCGCATAACCCATGATCAGCTTGCCGACTTCGGTGGAGCCGGTAAAGGCGATCATGTCGACATCCATGTGCAGCGCCAGCGGCTTGCCGGTCTCTTCACCGTAACCCGTCACCACATTGAAGACGCCTGCCGGCAAGCCGGCTTCGATCGCCAGCTCGGCAAGGCGGATCGCCGAAAGCGAAGACTGTTCGGCCGGCTTCAGCACCACGGAATTGCCGGCAGCGATCGCCGGCCCGAGCTTCCAGGCATCGATGATCATCGGATAGTTCCAGGGCGTGATCGCGCCGATGACGCCGAGCGGCACTTTACGGACCAATGCGCGCGCATTCGGACCGGTCGGCGCAATCTCGTCATACATCTTGTCGATCATTTCGCCGTAAAATTGAATGCCGTCGGCGCAAAGACGCACATCGACACCAAGCGACGCCATGACCGGCTTGCCGACATCGATCGTCTCGAGCATGGCCAGCTCGTCGCCATGGGCGCGAATGAGATCGGCCCATTTCAGCATGATCTTCTTCTTTTCCAGCGGCTCCTTCTTCCGCCAGACACCGCTTTCGAAGGCCGCGCGGGCAGAGGCGACCGCAGCATCGACATCGGCGACATCGCCGCGCGCAAGCTCAGCGCCGGGCTTGCCATCCATCGGGCGGATGCGGGTGAAGGTCTCGCCCGAGGCCGCGGCGCGATGGGCACCGTTTATGAAATGACGCCCTTCCGGCTTGAGGCCGGAAAGAACGTCTTCCCAATAATCGCGCGTGTAGTTCTTGGTCATCTCAGATTCCTTTCGGCAGCGCCATGACGGCGGCGGCAAAGCGGTCGATATCGGCATCCGTCACATCGCGGATCGTCGAGCGCCGCATGGGCTGGTTTTCCGGCGCACGCATTTCGCGGGCGAGATCAGCTTCGTCGAACGGCTTGAAGGCCGCGGGCAGCGAACGGACAATGCCGCAGCGATCCATCCAGTCGGAGACGAAAGCGGGCAGTTCGGCGGCGCTCTCAAGGCCGCAGGCCTTGGCAGCGGCGTTCAGATCTGCCGTATCCGATTCCACGAGCCATGGAAGCGTCGCTTCGAAGCCGAGTGCGGTTGCAAGACCATGGTGAACGGGACCAAGGCCCGCCAGCGCATGGCTGATATTGTGCGCAATCGCCGTGCCGCAATTGTCGATGGCAATGCCGCCAAAGCAGGAGCCGAGCAGCACATCGCCGCGAGCGGCCATATCATCGGGCTGCTTCACGGCCGTTTCCAGCGCACCGGTCAGCAGCTGCAGCGCCTGATGCGCATAGAACTGTGCACCGCGATGGGTGTTGCGGTTCGTGGCTGCTTCGAAGGCATGGATGAAAGCGTCGAGACCGCACCATGCCGTCAGGCTGGCGGGCAGGGTCTTCGTCAGTGCCGGATCGAGAATGACGAGATCGGCCTTCGTCTCCGGTCCCCAGATCCAGAGCTTCTTGCCTTCAGGTCCCGCGAAGATATTCGTGGCCGATGTTTCCGAACCCGTGCCGGCCGTGGTCGGGATCATGATCTTCTTCAGCGGATTCTTCGGCAGCGGGTTGGCGGCTAGCGCATAATGCATCGGATCTTCGCCCGAAGCGATGCAGCAGGCGACGATCTTGCTGATATCGAGCGCCGAGCCGCCGCCGATGCCGATCACCATATCCGCCCCCTGCCCGGCTTCGATCGCCGCATGCAGATGCGAAAGTTTTGGCTCGCCGGCAAAATCGGAAAAGACCTGCATCTTCACGCCCGCTTCGGCAAGATCGGCGCTGATCTTGGCGGCAAGACCGGACTGCGCCAGGAAGGCATCGATGACAAGCAAAACCGTGCCAACGCCATCGAAGGATTTGACCGCCGCGGGAAGGCCGGAGAGAGCTCCGTCGCCGAAATGAATGTCAGGAATGGCGGAAATGGAAAAGGACACGCGAGATCACCTTGGAAAAGCGGCTGATTTGATGCCCATGATCCTGCATCACAATTTCAGATCTTCAAATCCGCGCAATTATCGGGAATATTGATGATCTGAAGTTATGGAGAGCCAATGCTGGAGAAAATTCCGCTGGAAGCCTTCCGCGTGTTCGATGCAGCCGCGCGCGCCATGAATTTTTCCCGCGCCGGCCGGGAACTGAACATCACCCAGGCCGCCGTCAGTCGCCGCATCAAGGGGCTGGAGGATCACCTCGGCGCGACGCTCTTTACCCGACGCGGCCGGAACCTTGCACTGACGCCGGATGGCGAGCGGCTGTTCCAGCGCGTGCGCGCAACACTGGAATATCTGGAGGAAAGCCTGGAGCCCTTCCGCGCCGGCACGGGCGAGATCATTTCGATCGCCGCGAGCGGCTCGATCTCCCATCTCTGGCTCGGGCAGCGGCTCAGGGATTTCGGCAAGGAGAGCCCCGGCATCTCTGTTCGCCTGCTGACCACGGACGTCCATTCCGAACTCGCCTCGGAGAACAACGATCTCATCATCATCTATTCCACCGGAGAACATCCGCGCTGGAGCCTGACGCCGCTCTTGAAGGAAGTGCTGGTGCCGATCGCCTCGCCCGACTACCTGTCAGTTCGTGGCCTCGACCCGCAGGCGCTGACGGCAGTCGATATCGCCGGGCTCGATCTCATCGATTACGAACGCGCCAACGCCCACTGGATCAGCTTCCGCCAATGGTTCGGCCGCATCGGCGATCCCCTGAAGGGCAAGCTGCCGAGGCCGCGACTGTCATTCTCCACCTATATCATGGCAGTGGAAGCGGCGCTTAGGGGCGAAGGCATAGCGCTCGGCAGCCTCGGCCTCATCGAGGAGTATCTGCAATCCGGTGCGCTCGTCACCGTTGGCAACGATCGCGTCGATAGCGGCTTTGGATATTATCTCGGTGCGCCGCGCTTTCGCTCGCTGTCTCCGGAAGCGGCCCAACTGCACCGGTTCCTGCTGGAGGGGCAGCAGGTCTGACGCGGCTTCGGAGGAAACGCCGCGTTCGCTTCGGCAGACGGTAATTGCAGTCGCTCCTCATCCGCCCTCGTGGTTCGAGGCTCCGGCTCCTTCGACGAGCTCGGGAGCCTGCGCGCCTCACCATGAGGGCTGACCTCCCGAACAAGACTCATCCACGAAGCTGGTCCCATGCCATAGGAGCCGGCTTATGTTCGGAGTTCGCCCCATCCTCACCCTGAGGTGCGGAGACTGCAAGTCGAAGCCTCGAAGGGCGAGGACGGCCTGGGTCTTCAAACAAAAAAGCGGCCCGTAGGACCGCTTTCATCTCACTCATCGATGTTTGGATCTCATCAATCCTGAGGGATCGAGCCGCGCAGATGCGAGAGTTCCATGATGAAGTGCTCCAGGCGCGACTTGTGCTCGTGATGCTCGGCATCCTCAAGCTCGGCCTTGGCGGCATTGATGCGGCGGTCCAGCTCGTCGCGGCTCATGTCTTCGACCGGAACGGCGGATTCGGCGAGCAGCGTGCAGCCGGTCGGCAGGATGTCGGCGAAACCGCCGAAAACGACGTAGTCCTGCTTCTTGCCCGAAGCCGAATGCACCTTGACGACACCAGGCTTGATGGTGGTCATGGTCGGAGCGTGGTTCGCCATGACGGTCATCTCGCCTTCGCTCGCGGGGATGACGACATCGATAACCTGTTCCGACAGCAGCAGACGCTCCGGAGAAACCAGTTCGAAATTGAAATTGTCAGCCATGGCCCGTCACTTCTCGATTGTCTTATTCGCAAGGCAAGGGCGCGCGGGCAAAGCCGCGCGCCGATGGATTGGCCTGATTAGGCAGCCAGCTTCTTGGCCTTTTCGATCGCTTCTTCGATCGAGCCGACCATGTAGAAGGCAGCTTCCGGCAGGTGATCGTATTCGCCGTTGACGAGGCCCTTGAAGCCCTTGATCGTGTCTTCGAGAGCGACGAGCTTGCCCGGCGAACCAGTGAAGACTTCGGCGACGAAGAACGGCTGCGACAGGAAGCGCTCGATCTTGCGGGCGCGGGCAACCGACAGCTTGTCGTCTTCGGAGAGTTCGTCCATGCCCAGGATGGCGATGATGTCCTGCAGGGCCTTGTAGCGCTGCAGCGTCGACTGAACCTTACGGGCGATTTCGTAGTGCTCTTCGCCGACGACCATCGGGTCGAGCATGCGCGAGGTGGAGTCGAGCGGGTCGACGGCCGGATAGATGCCCTTTTCAGCAATCGAGCGCGACAGAACCGTCGTTGCGTCCAGGTGGGCGAACGAGGTTGCCGGTGCCGGGTCGGTCAAGTCGTCGGCCGGAACGTAGATGGCCTGAACCGAGGTGATCGAGCCCGTCGTCGTCGTCGTGATGCGTTCCTGCATCTGGCCCATGTCGGTGGCGAGCGTCGGCTGATAGCCCACGGCCGAAGGAATACGGCCGAGCAGAGCCGACACTTCCGAACCTGCCTGGGTGAAGCGGAAGATGTTGTCGACGAAGAACAGAACGTCCTGGCCTTCATCGCGGAAGTTTTCAGCAACGGTCAGACCGGTCAGAGCGACGCGAGCGCGGGCGCCCGGCGGTTCGTTCATCTGGCCGTAAACCAGCGCAGCCTTGGAGCCTTCGCCGCCGCCGTGCTTGTTGACGCCCGATTCGATCATTTCGTGGTAAAGGTCGTTGCCTTCGCGGGTACGTTCACCCACGCCTGCGAACACCGAGTAACCACCGTGCGCCTTGGCGACGTTGTTGATCAGTTCCATGATGAGAACGGTCTTGCCGACGCCGGCGCCGCCGAACAGGCCGATCTTGCCGCCCTTTGCGTAAGGAGCCAGCAGGTCGACAACCTTGATGCCGGTGACGAGGATCTGCGCTTCCGTGGACTGCTCGACGTAGGACGGAGCATCCTGGTGGATGGCGCGCTTCTTGGCGGTGTTCAGCGGACCTGCTTCGTCGACCGGCTCGCCGATGACGTTCATGATGCGGCCGAGCGTCTCATGTCCAACCGGAACCGAGATCGGCGCGCCCGTGTCCTTGACCGGCTGGCCGCGAACGAGACCTTCGGTCGAGTCCATGGCGATGGTGCGGACGGAATTTTCGCCGAGGTGCTGTGCGACTTCGAGAACCAGACGATTGCCGTTATTATCGGTCTCAAGCGCGTTCAGGATCGCCGGGAGCTCGCCTTCGAAAGCAACGTCCACAACGGCGCCGATAACCTGAGTAACCTTACCGAGAGAACCTGCGGGGGTAGCTGCGTCAGCCATATTCTTACCCTCTTTTCCTAACCTCAGAGCGCTTCCGCGCCCGAAATGATTTCAATCAATTCCTTGGTGATCTGTGCCTGGCGCTGACGGTTGTAGTTCAGCGTCAGCTTGTTGATCATCTCACCAGCGTTGCGCGTCGCATTGTCCATCGCGCTCATCTTGGCACCCATCTCGCCGGCGACGTTTTCGAGCAACGCGCGGAAGATCTGGACGGAGATGTTGCGCGGGATCAGGTCCGCGAGGATCGAAGCCGCATCCGGCTCGTATTCGTAGACGGCGCCCTTGTGGGCAGCATCTTCTTCGACGACGGCCGGAGCCGAAGCCGGAATGAGCTGCTGTGCCGTCGGGATCTGGCTGATCACCGACTTGAATTCGGAATAGAACAGCGTGCAGACATCGAATTCGCCAGCTTCGAACATCTCGATGATGCGCTTGCCGATGGTGTCGGCATTGTCGAAGCCGATGCGCTTGACGTCGCGCAGTTCCTTGCGCTCGACGATCAGCGATGCGTATTCGCGGCGGAGGACGTCATAGCCCTTCTTGCCGACGGTGAAGATCTTCACCGTCTTGCCTTCGGCCAGAAGCTTGCGGGCATGGTCGCGGGCGAAGCGCGAAATCTGCGAATTGAAGCCGCCGCAAAGGCCGCGTTCGGCCGTGCAGACGACGAGCAGATGCACATCGCTCTTGCCGGTTCCGGTCATCAGCAGCGGCGCACCGTCAGCATCGGTGACGGCAGCCGAGATGTTGGCCAGAACAGAGGCCATGCGCTGCGAGTAAGGCCGGGCGGCCTCGGCCGCCTCCTGCGCACGCCGAAGCTTCGCCGCGGCGACCATTTTCATCGCCTTGGTGATCTTCTGCGTCGCCTTGACGGAGGCGATCCGGTTTTTCAGATCCTTGAGTGAAGGCATCCTTGGTCCGTCCTAGAGCTTGAGCCCGATTACGCGAAAGACTTGGCGAAGCTGTCGAGAGCAGCCGTGAGCTTGCCCTTCGTCGCGTCGCTGATGGCCTTTTCGGTGCGGATGGTGTCGAGGATTTCCTTACCTTCCGAGCGGAGGTACGACAGGAAGCCGTGCTCGAACTTGCCGACCTGGGCAACAGGCAGCTTGTCGAGGTAGCCGTTGACGCCGGCGAAGATCACAGCAACCTGCTCTTCCGTCTTCAGCGGCGAGAACTGCGGCTGCTTCAGGAGTTCGGTCAGGCGAGCACCGCGGTTCAGCAGGCGCTGCGTTGCGGCATCGAGGTCGGAACCGAACTGGGCGAAGGCGGCCATTTCACGATACTGGGCGAGTTCACCCTTGATCGAGCCTGCAACCTGCTTCATCGCCTTGATCTGAGCGGACGAGCCGACGCGCGAAACCGACAGACCGACGTTAACGGCCGGACGGATACCCTGATAGAACAGGTCGGTTTCGAGGAAGATCTGGCCGTCGGTGATCGAGATCACGTTGGTCGGAATGAAGGCCGAAACGTCGTTACCCTGCGTTTCGATGACCGGCAGAGCGGTGAGCGAACCAGCGCCCTTCTCGTCGTTCATCTTGGCAGCGCGCTCGAGGAGGCGCGAGTGCAGGTAGAAAACGTCGCCCGGATAAGCTTCGCGGCCCGGCGGGCGGCGCAGCAGCAGCGACATCTGACGATAGGCAACGGCCTGCTTGGACAGGTCGTCATAGCCGATCAGGGCGTGCTGGGCGTTGTCGCGGAAGTATTCGCCCATGGCGCAACCGGCGAACGGAGCCAGGAACTGCATCGGAGCCGGATCGGAAGCCGTCGCAGCAACGATGATCGAGTACTTCAGAGCGCCGCGCTCTTCGAGAACCTTGACGAACTGGGCGACGGTCGAACGCTTCTGGCCGACAGCGACGTAGACGCAGTACAGCTTTTCGCTGTCCGGACCTGCATCGTGGATGGCCTTCTGGTTCAGGATCGTGTCGAGAATGATGGCGGTCTTACCGGTCTGGCGGTCGCCGATGACGAGCTCGCGCTGGCCGCGGCCAACCGGGATCAGAGCGTCGATGGCCTTGAGGCCCGTCGACATCGGCTCATGAACCGACTTGCGCGGAATGATGCCCGGAGCCTTGACGTCGACGCGCGAACGGCGGGTCGCGTTGATCGGGCCCTTGCCGTCGATCGGGTTGCCGAGCGCGTCGACAACGCGGCCGAGCAGTTCCGGACCGACCGGGACGTCAACGATCGCGCCGGTGCGCTTGACGGTGTCGCCTTCCTTGATGTCGCGGTCGGAGCCGAAGATAACCACGCCGACATTGTCGGCTTCGAGGTTTAGCGCCATGCCGCGGATGCCGCCGGGGAATTCGACCATTTCGCCGGCCTGAACGTTGTCCAGACCGTAGACGCGGGCGATACCGTCACCGACGGAGAGAACCTGGCCGACTTCGGAGACTTCAGCTTCCTTGCCGAAGTTTTTGATCTGATCTTTCAGAATTGCGGAAATTTCCGCGGCGCGGATATCCATCAGCCGACCTCTTTCAATGCAAGCTTAAGGGTGGAGAGTTTGGTGCGAAGGGACGTATCGATCTGACGCGAACCGACCTTGACGATCAGGCCGCCAAGGATCGACGGATCGACGGTGACGACAATCGCCACGTCCTTGCCGGTGACGCCCTTCAGCGCCGCCTTCAATTCATCTTCCTGCGCCGGGGTCAGCGCATGGGCCGAGGTGACCTCGGCAGAAATCTCGCCGCGATGCTGAGCGGCGATGATGCGGAAAGCCTTGATCATGCCCGGCAGCGCAAAAAGGCGCCGGTTGCTGGCCACAAGCTTCAGAAAATTGGTGACATAGGCGCCGAAGCCGGCCTTCTTTGCCAGCGCCTCAATCGCGCCGACCTGCTCTTCAGCCGAAAAGACCGGGCTGAGGATGAAACGCTTCAGATCTTCGCTTTCGTCAAGCATGGCTTGGAACCGATCGAGATCGGCGGTCACTGCCGGTACGGAACCCTCTTCAAGGGCCAATTCGAACAGCGACGAGGCATATCGTTCTGCGACACCAGAAACATGCTGGGATGTGTCTGCCACGGGCACAAAATTCCCTGATTTCAACCCAAGAACCAAACTTCCGGGTGACGGAAGCGATATGTCCTTGAATTCGTTTTGATTTCCCCCAGAAATCAGCAGGAGTGCTCTCCCGCCTCATCCGAAATTCGGGGTTCGTCTAACATAGGATATTGAGACTCGCAACACGCGTATTCGACGAATACGCCATTCGGGCGAATTTATGATGGCAAAATTCGAAAACCATGGGGATAGCGCGGACAAAAATGGCCGCGCCGGAGCGCTTTTTGGCTCAAATATAACCAAGCCCATAAAGAAAAGGTAGCGCAGCCAGCACAGCCTGCACAACCAGAAGAAGAAGACTCAGAAATATGCTGCCCCGATCGGACATCAGCGAGAGGATGCGACCGAACGCCGCGACGCCGAAAGCGGCACCAAGTGCCAGATAGATCATCGGCTGCGCCAGCAGGATCGCCACCAGCCCGATGCCGACCATGAAGCCGCCGGCCGAGCGCGCCTCGGCATAGGCTTCGGACCGCCCTTCCTTCACCTGCAGCTTGAGGAAGCGGTAGGCGTAACCCGGTGCGAACATCAGGAAGAGGCCGATCAGCGCCGTAACGGCAGCCGAACAGTAGGCAAGCCGCTCGCCGAATTCTGTCGGAAAATAAAGCTCCATTGGTCGCCCCCAAATCAGCCGCGTGCAAATCACCTAAGTGAGACGGCCGACTTATGGCATGATCCGGTCAAATAGGGAAAGGCGCAGCCAGGATATCCGTCGCGTCAATCACAGAAAGCTTTGCGGATCGATATCAAGCTGCACCTGCACGGAGCCGCGCTCCTTCGGCGATTGTGCCAGCATGGCCCTGAGAAAACCCTGCATGTCGGAATTGCGCCGGCCATGCACGAGCAGGCGGAAACGGTGGCGGCCGCGCACCAGCGCGATCGGCGCTTCGGCCGGGCCTAGCACCGAAATGCCTGTCACCTGCGGCGCCGCATTGCGCATGCCGCGCGCATGGGTCTCGGCATCCTGCCTGGTATCGGCGGAGACGATGATCGAGGCGAGCCGGCCGAAGGGCGGCAAGATGGCCCTCTCCCGCTCCGAAATCTCGCGCTCGTAAAAGGCGCTGGCATCGCCGGACACGATCGCCTGCATGACGGGATGCTGCGGCTGATAGGTCTGCAGCAACCCGTGGCTCTTCAGACCGGTTCGGCCGGCGCGTCCCGTCACCTGCGACAGGAGCTGGAACGTGCGCTCGGCGGCGCGCGGATCGCCATTCGCCAGGCCGAGATCGGCATCGACAATGCCGACCAGCGTCATCAACGGAAAATTATGTCCCTTGGCGACGAGCTGCGTACCGATGACGATGTCGGCCTCGCCCTTGGCGATTGCATCAAGCTCCAGTCTCAGCCGCTTGACGCCGCCCATGATGTCGGAGGAGAGCACGATCGTCCGCGCGTCGGGGAAATGCCGTTCCACCTCTTCGGCGATGCGCTCGACGCCCGGCCCGCAGGCAACGAGGTGGTCGAGCGTACCGCATTCGGGGCAGGCCTCCGGCGTGCGCTCGGCATAACCGCATTGATGGCACTGGATCTGGTTGCGGAAGCGGTGCTCCACCAGCCAGCTCGAACACTGCGGGCACTGGAAGCGATGGCCGCAAACACGGCAGAGCGTCAGCGGCGCATAACCGCGCCTGTTGAGAAACATGAGCGCCTGCTCGCCCTTGGCAACCGTCTTGCCGATCGCGCGGATCATGACCGGCGAAAGAAAGCCGCCACGCTCCGGCGCATGCCGGCGCATGTCGATCAGGTGCAGGTCAGGAAGCGCCGCATCGCCATAGCGCGTCGGCAGATGGATTGTGGTGTAGCGCCCGCTCTGGCCGTTGACCTGGCTTTCCACCGAAGGGGTGGCCGAGACCAGCACGACGGGAAAGTCACCGATGCGGCCGCGCACGACCGCCATATCGCGTGCATTATAATAGACACGATCCTCCTGCTTATAGGCAGGGTCATGCTCTTCATCGACGATGATGAGCCCGAGATCCTCGAAAGGCAGGAAGAGCGCCGAACGCGCCCCGGCCACGACCCTGACCTCGCCGGTAACGGCCTGTCGCCAGACCTTTTCGCGCATTTTGGGAGCCAGATCGGAATGCCATTCGGCCGGCTTGGCGCCGAAGCGATCCTGAAAGCGTTCGAGAAAGCTTGCGGTCAGCGCGATCTCCGGCAAAAGGATCAGCACCTGCTTGCCGCGCCTCAGCGTTTCGGCAATGGCCTCGAAATAGACCTCCGTCTTGCCGGAGCCGGTGACGCCGTCGATCAGCGAAACCGCGAACTCGCCCTTGCCCACATCGGCCAATATCTCGTCGGCCGCATCCTTTTGCGGCCCCTGCAGCCGCGACGCCGTAAATTCCGGATCGGGCTTGGCGACGACGGGTGGCGGCGGCAGGAAGATGGTCTCGAAAATGCCCTGCGAGATCAGCCCGTCGACGACGCTGGTGGAAACGCCGGCCGCATGCGCGAGGCCGAGCCTCGTCCAGGACAATCCGTCGGCGGCAATCTCCATCACCTTCGCGCGGGCCGGCGTCAGCCGCTCCGGCTGGCCGCCGATGAAGCGCAGGCCCTCCACCATCGGCTCGGGATCGAAAGCGGCCGGTGCACGCAATGCCATGCGCGCCACCAACCCTGGCGGCGACAGCGTGTAAGTGGCAACCCAATCGATGAAATCGCGCATATGCCTACCGAGCGGAGGGCAATCGAACACATGGCTGATCGGCCGAAGCTTCTTCGGATCGACGCCGCCGTCATCATCGCCATCCCAGACGACGCCGATGACCTGCCGCGGCCCGAGCGGCACCTGCACGACCGAACCCGGCTCCACCGCCATGCCCTCAGGCACGGCATAGGAATAGGCCCTCGGCGCGGGCATCGGCACGAGAACGGGAACCGTACGGCTCATCACAGGCTTTGCGGGCGCCGCCTCGAAAAGCGCACCGAACAGATCGGAAGAATCTTTGCTCATTGCGCCAGACCATGCCCCGGACGGAAGCAAAAGGGAACCCGGGAGTGGCGCATGACTATCCGCACAATGCGGACGGCATTCAGATGCGATGAATATCCCTGTGTATCTAGTAGTACCATCAATGTCCGCAATCGGCCCGAAGCCGACATTCCCACGCCTACTCGTTCTTGAGCATCGAGCACGCTGTCCACTAGGCGCCGCTGACGCCTATCTCATTTCGTCGGCAGAGTCCGTGCGGTCAGTTTATTTCCATCCGGATCGCGAAGATATGCGACGAATGACCCGTTCGGACGCTCCGCGGGCGGGCTTTCGATCGCTGTGCCACCATGCGCGGTACCGGCGGCATGCCACGCTAGAACATGGTCTTGGCTCGCGGCGACGATACCGATAGTCCCACCGTTGGCCGCAGTCGCCGGCTTGCCGTCGATCGGTTTCGTGATCATCAGCCGACCGCCCTCGTGGGCGTAGATCAGCCTGCCTCTCGCATCCATCTCGCCGGGCTTGCCTCCCAATGCAGCGAACGTGGCATCGTAGAAGCCTCTGGCCCGCTCCAAATCGTTGCTTCCAATCATGACGTGGGTGAACATGCTTCATCTCCAGTAAAGTGCCCAATAGGCCCCATCCTAGGGCAATCTAGCCTAGCCATGGGTCAGTCGCAAAACTCCCGATTAAAGCCGCACCTGTTTTCCGGACTTTTGCACATCGCGAAATAGGGTGCTTTGCGCCGGCCGCAATGTCCGCTAATAGCGCAAAGGTACAACAAAAACCTCCACGCCAAGCCGATCGCATCTGCGGCGAAATTCCTTGAACATCAGAGGTCTCAAGAGACCGCAGACAGCCTGCCGCCCTCACGAATCCGAAGGGTCGGCCGATCAAAATCGTCATTGTTGATAATCGCGTCGGCTGCGAGAACGGGCGCGGACAGGCTTTCATAGAGCGCAAAGGCGGGGCGGTATCGATCGGCGTAAAGCTGGCGGGTCGTTTCCGTTCCGCCGAGAAGCTGGGTGTCGCGCGCAATGCCGCGCTGCTCGGAGACATGTTCCGAAGTTTCGACGAAGATGGCGAGATCCCAGCCCTCCCGCAGCTCCGGCCGCTGCAGAAACGTGCCGTCGACAATGAGGATCGCATCGGCGGGCGCGAATTGCGGGTCCTGTTCGATCGGCACGTCATTGTGCAGGTCGAAAGAGGCCGTGCGATACCATTGGTCGCCGCCCGGTCCCAGGGGCTTGAGAAGCAGCGCATTGATCGCGGGCAGATCGCGCGCATCGTGGTAATAGCCTTCGGCGGAGTGCCGGCCGCGCGCATAGCGCTCCACCTTCGGCCGGTGGAAGCCATCGATCGAGGTGCGGATGATCTCTCGCCCGCTAGCTTTCAGACACTCGGCCAATTCGTTTGCGAGCGTGGTCTTGCCCGAAGCCGTCCTGCCGTCGATCGCAACGCGGATTGGCCGCGCCGACTTCAGATTTGCTATCATGGCTGCCAGATCGTTCAGCAGGGCGGTTCTATGCGAGGAGGCCATATCGTCAATCCCATTTCATAAGGTGCATAGGCTGGCAGGCGGCAAAGTCGGATCAACACTACTCGTCGTCATCGTCGATCTCGCCGGTCAGCCGCATGCCGTCGATCCAGGTGGAACCATCCTCCCGGATCACCCGGCGCGGCTTGGCGCCGCAGCGCTCCCGCACGGCCTCAGCCAGAATTTCGGAATGGGTGACGATCCAGATCTGGCTGGTTTTCGCGGCCTCAGCGATCATGTCGGCAAGCGGCGGCAGCATATCGGGATGGAGGCTCGCCTCCGGCTCGTTGAGCGCGATCAGCGGCGGCAGGCGATAAGACATCAAGGCGGCGGCAAGGCCGAGGAAGCGGATCTGACCGTCCGATAATTCGCGCGGCTGGAAAACGCGGTTGGGAAATTCCGGCAGCATCAGCCCGAAATCCGCCGTTTCCTGCGGTTCGGGCACGACGAGCCGCGCCCCGCCGAGCGCTGCGGCCAGAACCCGGTCCAGCTCGACGGTGTCCTCGCGCGTGTGGACGAGGGTCGCGAAAACGGCAGCGATATTGGCGCCATCCTCATCCAGCATCGGTGCGGTGACGGCAAGACAAGGTCCGCGCAGCGGCGAGCCGCGATCGGTGCGGAAACCATGATAGAACCGCCAGGCATCGACAGCGCGCCGAAAGGCGCCAACCTCTGGAAAATAGCCGGCATCGCCCAGCAGCGCGATTGCCGTTTCCGACGTCAGGGCATTCTCGGGATAGGCTTGCATGCGGCCGCTCTCGCCGCGTACGGAAATGCCCGGACCATCGCGTTTCATCATCGTCACAGGTCGGCGTCCGGTCTCGACCGAAAGCTCTTCGGCCTTAACTTGCGGCTCCAGCGGAAAGCCGGCGGAGGCGCAGGGCGGCCGCATGCCCGCTTCGATCCAGTAGCGGAAGGTCGCCGCCCGCTCCATATCGAGCAGCTCGACATCGAAGCGGATACGCGCCGATTCGTGCGAACGCCGCTTGCCCGACCACATGGCCGAGAACATGCCGCCTTCGCTGGAGATTTCATGCGCCAGCCGGCCGCGAACCGCGGCCTGCACGAGCTGCAACGAGCGGTAGAGGTTGGACTTGCCGACACCATTCTCGCCGATGAACAGATTGACGTCGGCAAGATCCATGCGGATCGAGCGCAGAGAGCGATAATTCCGGGCAAACATGGAACGTAGCTGCATGCCACGCGGTTTAGCCGATTCCCATATCAAAGAGAATGCGAAACCAAGGGCTCATCCTGGGTCGGAGGGACGAGCGGCGCGAAAGTTGCATTCCCATCGGCCGCAAGGTCGAACACCGTGTGCTTCTCCAGCGCCTTCGTCACCTCATTCACGTCGCCGTCCAGATGCTCGACGGGGATGAGGTTGCCGACGAGGAAATCGAACCGGTCGCCCCGCTTGTTCAGCAGCTCGTGGAAGACGGTCATGTCGCGCAGCTCGGTCGACCACTTGGCGAACCAATAGAACAGGCCGGAATTGCGCGCCGTCAGATGCACCGGCAGGATCGGCAGATTGTATTTGCGTGCGAGACCCACGGCCGATGTTTTCCACGGCCGCTCGTTCAGCTTGCCGTTCGCCCAATAGGCGATGCGGCCCGACGGAAAGAGCACCGTGACCTTGCCCTCCGCCACGGCCCGGTTGGTCAGCTGCAGCGTCTCGCGCGTCTTCGGCTTGCTCTTGTATTCCTCGCGCCATTCCACCGGAATGATCATCTCCGCAAAGCGCGGATTGACGCGCACCGCATCGCGGTTGGCAAAGATCATCATGTCTGGCCGGCGCGACTTCAGGAGATCGAAGACGGCGACGCCATCGGCAATGCCAGTCGGATGATTGCTGACAAGAATGAAACCGCCGGATGTGGGAATACGATCGGCATGGGTGACACCGATATCGAGCCTAAGCAGGTCGCTCATATATTCGAAGCACTGGAAGCCCGAAAGCTTGGCGACATCATCGGCAAACTCGATCGCCTTGTTGTAGCGCAGCAGCGTGTAAAGAAACGGACGCATCAGCGGCCAGAGCGGATTCCGGACGATCTTCTGGCCGCGTTCGGCGATCAACGTATCGACGATATGTCCCGGTTGTCCCTGGGATACCAAAGCGATTGCTTCTGCAATCTGTCCCAGTGCAGTTATCGAACCGCGGCGTGCCATGAAGTGTCCTGAATGGTTGAGATATATTCTATCGCAATCGAATATGATCGAAGCATGACAAGCGCCTCGCATATGGCGGCCGAACGATCGGAGATCCTGGATCGGCCCATATGCTGTCTTATTTAGAGTGCGACAGCGCTCGCAGCACGGGGGAAGCGCGCCGAAAGCGGCAGGAAAGTTAGCGATTCCATAACCTTCCTTCCTTCAAAGTGGCAGAAGGAATCCGAATTTCAAGGGGTTTTCCACTGAACGAATTGTTGATCATCGCCGACTCAGGGTTGATGGCGGAACGCAGCCGCTGGCTCGATACGCTTGGCCGGGAGCGGCGGCTCGCCGTCCACACGCTGAATGCCTATGAACGCGATACACGGCAATTCCTGACCTTCCTTACGGGCCATCTCGGCGGCCCGGCGACGATCGAGGATATTCGGGCGCTTCGCCCTGCCGACTTTCGCGCTTTTCTTGCCGCCCGTCGTAAGGATGGCGCGGGCGCACGTTCGCTCGGGCGCAATCTGGCCGGCCTCCGATCCCTGTTGCGCTATCTCGAAAAGAAGGGCCTCGTGAATGCCGCCGGCGCGGCAGCCGTACGCTCGCCGAAACAGCCGAAATCGCTGCCGAAGCCGCTCTCCGACAAGCAGGCGATCACGGTTGTCAGTGATGAGGCGCAGCTGCACGAAGAACCATGGATCGCCGCGCGCGATGCAGCCGTGCTGACCCTGCTCTACGGCTGCGGCCTGCGCATTTCCGAAGCACTGGATCTGAAACCGCAGGATTTTTTTGCAGGCGCAACCTCGCTGCGCATCACCGGCAAAGGCAACAAGACGCGGCTGGTACCGCTGTTGCCGATCGTCATCGAAGCGGTCGATCAATATCGCAAGCTCTGCCCCTACCATCTCGAAGCCGATGACGCCCTCTTTCGCGGCGCGCGCGGCGGCAAGCTGCAGCCGGGCATCATCCAGCACGGCATGCAGAAGCTGCGCGGCGCCTTCGGGCTGCCGGATACGGCAACGCCACACGCGCTCCGTCATTCCTTCGCCACTCATCTCCTGGCCGGCGGCGGCGATCTGCGCACCATCCAGGAACTGCTCGGCCATGCCAGCCTCTCGACGACGCAGGTCTATACCGGCGTCGATTCCTCGCGCCTGCTCGAGGTCTACGACCGCGCTCACCCGCGCGCATAAGGAAAGATTAACCTCTCGCGTTAAGGGAATTTCCGTCTCGCTCGCTTAAAGCAGAACCATGTCCCGGCATGCCTCCCGAAAGCCGCTTTCGGGCGTTAGCGGTCATGCTCTCTGCGAACGGAAGATTCTGATGATTTCTGCCCTCGGGTCCAAGACGATGCGGTCGATGAAGCCGACGCTTGGCGATATGCTGCTCTGGCTTGCCACGGCCTTTCCGCTGATGCTCGCCATCCTGTTGATCGCAACCATGCTGACGCTGCAGCCGGCGCATGCCGAAGGTGCCGTGTCCGACAGCTGCGGCGGCAAGGATCTCATGGCGGAACTTCAAAAGAGCGACCCGGCAAAATACGCCTCCATCATCGCCGCCGGCGACAAGGTGGAGAATGGCAAGGGCATCTTCTGGAAGATCGAAAAGCCCGGCCTGAAGCCGTCATGGCTGCTCGGCTCCATGCATGTTTCGGATTCGCGCGTGCTCACCTTGCCGAAGGGGGCAGCAGACGCCGTTGCATCAGCCGATACGATCGTTGTCGAATCGGACGAGATCCTCGATGACAAGAAAGCAGCAGCCGCACTCTTCGCCAATCCCTCACTCACCATGCTCACCGACGGCTCGACGATTAGCCAGCACCTGTCGCCCGAAGACAATGCTCGGCTGGAAGCGGGTCTGAAAGAGCGCGGCATTGCGCTCGCCGCGGTTTCCCGCATGCAGCCCTGGCTGATCTCGAGCTCCTTCGAGATGACGGGCTGCGAGGTTCGCCGCAAGACGGCCGGTGCGAAATTCCTCGACCAGAAACTGGCGAGCGACGCCGCGGCCGAAGGCAAGAAGGTCGTAGGTCTCGAAACGCTGGCCGAGCAGGCCAAGGCCATGAGCGATCTGCCGATTGCGCTCCACCTGAAGTCGCTGATGCAGACGCTCGAATTGGGCGACAAGATCAACGACGTCAACGAAACGATGACGGAGCTCTATATCGACGGCAATATCGGCGCGATGATCCCGATGCTGAAGGTGATCGAACCGGACCAGAAGATCACGGACGCCGATACCGCCGCCTTCGAACAGCGCATCATCCTCGACCGCAACAAGATCATGGCCGAGCGTGCCGCACCGGTCCTCGATAAGGGCAACGCCTTCATCGCCGTCGGTGCGCTTCACCTCGTCGGCGACAAGGGTCTCGTGGCGCTGCTGCGCAAGCAGGGTTTTACGGTAACGGCGGTGAACTGACGCGGCGGGCTGCGCGCCCACAACTACTGCTTGAGTTGAACAACTCGCTCGGTCATACTGACGCGATGTTGTTCCGAGCCGCATCGGCATTCTTATGAGAAACAATTCCCTTGTAAGCTTTGCAGCCCGTTTCAGAGGCATCGCGTCCCGTGTTGCCGCGCTGCTCCTGCTAGCCGCCCTTATGTCCGCGCCAGCCGGTTCATCAGCGCTGGCAGATAATTCCGGGTCATGTGGCGGCAAGGATCTGCTATTGCAATTGCGCAAGAACGATCCGTCCCGCTACGGAGCGATCATCGACGATGCATCGAAAGTCGCAAACGGCTACAGCATCTTCTGGAAGATCGAAAAACCCGGCGTCGAGCCCTCATGGCTTTTCGGCACGATGCATTCCAGTGACGAACGGGTACTGAAATTACCGGCCGAATTTCACGATGCCTTCGACAACATCGACACTCTGGTTCTGGAGCTGAAGGAAATCGCCAATCCCAACACGATTGCGCTGGAGCTTTTGAAGCATCCGGAGCTGACGATGCTGCCGCCTCAAAAGAATCTGGATCAAATTCTGCCGCCTGAGGAAACAGCGCAGATCGCGGCCGGGCTTGCCAAAAGAGGCGTACCGATCGCCTCGGTTCTGCGCATGCGCCCCTGGTTCATTTACATGACGCTCTTGGCGTGCAGCGCCCAGCAAAATGCCAATGGCCAATATGTCCTCGACAGGCAATTGGCCGTGGATGCGGAAAAGAACGGCCTGGATATCGAAGGTCTCGAAACGCCGCTCGAGCAATTCCAGGCGATGGCGGACCTCTCCGATGAGCTGACGATGAAAGGGCTTCTGGAGGCTTTTAAGCTGCCCTACAACATGAACGACATCACGGAGACCTTGGTCGGGCTCTACGTGACGGGAAATAGCGGCTTGATGAAAGCCTTCGTCGAAGGCCTTTCCGATGACAAGACGATCGACATCACTTTCATGAAACGTATCGTCAGCGACCGCAATGAGGTGATGGCGAAGCGCATCTTGCCTTATCTCGAAAGAGGAAATGTGATGATGGCCGTTGGCGCTCTGCATCTCCCCGGCGATCATGGCGTCGTCGAGCTGCTGCGCAAGCAAGGCTACACGCTGACCCCGGTTAATTGACCCGGCATATGGCTCATGCGGAGCGGTTCAAGGCTTGCGAGAAAGCCTGAGCCGTTCCGGCACCATCTCAAAGCGAGACGTTAGCGAACCGCCGATCCATTAGCCGGCAATATCTTCAACCGCCAGGATGTGCCCGGCTTCAGATAGGTCGTTGCGATGGCGCGGACGTCCTCGGCGGTCACGGCCTCGTAGCCGCTGATGCTCTCGCGGATACGGTCCAGGCGCCGCGGATCGGCACCTTCGCCCGCGTCAGCTCGTCGGGCGAAACATCAGCATTGCCGAGATCGGCGGCGATCTTGTCCACCAGTTCGAAGAAGTGCTCCACCTTTGTTGGGGTGGTTTCGACATAGAGATAGGCAAAGCCATAACCGGGGATCGACCTCGACAGGTCGACCTCGCCCTGCGGGCTGTAGGTCGCTCCTTCGGCAATTCGGAACTGGTCGACCAGGCGATTCTGCAGGATCGAGCCTGCCACATTGGCGGCGGCGGCTCGCGGCAAATTGGAAAGGAAATCGCCGATCGGGATGGCGACGGCGGCACCGGCGCTGTCGCTGCGACCATCGTGAAGGCGGACGACCGGATCGGCCGTCGGCGCGGGGAAATGCACGCCGGAGCCGTCGACCTCATTCTCATCACCGCCACGGGCCGGCAAGGCGCCGAAGGTCTGCGCCGTCAACCGAATGGCATCGTCGACCTCGACATCGCCGGCGATGATGACCTCGATCGGCCCCTTTGAAAGGGAAGGCTGCAGGAAGCCCTCCAAATCTTCCGGCTTGGCATCGAGCAATTGCGTCCGGTCCGGGAATGCCCAGCGCGGATCGCCGGAATGCAGAAGGCCGGAAAGGTCGCGCCCGACCACACTGCCCGGCGTCGCCTGAAGCTGGGGAAGCGTATTGAGATAGGCTTGCTGAACCCGCTTGAAGACATCCGGGCGATAGGCCGGATCGGAGACATAGGCCGCCAGCAGCTGCAATTGCGTCTGCAGATCGCTCGGCCGCGTCGCACCCTCGAATTTGAAGGCGGCGTCCTGAATGGTGAAATCGATGCCGACGGTCTTGGCGGCAAAGGCCTTCTGCATGTCGTCGTAGCTGATGGCCTTCAGGCCGGATAGCGGCAGCGCCGGTGCTGCCCAAATCGGCAGCGGGCGGTCTTTTGGCAGGTCCAGCCGGCCATGACCGATGCTGGCACGCACCAGCACCTCATCGAGACGATACTTGGTCGGCTTCACCGTCAGCCGGACACCATTGGCAAAGCGGACCATGGTGACGCCGAGATCATCGACCGTGCGGCGTTCGACGACATCGCCCTGCTTGCCGAAATCGGTATAGGGCCATGCGACCGCAGTGGCTTTTTCCGGTGCCGTCACCGCCACGGCGCGCGAGTCGGCATAGACCCTTCCGACAGCCGCATCCCCACCCTCGGGCATTTGCGGGATCTGCAGCACAAGCTGCGGACCGTTACCGGCAAAGACGCGCTGAAGAGCCTGGTTGACCTCATCCGCACTCAGGTCCTTCATCGCTGCATCAAACAGTGCCAGATCTTCCGCCGGCGAGGTGAAAACCATGTCTTCGCCGACGCTCCAATTGAGCGACGAGGCAATATCAGGGCTCGTGCGCGTCGCAGCTCCGCCCGCGGCAGCCTGCAGCGTCGAGCGAGTTTCGGCAATTTCACGGTCGATCTCGCTTTGATCGGCGCCGAACTGCGCAATGCGCCGTTGCTCCTGGTCGATGGCCGCAAGAGCGGCCTGCCACTTGGAGGGATCGCTGTCTGCGGCAATCATCGCGACATGGGCTGATTTCAGCAGATCCTGCGCACCGGCCTGCGCGCTGACGAAAGGCGGGTTGGGCTGCTGCGCCAGCAGCGACAGGCGCCGGTTGAGAACGGCAAGGCCGATATCTTCGACCAACTGCGTGCGCCGCGTGGCAACCGTATCCGGCGAAGTATCGTAGGGTCGTGTCCAGGCGAGCTGCACGCGGGTCGCGCCGCCCGGTACGACAACGGTGCTAACGCGCTCGCCATGCTTTTCGAGCGTACCGAGACCAGGGTCGGCGGGTGCCGGCCCGGTGGC
Organism: Rhizobium sp. ZPR4; assembly: GCF_040215725.1. Taxonomy (NCBI): domain Bacteria; kingdom Pseudomonadati; phylum Pseudomonadota; class Alphaproteobacteria; order Hyphomicrobiales; family Rhizobiaceae; genus Rhizobium; species Rhizobium sp. ZPR4. The sequence goes on from NZ_CP157967.1 coordinate 2,971,233, forward strand.
CGTCCAATTGCCGAAACGGTTGCGGATATCGGCTTCGATGGCCGCCGCGTCGATGTCGCCGACGACAATCAGGGTGGCCCGCTCGGGGCGATAATAGGTGCGGTAAAAATCCCGCAACAGGTCGACCGGAGCGTTGCTGATAATATCCGTCTTGCCGATCGGCGAGCGCTGCGGCACGCGCTGACCCGGCAGCAGCTGGGCAAGGAAACCGGTCCCGCCGCGATATTGCGGGGTGTCACGGAGCTTCTCTTCCGAAAGGATGACGCCGCGTTCGCGGTCGAAGGCACCGGCATCGAGCGTCAGCTCGCTCGCGGTCTCGCGCATCAGCATCAACCCGGTCGAAACCGTCTCCGGATTGGCTTCGGGCAGATCCAGCGCATAAACGGTTTCGCCGTAGCTCGTGGACGCATTGGTATCCGCGCCGAAAGCAAGACCCAGGCGCTGGAGAGTGCGGATCATCTCGCCTTCGGGAACATGGGTCGAGCCCTTGAAGGCCATGTGCTCGAGGAAATGCGCCAGGCCCTGCTGGTCGTCGCGCTCTTGCAGCGAGCCGGCGCCGATGCGGAAGCGGATCGCCACCTGCCCGGCCGGCGTCGCATTGTGCATGACGGCATAGCGCATGCCGTTCGGCAAGGTGCCGAAGCGTATCCCCTGCTCTACGGGTAGATCGCTTGCCGCCTGCGGCCAGCCGGCGACAGGCGCTTCCGCATAGGCGGGAGCCGCAACGGTAACGAGGAACGCTAGCGCCGTCGCAACGAAAAGTTTCAATGATGGGTGAGCGGCTGGGATCTGGCGTGACATGCTTGCTTTGTTGGTGAGAACGATTGGATGATGCGATGCACAGAGCCCCGTACATCGCATCATCAGGCAAGCATTGCAATCCCGGCACTTGGCACGCCGGGATCGTCCGATCTTACATATGGATCGGCTTGAAGAAGGTCGCGAGCGCGGCTTCCTTCACGGCTTCCGACATGGTGGGATGCGCATGGCAGGTGCGGCCGAGATCCTCCGACGAACCGCCGAATTCCATCAGCACGGTGATCTCGTGGATCATTTCGCCGGCGCCGAAGCCGACGATATGGCCGCCGAGAACGCGATCCGTTTCCTTGTCGGCGAGGATCTTGACGAAGCCGTCGGTCGCCAGCATGGCGCGGGCGCGGCCATTGGCCGAAAACGGGAACTTGCCGACCTTGTAGGCGATGCCCGCGGCCTTCAGCTCTTCCTCGGTCTTGCCGACGGAGGCGACTTCCGGCTGCGTGTAGACCACGCTCGGAATGACGTCGTAGTTCACATGGCCGGCCTGACCAGCGAGGATTTCGGCGAGCGCCACACCCTCGTCTTCCGCCTTGTGCGCGAGCATCGGACCCTTCACGACGTCGCCGATGGCATAGATGCCGGCAACATTCGTCTTGAAGTGACCATCGATTTCGACACGGCCGCGATTGTCGAGCACAACGCCGGCTTCCTCAAGGCCGAGGCCTGCCGTGTACGGCTTGCGGCCGGTGGCAACGAGAACGACATCCGCATCGAGCACGACCTTGTCGCCGCCCTTGACAGGCTCGAAGGTGACCTTGGCGCCATTGCCGGTTTTTTCAACGCCGACGACCTTGGCGCCGAGATGGAATTCGATGCCCTGCTTGGCCAGCATGCGCTGGAACTGCTTGGAGACTTCGCCGTCCATGCCGCCGAGGATGGTGTCGAGATATTCGACGACGGTGACCTTGGCGCCGAGACGCGACCAGACCGAGCCGAGTTCGAGGCCGATGACGCCGCCGCCGACCACGATCATCTTGCCCGGCACCTTGTCGAGCGCGATGCCGCCGGTCGACGAGATGATGACCTTTTCGTCGATTTCGAGCGGAACGCCCGGAATGCCGGCAACGTCGGAGCCGGTGGCGATGACGATGTTCTTGCCTTCGATCTCGGTCACCTTGCCATCATCGGCCGTAACGGAAACCTTGCCGGCGGCGACGATCTTGCCGGTGCCCTGAAAGGCATCGATCTTGTTCTTCTTGAACAGGAAGGCGACGCCGTCGACGTTCGACTTAACCGTCGCGTCTTTGTGCGCGAGCATCTTGCCGAGGTTCAGCTTCGGTGCTGCGACTTCGACGCCGAGCGCATCCATGCCATGGCCGGCATGATGGAACACTTCGGAAGCGTGCAGCAGCGCCTTGGACGGAATGCAGCCGACGTTGAGGCAGGTGCCGCCATAGGTCGCACGCTTTTCGACGACCGCGACCTTCAGGCCAAGCTGCGCTGCCTTGACAGCGCAGACATAGCCGCCGGGGCCGGTTCCGATAATGATCACATCGTAGGACATGTCTTAATTTCCTTGTTTTGTATCTTTGTTAGTCAGTCGCCCGTGCCAAGGCGAGGCGGATGCCGAAGCCGACGAGCGCCGCTCCGGTGATGCGGTTGAACCATTTGCCTGACGCGATGAAACGATCGCGAACCTGCTTGACGGTGAAAAAGGTGGAAACGCCGGCAAACCAGGCGACAAGCGCCGTTGCCATACCGATGCCGTAGCTGAACTGGATGAGCGCCGGCGTATCGTGATGAACGAGCGTCGAAAACAGCGACAGGAAGAACAACACCGGCTTCGGGTTCAGCGCATTGGTGATGAAGCCGGTCGCGAGGCACCGCCAGACGGAAACCGGCTTGCGGTCTTCCTCGGTGATCTCGACATCCTTCACCTGGAAGCCGGTTTGGCGGAAGGACTTGATGCCGAGATAGACGAGGTAGGCCACGCCAGCCCATTTGATCAGGCTGAACAGGAAAAGCGACTGCGAGACGATCAGCCCGAGGCCGAGAATGGTGTAGCTGATATGGAAAAGCAGCGAGAAGCCCATGCCGAGGCCGGTCATCATGGCGGCGCGCCGGCCATGCACGATGCTTTGGCGCAGGATGACGGCGAAATCGGCGCCGGGAACGACGATGAAGATGGAAAATACCGCCATCAGGCCCAGGAACTCGAGGATATATTGCATCTATCGACCCTTTCCGATCAGCGTCCGCCGCTCACGTCGAGCAAGGCACCGGTTATATAGGATGCGTGCGGGCTGAGCAGATAGAGGATGGCGTCCGCAACCTCGTCGGAGGTTCCCGCCCGCTTCATCGGCAATTGCGGTACGATATCGCGCGCCCGATCCGGCAGGCCGGCAGCGGCATGGATATCCGTATCGATGATGCCCGGCCGCACCGCATTGACGCGGATGCCTTCCGCCGCAACTTCCCGCGCGAGGCCGACCGTGAACGTATCGATCGCTCCCTTCGAGGCGGCATAGTCGACATACTGACCGCCACCGCCGAGCGTCGCCGCCATGGAGGAGAGATTGACGATCACCCCGCCCTTGCCGCCATGCCGGGTGGACATGCGGCGCACGGCTTCGGCCGCCGCCAGCATCGAACCGGTGACGTTGATGCGGAACATGCGGTCGATGCGCTCCGGCGTCATCTCATCCAGGCGCTGGATGGCATCGACAATACCAGCATTGTTGACGAGCCCGTCGATGCGGCCGAAATGGGCGTCGACCTTGGCGAAGATGGCTTTGATATCCTCGGGCTTGCCGACATCGCCGGCGATCGCAATCGCTTCGCCGCCAGCCTCAACGATCGTCCCGACCACGGCCTCTGCCGCATCCCTGTTGGACGCGTAGTTGACCGCCACGGCCCAGCCGTGCTGAGCGGCGGCAAGGCAAACCGCAGCGCCGATGCCGCGGCTGCCGCCGGTCACGAGGAGAACAGGTGCATCGTCGGTCATTGATTGCATCCTTTCAGACTAAGGACATCCCAGGGCGCGATGGTCGCCTTGCCCTTGCCCCATAGGGGCGACTTCTGAATCGAGGGACCGAGCGCCGGCAGGAAAAGCCGGTCGGCAGCACTCTCGCCTTCTCCCGGCAATGCACGGATATGGCCTTTCAGATCCGAGGCATAGACCATGCCTTGCCATACCGTGCAGGCTCTGAGATCCGCTCCTGTTATATCCCCTTCAGGGCATTCGAACATAATCCGCCCATCAGCGCGCAATTGATCGTCGCTACGCATGACGACACCCTCGGCCACAATATTGGTATTGCGTACCGCGAGCTTGAACTTGTTGCTGACGGATGATTCCGAGCCCATGGACTCGAAGCGCAGCTCATAGGCATTGTCCATATCGACGTAGACGGCCTTTTCCTGCATGCATTCCTCGGCGAGCGCAGGCAGGGGATTGACCGCGAAGGCCAGCGCCACCCAGCGCATCGACGCCAATCGTGTCCTTGCATTGATCGCCGGCATGGTCATTGCCCTCCCGGCTCGTGGTGGCCGTCGGCATTTTCCGTGACGCCGAAATCGGTGAAAAGAACAAGCGCCCGCCCGCCCGCATCGAGCCCCCAGAACACCGGATAGAAGCCATCGCCCCAGCCGCTCGAGAAAACGGCGACGTTGCCGCGCTTGCCCGATATCGGCCGATGCATGGCGTAGTCGTCATTGTTGAGCTGCAGTTCGGACGCCAGGACATCGTCGTAATAATTGATATCCGACGACGACTTCTCGATACGGACCTGCTTTTCGCGCTCCTGGATCAGCGCATAAGTCTCGGCATCCATGTAGCAGCCAAGACCGGCATCAACCGGATAGCCGAAGAACTCGTCATTCTTCAGCGAATTGATATCCTGGCCGGAGACCACGGCCAGCTCCCAGCGCACGGGCTTGCCCTCGGCAAAACGCATGCCGGCTGCAGCGATGCGGCCGAAGGCCTGATACAAGGTGACGGGATAATCGCCGGGAGAAACGGTGCGGGTAAATGCCGCTCGGTCAGGTCCGACAAGCGGATCGCTGGCAACGATGCGCCCTGAGGTCAGCTCGACCTTGCCGATATGAAGAACCTTGATCGAGCGGGCGGCAAGATCGGCGTCGCTGAGCGACGCCAGATCGAGATTGCTGCTAAGCTTGGAAATGTCGAGTTCGGCCGCGCCGGCGGACGATGGCACCCATGCGGCGACGGCGCACAACAATCCGCGCAGCGTCCGCATGGGCCATGTCGACATGATCCAACGCTCCCCTTAGAGATCGAGAACGAGACGTTCCGGATCTTCCAGGCTTTCCTTGACGCGGACGAGGAAGGTAACGGCTTCCTTACCGTCGACCATGCGATGGTCGTAGGAGAGCGCCAGATACATCATCGGGCGGATGACGACCTGACCGCCGATGGCGACCGGACGTTCCTGGATCTTGTGCATGCCGAGAATGCCCGACTGCGGCGCATTCAGGATCGGCGAGGACATCAGCGAACCATAGACACCGCCATTGGTGATGGTGAAGGTGCCGCCCTGCATGTCGGCCATCGACAGCGTACCGTCACGAGCAGCCTTCGCCAGACGGCCAAGTTCCTTCTCGACCTCTGCGATCGACATCTGGTCGGCATCGCGGATCACCGGAACGACAAGACCCTTGTCGGTGCCGACAGCCATGCCGATGTGGCAGTAGTTCTTGTAGACGATATCGGTGCCGTCGATCTCGGCGTTGACGGCCGGGAGTTCCTTCAGCGCGTGGGTGACGGCCTTGGTGAAGAAGCCCATGAAGCCGAGCTTCACGCCATGCTTCTTCTCGAACACGTCCTTGTACTTGTTGCGCAGGTCCATGACAGCCTTCATGTCCACCTCGTTATAGGTGGTGAGCATGGCGGCGGTGTTCTGCGCATCCTTGAGGCGGCGGGCAATCGTCTGGCGCAGACGCGTCATCTTCACGCGCTCTTCGCGGCTGACGTCCTCGACGGCGGTCGGCGCGCGAGCGGCAACAGGTGCGGCCGGTGCGGCGGCAGGAGCCGAAGCAGCCTTGGCGACAGCAGCGATGACATCGCCCTTCAGCACCTGACCGCGCTTACCGCTGCCTTCGACCTGATCGGCGGAGAGATTGTTTTCGGCAAGCAGCTTACCGGCAGCCGGTGCCGGCGGCATCGAGGAAGCCGGAGCCGAAACGGCGGGGGCGGCAACCGGTGCAGCAGCGGCAGGGGCCGGAGCAGCAGCAGGCGCGGCAGCCTGTGCCGGAGCGGCGGCAGCGCCATTGCCGGCGGAGATCTGGCCGAGCAGCGCGCCGAGGCCTACGGTTTCGCCGGCCTGGGCAACGATTTCGGAAAGCGTGCCAGCGCTGGGCGCCGGAACTTCGATCGTCACCTTGTCGGTTTCAAGTTCAAGAAGCGGCTCATCGGCCTTGATGGCATCGCCGACCTTCTTGAACCAGGTACCGACGGTCGCTTCGCTGACGGATTCGCCGAGGGTAGGAACGCGGATTTCAGTGGCCATTGTTCAAATCCTGATTTTTCGTCTTTATGAGTTGGATGGAATTCCGGCGACAGACGGCCGGGGGACGGGTGATGCGCCGCGGCGCAAGCGCCCGAACGACCATAGCGGTCGACCGGGCATTTGCTTGATTGCGGCGATAGGCGGCATGTTGCTGCATGACGGCCATGTTCTCCCCCGTCGCATCATGCGGAAGGCTGGGGCGCGACGCCGCGATTTTCAAACGAAAACGCGTCATCGCGCAACCCCTCAACCGCCGAGCGCGTCCTCGAGGAACGCCGCAAGCTGCGACAGATGCTTGGACATCAGGCCCGTCGCCGGAGAGGCGGCGGCCGGACGGCCGGTGTAGCGAACGCGCTGGTACTTGGCATCGATATGGGCGAGCACCCATTCCAGATAAGGATCGATGAAGGACCATGCGCCCATGTTCTTCGGCTCTTCCTGGCACCAGACCATTTCCGCATTGCGGAAGCGGCTGAGCTCGTTGATGAGCGCCTTGGCCGGGAACGGATAGAGCTGTTCGATGCGCAGCAGGTAGATATCGTCGATGCCGCGCTTCTCGCGCTCTTCCAGGAGATCGTAATAGACCTTGCCCGAGCAGATGACGACGCGACGGATCTTGTTGTCCTTCTGCAGCTTGATCGGGCTGTCCTTGATCAGTTCCGCATCGTCCCACAACAGGCGGTGGAAGGAACTTTCGCCCGCCATCTCCGCAAGCGTCGATACGGCGCGCTTGTGGCGCAGCAGCGACTTCGGCGTCATCAGAATCAGCGGCTTGCGGAAGTCGCGCTTCAGCTGACGGCGCAGGATATGGAAGTAGTTCGCCGGCGTCGTGACGTTGGCGACCTGCATGTTGTCTTCGGCGCAGAGCTGCAGATAACGTTCCAGACGGGCCGAGGAGTGTTCCGGACCCTGGCCTTCATAACCATGCGGCAGCAGGCAGACGAGGCCGGACATGCGCAGCCACTTGCGTTCGCCCGACGAGATGAACTGGTCGAAGACGACCTGCGCACCGTTGGCGAAGTCGCCGAACTGGGCTTCCCAGAGGGTCAGCGCATTCGGACGGGCGAGCGAATAACCGTATTCGAAGCCGAGAACCGCTTCTTCCGACAGCATCGAGTTGATGACTTCGTAGCGGGCCTGGGTCGGCGACAGGTTTGCGAGCGGGATATAGCGCTCTTCGGTCTCCTGATCGTAGAGAACCGAATGACGCTGCGAGAAGGTGCCGCGTTCGCAATCCTGACCAGACAGGCGGATCTTGTGGCCATCCACCACGAGCGAACCGAATGCCAGGGCTTCCGCCATGGCCCAATCGATGCCCTCGCCCGTCTGCACCATGTTGGCGCGGTTTTCCATGAAGCGCTGGATGGTGCGGTGCGCATGGAAGCCGGCCGGAATTTCCGACAGCTTGCGGCCGATTTCCTTCAGCGACTTCATCGGCACGGCGGTCTTGCCGCGGCGCTGCTCGTCGGCATTGTCGGCCGTGTGCAGGCCGGACCACTCGCCGTCAAGCCAGTCGGCCTTGTTCGGCTTGTAGGACTGGCCGGCCTCGAACTCCTGCTCGAGGTGGGCGCGCCAATCGGCCTTCATCTTCTCGACTTCGCCTTCGGTCAGCACGCCTTCGCTGATCAGCCGCTGCGAATAGAGCTGCAGCACCGTCTTGTGGGCGCGGATAACCTTGTACATGTTCGGCTGCGTGAAGGACGGCTCGTCGCCTTCATTGTGGCCGTAGCGGCGGTAGCAGAAGAGGTCGACCACAACAGGCTTGTGGAACTTCATGCGGAATTCGGTCGCGATCTTCGCGGCATAGACGACCGCTTCCGGATCGTCGCCGTTGACGTGGAAGATCGGCGCTTCGATCATCTTGGCGACGTCGGACGGATAGGGCGACGACCGCGAGAAGGCCGGATTGGTGGTGAAACCGATCTGGTTGTTGATGATGACGTGCATCGTGCCGGCAACGCGATGGCCGCGTAGACCGGAGAGGCCAAGGATTTCGGCAACGACGCCCTGGCCGGCGAAAGCCGCATCACCATGGATCAGCAGCGGCACGACCTTGGCGCGTTCGGACAACGGGATGATGTCGCCGTCCCACTGTGTGGCACCCATGTCCTGCTTGGCACGAGCCTTGCCCATGACGACAGGATTGACGATTTCGAGGTGCGACGGGTTTGCCGTCAGCGAGACGTGCACCTTGGCGCCGTCGAAATCGCGATCCGAAGACGCGCCGAGATGGTACTTCACGTCGCCCGAACCTTCGACTTCGTCAGGCGCGTAGGAGCCGCCCTTGAATTCGTGGAAGATGGCGCGATGCGGCTTGCCCATGACCTGGGACAGCACGTTCAGGCGGCCGCGGTGGGCCATGCCGAACACGGCTTCCCTGAGGCCGAGCTGGCTGCCGCTCTTCAGGATTTGTTCGAGCGCCGGGATCAGCGATTCGCCGCCATCGAGGCCGAAGCGCTTGGTGCCCTTGAACTTGACGTCGAGGAACTGCTCATAGCCTTCGGCTTCGATGACCTTCTGAAGAATGGCCTTCTTGCGCTCGGGATTGAAGGCAATGCCCTTGTCCGGACCTTCGATGCGTTCCTGAATCCATGCCTTTTCCTCCGGGTTGGAGATGTGCATGAATTCGACGCCTAGGGTGGAGCAGTAGGTGCGCTCGAGGATCTCGATCATCTCGCGGATGGTTGCGAATTCGAGGCCGAGCACGTTGTCGATGAAGATCTTGCGGTCGAAGTCGGCCTCGGTGAAGCCATAGGCTTCCGGCGACAGCTCCTTGTAGTCTTCGACCGGCGCGGCGATGCCGAGCGGATCGAGCTTGGCATGCAGGTGGCCGCGCATGCGATAGGCGCGGATCATCATGATGGCGCGGACACTATCGCGCGTCGCCTGCAGGACGTCGGTGGCGCTCGCCGGCGTACCGGCTGTTTCGGCCTTCGCCTTCAGCTTGGTTTCGATGACCTTCTCGACAACGCCCCAGTCGCCGTCGAGCGCGGAAACCAGATCGCCCTTTGCCGGGATCGGCCAGTTCTTGCGCTGCCAGGAGGCGCCCTTGGCTGCCCTCTTCACGTCGTCGGGGCTATCCTCGAGCGCCTTGAAGAAAGACCGCCATTCGTCGGAAACCGATGAAGGATCGTCCTCGTAGCGCGCGTAGAGCTGCTCGATATAGGCAGCGTTGGCGCCATCCAGGAACGAGGTGATCTGAAATTGCTCGTTGGCTTCTTGCCTTGCCATGGTGAATCTGCGGGCGCTCTCGCCCGTCTCCCAACTTGTTTGCATTGCCGGTTTTCGGGTCCCCGGCGACCGTATTTCATTCGCGGCTATCAAGGCCGTATGTATGCACTTGCGAGTGTCGAAACCGGACGGGACAAGCAGATGCCGCCCCGTCCGGCCTTGCTATGAAGTAGGCTCAGCCCTTCAGGACTTCCACCAGCGTCTTGCCGAGACGCGCCGGCGACGGCGACACGCGAATGCCTGCCGCTTCCATCGCCGCAATCTTGTCTTCCGCGCCGCCCTTGCCGCCGGAAATCACGGCGCCGGCATGGCCCATGGTGCGGCCGGGAGGTGCCGTGCGGCCGGCGATGAAACCGACCATCGGCTTCTTGCGGCCCTTCTTGGCTTCGTCCTTGAGGAACTGCGCGGCTTCTTCTTCAGCCGAACCGCCGATTTCGCCGATCATGATGATCGACTTGGTTTCGTCGTCCGCGAGGAACATCTCAAGAATGTCGATGAATTCGGTGCCCTTGACCGGGTCGCCGCCGATGCCGACAGCCGTCGTCTGGCCGAGGCCTTCATTGGTGGTCTGGAACACGGCCTCGTAGGTGAGCGTGCCGGAACGCGAGAGAACGCCGACGGAGCCCTTCTTGAAGATGGAGCCCGGCATGATGCCGATCTTGCACTCGTTCGGGGTCAGAACGCCCGGGCAGTTCGGTCCGATCAGGCGCGACTTCGACTTGATCAGGCGGTCCTTGACCTTGACCATATCGGCAACCGGAATGCCTTCCGTGATGCAGACGATCAGCGGGATTTCAGCGTCGATCGCTTCGAGGATCGCAGCCGCAGCGCCTGCCGGCGGCACGTAGATGACCGAAGCGTTGGCGCCGGTGGCATCCTTGCCTTCGGCGACGGACTTGAAGATCGGCAGCTTTTCGCCGTCCTTGCCGGTCCAGGTTTCACCGCCCTTGGAAGGGTGGATACCGCCGACCATCTTCGTGCCGTGATAGGCAAGCGCCTGTTCGGTGTGGAAGGTACCGGTCTTGCCGGTCAGGCCCTGAACCAGAACCTTGGTGTCTTTGTTGATGAGAATAGACATGCGAGGCCTTTGTTACGAGAGGTTGGAAGACGCGGAGGCAACGCGACGATATAAGCCGCTGACAACCTCCTGCCATGTATCGCTGCCGGCGGGCGCAAAAGTGACGCCCATGCGGTAGCAGTCTTCATTTTCGAACTGAAAGAGAGTGCGCTGCTGACCGCGCGGCGAAACCTTGGTCAGAACAAGCTTGTCATCGATCCACTCGCCGGAGGCCGGCGCGGCGGGCGTAAAGCCCACGGTATCGAACTGATAGAGCTTGTAGGCCTGATCCGCAGCGTCGAAGCCGAGAATGTTCCGGGCTTCGAACGATGCGGTTCCGTCCCGCATCTGCATGTAGCGCTGTTCGACGAAAAATCCGCCGAACAGACACTCGGCCGTGAGGCGCGCGGTTGCCGTGCCTTCCTTCGTCCAGGCCGAAGCCGCGACATGCTCTTCCCCTTCCCAGGTGCCGGCAAAGGCACCGAGGCGGAGATGAGCAGCCGTTGGAGCGAAGGAAGCAGCCATCCCGATCAGCCCTTGACTGCCTTCACGATCTTCTGGGCGGCATCGTCCAGGTCATCTGCGGAGATGACGTTGAGACCGGATTCGTTGATGATCTTCTTGCCGAGTTCGACATTGGTGCCTTCGAGGCGAACCACGAGCGGAACCTTCAGACCGACTTCCTTGACGGCTGCGAGCACGCCTTCGGCAATGACGTCACACTTCATGATGCCGCCGAAGATGTTGACCAGAATGCCCTGGACAGCCGGATCGGCAGTGATGATCTTGAAGGCGGCCGTAACCTTTTCCTTGGTGGCGCCACCGCCGACATCGAGGAAGTTCGCCGGCTCAGCGCCGTAGAGCTTGATGATGTCCATGGTTGCCATGGCGAGACCGGCACCGTTGACCATGCAGCCGATGTTACCGTCGAGGGCGACATAGGCGAGGTCATATTCGTGTGCCTGGATTTCCTTCTCGTCTTCCTCGGACGTGTCGCGCAGCGCGCGGACGTCTTCGTGACGGAAGAGAGCATTGCCGTCGAAGGACACCTTGGCGTCGAGAACGCGCAGGCGGCCGTTGGTCATGACGATCAGCGGGTTGACTTCGAGGAGGGCCATATCCTTCTCGACGAAGGCCTTATAGAGGATCGGGAAGAGCTTGGCGGCATCTTCGCGGGCAGCACCTTCAAGCTTCAGCGCATCGGAAAGAGCAGCCGTGTTGGCAGCCGTCACGCCCGTCGACGGATCGATGGCGACGGTGATGATCTTTTCCGGCGTGTCGTGCGCGACGGTCTCGATGTCCATGCCGCCTTCGGTCGAAACGACGAAAGCGACCTGACCGACCGAGCGGTCGACGAGGATCGAGAGATAGAGTTCGCGGTCGATGTCGGCGCCGTCTTCGATATAGAGGCGGTTGACCTGCTTGCCGGCCGGGCCGGTCTGCTTGGTGACCAGCGTGTTGCCGAGCATGTCCTTGGCGTTGGCGACGACGTCGTCAACCGACTTGGCGAGGCGAACGCCGCCCTTGGCATCCGGGCCGAGTTCCTTGAACTTGCCCTTGCCGCGGCCACCGGCGTGGATCTGGCTCTTGACGACGTAAAGCGGGCCTGGAAGCTGCTTGGCAGCGGCGGCGGCCTCATCGGCGGAGAAGATGGCAACGCCGTCCGCGACGGGTGCGCCATAGGTCTTCAGCAGCGCCTTGGCCTGGTATTCATGAATGTTCATGGGTCTATCCCTGTTGGAAGGCGGAGATTACTTCAGCGACGGCGCGATGGCGATGCAGGCTTCGCAAAGGCCGGCGACGGATGCGACCGATTTGTCGAAGGCTTCCTTCTCGGCCTTGTTCAGGTCGATCTCGATGATGCGCTCGACACCGCCAGCACCGATGATCGTGGGAACGCCAACATACATGTCCTTGACGCCATACTGACCATCGAGATGGGCAGCGCTGGGCAGAACGCGCTTCTTGTCCTTGAGGTAGGATTCAGCCATTGCGATGGCGGAAGCGGCCGGAGCGTAATAGGCCGAGCCGGTCTTCAGCAGGCCGACGATCTCGGCGCCGCCATCACGGGTGCGCTGGATGATTTCTTCAAGGCGCTCGGCGGTGAGCCAGCCCATGGTGACGAGGTCCGTCAGCGGAATGCCGGCAACCGTGGAGTAGCGAGCGAGTGGAACCATCGAGTCGCCATGGCCACCAAGCACGAAAGCGGTGACGTCTTCGACCGAGACGTTGAATTCCTTGGCGAGGAACAGGCGGAAGCGCGAGCTATCGAGCACGCCGGCCATGCCGACGACCTTGTTGGCCGGGAGGCCCGAAAACTTCTGCAACGCCCAGACCATCGCGTCGAGCGGGTTGGTGATGCAGATCACGAAAGCGTTCGGGGCATACTTCTTGATGCCGGCGCCGACCTGTTCCATGACCTTGAGGTTGATGCCGAGAAGATCGTCGCGGCTCATGCCCGGCTTGCGGGCAACGCCGGCGGTGACGATGCAGACGTCAGCGCCTTCGATCGCGGAATAGTCGCTGGCGCCGGTGAGGTTGGCGTCGAAGCCTTCGACCGGAGAAGACTGGGCGATGTCGAGACCCTTGCCCTGAGGAATGCCGTCCGCGATGTCGAACAGGACGATGTCGCCCAGTTCCTTCAGGCCGGCGAGATGCGCCAGCGTGCCACCAATCATGCCAGAACCAATAAGTGCGATCTTGTTGCGCGCCATTTCGGTGTATCCTTTGCGATCAAAATCCGTGGCGGGACACCGTGACAGGCATCCACAATAGCCGTCAATCGCATAGACCCATAGGGTGAAATTGGCAATTGATTATTTTTGGATCAGGAATTTCAATCGGTTAGATCGAAAATATCTTACGTAAACGTAAGATATTCTGTCACCGAATTGTTACTCGGCCGCGCGCCTAGCCGGAGTCTGGGCCAGATATTCCGCACTGCGCATCTCGAAAAGCCGTGACGCGGTACGGTCGAATTCAAAGCCTTCGGTCCCCCGCCGCTCCTCCAGAAGATCCTCCGGCATGGCAGCCGCAGACACATAAAGGCGGATGTTATGATCGTAGAGCGTGTCGATGAGAATGATGAAGCGCTTCGTCTGGTTGCGCTTGTCCGGCCCGAGCTTCGGCACGCGATCGAGGAAGATCGTATCGAAGCGTTCAGCGATGGCGAGGAAATCGGCAGGCCCGAGCGGCGCGTCACAGAGATCGGCAAAGGAAAAGCGCGCCATGCGGTCGACGGCGAGCGGCACATGGATGGAGCGCCCCTTCATCGGGATCTCCGCCGGCTGCGCCTTGCGCCCGTGCAGCGCCTGCATCCAGGAGGCATCCATCGCCATCTCCGCCCGCTGATCGAGCGGCGAGAGATAGACGGGCTGGCTGTTCAGCTTCTCCATGCGGTAATCGGTCGGCGAATCCAGCGTCACCACACCCACATGCTTCTTCAGGAGATCGATGAACGGCAGGAAGAGGCCGCGATTGAGCCCATCACGATAGAGATTGCCGGGCTCGACGTTCGACGTCGCGATCAGCACGCAGCCGAGCGAGAACAGCTCGGAAAACAGCCGCGACAGGATCATCGCATCGGCGATATCGGTGACGGTGAATTCGTCGAAGCACAGCAGCTCGGCCTCGGCGTAGAGATCGGCGGCAACAGGCGGTATGGGGTCGGCCTGCTTCGTTTCGCCGTTCTTGAATTTCAGCCGCTGCGCCGCAATCCGGTTGTGCACATCGGTCATGAACTCGAAAAAATGCGCCCGGCGCTTCTTCTGGCAGGGCGCCATCGAGAAGAACATGTCCATCAACATGGTCTTGCCGCGGCCGACGCTGCCGTGAATATAGAGACCCTTGATCGTCTCGGCCGATTTCTTGCGCGCGGCAAACATCCAGCCAAGCGCGCTGGATTTTGCGGCCGGTTTCTTTCGCTTGAGATCGGCAAGCACGCGGTCCAGCATTTTCGCCACATCCATCTGCGCCGAATCCACCTGAAGGGATCCGGACGCCGTCAGCGCCTTCAGCTGTTCGCAGACGCTGATCGAATAATCTGGCATGGGCTGCATGGGGAAATATCCGCCTGTGCAAAATGGGGGCGCACCCAAAGGGTGCCGCCCCTTTCAAATAAGCTTATCGGCTGAGGCTGAGCGGCTGGCCAGAAGCGGTCGAGCCGTCAAAGCGCGAATCGGCCGTCTTGTAGACCGTACCGATCGTCGAGCCGTCACGGTTTTTCAGGAGAACCTGCTTGCCGGACACTTCCCACGACCCCATCGAGGTCAGCTCGCCTGCGCAGCCACGGGTACCACCCCGCGAGCCGCTGCCAAGGTTGGTCAGCGTCAGGAACATGTCGCAGCTCGATCCGCCGTTGCTGACCTTCCAGCTGCCGACCATCGATTCCTTCGTGACATCCATGGCGGAAGCCGCCATCGCCTGCTGCTGTGCCGGATTGGCCGCATTCGGCGCGCCCGCCGGAGCGGCAGGGAATTGCGAGCCGTTGCCGGCGCCTGCGGGCGGAAGCTGGCTGGATTGTACGGAAGGAACAGGCTGGGCCTGCAGTGGCGGGGCAGAATAACTGTCGTTGTTGTATGCCGTGCGCTGGCAACCGGCAAGCGACAGCCCAATCGCCGCAGCCGTCACTGCATATCTAAACCGCATCATCACACTCCTAAATGATTGTCCACCGCTGACATCTGCAAAGTGATGTTTAATGATGTCCGAATTATCGTATTTCACTTTGGTTAATCAAGTCGATACCGCCACAAATTGCGGATAGCCATAGCTGGACAAGAATCGGGTGGTTTCAAGGCGTCACCCGGCGAACCTCATCCAGATAAAACCGATCAGCGAATTCCTGCATGCTTTTGTCGCGCGCTTGGTCTTCCCGGAATATGCCTGAGACGTTGGAATAACGTACGAGCGAGGCAGATAAAAACTCCGTGACGGGCGACGGCGGCACGCCTTCCCCCATTTCACGTGTGTCTTTTTTGACTGTCACCAGTTGCAGAATGCTGGCCCGAATGTCTTCGGTGACATCGATATCCGCCAAACATTCAAGCATGTTCATGGGCGGCAACTTGGCGAAATGCGTTTGTCGCATCCATTCCAGCGCTATCGCCGGGCGGATGGAGTAGAGCAGCTTTTTCAGACGGATGGGCGCGGTCCCATCATCAGGCTGATGCTGCTTCATGAGCCCAATATAATGCCGAGCAACTTTTTCCGGCACCATGATCACATCAAGCAAAGTACCGAGGCGGCCACGGAAGCCGGCCTCCTCCTCGTAGACGATCGGCGATTTCAACCATTCGACAAGAACGGCATTGCCCTTCAACGCCAAAAGCAAAGCCTTGCGCAGATCCCAGCCACCGGTATCGATATCGCCAACGATCGGAAATTCGATGACATCGCGATGCGGGAACAACGTCAGATGATCCCGCTCTGGTCTGACATAGACGAAGCGACAATCATAATCGCTGTCCGGTGAGGGAAATCCCCACGCGCGACTCCCGCTTTCGATAGCAAAGCCGATACGGATACCCTCGGTCTTTACCGAAGCAAGCCGCAAACGAATTTCGGCCACAGCCTCCGGCGCGAAGCCTTCCATCGTCATGCGAACATCATCCTTATCGCCCTCAAGCCGGCGAATGATCGCCGGCGGGTTAAAACCGCCGCTCGACCATCATCTTCTTGATTTCGGCGATTGCCTTGGCCGGGTTCAGGCCCTTCGGGCAGGTCTGGGCGCAGTTCATGATCGTGTGGCAACGATAAAGGCGGAAGGGATCCTCAAGATTGTCGAGGCGCTCGCCCTTGGCTTCGTCTCTCGAGTCGATCAGCCACCGATAGGCCTGCAGGAGGACAGCCGGGCCGAGATAGCGGTCGCCGTTCCACCAGTAGCTCGGACAGGAAGTCGAGCAGCAGGCGCACAGGATGCACTCGTAGAGACCGTCGAGCTTCAGGCGATCTTCATGGCTCTGCTTCCATTCCTTGGCCGGCGGCGGCGAAACCGTCTTCAGCCAGGGCTCGATCGAGCGGTGCTGGGCGTAGAAGTTCGTCAGATCCGGCACGAGATCCTTGACGACGGGCATGTGCGGCAGCGGATAGATCTTCACCGTGCCCTTGATCTCGTCCAGACCCTTGGTGCAGGCGAGTGTGTTGGTGCCGTCGATGTTCATCGCGCAGGAACCGCAAATGCCTTCGCGACAGGAGCGGCGCAGCGTCAGCGTCGGATCGATCTTGTTCTTGATGTAGAGCAGACCGTCGAGCACCATCGGGCCGCAATCGTCGATATCGATATAGTAGGTATCGATGCTCGGGTTCTGGCCGTCATCCGGGCTCCAGCGGTAGACGCGGAATTCGCGCGTGTTCTTGGCACCGACCGGCTTCGGCCAGACCTTGCCTTCGCGCATCTGAGAGTTCTTGGGGAGAGCGAGTTCAACCATGGTCAGTTCCTCTCAGATCAGTACACGCGTGCCTTCGGCTCGATCTTGTGCGGATCGATGCCTTCGGCGATCAGGTCGGTGTGAACCGGACGATAGTCGAGCTTCACGTCGCCTGCCTCATTGACCCAGGCAAGCGTATGCTTGCGCCAGTTTTCGTCGTCGCGGCCGGCGAACTTGCCCTCGGTATAGTCCTCGCGGGCATGCGAGCCGCGGCTTTCCTTGCGGGCCTCGGCGCCGTAGATCGTCGTGATGGCGTTGGCCATCAGATTGTGCAGCTCCAGCGTTTCAACGAGGTCGGAATTCCAGATCAGCGAACGGTCGGTGACCTTGATGTCGGCCATTTCCTTCCAGATCTCCGAAAGGCGGCGGACGCCGGATTCCAGCGATTCCTGGGTGCGGAACACGGCCGCATCTTCCTGCATGGCGCGCTGCATCTTCTCGCGAAGCGCCGCCGTCGGCGTCGAGCCGCTGGCATGGCGCAGACGATCGAAGCGATCCATGATCTTGTCGCAAGCCGCAACATTGAGGGCTGGCACCGGACCGTCGCGGTCGATGACCTGACCCGCGCGGATGGCCGCAGCACGGCCGAAGACCACGAGATCGATCAGCGAGTTCGAACCGAGACGGTTGGCGCCATGCACTGAAGCGCAGCCGGCTTCGCCGACGGCCATCAGGCCCGGCAGCACGCGCTCGGGATTGTTGCTGTCGGCGTTGAGCACCTCGCCCCAGTAGTTCGTCGGAATGCCGCCCATATTGTAGTGAACGGTCGGCAGAACCGGGATCGGATCGCGGGTCACGTCGACGCCGGCGAAGATGCGGGCGCTCTCGGAAATGCCGGGAAGGCGCTCATGCAGCACGGCCGGATCGAGATGGTCGAGGTGCAGGAAGATATGGTCCTTGTTCTTGCCGACGCCGCGACCTTCGCGGATCTCAAGCGTCATGCAGCGCGAAACGACGTCACGCGAGGCAAGATCCTTTGCTGAAGGCGCATAGCGCTCCATGAAGCGCTCGCCCTCGGAATTGACGAGATAGCCGCCTTCGCCGCGTGCGCCTTCGGTGATGAGACATCCCGAACCGTAGATGCCGGTCGGGTGGAACTGAACGAATTCCATGTCCTGCAGTGGCAGGCCGGCGCGAGCCACCATGCCGCCGCCGTCGCCGGTGCAGGTATGGGCCGAGGTCGCCGAGAAATAGGCGCGGCCGTAGCCGCCGGTTGCCAGCACCACCATCTTGGCGGCGAAGCGATGGATCGTGCCGTCATCGAGGCACCAGGCGACAACGCCGGTGCAGCGGCTGCCGTCGTCGGACATGATGAGGTCGAGCGCGAAATACTCGATGAAGAATTCCGCGTTGTTGCGCAGCGACTGGCCATAGAGCGTGTGCAGGATGGCATGGCCGGTGCGGTCGGCGGCAGCGCAAGTGCGCTGCACCGGCGGTCCCTCGCCGTAATTCTGCATGTGGCCGCCGAACGGGCGCTGATAGATCTTGCCTTCCTCGTTGCGCGAGAAGGGCACGCCATAGTGTTCGAGCTCGTAGACTGCCTTCGGCGCTTCCATGACCATGTACTGCATGGCGTCGACGTCGCCGAGCCAGTCGGAACCCTTGACGGTGTCGTAGAGGTGCCACTGCCAGCTGTCCGGCGTCATGTTGCGCAGCGAAGCGGCGATGCCGCCCTGGGCGGCGACGGTGTGCGAACGGGTCGGGAAGACCTTGGTGATGCAGGCGGTGCGGAAGCCCTGCTCGGCCATGCCGAGCGTGGCGCGCAGGCCGGCGCCGCCGGCGCCGACGACGATCACGTCATAGGAGTGATCGATGTACTTGTAGGCTTTCCCGTTCTGGGCAGCCCCATTCTGAGCGGATGAGTTCGGTGCCATGATGCAATTATCCTACGAACGCGATCTTCAGAATGGCGAAAAGACAGAGCCCCGCCATGACGATCGCGAAGAACGTGTTGAGCATGAGAAGGACGATCTTGCCGAATTCGCCGTGGACATAGTCCTCGATGATGACCTGCATGCCGAGCTTCATGTGAATGACGCCGGAGATCACCATCAGGCCGAAGATGACGGCCACGATCGGGTTCGAGATCGCATGCACGACTTCCGAATAGGGCGCGCCGGCATAGATGATTAGGAAGATGACGAAGAAGAGGAAGAGGGGAACGTTGGCAACGGCGGTCAGGCGCTGGCGCCAGAAATGATCGGTGCCTTCCTTGGCGGAACCGAGACCGCGGACTTTGCCCAGAGGAGTGCGCATATCCATGAGAAATATCCTTTAAAGCATGATCCCGAACGGCGCCCAGGCGCTTCCGGGAACGATCATGCCAATCAACCCAGGCGGATGGCGATGCCGATGATCCAGACCAGCGCGGTCAGACAGATCGAGGCGATAAGCGTGAACTTGGCCATTTTCGTCGAGACGGCGGGATCGAAACCGTGCCCGAGATCCCAGACGAAGTGGCGCAGACCGCCGATCATATGATGCAGCAGCGCCCAGGTGTAGCCGAGCAGGATGATGCGGCCGATGATCGTGCCCATGATCCAGTTGACCAGATCGAAATAGCCCTGTCCCGTCGCCGCGGCGATCAGCCACCAGGCGACCAGCACCGTGCCGAAGTAGAGCGCGCCGCCGGTGATACGGTGGACGATCGACATGACCATGGTGGGGATGGGTTTGTAGATTTGCAGATGCGGCGACAGGGGCCGGTTTTGTGTGACGTTCGCCATCAGAACCTCGCGGCGTTACGATACGCTTAGAACCCGGATATCCGGGGCAACGCGCGCGCAGGGATGCGCAGTGTGCGTTGCATCATTGCGACCATTAATCACACAGACGCCCATCGACAAGCACAATTGATGCCTGCATCGAATTTAATCGATTCGGATCGCTCTGCACTTTAGCGAGCATGCAACCACGGACTCCCCATTCCGGGCTATTTACCATTCCGGCAACCCTGGCGTGGACTTCGCGGCAGTCTTGGGGCAATCTGCCGTTAAGATTTCATTAACCGATCGGAAGCGGGGCGAATCATGAAGCCGCATCTTTTCAAGGCAGCAGCGCTCATTTTGGCGGCAGCAGCTCTTTCCTCGACGCCGACTTCGGCCAGCGACTATCGCCACTGGCACCATCATAACCGCCCCGGCATCGTGCGCCTGAATCAGATATCCCAGCCGCAGGGTCCCGGGCAGCAACCTGCCCGGATCGTCATCATGGAACGGCGCGACGCGGCAAACGCCGGCAGCTATGCCGGCTCGGCCGACGTCTATCGGGCCGATGGCGGCACCTATGTTATCGGCTATGGCGGTTACAATCCTTATGCCCGGCCGGCTGCGACGCAGCTGAGGCCAAAGGCAAAGGTCATCGACGTCCGCTATGCCGGCAATCCCTGCGCATACGAAGCCGGCGTCTGCGTTATCCGGCACTGACGGTCATCAGCCGGCGAGAAATCGCCAGACCGTCGTTTTCTTGATTTCGCTGTCCTCGAGCGCCCGCGTCACCGGCACCTGATAGGTCGCCTGCTCTTCCAGGCGATCCTTGGGAAGATAGGCCCTGCCGGGATCCCCGACCAGAACCGTCTTCCCCTCGCCCGCCAAGCATCTTAGCCATGGAACGAGGCTCGCGGCAAAATCGCGATCATAAAAGACATCGCCGGCAAGGATGACATCCGCATCCACGACCAGGCCGATGATATTGTTTCCGGCAAAGTCCAGATCGACGCTGTTTTCAACAGCATTTAACCGGACCGCCATGCCTGCCCAGGGATCGATATCGACGGCAAGAACATGCCGCGCACCCGCACGCTTGGCGGCGATGGCGACAAGCCCGGAGCCGCTCGCGAAATCCAGTACGGTTCTGCCGGCAACGATCTCCGGATGATCGAGGATATGGCGTGCCAGGCCCTGGCCACCCGCCCAGGCAAAAGCCCAGAAGGGCGGCGGCAGGCCGATCTCTTCGAGTTCTTCTTCCGTCTTCAGCCAGAGCTCATGCGCCTCGCTTGCCAGATGCAGCCGGATTTCCGGCACATGCGGCGGCGCCACCAGGCTGGTATTGGCACGGATGAAGCTTTCCGGATCGGTTTTCAACGAACCCCACCCACCGAATCAGGCCGGAGGGTTGTCCAGACCGCCCATGCGGCAGACTTCAAGCCATTCATCATCCGTCACCGGCTGCACCGAAAGCCGCATGGAGGTGACGAGCGCCATCTGCGAAAGCTTCGGATTGGCCTTGATGTCCTTGAGGGTCACGGGATTCGGCATATCGCGGACGGCGCGGATGTCGACACATTCCCAGCGCGGATCGTCCTTGGCGGTCGAATCCGGATGCGCCAGCGCGCAGACTTCGACGATGCCGACGACTTCGAGCCCGTCATTGGAGTGATAGAAGAAGCCTTTGTCGCCGATCTGCATGGCCCGCATGTTGTTGCGGGCAAGGTAGTTGCGCACGCCGGTCCACTCGGTTCCCTTTTCGCCGGCATCCTTCTGCTGCTGCCAGGACCAGGAGGACGGCTCGGATTTATAAAGCCAATGCGCCATTCCTCATGCCTCCGGCTTGTTGAAGACCCAGTTGAACGGCTTGACCTCGACGCTCTCGAACAGGCCGGCCTTCGTATAAGGGTCCGAATCGGCAATCGCGACCGCCGCTTCGACACTGTCCGCCTCGACAATCACCAGGCTGCCATTCGGCTTGCCTTCCGCATCGAGGAACGGACCCGCCATCTTCAGCGTTCCCTCGGCATTGAGCTTGTTCAGATGCTCCACATGCGCCGGGCGCGTCTCCATGCGGACGTTGAGGTAACCGGGCTTGTCCTTGCAGACAAAAGCGAACAGCATTGCTTGGGCTCCTTTGGATATCCAGAAACTATTCCGTGGTGATCGGCCGTGTCATCAATTGCCCGATGGCTGTGGGAATGTCGAGCTTGCCGTCGATGATGGCTGAGACTGCGTCGGTGATCGGCATGTCGACGCCGAGCTCGTGGGCGAGCCGCGCGGCGATGGAGGCGGCATAGGCGCCTTCGACCAGGGCGCCATGCGTCGGGTCGGCGGCCTTGCCTTCACCGAGCGCGATGCCGAAGCGCAGATTGCGGGATTGATGGCTGGTGGCCGTCAGCACGAGGTCACCAAGGCCTGATAGGCCGCGCACGGTTTCAGCCTTGCCGCCCTTGGCCGCGACAAAGCGCGACATTTCGGCAAGACCGCGGCTGATCAGTGCCGCACGGGCGGAATCGCCAATACCCCGGCCCTCGACGATGCCGCAAGCGATGGCGAGGACATTCTTCAGCGCGCCGCCGAGCTGCACGCCGATGCGGTCGTCCGATGCGTAGAGGCGAAAGGTCGGGCCGGAAATCGCCTGTGCCAGCCGTTCGGCCACAGCCATATCGGCAGCGGCGATGGCCATCGCCGTCGGCAGACCCCTAGCGATATCGGCGGCAAAACCCGGGCCTGAGAGCACGGCAATGGCATGCTGCGGCAGTTCCCGCGCCAGCATGTCGGTCAGGAGGTCGCCGGAAACCTTGTCGATACCCTTGGCGCAGGTGACGACGATCGGATCCTTGGCAAGATAAGGGCCATAATGCCTGGCGGCATCGGCCTGCGCCTGCGACGGCATGGCGAAAAGAACGATGCCGGCATTGGAAATGGAGTCGGCCTCGGCCGAGAACTGCAGCGAATCCGGCAGTGCGATGCCGGGCAGCACGGCATCATGCATGCGATCGGCTGATAGATCCGCCATCAGCCCTGCCTTGCGGCCGACAAGCGTCACGTCGCTGCGGCCGGTGAGCGCGATGACGGCGGCGAGCGCCGTGCCGAAAGCGCCGGCGCCGATGACTGCGATCCGCTCTTTGCCGCTCATGCCTTCGCTCCTCGTTTGCCGTGCCCGAGCAGGGTTTCCGCCTTCTGATCCAGCGGCCAGCGCGAGCGTGGCTGCACATCGAGATCGTCGGGTGCGGCACCCGTCGCCATGCGCTCCAGTCCGGCCCAGGCGATCATGACGGCATTATCGGTACACAATCTCAATGGCGGTGCGATGAAGCGGAAACCGTTGGCATCGCAGAGCTCCTGCAGCGTGCGGCGCAGCTCGAGATTGGCGGCAACGCCGCCGGCGACGACAAGCGATGGCTTTTCCGCCGTTTTCGGAAATTCCGTCTTGAAGCGCTGCAGGCCGCGGCCGATCCGGTCCTTCAGCGTGCGCGAAATCGCCTTCTGGAAGGAGGCGCAGATATCGGCAATATCCTGCTCCGTGACGGGCGCAATCGCCGTCGCCGCCTGCCGTACCGCCGTTTTCAGACCGGAAAAGGAAAAATCGAGGCGCGTCTCGCCAACGAGCGGCCGCGGAAGATCAAAGCGGTCGGGATTGCCGCTTTTCGCGGCTGCCTCGACGGCCGGACCACCGGGGTAAGGCAGCCCCAGAAGCTTGGCCGTCTTGTCGAAGGCTTCACCGAGCGCATCGTCAATGGTCGTGCCCCAGCGCTCGTACTCACCGACGCCGCGCACCAGGATCAGCTGCGTGTGGCCGCCCGAAACGAGCAGCATGAGGTAGGGAAACGCAAGCCCGTCCGTCAGCCGCGCCGTAAGCGCATGGCCTTCCAGATGGTTGATGGCGTATAATGGCTTGCCGGTTGCTCGGGAGATCGCCTTGCCGGTCATCAACCCCACAAGCAACCCGCCGATGAGGCCCGGACCGGACGTGGCGGCAATGGCATCGACGTCCGAGAGCGACACATTGGCGCGTTTCAATGCTTCGTCGATCAGCGTATCCAGCGCCTCGACGTGTGCCCGCGCGGCGATTTCCGGCACGACGCCGCCATAGGCGCTATGCTCGTCCAACTGGCTGAGGACGACGTCGGAACAGACCGTGGGCGTGCCGTCTTCCCGGCGCTCGACAATGGCTGCAGCGGTTTCGTCGCAGCTTGTTTCGATGCCGAGAATGCGAAGAATGGATGCCATGGAGAAAGTTCGTTGCCTACAGGTCGATTGCGGTAAAGCGGAAATATGGTTACGGGAACTGTCGGTAACAACGGATCAAAGCGGATGCAAACAAAACCTTTCCGGATCGGCACGCGCGGCAGCCCGCTGGCGCTCGCCCAGGCACATGAGGCACGCGACCGTCTGATGGCGGCCCATGGCCTTCCGGAAGAGATGTTCGAAATCGTCGTTCTCACCACCAAGGGCGACCGCATTACCGACCGGTCTCTGGCGGCAATCGGCGGCAAGGGCCTGTTCACCGAGGAACTCGAAGAGAAGCTCACCTCGGGCGAGCTCGACTTCGCAGTCCATTCCGCCAAGGACATGGCGACGAAGCTGCCACAGGGCCTGGCGCTCACCGCCTACCTGCCGCGCGAGGACATTCGCGATTCCGTCATCGGCCGCTCCGCGCCGAAACTGGCAGAACTGCCGCATGGCGCCACCGTCGGCTCGGCATCGCTGCGCCGCCAAGCGCTGATCCGTCGCCTGCGCCCCGATATCAATGTCATCACCTTCCGCGGCTCGGTCCAGACCCGTCTGCGCAAGCTGGAAGAAGGACAGGCCGACGCGACCTTGCTGGCGCTGGCCGGCCTGAAGCGGCTCGGCATGGTCGAGGTCATCACGGATATTCTCGATCCGGACGAGTTTCCGCCGGCCCCCGCGCAGGGCGCGATAACGATCGAAAGCCGCATCGACGACAGCAGGATGAACGATCTGCTTGCCGCCGTGAACGACGCGCCGACCTTTGACGCCGTATCTTGCGAACGTGCCTTCCTGGCGGCACTCGACGGCTCCTGTCGCACACCAATAGCCGGCTACGCAATTTGCGAAGGTGATCATCTGCGTTTCTTCGGCATGATTCTCACGCCGGATGGCACGCAGGTCCACACGACGACCATCGAAGGCCATCGGCGCGATGCCGAGGCGCTGGGGATCAATGCCGGCCAGGCGATCCGCGCCGAGGCCGGCAGCTCCTTCTTCGAAGACTGGACCTGACAAGAGATGCGCGTCGTCGTCACCCGCCCTCGGCATTCGGGTGAACGCACCATGCGGCGGCTGGCGCAGCTGGGACACGACCCCCTGCTGCTGCCGCTGGCGGAACCTGTCCATAATGCCGAGGAAGCAAGACGAGCGCTCCTGGCCACGCAGGGTGCCGTCGCCGTCACCAGCGCCGAAGCGATCCGGGCGCTTTCGCTATTGGACTCTGATCTTAAGTCCCATCTTGATCGCCGCCTCTTTGCCGTCGGAAAGGCGACAGCTAAAGAGGCGGGTGATCTCGGATTCAGTGATATCGCCATATCCGAAGGTGGCGGCACAGAGCTTGCCGCTATGATTTCCAGCCATCCTTCAGGCTTGAACAACGGTCCGCTCCTCTATCTTGCAGGCTTTCCGCGGGCGGCCGGCTTCGAAGCCGGACTGGCTGAGCGGCATCTGCCTTTCCTGACCGTCGAATGCTACCGAATGCAGGATATCGTCCCCGACGACGCCGTTCTTCGCCGGCTTTTCTCAGACACCCGCGCCGATGCCGTGCTGCTTTATTCTCACGAGACCGCCAAGCGTTTTTTCAGCCTGCCTTTCGTCGCCCACAACCCGACGGCTTTTGCCGAAACGCGGTTTCTCTGCCTGAGCGAAGCGGTCGCCGGCGCGGTTCCAGAGGTGCTGCGAGCCCATGTCGATATCGCCGATATGCCGAATGAAGACAGGCTTATGGCGCTTCTGATCCATGCGTAAAGTCGCAATTTTGATGTAAGGCCTTTCCATAATCGTCTTGTCTGTCTAACTTCGCTGCAGCGCATGAAAAGAGGACCTCATGGTATCGCGAAAAACGCCTAACCATTCGAAGCCCAACGACGAACCGGTCACGATCGATCTGGAAGCCGAAAAAACTGCGCAGGACGCAGCTCCCGAGGATTTGACCGAGCGCAGCCATGGCGAGCTTGGCGGCTCCTCGGCCGATGAAGTGGAAATGCCGCTTGAAACGGAGAAGGAACCACTTCGCGAGGAGGCTCAGGAGTCTATCTTCGGTGCCGCGCCGGAAGAACCGCAAACAGCAGCGGCGCAGCAGGCCGATCCTCCGCCTTCCCATGCCGAACATCCGTCTCATACGGAGCGGCCGCAATCGCGTGAAGGCTCGACGTCAGGCCTTATCGCGGCCGGCATCACCGGCGGCCTGATCGCCCTCATCTGCGCCGGCGCCTTACAGTATGCGGGCTTCCTGCCTGGCGGCCGCGCAAGCAAAGAAAGTTCTACCGAGATCACCGCATTGAATGCGGAGATCGACGGCCTCAAGCAGAGCATCGCCAATCTCGCCGCCGCGCCGGCAGCCAAGCCCGACGAGGCGCTTGCCGCTCGCGTCGCAGCGCTTGAAACGAACGCTGCCAACGGCGCTTCGGCAAGTGGTTCGGGTGGAGCCGCAAATCCTGCTTCAGAACAGAAGATCGCTTCGCTGACCAGCGAGGTCGAGCAGCTGAAATCGGATCTCAGCAAGGCAACGCAGAGCCAGGCAAGCTCGGATGCCGAAGTCAGCAAGCGTCTCGACGACGCCGAAAAGAAGCTGAGCGGACCGAGCCAGGAGAGCGCTGTTGCCCGCGCCATCGCAGCTGCAGCATTGAAGGCCGCGATCGATCGTGGCGGGCCGTTCCAGCCGGAGCTCGACACCTTCGCCAATGTTGCGCCGGACGACCCGGCCGTTGCCGATCTCAAGAACTTCGCCCAGACCGGCGTCCCCTCCCGCGCCGACCTGATCCGTCAGGTTTCCGATGTCGCGACCGCAATCGTCGCGACGGCACAGACAGACGATCCGAACCAGAGCTGGAGCAGCCGGCTGATGTCGGGCGCAAAATCGCTGGTCCAGGTCCGCGCCGTCGGCAACGTCCCCGGCGACAGCATCGACGCCGTCGCCGCCCGCTTCGAGGACAAGGTCAGGAATGGCGATCTGCCAGGCGCGGTAACCGAGTGGAACAGCCTGCCTGATGCGGCCAAATCCGCCTCGGCCGCCTTCAAGCAATCGCTGGAGGCCCGCATCCGCGTCGAGGATCTGGTAAGCGACGCCCTGTCGAAGGCGATCGCCAATACCGGGAAACAGAATTAGAGCATGATGCCGAAAAGTGTGAGCGGTTTTCGGACAACATCATGCTCTACCTATTTGATTTTAGAGCGGATTCAGATTTTCGATCGTTACGATCTAAAATCATCCGGCTCTAATGACGGAGCGCAGCAATGATCAGACTGCTTATCTTCGCCATTTTCGTCCTGGCTCTCGGCTATGGCTTCTCCTGGCTGGCGGATCGCCCCGGCGATCTCTCGCTGGTGTGGGGCGGCCAGCTTTACCAGACGAAGCTCATCGTCGCCGCCGCGATCCTGATTGCGCTCATCGCCGCCGTGATGATCGTCTGGTGGTTCGTGCGGCTGATCTGGACCTCGCCTTACTCCGTCACCCGCTATTTCCGCGCCCGCAAGCGCGATCGCGGCTACCAGGCGCTCTCTACCGGCCTGATCGCCGCCGGCGCTGGCAATTCGCTGCTCGCCCGCAAGATGGCGGCGCGCACCCGCGGCCTCATCCGCGCCGATCAGGAGCCGCTTATCAATCTCCTCGAAGCGCAGGCTGCCTTGATCGAAGGCAAGCACGACGAGGCACGCCAGAAATTCGAACTGATGGCCAACGATCCCGAGACGCGCGAACTCGGCTTGCGCGGCCTCTACCTTGAAGCCAAGCGCCTCGGTGCGCACGAAGCTGCGCGGCAATATGCCGAAAAGGCGGCCGACCAGGCACCCTACCTGCCCTGGGCGGCGCAGGCGACACTGGAATATCGCAGCCAGGCCGGTCGCTGGGATGACGCCATCAAGCTCCTCGACCAGCAGAAGGTCGCCCATGTCGTCGATAAGACGACAGCCAATCGCCAGCGCGCCGTGCTGCTGACGGCACGCGCCAACGACAGGCTGGAAAATGATCCTACCGGCGCGCGCGACGATGCGCTGTCGGCAT
The DNA here is from genome assembly GCF_040215725.1 of Rhizobium sp. ZPR4. Lineage (NCBI taxonomy): Bacteria > Pseudomonadati > Pseudomonadota > Alphaproteobacteria > Hyphomicrobiales > Rhizobiaceae > Rhizobium > Rhizobium sp. ZPR4. Next base: position 2,999,177 of record NZ_CP157967.1, read on the forward strand.
TGAAGCTCGTGGACGACTTCGTGCCGGCGGCACTGATCGCCGCCAAGGCACTCTTCCGCGAAGACAAGGTACGCAAGGCGGCCTCCACCCTTGAGCAGGTCTGGAAGGCGCATCCGCATCCCGAGATCGGCAAGGCCTATGTGCGAGCCCGCAGCGGCGATTCCGTCCTGGACCGTTTGAAGCGCGCCGAAAGGTTGGAGGCGATCCGCCCGAACAATGTCGAAGCACTGCTGTTGACCGCAAAGGCGGCGCTGGATGCCGGCGATTTCGCCAAGGCACGCGCCAAGGCCGAAGCCGCCGCACGGATCGATGCGCGCGAAGGCGCTTTCCTGCTTCTCGCCGATATCGAGGAGGCCGAAAGCGGCGATCAGGGCCGTGTCCGCCACTGGATGGCACAGGCACTGCGCGCGCCGCGCGATCCGGCCTGGGTTGCTGATGGCTTCGTCTCGGAAAAATGGCTGCCGCTGTCGCCGATCACGGGCCGTCTCGATGCTTTCGAATGGAAGGCACCCTTCGGCCAGATCGATGGGCCAGTGGAAGAAGGCTCCACGGTGTCCGTCGATGCGGCGCTGAAATCACTGCCGCCGGTGCGCGAGACTGCTTCCGCAACCGTCGCAGAGAAGCCAAGTTCACCGAAAGTTGCATCGCCGGCCACCAATACCTATGTCATGGAATTGGAACCCGCTGTGGCGAAACCATCGCCGAGCACATCCGAAGCAGCGCTGAAACCGGCGCAACAGGAGTCGGAGTCCCGCCCCTTCTTCGGTGGTGCGCCGGATGACCCGGGTGTGAAGGATCACAAACTTGAGCCGGAACCCAAGACGCGGCTCAAGTTGTTTTAGAGCAATTCCAGCAAAACTGCGCAGCGGTTTTGCGCCCGGAATTGCAGGAAGACGAAAAGATCGAGCATGGTGCCCCAAGAACCCTGCTCTGCTTGTTTTGAGAATGGAAACGGATGTTCGAACGCTTTCAGGAATTCCTTCATAACCTGACCCAGGACCATCCCAAATCCGGCTTTGCACCCGACGACCCGCGCGTCGCGGTCGCAGCGCTCTGTATCCAGGTCATGGAAGCCGACGGCAAGATCGAGAACAGCGAGAAGAAGCGGCTGCGCAAGCTCCTGAAGGAGCAATATGGCCTTGATGGCCGCAAGCTCGATCAGCTGATCGCGGCCGGCGAAGAAGCCGAAAGCGAGGCCGTCGACTACTATCGCTTTACCTCGGACCTAAAGCGCCATCTTGACAGCACCCAGCGGCTCGAACTGCTGGGCATCCTCTGGGATATTGTCTATGCCGACGGTGAGCGCAGCGAGATGGAAGACCATGCCATCTGGCGCATCGCCGACCTCATGGGCATTTCCGATCGCGAGCGCATCATGAAGCGCCAGGAAGCAGCCGCCCGCGCGCCCGGTTCCAGGGTGGAGACAGGCAATGATGATTGAAGCGCCGAAGAGCGCCGGCCGCCCGATCTTGATCGTGCTCCATCAGGAGCGCTCCAGCCCCGGCCGCGTTGGCCAGATGCTGCTGGAAAAAGGCTTCGATCTCGATATCCGCCGCCCGGTCCTCGGCGACCGCCTGCCCTCGACGCTCGAGGCCCATGCCGGCGCCGTGGTCTTCGGCGGCCCGATGAGCGCCAACGACCCGGATGAATTCATCAAGGCCGAGACCGATTGGCTGAAGGTTCCCCTCAAGGAAAACCGGCCTTACCTCGGCATCTGCCTTGGCGCGCAGCTCCTCGCCCGCCATCTTGGAGCCAAGGTGAAGGCCCGCGAAGACGGCAAGACCGAGATCGGCTGGTATGGACTACAGCCGACGGAAAAGGGTCGGCTGCTGATGCGCTGGCCGCAGATGGTCTATCATTTCCATCGCGAAGGCTTCGAGCTGCCGCATGGCGCCGACCTGCTGGCAACAGCCGAGACCTATCCCAACCAGGCCTATCGCTACGGCACCAATGCCTGGGGCCTGCAGTTCCACGCCGAACTTACGCGCGCCATGATGCAGCGCTGGGTCGTGCATGGCGAGCACCGCTTCTGCATGCCGAACGCACAGCAGGGCCGCGAACATCTGGAAGGCCGCATGATTTTCGACGCCGCGCTCAAGACCTGGCTGTCGGAATTCCTCGACCTCGTCTTCGAGGGCAAGCAGGCAATGGCGGCTTAGAGTGTTTCCGCTTTTCTCCGAATCGCGAAAACGCTCCAGCCTTTTGTTTCTGCGCAATTCCGGGCGGAAAACCGCTATGCACTTTTCCTGGAATTGCTTCTAAAGGCCCTCGCCTGACGAAAGCACGCGGCCGAATTCATCGATCGCCCCACGGATTGCAGACGCATATTGCTTCAGCTTCTCCGCATCGGCCATAAGGGCATCCCTGACACCTCTCGGAATCTCAAGCTGCACCCCAACCTGCCGCTGGCCGCGATTGCAGATATTGCCGGCCGAAGCTCCCGCGAGCGCCTCCCCCTTCTTTCTCGCAACCGCAACAAATCCATCCCGGCGAAGCGCGTCTGCGATCAGATCACGTAGCGATACATCAAGCCCGCCGATCCAGCTTGACTGCGGATCGTCCCGATCCGCTCGGCCATGAACGGCGATGACGATTGCTGAATTGGCAACCAGATCGTTTGCAATCGGCTCATCGAAATTCTCGGAAGTGACGTGCAGCTCATGATGGAGCCGCGCCGGATCGAGCCCTTCGAAACGATAAAGGGAGAACCGTTCATCCGCGATCGCAAGCGCGATCTCGGATGTGGCAGGCTCGATGAAGCCGCCATGGGGAACGATGACGGCGACAGGCGATGATCGATCCACGATACGGATGCGGTAATCGACGCCTTCGGTCTCATACTCGCGAAGAGCCGAAAACGAATTGTATCGATCCGGCAGCCTCGTCATTACGCGCTCCTCAGGCCGGCTGCGGCTCACCGTCGCGGTCGGGCGCGTTCAGGCTGTCGATCCGGCGGAGCTGCGGGAAACCTGTGGCCCAGAGGATGGCGACCGTCAGCGTGCCGAGTCCGCCAATCACCACGGCAGGGATCGCGCCGAAATAATGCGCCATGGTGCCGGCGCGAAATTCGCCAAGCTCGTTCGACGCGCCGACGAAGACCATGTTGACGGCATTGACGCGGCCGCGGACGTGATCCGGCGTCCAGAGCGTAATCAGCGTTTCGCGGACATAGACCGAGATCAGGTCGGAGGCGCCCATGATGGCGAGAGCTGCGATCGACAGCCACGGGGTATGCGAGATGCCGAAAACCAGGGTTCCCAAGCCGAACATGGCAACGCCGACAAACATGCAGATGCCGGCGCGATTGCGGATAGGGTAGGTCGCCAGAAACAGGCCCATGGCGATCGCGCCGAAGCTCGGCGCTGCGCGCAGCATGCCGAGACCCCAGGGGCCAAGCGTCAGGATATCACGCGCATAGATCGGCATCAGCGCGACTGCGCCGCCGAGCAGCACGGCGAAAAGATCGAGCGAGACCGCACCGAGCACCACTTTTTCCGACCAGATGAAGCGGAAACCGGCGAGCATCTCGTTGAGGCTCCGCCGCTCATGCGCAACACGCTGCTGCGGCTTCGGGATCAGGAAGGTCAGCACCGAACCGGCCGCAAAGAAAAGGACGGCCACGGTATAGGCGACATTGGCACCGATACCATAAAGCAGACCGCCGGCCACGGGGCCGAGGATGGCGGCGGCATCCCATGACATCGAGTTCCAGGTAATCGCATTCGTCAGGTCTTCGGGCGGGATCAGATTGGGCGCCAGCGACTGCATGGCCGGCGTCATGAAGGCGCGCTCAATGCCGAAAACCGTGAGGATCAGAAACACCGGCAGCGGGGCGAAGGTGCCCGATACGGTCAGGAACAGCAGCGCGGCCGCGCAGAGGGTACCGACGAAAATGCAGATCGCGGAAATCAGGCGCCTGTTGTAGCGGTCCGCAACCGTACCCGTCACCAGGATCAGCAACAGCGACGGCAGGAACTGCACAAGGCCGATCAGACCAAGATAGATCGGCTGACCGGTGTGCTCATACATCTGCCAGCCAACCGAGACGCTGACGACCTGCGTGGCAAAAGCCGTCAAAAATCGCGCGAAGAAGAAATAAGTATAGGCAATGTGCCTGAAGGCGGCAAACCGGTCTCCGCTGGCAGCGAACGACATGGGACGAGACTTTCCGACGCGGCCGCTAGCGCAAATGCCGGCCTTTTAAACATGATTCAACATGCTTCGGAGCATGGGACTTGCCCGTTTAGTCGCCAATGTCTACATGTCTGTCAACCGCGAATTGGAGACGGATATGCTCGCCTTATTTCAAACCATTGATCTGGCTTTGAATCTTTATACCTGGATCTTGATCGCCAGCGCCATCTTTTCCTGGCTCTATGCGTTCAACGTCATCAATTCGAGCAATCAGTTCGTCAGCTCCATCGGCAACTTCCTTTATGCGGTCACTGAGCCGGCCCTGCGCCCGATCCGCCGTATCCTGCCGGATCTCGGCGGTATCGATATCTCGCCGGTCATCCTGCTGCTCATCATCTTCTTCATCCGCTCGCTGATGTGGAATTCGATCGTGCCCTTGTTCCTGCGGTGAACAAAGCCTGGCAGGCCTTTCCGGATCACCTCCGGCTTTCCGTGCGGCTCACGCCCAATGGCGGGCGTGATGCGATCGATGGGCTGGAAGCCGGCAGCGACGGCGATTGCTATTTGAAGGCGCGTGTCTCGGTCGCGCCGGAAAAGGGCAAGGCCAACAAGGCGCTCATCGCCCTGCTTTCAAAGAGCCTCGGCATCCCCAAATCCACGCTTACCCTCGTCGCTGGGGACACGGCGCGCAAAAAAATCCTCCGGATCGAGGGCGAACCGGAGGATTTGATAAGAAGGCTTTGCGCCGTAACCGAAGGCGGCTGATCAGGCCTTCGTGTTCTTCGCGCGCTCGATGGCTTCGACAATGAGCTCGCCGGCTTCCTTCGAACCCTTCCAGCCGAAGATCTTGACCCACTTGCCGGGCTCCAGATCCTTGTAGTGCTCGAAGAAGTGCTCGATCTGCTTCAGCGTGATCTCGGGCAGGTCGGTATATTCCTTGACCTTGTCATAGCGCATCGTCAGCTTCGGCGCGGGAACGGCGATGATCTTCTCGTCCTTGCCGGAATTGTCTTCCATCATCAGCACGCCGATCGGGCGAACATTGATGACGCAGCCCGGGACCAGCGGACGGGTGTTTGCGATCAGCACGTCGATCGGGTCGCCGTCGTCGGAGAGCGTGTGCGGAACGAAGCCGTAATTGCCCGGATAGGTCATCGGCGTGTAGAGGAAACGGTCGACGACCAGCGTGCCGGCCTCCTTGTCCATTTCGTACTTGATCGGATGACCGCCGACCGGCACTTCAACGATGACGTTGACGTCTTCGGGCGGGTTCTTGCCAATGGAAATCGCGTCGATACGCATGCTTGTCCCCTAAATAAGGATGGTTGCCGCCAGCCAAATAATAGGATTCATCCCGCAACGCAACAACGCATCGGGAAACAGGCGGATTTACTGCAGATTTAAAACGCTACAGCGACGTTTTGCATGTCCTATATGACGCGCGGCGCGGTAGGTGCCCGCTCAGGGCCAGACGAAGCCGATCTTGCGAAGCTGCCTGTGATCGAAAGTTTCGATGCCTTCGCAGAAATCCGCGCCGCCCTGCCCGCGATAGAAGCGGTAGGCATTCTCGTTTTCCTCGAGGCACCAGACGACCATCCCCTTGCAGCCGAGCGATTTCAACAGCCGGCGTGCCTCGCCGAACAGCATGCGACCCAAGCCGAGGCCCTGATATTGCGGGCGCAGATAGAGTTCATAGATCTCGCCTTCCTGCGGCAGTGCGCGGGCGCGATTGAGGCCGAGCGTGGCATAGCCTGCGATCTCGCCGGCAACATCCAGAACCAGCAGCGTTGCCGGACCGCTGGTCGCCTTGCGCCACCAGGCTTCACCGCGGCGCTCGATCATCTGGCCGAGAGCGCGATGCGGAATGATGCCGGCATAGGTGTACTGCCACGACTGGCGGTGCACCTCCGAAATGGCTCGGGCATCATGGGGTTCTGCCCGCCGAACATCAATCGACAACGTCTTCATAACGTCTACTCTGGTCTTACCGACGCGAATTAACCATCCTCATTCATAAAGATGGCAGACTTGCCCACAGGCTTTATCCGTGGATCATTAACAAAAATTAACGACTTTTTAACCTTTAGGACAAGGGCTCAAAGGCCGAACATACAAATAAAAACCCCGGCACAATGGCCGGGGTCGAATAGTTCGATCAGCTAGGATGATCAGGCCAGACGGGCCTTCTCGTAACGCTTGCGCTCGTTCGGATCGAGATACATCTTACGGAGGCGGATCGACTTCGGGGTCACTTCCACCAGCTCGTCGTCCTGGATCCAGGAGAGCGCGCGGTCGAGCGTCATGCGGATCGGCGGGGTCAGCTTCACGGCTTCATCCTTGCCGGCGGCGCGGATGTTGGTGAGCTTCTTGCCCTTCAGCACGTTGACTTCCAGATCGTTGTCGCGCGAGTGGATGCCGATGATCATGCCGGCATAGACCTTCTCGCCGGCGTCGATGATCATCGGACCGCGGTCTTCCAGGTTGAACAGGGCGTAGGCCACGGCTTCGCCGGCTTCGTTGGCAAGCAGAACGCCGTTTACGCGGCCGCCGATTTCGCCCTTGTAAGGCTGATAGTCATGAAACAGACGGTTCATGACCGCCGTGCCGCGGGTGTCAGTCAGAAGTTCCGACTGGTAGCCGATGAGGCCACGGGTCGGCGCCCAGAAGACGAGACGGACGCGGTTGCCGCCCGAAGGACGCAGCTCGGCCATTTCGGCCTTACGCTCGGACATCTTCTGCACGACAATGCCGGAATGCTCTTCATCGACGTCGATGACGACTTCTTCGATCGGCTCGAGCAGCTGGCCGCTCTCGTCCTTGTGCATGACGACGCGCGGGCGCGACACGGCAAGCTCGAAGCCTTCGCGGCGCATCGTTTCGATCAGAACTGCGAGCTGCAATTCGCCGCGGCCGGATACGTAGAACGAATCCTTGCCTTCGGCTTCTTCGATCTTCAGCGCGACGTTGCCCTCGGCTTCCTTGAAAAGGCGGTCGCGGATGACGCGCGAGGTGACCTTGTCGCCTTCGGTGCCCGCATAGGGGCTGTCGTTGACGATGAAGGACATGGTGACGGTCGGCGGATCGATCGGCTGTGCGATCAGCGGCTCGCTGACCTGCGGGTCGCAGAAGGTGTCGGCGACGGTGCCCTTGGAAAGGCCGGCGATGGCGACGATATCACCTGCCTGCGCTTCTTCGATCGGCTGACGCTCGATGCCGCGGAAGGCGAGGATCTTCGAGATACGGCCGGTTTCGATGAGGTTGCCGTCAGCACCGAGAACCTTGACGGCCTGGTTCGGCTTGATCGAGCCGGAATGAATGCGGCCGGTGATGATGCGGCCGAGGAAGGGGTTGGCTTCGAGGATCGTGCCGATCATGCGGAACGGACCTTCGCCGACGGTCGGCTCCGGAACGTGCTTGACGACGAGATCGAGAAGCGGGCCGAGACCTTCGTCCTTGGGGCCCTCGGGCGAATAGTTCATCCAGCCGTTACGGCCGGAGCCGTAGAGGATCGGGAAATCGAGCTGCTCGTCGGTGGCATCGAGATTGGCGAAGAGGTCGAACACTTCGTTGATGACTTCGTCGGCACGGGCGTCCGGACGGTCGATCTTGTTGATCGCAACGATCGGGCGCAGGCCGACCTTGAGCGCCTTGCCGACGACGAACTTGGTCTGCGGCATCGGGCCTTCGGCAGCATCGACGAGAACGATCGCGCCATCCACCATCGAAAGAATACGCTCAACTTCGCCGCCGAAGTCGGCGTGGCCGGGGGTGTCGACGATGTTGATGCGGGTGTCCTTCCAGACGACCGAGGTCGCCTTGGCGAGAATGGTGATGCCGCGTTCCTTTTCCAGGTCGTTGGAATCCATGACGCGTTCGGCAACGCGCTGGTTCTCGCGGAACGAGCCGGACTGCTTCAGGAGCTCGTCGACGAGGGTGGTTTTCCCATGGTCAACGTGCGCGATGATCGCGATGTTGCGAAGTGCCATATGTCTTAATCTCTGAGGCTGGGGCGCAGTGTCTGGTCAACACGCCAATTGCATTTGGCGCGCTCATACCCTTTTTTTCGCGAATGCGAAAGGGGGGAGGCAAGAAAGCAATGGCAAGCCTGCCTTTGCACGCCGCGCATATGGCTAGCTCACACTAGTCGGTAGCCAAAGCTTTCGTTCTACGATGCCGCCGACATCGGATGTAAGCAATAGTCTTAACAGGGATTTCCGTGCCGCCCTCAGGCGGCACGCTGAAGCAGCCATGCATCGTGATTCACCAGGAAGACTTTGAGACGATCCGGATAATCATGCGTCACCGCATCTCGCACACTTTGCCGCGATGCCAATTCTCTGCGCCATGCCGCGACACGCGGCAGAGCATCGAAAACGCCGGTTGATGTGATGACATCGAACACGTCAAAGTAACGGAAGATCGGCGCAAAGACCGCATCGACAAGGCTGAACGCCTCGCCCGCGAAAAAGGGGCCATCTTTCAATTCCGCCTCGACGCGCGCGAACTTACCGACCAGCGCTTTCCGCTTGGCTTCAAAGGTTTCCTCATCCTTGGCCGTCTCAAATCCCCACAAGTCCGAAAGGATGGAAGAACCGAATTCCATCCAGCCGCGATGCCGGGCACGCGCCAGCGGATCGGCCGGATGTAGCCGAGGACCTGATTGGGTTTCCTCGAGATATTCGCAGATCACGGCACTCTCGAACAAGACCGTTTCCACGCCGTCGCCCTGCCGCACGATCAGAAGCGGTACTTTGCCGAGCGGAGAAATGGTCAGAAACCAATCTGGCTTTGCCGACAGATCGACATAGCGGAACTCGAATGGCGTGCCCTTTTCAGCAAGCGTGATGGCGGCTCGTTGGACATAGGGGCACAGGTGATGGCTGACGAGAACCAATTTCGTATCAGGCATGATCGCATCTCCGGGAGGCTTCGCTCAATATAGATGTAATTGCATCTATATCCGGACTTGCCAGCCTGGTCAATATAGATGTAATTGCATCCATGTCCGATCGTTCAGATGCCCAAGCCTCGCAGCCGTCGCCCGCCATCACGCGCGCGTGGATACGACTGATGCGGACTCAACAGATCGTCCTTGCCGCGATCGAGCAGGATTTCAAGACGGCAGGCCTGCCACCACTCGGTTGGTACGACGTCCTGCTGGAGCTGGAGCGTGCCTCAGACGGCAAGCTGCGGCCCTATGAGATCGAGGAGCGTACGCTTCTCGCACAACATAACCTTTCCCGCCTGCTTGACCGGATGGAGAAGGCCGATCTTGTCCGCCGCGAGATGTTTTCCGAGGATGGCCGAGGCCGCTGGATCGTCATCACCGAAGCGGGGAGCGTCATGCGGAACCGCATGTGGTTAGTCTATGCCACGGCACTTCAACGCCACTTGGGCGACAAGCTGGACGATGCCCAGGCCGACCAACTGGCCGGGCTTTTGGCTATGCTCTCGCGCAAGCCGTGATCGACCGGGCAAATCAACGCGAAACAAACGTTGGTAAATCGGCCGGAACTTCGCCCTGCACCGTCGTCTGGTTCTCGGCGCCACCCAGGGTATGGAAGGACAGTCGATCAAAGTCGGGGAAGGAAACTCGACCGCATTTAAGCCGGCATTGACGGTGCGCGCCACCAGCCCCTTGTCGAGCAGAGCCCGCGAGATCGAATTTCCGCAAAGGCTCTGATCTTTGCCAAAGCAGGATACGCGTGCCTCATGAGAAGAAGTTCAAGTTGGCCGAGGCTTGCCAGCCGGGCAGGCACGCTACGTGTTGCGATGCATCATTCAACGAAAATGGTTATCATGCCTTGCGTGCCGAGCCGCCGTGCGGAATTTGTAACATATGCACGCTACTTAACGACGTCGTCTAAGCCAGCAAAAGCCAGGGAGTTGAAGGGTGAAATCGTCGGCAACGGCAACTCCTGAGACCGCGACCAGCCAGCCGCAAGGCACGGCTGGCGAGGTTTTTCTTGCCTTCCTCAAACTTGGCCTCACGTCGTTTGGCGGTCCGATCGCTCACCTGGGATATTTCCGCAATGAACTGGTCATTCGCCGGAAATGGATAAGCGAGGAAGGCTATGCGGATCTGGTTGCCCTCTGCCAGTTTCTGCCAGGCCCGGCTTCTAGCCAGGTCGGGTTTGCCCTTGGCCTGCTGCGCGGCGGTTTTGCCGGTGCCTTCGCCGCATGGACGGCCTTTACCCTCCCTTCGGCGATCCTCCTCGTCGCTTTTGCGATGGCAGCACCCGCCTTTGGCGGATCGGCCGGAGGCGGCTTGCTGCATGGCCTCAAGATCGTCGCCGTCGCCGTGGTCGCGCAGGCGGTTTGGGGCATGGCGCGCAATCTGACGCCTGACAAGGAGCGGGCGAGCATTGCGCTGGCGGCCGTCCTGATCGTCGTCTTCGTGCCGAGCGCGATCGGGCAGATCATGGCGATCGCCGCCGGCGCCATCGCCGGATTATGGTTCTGCCGCCGCGAAATGGCGTCCACTACCCACCACGTCTCGTTCCGCGTTCCAAGATGGATCGGACTTTTATGCCTGGCGTGCTTCTTTGCGTTGCTCGGCCTGTCGCCGATCCTCTCGGCCGTCAGCGGGTCACAAGGCGTGACCCTGTTCAGCGCCTTCTATCGCTCCGGCTCGCTCGTCTTTGGCGGCGGGCATGTCGTGCTGCCACTCCTGCAGGCGGAGGTGGTCAATACCGGCTGGGTCAATGCCGACGCCTTCCTGGCTGGATATGGCGCTGCGCAAGCCGTACCGGGACCGCTCTTTACCTTCGCGGCCTATCTCGGCGCAGTGATAGGGCCTGCGCCGTACGGTCTTGCCGGGGCGGCAATCGCGCTTGTTGCAATTTTCCTGCCCGGCCTGCTGCTCTTGGTCGGCACTCTGCCATTCTGGGATAGTTTCCGTCGCTATCCCCTGGCACAAGCCGCCATGCGTGGCGCGAGTGCTGCTGTGGTCGGCATTCTCGCCACCGCGCTCTATAACCCGGTATGGACCAGCGCAATCCTAAGGCCGTATGATTTCGCCGCTGCCCTGGTCGGCTTCGTGCTGCTGGTCGCCTGGAAGGCGCCGCCCTGGGTCGTCGTAGTCTTGATGGGTCTGGCGGGCATAGGCCTCGCCTTCATTTGAGGCTCGGCAGACACGGACAACAGCCATCACGGATGGCAATTGCTCCATATCATGGGCAATCTCGCCATCCGGACGCTCTCATCCCGCTGCTGGCTCAGGCTGCCAGCCCCTTCTTCTTCAGCATCGCATCCGGGCTCGGCAGCTTGCCGCGGAAGGCCTTGTAGGTCTCTTCCGGGTCGATCGAACCGCCGACGGAATAAATGTTGCCTTTGAGTTTCGCCGCCATGTCCGGATTGAAGGCATTGCCGGTTTCCTCGAAGGCGGCGAAGGCATCCGCATCGAGCACCTCCGACCACATGTAGGAATAGTAGCCGGCCGAATAGCCATCGCCGGCAAACACGTGCTGGAAGTGCGGCGTCGCATGGCGCATGACGATCGACTTCGGCATGCCGATCTCAGCCAGCACTTCGCCCTGCACCGCCATCGGATCTTCGACCGCGCCGCGCGTGTGGAACGCCATGTCCACCAGGGCCGAGGAGGTGAACTCAACGGTATTGAAGCCGGCATTGAAGGTGCGGGCCGCCAGCACCTTGTCGAGCAGCGCCTGCGGGATCGGGGCACCGGTTTCGTAATGAACGGCGTATTCCTTGAGGATGGCGGGAACGGTCAGCCAATGTTCGTAGAGTTGCGACGGCAGTTCGACGAAATCACGGGAAACACCGGTGCCCGAAACCGAGGGATAGGTGACGTTCGAAAGCATTCCGTGCAGCGCGTGACCGAATTCGTGGAACAGCGTGCGCGCATCGTCGAGTGACAGCAGCGCCGGCCGGCCTTCCGCCGGTTTGGCGAAGTTGCAGACATTGTAGATGATCGGCAGCTCGCCGACATGGCCGTTCTTCAGTGGCAGCTTATGCTGCGATTGGAACGAGCTCATCCAGGCGCCGGAGCGCTTCGAGCTGCGGGCGAAATAATCGCCGAGGAAGAGGGCGACGAGCCTGTCGGAGCGGTCGCGGATCTCGAAGACGCGCACGTCTGGATGATAGGCGGGAACGCCCTTCTGCTCGACGGCCTTGATGCCGAAGAGACGCCCGGCGACATCGAAGCAGGCGGCGATGATCTTTTCGAGCTGCAGGTAGGGCTTCAGCTCCGTTTCGGAGAAATCGAACTTCCGTGTCCGGATCTTCTCGGCATAGTGCCGCCAGTCCCAGGGCATCACTTCGTGATTGCGGCCCTCCTCGGCGATCAGCCCGGCAATATCCTTTTCCTCTTCTCCCGCGCGCGCGGCCGCCTTCGCCCACACGGTCATCAGGAGATCGTTCACCGCTGCCGGCGTCTTCGCCATGGTGTTGTCGAGCTTGAGCTCGGCAAAGTTGGCATAGCCAAGCAGCTTTGCCTTTTCCGCTCTCAAAGCCAAAGTCTCGCGGATGATCTCGCGGTTGTCGGTCTTGCCGCCATTGGCGCCACGCGCCACCCAGGCGTTGAAAGCCTGTTCACGCAGATCGCGGCGTTCGGACGACGTCAGGAAGGGTTCGATGATCGAGCGCGACAGGGTGACGGCATACTTGCCCTCCTCGCCGCGTTCGCGCGCAGCCGCTGCCATCGCCTCGCGCAGATAGTCCGGGAGACCGGCAAGCTCGGCCTCTTCCGACAAAAGCAGTGCCCAGCTCTTTTCATCCGCCAGCACGTTCTGGCCGAACTGCGCGCCGAGGCCAGCAAGCTTTTCATTGATGGCGGACAAGCGCTCCTGCTCGGCCTTCGGCAGCTTGGCACCCGACTTGACGAAGCCCTTCCAGTGCCGTTCCAGCACGCGGGTTTCCTCGAGCGTCAGCCCAAGGGCATCACGGCCCTCCCAGAGCGCATCGAGGCGGGCAAAGAGCGCCGCATTGGTGCCGATTTTCGAATAATGCCGCGCCATCTTCGGCGCGATCTCGCGCTCCAGCGCCTGGATGGTCTCGTTGGTGTGAGCGCCAGCCTTGTTCCAGAAGAGCGCCGAGATGCGCGACAGCTCGTCGCCGGCGATCTCTAGCGTCGTCACCGTGTTGGCGAAGGTCGGCACCTCGCTGTTGCCGGCGATCGCATCGATCTCGGCTTCATGCGATGCAAGCGCCGCATCGAAGGCAGGTGCAAAATCCGTATCCTTCACCGCATCGAAACGCGGCAGCCCCTGATGCCCGCTCCATTCGGTGAGCGCGGGATTGACGGCAGTAAGGGAAGACATGCGGGGCATCCTTTCGACAGACATCTGACCGAAGCACGATATAAGGCTACCCCCGCCGAATTGGTATGGCGAGGGTCGAACAAATTGATGTGGCGGGTTCAGGCTTTGCGCCAGCCGAGCAGGCCGGGCGTGGCGTGCCAGAGCGCCTGCGCCGCAAAGCCCATGAACAGCACGCCGGAACAACGCACGATCAGCCGCTCATGCGCACGATAGAAGCGGCGCACGGCGCCTGCGCCGATGATGCTGATGAGAATGAGGTCGGCCGTTATGAAGCCGGCAAAAGAGACCACGAGCAGCAACGGCAGGGCGCTGAAGGTCAGCGCGCCGGCCGAGCCCGCAACAAGGGCCGTGAATGTCGCCAGCGCAACGGGATATCCCTTCGGATTGGTAACGCCGAAGATCAGGCCGCGACGGAAGGGGCGGTCGACCTTGACCAGCGCCTTGCCGTCACCCTTCGGCTTGGCGGTCACGGCACTCCAGCCGATCCAGGCGAGATAGAAACCGCACAGCAAACCAAGCAGATCGAAGACGAAGGTGCCGATGGTTTTGGCGCCGACAATGGCGACCAAGGCGAGCGTGGACCAGACAAGATCGCCAAGCAGATGGCCGCTGACGAAGAATGCACCCGCCTTGCGCCCCTGGCCGGCACCTATGCCGAGCAGCGCCAGAAAGGCAGGGCCGGGAATAAGCACATAGAAAAGCGCGGCGAGAAAGGCGCCGACAACGAGCGATTGCGTCATAATGAGTGATCCCGCTGATGATCGCGCGAGAGTAGCAATCTGCGGAACCCGGTCAAGCGGCTGGTCGTTTTAAGTCCCAAGAAGCCGTTGTGTTCGTGGGATGAAATCAATAAGAACGTAGTGGGGCCCCAAAAATCAAAGAGCGTAAGTAGGGAAGCGCTTATGAACAGCAGGATTAATACGGACTCACTCGCTTTTCTTGTAAGCGATTGTGCCCGACTGATCAGAGCGGCCTTCGAGCGACGCATTCTTGTCGCCGGGCTCGGGCTGACGGCGGGTGAAGCACGGACGCTGATGCAGGTTGCCGCCATCAATGGCAGTCGCCAGCTCGACATCGCCTCCCGTATGGGGTTGGAGCCGATGACGGTCAGCGCTTTTCTGGACAAGTTGCAGGCACGCGGCCTGATCGAACGCCAGCCCGATCCGCTCGACCGCCGCGCCAAGCGGATCGTGCTTTCGGAAGCTGCGGACGCCAAGCTCAGGCAAATCGACCGTGAAGTCTGCGAAGTCGAACGCAATGCGACACAGGGTTTCGACGAAGGTCTTCAAGTGCAACTGCATGATGCGCTCTGCACTTTTCGCAGCAATCTTCAGAAGGCCGAAGCACCTGCAGAAGTCGAACGGGAATTGAGGCCGGTGGATTAATTCCAGGCCGCCATCCTCGAAAAAGCAAGCCCGCCTCCGGCGATCGGAAGCGGGCTTTCCGCATGTCGTGAATTACTTCGACAGGTTGCGCTTGGCGAGCGTGCGCAGGCGCAGCGCGTTAAGCTTGATGAAGCCGGCCGCATCCTTCTGGTCGTAGGCGCCCTGGTCGTCTTCGAAAGTGACGAGCTTGTCGGAATAGAGCGACTTCGGGCTTTCGCGGCCGATGGTCATGACATTGCCCTTGTAGAGCTTCAGCGTCACTTCGCCTTCGACATGCTCCTGGCTCTTGTCAATGAGCGCCTGCAACATTTCGCGCTCCGGCGAGAACCAGAAGCCGTAATAGATCAGCTCGGCATAGCGCGGCATCAGCTCGTCCTTGAGGTGCGCCGCACCGCGGTCAAGCGTGATGGATTCGATGGCGCGATGGGCCGCAAGCAGGATCGTGCCGCCGGGGGTCTCGTAGACGCCGCGCGACTTCATGCCGACGAAGCGGTTCTCGACGAGGTCGAGACGGCCGATGCCGTTGTCGCGACCGTAATCGTTCAGCTTCGCAAGCAGGGTTGCCGGGCTCAGGCGCTCACCATTGATCGAAACCGCATCGCCCTTTTCGAAACCGACCTTGATGATGGTGGCCTTATCGGGAGCAGCCTCAGGTGAGATCGTGCGCATATGCACGTATTCCGGTGCTTCCTGGGCCGGGTTTTCCAGAACCTTGCCTTCGGAAGAAGAGTGCAGCAGGTTGGCATCGACGGAAAACGGCGCTTCGCCCTTCTTGTCCTTGGCAACCGGGATCTGGTGCTTCTCGGCGAATTCAAGCAGATCGGTACGGCTCTTGAACGACCAGTCGCGCCAGGGAGCGATGATCTTGATGTCCGGGTTCAGCGCGTAGGCCGAAAGCTCGAAACGTACCTGGTCGTTGCCCTTGCCGGTCGCGCCATGCGCGATGGCATCGGCGCCGGTCTTCTTGGCAATCTCGATGAGGTGCTTGGAGATCAGCGGACGGGCAATGGACGTGCCGAGCAGGTAGACACCTTCATAGACGGCATTGGCGCGGAACATCGGGAAGACGAAATCGCGCACGAATTCTTCGCGCACGTCCTCGATGTAGATTTCCTTGATGCCGAGCAGTTCGGCCTTCTTGCGCGCCGGCTCCAGCTCTTCGCCCTGGCCGAGATCGGCGGTGAAGGTGACGACTTCCGCGCCCAGCTCCGTCTGCAGCCACTTCAGGATAATCGAGGTGTCGAGACCGCCGGAATAGGCGAGAACGACTTTCTTCACGTCTTTATGTGATGCCATGATGATGAGGTCCGTTAGAGTGTGGGCTCGCGGAAAGTGCCGTAAACCCCGTATCGCGGCACTTTTAGCGAGATTATCGCAACGCGCAAGGGAAAGTGCGGCCATTGACGTCCTCGACAATGGCGCTCCGTCACTCGAAAAGATCGCGTTCGCCGCGAAAGACCTGCATCAGAAAATCGACGACCGTTACGATCGCAAGATCCTTGCTGTCGTGCCGCCGCGTCACCAGCCACAGCTCCCGCGATGGCGGCAGCTCATGGCTTTGGAGGCAGGGACTGAGATTGTCATCCGCCCGCCCGATGAAATGCGGTAGCAGGGCAACGCCTGCATCGGCCTTCGCCGCCGCTGCCTGCGCAAACTGATTGCTCGTTCGAAATGCCGTGCGTGCCTCCGGGAAGCGTCGAGCAAGCCAGATCGCTTCCGGCAGGTGGGCATTGGCCTCATCGAATCCCACGAAAACAGGCGCAACACCGTTCTCAAGCCAATGGCACCACTCGGAAGAGGCGTAAAATCCAAATCCGAAATTCACGAGACGTTTGGCGACCACATCGCCGTCCTGCGGACGCCCCAGGCGCAACGCAATGTCGGCCTCCCGCCGTTCGAGGCTCACGAGGCGAACGTCGGTGGCGACTTCGATATCGAGGCCGGAATGCCGCGCAGCAAGCCTTGCGAGCCGCTCGACAAGAAAGCTCTGTGCCAAGCCCGGCGTCGCACTGAGCCGCACCACTCCCCTTGGGCTTTCATCCGCCCCACCTCGGCGCAATGTGGCAGCTGCCGTCTCCATGTCGCTAGCTGCCTGAAGCGCCCGATTGCCGGCAAGGGTCAGTACATAACCATCCGGCCGCCGTTCGACGAGCCGTTCGCCTAGCGTCCGCTCCAGCGACGCAATTCGCCGCGCGATGGTCGCATGGTTGACGGAAAGCGCCCGCGCCGCCGCCGACAGGCTGCCGTGACGGGCAAGCGCGATGAAAATACGGATATCCTCCCAATCGGGAGCTGTGCGAATTTGATCAGCCATTGAGAGAGTTTAGTGAATTTTATCACAGGGCGCGAGCGGCTAGTCTCGATCTTAGAAAAATTCGCAAGGAGATCTGCCATGCTCACATCCAGTGCCACGATCACCCTGATCGGCGGCCCGACCGCGCTCATCGAAATCGACGGTTTTCGCCTGTTGACCGATCCGACCTTCGATCCGCCAGGTCTTTATCAAACGGCGCCGGTTCGGTTCGAAAAGACGTCCGGTCCCGCTCTTTCCGTGGAAGAGATCGGCCCGATCGATGCCGTGCTGCTGAGCCACGATCACCATTTCGACAATCTCGACAATGCGGGACGGGCAATGCTTCCGGCCGCCGGCATAAGCTACACAACAAACGCGGGGGCTGCACGCCTTGGCGGCAACGCGATCGGGCTTGCCCCATTGGAGACCCGCATTCTGGAGGGTAAGGATGGGAAGCGGCTGTTTGTGACGGCAACTCCGGCACGGCATGGTCCGGTCGGTATCGAACCGCTTTCCGGCGATGTCGTCGGCTTTCTATTGGGAGAGAACGAACCGGGCGACGCGATCTACATCACCGGCGACACGGTTTGGTATGAGGGAACGGCGGAGGTCGCACGCCGTTTCTCGCCCAAGGTCGTGATGCTTTTCACGGGCGCGGCGGAGCCGAGAGGGCGTTTTCACATGACGATGGGCAGCAATGACGCATTGGAAGCCGCGCACGCGTTTACCAACGCCGCAATCGTCGCCATTCACAATGAAGGGTGGGTACATTTCAAGGAAAGCCCCGAGCAACTCGCCGCCGCCTTCGCCACGCTCGGCGCGGCGTCCCGATTGAGCAATCTCGAAAGGGGTAAGCCAACCCTGTTTGAATGGTAGGCCGGTTTGACTTGGTTCGCGAAAGAGCCATATTCGGCCGCGATCGAACCATGCCCAGGGAGGGCCTCGCCGTGACCGATATTCAAGACATTTTCAAGAAATCCAATGTTGCCGTCATCACCGGAGGCGCTTCGGGCATCGGCTTCGCCGCAGCGAAATATTTCGCCTCGCTCGGCATGAGCGTCGTCGTTGCCGATCTCGGCGGCGACCGGCTGGCGCAGGCAAGCGCCGAACTCAAGACGATCGCGGGCGAAGAGCATGTCATGGCAATCGAGACCGATGTCGCCAGCAAGGATGCCCTGGAAGCTCTTGAGCGCGCCGTCCTGCAGCGCTTCGGCCGCGTGCATGTGCTGATGAACAATGCCGGCATCGGCCCGGAAACCTCGATCTTCAGCGCCCAGGCGGGATGGGATGCGATCCTCGGCGTCAACCTGCTCGGCGTCATCAACGGCACGCGCGTCTTCGGACCCGGCATGCTGGCGCATGGTGAACCGGGCATCATCATCAATACCGGCTCGAAGCAGGGCATCACCACCCCGCCGGGCAACCCCGCCTATAATGTCTCGAAGGCCGGCGTGAAGGTCTTTACCGAAGCGCTGCAACACGAACTCCGCAATACGGAAGGCGCGAAGATTTCGGCTCACCTCCTCATCCCCGGCTTCGTCTTTACCGGCCTGACCAAAGGCGAGCGCAAGGAAAAGCCGGCCGGCGCCTGGACGCCGGAGCAGACGGTCGATTTCATGGTGGAGAGCCTGAGGCGCGGCGATTTCTACATTCTTTGCCCCGATAATGACGTGGCCAGGCCGATCGACGAGCGCCGCATGCTCTGGGCCGCCGGCGATATCGTCGAGAACCGGCCGCCGCTGTCACGCTGGCACCCCGACCATGCCGATCAATTCAAGGCCTTCCTCGAAAAGAAGGATTGATTTGCAATCAACCGAAAGCCGGATAAGAACGGACAGCCCCTTATCCGGCTTTCGGAGCATTCTCGTGGATTTCATACCCAGCCTGCCGACCCTTCTTGCCTTTTCCGCAGCGAGCCTGCTGCTGGCGATGACACCAGGCCCAGACATGACGCTGTCGATCAGCCGCGCGCTGGCGCAGGGCAAGAAAGCAGCGCTGTTCGTCGTGCTCGGCACCACGCTCGGCGTCGTGGTCCATACCTGCCTGGTAGCTTTCGGCATTTCCGCGCTGATTACGGCCTCACCCGTCGCCTTCACCGTCCTGAAGACCGGCGGTGCCGCCTATCTGCTCTGGCTGGCAATCCAGGCGATCCGCTTCGGCTCCAGCCTGTCGGTCAAGAAGGTCGACGCCGTCAACGGAACGCCATTCGCCAACATTTCGAACGGCTTCTGGGTCAATCTCCTGAACCCCAAGGTCATCATCTTCTTCATGACCTTCCTGCCGCAATTCGTGACCGCCGGCGACCCCGCCGTCACGCATAAGCTGCTCTTCCTCGGCTTCTTCTTCATCGCCATCGGCATGCCGGTCAACACGCTGGTCGTTCTCGCCGCCGACGGTCTGTCGTCGTGGCTGCAGAGGAACCGCGGCGTGATGCGCGGCCTCGACTACGCCTTTGCCGGCGTCTTTTCGATTTTCGCGGTGAAAATCTTCTTCACTCAGGCTCGTTGATGATCGGATAGCGGCCGGCGATCAACCAGTAAACGGTGGCGCAGGCAGCCCCTAGGAAGGCGAAGCAGACTGCAATCGTGATCAGATTGAGGGTCTGCGGCTTTTCCATGGCGCCGGAAATCAATATGGACGCCACTGCCGACAACACCGAGCCATAGATCGCATACCCGAACCAGCGGCGGACCCCACGCCATTCCATGATGGGAATGACGACGAGAGATGGCAGAATGCTGACGATCATTGCAGCCTTGGTCATCTCGAAGGTCAGCGCCAGAAGCTCCGGCGCCCCGCTCCCCGGTAGGGTGTAGGCGGCAACGCAGGCGAGCACGAAGCCCATCAGGGCGCAAGCGGCGAGATAGCCCCACAAGAGGCGTATCGGCTTGCGCAGTCCAAGGAGCATCGATCTCAATCCTCGCCGTGATTGGCGATCATCATCGCTTCGAAGGCCAATCGCTCCGTCTTGCGCATGCGCTCGGATTCCGACTTCAGCTGACCGCAAGCGGCGAGAATATCGCGGCCGCGCGGCGTGCGGATCGGCGAGGCATAGCCGGCCGAATTGATGAAATCGGCGAACTTCTCGATCTGCTCCCAGTCGGAACACTGGTAGTTCGTGCCGGGCCAGGGATTGAAGGGGATCAGGTTGATCTTGGCCGGAATGCCCTTCAGCAGTTGGATCAGCCCCTTCGCATCCTCAAGGCTGTCATTGACGCCCTTCAGCATCACATATTCGAAGGTGATGCGGCGCGCGTTGGAAAGGCCGGGATAGGCGCGGCAGGCGTCCATCAGCTCCTTCAGCGGATACTTCTTGTTGATCGGCACCAGCATGTCGCGCAGATCATCGCGCACCGCATGCAGCGAGATCGCCAGCATGACACCGATCTCGTCGCCGGTGCGGTAGATTTCCGGCACGACGCCCGAGGTTGAAAGGGTGATGCGCCGCTTCGAAAGAGAAAGGCCGTCGCCGTCGGATGCGATGAGCAGCGCCGTCTTGACGCTATCAAAATTATAGAGCGGCTCGCCCATGCCCATCATGACGATATTGCTGACCTTGCGTCCCTCAGCCGGCATGATCGTGCCCTGCGGCGCCTCGCGATCCGGAAAATCGCCGAGCCGGTCGCGCGCCAAGAGCAGCTGCGACAGGATTTCTTCCGCCGTCAGGTTGCGCACCAGACGCTGCGTGCCGGTGTGACAGAAGGAACAGGTGAGCGAGCAGCCGACCTGGCTGGAAATGCAGAGCGTGCCACGCCCCTCTTCCGGGATGTAGACGGCCTCGATCTCGACCGGACGGCCGGCGCCCCGCGGCGGGAAGCGCAGCAGCCATTTGCGGGTGCCGTCATTGGAGACCTGCTCCTCGACGATCTCGGGACGCGCGATAGTGAAATGCGTCTTCAGCATCTCGCGCATATCCTTCGATACGTTCGCCATGGCATCGAAATCGGAGACGCCGCGCACGTAGATCCAGTTCCAGAGCTGGCTGACGCGCATCTTGATCTGCTTGTCGGCAACGCCCTTTTCCCTGAGCGCGGCACCCATCTCTTCGCGCGTCAGGCCGATCAGCGACGGCTTGGGCGAAAGTTCGACCGGCTGCGACACGGGCATCGGCTTAAGCCTGGTAGGGGTTATGACATCGGTGGCGGACATAGGATCGTTCCAACGGTTCACATCGGCGATGCCGCAAAAGCTGACGAAAGCTGCGGATGCGGGCAAGGCACGGAAATCTGAAGATTCATGCGGTGGCGGGACAAGCTGTCTGCCGCGCACCTATCGTTGGCGCGGCCTTTAGCATTAATTTCCGCTCGCGTCATCCCTTTCCCTCGAAAGCAAAGGCTGGCCCTCAAAAGCGAAGGCCGGCCCTCAAAAGCGAAAGGCCGGTCGACATGACCGGCCTTGTTCATTGCGGTCGCGGCAACGGGAGGATCACATTACCGTGATCCCTCGGCCCTCGATCTTATTTGCAGTTTTCGATCTGCTTCAGCGCAGCGCTGACACCCTTCAGCGAATAGGTGTAGGAGGTGGCGGTGCCCTTCTTCGAAGTTGCCGAAACCTTCAGCGAATGGCCCGATTTCAGCGCGGCGACCAGCGCCGGCTCCTGCGCGGCATTCTCGACCCATGCGGCCTTGTCCTTGGTGAACATCACGAAGGTCTTGTTGTCGATGACGACGTTGACCTTGGAGTTGTCCTTGAGGGGATAGCCCATCATCGCCTGCGGCTCGTAGGAGATGTTCTGGCCCGGACGCTGCGACACGATGAAGAAATTGTCGCCGTGGTCGATGCCCGTCGTCGGCGCCTTGGCCGTCGGCACGGAAAGAACGTAACATACCTTGCCGCCAGCGGACTGGTAAGAATACGCGCCCCAGGCGTCGAACTGCTGAATGCGCGTGGGAGCTGCCGGCGCCGCCGCTGCTGCGGCCGGTGCCTGCTGCGTCTGCTTCTGCTTCTTGGTCTGCGCGGACGCGATGCCGGTTCCGGCCAGAACGAGCGAGAGGGCGATTGCGAAGCTTTTTACAAACATGGTTTCCTGCCGATTTCTTGCGGTCCAGAGCTCATGGCGATTCGATTGACGCACGCCTATGCTCGTGAGCTGCCTTATTTTGACTTTATTCAGGTTACCAAACCGTCAACGGAGCGCTGCCCGCCACTGGCTCCGTGCCATTTCAACCCAGGTATCGCACTAAGCTTGAAAGGCACCAGAAGGAATTGGAAAACCCGGATGGTTGAGTACCACCCAACGGATTCGATTTAAGACAGAAAGATTCAGGCAAGAATTTGACCTCGCTAAAATCAGGGAGGCCTCATAAATCTCTGGAAAGCCGAGAGGATTCAGATCAGCCTCCGAAATGGGCGTTATGCCGTCTTCAAGGTCTCTGGCTCGTTCTCCAAAGCCCGGTCAGCTGCGTCATAATGCTCCTGCCGGATATGGCCCCGGATCATGCTGAAGGCGAGCGTCAGCACCGCGACGTCATCCGAATAGCCGATGACGGCAAAAAAATCGGGAATGATGTCGATGGGCATGACGAAATAGCCGAGTGCGGCCAGCAATATGCCGCGAACGCGGGTCGGCGTCTGCGGGTCGAGCGCGCAATAGAAGGCAGCAACGACGTCACGCGAGAACGGGATATGGCGAGCCGCCTTCCGCAAGGTCGGCCAGAATTTTCTGCGCACCGATTTCTCCTGCTCTTTTTGGGTCTCTTCGTCACCAGGCATCAGGATTTCCCCGTACTTGATGTCATCCATTCCATTCACCTCTAGCAAGGCCCGGCGCCCGGGCCGTGTAAACATATGGTGATCGCTCCTGGCGATTCAATCGATCCGGCGGGCAGCCGCCTTTTCCATCGCCTTGGCGAGCTTGACGTCATGGTCGGTCAGGCCGCCGGCATCATGCGTCGTCAGCTTCACCTCGACACGGGAATAGACGTTGAACCATTCCGGATGATGGTTGAATTTTTCGGCGGCAAGGGCAGCTTCCGTCATGAAGCCGAAAGCTTCGACGAAGTTGCGGAACTTGAAGGTCTTCGAAATCGAAAGCCCGTCGGCCGCAAGCGCCCAGCCGGCAAGCTCCGCAAGATTTTCATCGATTGCCGCACGGTCCAGCTTTTCGTATTTCATGGCAAGTCACTCCTCTCGAGCGCGGTTCAACTCTTCACGGAATCTCCGAACCGCTCTACTTTGTTATTCTCACGCAATTCCGAACAGAAAACCGCTTTGCACTTTTCCTGGAATTACTCTCTAGCGGTGAAACGATAGCATGGATCGTCACAGGGTTCTTTTCGTCTGCGCCGGCAATATCTGCCGGTCGCCCGTCGCCGAGGGCATATTCAGGCATCTGGCGGGCGAGGCGGGCCGTGCCGACGAATTCGAAATCGATTCGGCCGGCACCGGCGGCTGGCATCAGGGAGAACGCCCGGATCGCCGCTCGATCGCGGTCGCGGCCGGTCATGGGATCGATATTTCGGGCCAGCGTGCCCGGCGCATAGAACCCGCCGATTTTGGCAGGTTCGATCTGATCCTGGCAATGGATCAAGACAATTTGAAGAACTTGCGCAAGGCAGCACCCGCCGATGCCCTCGGCAAGCTGCATCTCTTCAATACCCTAGCGCTCGGAAGCAACAAAGACATCCCCGACCCCTATTACGGAGACCGCGAGGATTTCGAAGCTGTCTATACCATGCTCTTGGCAGGCTGCAGCGCGCTGTTACCCAAGGCCGGGAAGGTGCCGCGGGGTTCGTGAAGCGGGAATATCTCTTCGGTGAGATAAGGACCGCCACCGACCGATTCGCGGGATGACAGAAGCACGAAGCGCCCGACCGTGAACGGCTGAGTGTAGAAATTGCCGCGACCGGAGAGATAGTGCACGACGTCGTCGACCCGCGAGGACTTCAACCTGGCAAGCGTGACATGTGGCGTGAACTTGCGGGGATCCGGCTGCAGACCGATGCGCTGGCAGATGCGCTCGATCTCGCCCTGCAGGGCGAACATATCAGGCGTCTGCGAGACCCCGGCCCAAACCGAATGCGGTTTCTTGGAGCCGAAGGAACCGATGCCCTCCAGCCGAAGCTGGAATTCAGGTCGATCTATCCGGTCCAGACGGTCGACGATCTCATCCGCCGTGCGGCCATCGACATCGCCGATGAAGCGCAAGGTAATGTGATAATTTTCAACGTCGATCCACCTGGCTCCCGGGAGACCACCGCGCAACAATGACAGGCTCATGGCCGCATTGCGCGGAATTTCGAGGGCGGTAAAAAGTCTCGGCATGACGAGCACTCCCCGAATCTCTTGCAGGTATAGGTAGGGAATCACGCATTTGCAGTCGGTGCAAGCATCTATTTCGCACCTGCGTCAATCATCCCTACAAAACTCATAACATCAGGCAACATATGCTCGACCATGACATCGACCCCCTTGGGGTTAGGATGCATCCCGTCCGAGAGCTGCAAATCCGCATGTGTTGCAACACCGTCGAGGAAGAATGGATAGAGCGCGAGCTGGTACTTGTCGGCCAGACGCTTGTAGATCGGGTTGAATTTATCGGCATAGTCGGCACCCATGTTCGGCGGCGCCAGCATACCGACGAGAAGGATCGAGATCTTTCTGTCCTTCAACCGCTCGATCATCGTCTCCAGGTTCTTTTCCGTCTGTTCCGGCGGAATGCCGCGCAGCGCGTCGTTGGCGCCAAGTTCCAGGATCACGCCATCCGTGCCATCTGGCACCGACCAGTCGATGCGCGAGAGACCGCCCGAGGTCGTATCGCCGGAAACGCCAGCATCGGCGACGGCGATATCGAGCCCCTTGGCCTTCAGCGCCGCCTCAAGCTTGGCGGGAAAGCCATCGCCGGGCGACAGCTGATAGCCCGCCATCAGGCTGTCGCCGAAGCCGACCAGCTGGATCGTCCGCGCATCGGCAGCATGAACCGCGCCAAACAAAAGACCGAAAGTGATGACAGCGAATTGAAGCGCAGCAACTTTAAATCCCATGATCCATTCCCTAAATTCGCTGCTCGGGCCAGTCGCGCCCGCCATTGTCTCTGATGTTCTCTGATATATAGGGCGTTCGCATTGGCAAAAACCATCATTGAGCTGAAGAAGGCGGATTTGACGCTCGGCAACGCCGCCGCATCGGTCCATGTGCTGAAGGGCATCGATCTCACCGTCATAGAGGGTGAGGCCGTCGGTATCGTCGGCCCGTCCGGCTCCGGCAAGTCCACGCTGCTGATGGTGCTGGCCGGCCTCGAAAAGCTCGACAGCGGCGAACTTCTGATCCGCGACACGCCGCTGCACAGCCTGAGCGAAGATCGCATTGCCGATTTCCGCGGCCGCAACATCGGCATCGTCTTCCAGTCCTTCCACCTGATCGCCAATATGACAGCGCTGGAAAACGTCGCCGTGCCGCTGGAGCTTGCCAATGTCCGCGATGCCTTCGACATCGCGCGGCGTGAGCTGGAAGCGGTGGGACTTGGCGAAAGGCTCAATCACTATCCCGGGCAGCTCTCCGGCGGCGAGCAGCAGCGCGTGGCGATCGCCCGCGCACTGGCGCCCTCACCGGCCGTTCTGATCGCCGACGAACCCACGGGCAACCTCGACACCGATACCGGCCGGCAGATCGCCGACCTGCTCTTTGCCCAGCAGGCCGAGCGCGGCACGACCATGCTGCTCGTCACCCACGATCCCGCCCTTGCCGCCCGCTGCTCACGCCAGATCCGCGTCCGCTCCGGCGAGATCGAGAACGACAGCGCCCGCACCCGCACCAGCCAGGCGGCGATTGCATGAGCGCGGCGACATTGCGCCTGCCGCTCGCCTTCCGCCTTGCCCTGCGCGAGTTGCGCGGCGGCCTTGGCGGCTTCTACATCTTCCTCGCCTGCATCGCACTCGGCACCGGCGCGATCGCCGCCGTCAATTCCGTTTCCCGCTCGATCACCGACGCGATCTCGACGCAGGGACAGTCATTGCTGTCAGGCGACGTTCGCTTCGAGCTGCGCAATCGCGAGGCGACGCCGGAGGAGCTGGCCTATCTTCAGGGCCTCGGCAAGCTGTCTCGCTCCACCAATCTGCGCTCCATGTCCCGCCTGCCCGATGGCTCCGATCAGGCACTGGTCGAGGTCAAGGCGGTCGATGACGCCTATCCGCTCTACGGCACCTTCGAGGCCGACCCGAATGAACCGCTCTCGACCCTGCTGGCCGTCAAGGACGGCACCTATGGTGCGGTCGTCGCGCCCTTGCTGCTTGAACGCCTGAACCTGAAGGTTGGCAGCGATCTGCTGCTGGGCAACGCCAAACTGCGCATTACCGGCACCATCACCACTGAGCCGGATGCCGTCTCCGAAGGCTTCGGCTTTGCGCCACGCCTGCTCACCAGCCGGGATGCTCTGACCGCCTCCGGCCTGATTGCGACCGGCAGCCTGGTCGAGCAGGCCTATCGAATTCGCATGGATGATCCGGCCGCCGGCCTGCGCAACATCGGCGACCGCGCCAATGCCGCTTTCCCGCAGGCAGGCTGGTCTATCCGCAGCAGCGACCGCGCCGCGCCGCAGCTTGCCGACAATGTCACCCGCTTCTCGCAGTTCCTGACGCTGGTGGGATTGGCCGCCCTGATCGTCGGCGGCGTCGGCGTTGCCAATGCCGTGCGCGCCTTCCTCGATTCCAAGCGCACGACCATCGCCACCTTCAAATGCCTGGGCGCGCCGGCTTTCGTCGTCGTGCTGATCTATCTGATCCAGATCGCCGTCATCGCGCTCGCGGGCATCATCGTCGGCCTCGTACTCGGCGCCATCGCACCGATGATCGCTTCACAATTCATGGCGGAATTCCTGCCGATTTCCACCGCGCCGCGGCTCTATCCCGGCGCGCTGACGCTGGCTGCGCTCTTCGGCCTTCTGACGACGCTGGCCTTTGCCATTCCGCCACTCGGCCATGCCCGCGAAGTGCCGGCAACGGCGCTGTTCCGCGAGCAGGGCTTCGAGGCGCGCCGCCTGCCCAGCTGGCCCTATCTGCTGGCGGCAGGCGTGCTGATGGCAGCACTTGCGGCTCTGGCGATCGTCACCGCCTATGACCGCTTCATCGCGGTCGTCTTCGTCGTGTCGATCGCCGGGGCTTTCGTCATACTGCGTGTCGTTGCCGCGCTGCTCTCCTGGCTTGCCCGCCGTAGCCCGCGCGTGCGCTCGCCCGCTCTTCGCCTGGCGATCGGCAACATCCACCGGCCGGGTGCGCTGACCTCATCCGTCGTGCTGTCGCTCGGCCTCGGCCTGGCGCTGCTGGTAACGCTGACGCTGATCGACGGCAACATGCGCCGCGAGCTGATGGGCCGCATGAGCGAGCAGGCGCCGAACTTCTTCTTCGTCGATATTCAGGGGCCGGAGCTGGAAGGCTTCCGCAAGATCGTCCTCGACATCGACCCCAAGGGCAAGCTCGTCGAGGCACCGATGCTTCGCGGCCGGATCGTTGCCTTCAACGGCGAGGATGTCACCAAGATGAAGGTGCCGGCGGCAGGCCAATGGGTCTTGCGCGGCGATCGCGGCATCACCTATGCCGAAACCATCCCGGAAAACGCCTCGGTCACGGAGGGCAAATGGTGGGACAAGGATTATAGCGGCGAGCCGCTGGTCTCCTTCTCCGAAGAGGAAGGCAAGGCGCTCGGCCTGAAGCTCGGCGACAAGGTCACCGTCAACGTGCTCGGCCGCAACGTCACCGCCAGGATCGCCAGCTTCCGCAAGGTTCAATGGCAGTCGCTGTCGATCAATTTCGTGATGATCTTCTCGCCCAATACCTTCAAGGGTGCACCGCATGCCTGGCTCGCAACGCTGACCGACACATCCGCCACCTCGGAGCAGGAAGCTGCGATCCTCCGGAAAGTCACCAATACCTACCCGACCATAACAAGCGTCCGCGTCAAGGATGCGCTCGATGTCGTCAACACGCTTGTCGGACAGCTGGCAACAGCCATCCGCTCCGCCGCGTCGGTGGCGCTGATCGCCTCTGTTCTGGTGCTGGCCGGCGCGCTTGCAGCCGGCAACCGCGCCCGCACGCATGACGCGGTCATCCTCAAGACGCTCGGCGCGACGCGGGCGACGTTGATCCGCGCCTTCAGCTACGAATATCTGATTTTGGGTGCCGCAACCGCCGTATTCGCACTGATCGCCGGCGCCGCGTCCGCCTGGTATATCGTCAGCCGCATCATGCACCTGCCTTCCGCCTTCCTGCCCGATGTCGCCTTCTCCACGCTTGTCATCGCCCTTATTTTGACAGTTGGGATCGGGCTGATCGGCACTTGGCGGATTCTCGGGCAGAAAGCAGCGCCCGTTCTGCGCGAACTCTGATTCGTCTTTGCGCATTAACCGAACGCGATGAATCGGTACGATATTACGCCGATTTAACATGGGGCCGATCGCTAGACCCTTGTCTATGAGGCCCGAAAGCCTCATATTCTGTGCAGGCATGCTGAGCTCCGCAGCGGCGCCTGGGCCTTCAAAGACCCGACACCGTACTCACATCGGAGCTTGAAAGAGGAAAACATGGCTGACTTTCGCAATTACCAAAACCGGGCGCAGAGCGGTGCGCAATCCGGTGCGATGATAGACGAAGGCCTTCGAGCCTACATGCTCAAGGTCTATAACCTGATGGCGCTGGGTCTGGCGATCACGGGTGTTGCCGCCTATCTCTCCTTCTCGCTCGCTTTCGCAAACGGACAGATCACGGCCTTCGGCCAGGCGATCTATCTGAGCCCGCTGAAGTGGGTGGTCATCCTTGCCCCGCTGGCAATGGTTTTCTTCCTGAGCTTCAGGATTAACCGCATGAGCGTGGCCGCCGCGACGACGACCTTCTGGGTCTACGCCGCGCTGGTGGGCCTGTCGCTGTCATCGATCTTCATCATCTACACCGGCCAGAGCGTCGTGCAGACCTTCTTCGTGACCGCCGCCTCCTTCGGCGCGCTGTCGCTGTTCGGCTACACGACGAAGCGTGACCTCTCGGCGATGGGCTCGTTCCTGATGATGGGTCTCTTCGGCCTGATCATCGCTTCGCTGGTCAACATCTTCCTGGCTTCGTCCGCCCTGCAGTTCGCGATCTCCGTGATCGGCGTCCTGATCTTCGCAGGCCTCACCGCCTACGACACGCAGCGGATCAAGGAAATGTACTATACCGCCGACGATGCGACGGTCGCCGGCCGCAAGGCGATCATGGGCGCCCTTTCGCTCTACCTCGACTTCATCAACCTGTTCATGTTCCTGCTGCAATTCATGGGCAATCGCCGTTAATCGCGCAGCATGAATTAAGAAATGGAAAGGCGGCTTCGGCCGCCTTTTTTATTTGCCTGGCCGCAGGCCCTGCGATTTGATAGCTGCCGTCACATCCAGCAAGTCAGGCAACAAGAAGCAGATGTCCGTCAGCCTCCGCAGCGCTACCAGAGACGACCTTTCCCACATCACGGCAATCTATCGCGACTCCGTCCTCAACGGTACGGCAAGCTACGAGATCACGCCGCCAAGCCAGGAGGAGATGGCCGCCCGCTTCCTGGCGATCCAGGAAAAGGCCTATCCCTATCTGGTCGCCGAAGACGATGCCGGCACCTTTCTCGGCTATGCCTATGCCTCCTCGTTCCGCACGCGGCCAGCCTATCGCTGGATGGTGGAGGACTCGATCTATCTAGCGCCGGAGGCCCGCGGTCGCGGCATCGGCAGGCTGCTGCTCGATGCACTCGTCGAAAGCTGTCAGACACTCGGCTTCCGCCAGATGATCGCCGTCATCGGCGGCGCCCATCCGGCCTCCGTCGCCGTGCATCGGGCCGCGGGCTTTACCGAAGTCGGGCTCTTGAAGGGCACCGGCTACAAGCATGGCCGCTGGCTGGATACCATGCTGATGCAGAAGGCGCTGGGCGAAGGAAACGGCACCGATCCGGACCCGTCGGTCTATCCGGGGACGTTGTTTGGGGGCTAAAGCGAGTTTCGCGCATGCCGCGCCTCTGATACCCCCCTCTGTCGCTACCGCGACATCTCCCCCACAAGGAGGGAGATTGGTAGCTTGCGGCAACCTTCCGGCTCAAACCAACATCGCGGCCGCAGAAAGTACAGCCTATTGTTTCACAGGGAAAGTTCGGCGCACTCCCAACGATCTCCCCCTTGTGGGGAGATGTCCCGATAGGGACAGAGGGGGGTGCCTCACCATCCTCATCCCAGTTGAGAAGAATTATTTCTCCACCAGCTTCAGCTGCTTGTCGAAAACCTTCAGCACCTGCTGCAGATCGTGGCCGCGCTTCAGGATCATGCCGTTGGTGTTCACGACGGAAAAGGCGCCCTGCTTGGCCGCAAGTTTCGGATTCTTTTCGATGCGGAAGAGCGGCATCTCGCCGGAGCGCTTGAAGACGGAGAAAACCGCCTTCTCCTTCAAATGGTCGATCGCGTAGTCACGCCACTCGCCCTCGCCGACCATGCGGCCATAGATCCAGAGAATCGCATCCAGCTCCCGGCGATGGAAGGTCACCGGCAGCGGGTCCTTGCTCTGTTTGTATTCCCTGAGATCGACGACGACGGAGGAACTGGTATCGGTGGAGCGGCTTTCGCCGTGTCGCAAATCCGGCTGATCAGTCATCAATCCCCCAGGGGCTATCTCATGACAGGAGAATGACAGTTTGCCTCAGCCGCATCAAATTGCAAGACGGCTGACGGCTCACAATTTCTTTCCCGGGTCTCAAAGCACCTCGTCAGTGCCGCATTTCAGCCAAAACGACGCCCAATTTACAGGAAGTATAGAGGGCCGTTTGACGCCGCCGCGTCAAACGGCCCGGCCGGGGCGCATCGATTAAACCCCAGCCCCGAATGCGTCCTCGCCGGGCACCTCCCCTTTTTGGCGCCAGCCAGAATAGAGAGCCTTTTCGACCAAAGCCAAATGGATAACTCCCAGCAAAGCTGGAAAAGCCGTTCAGCCGTCAGAACCGACCGTCAGAACCGTCGCCCCGAGAATGGCGGCGGGATCGCCCGAAGGCGTCGACGATTGCAGGAGAATCGCAAGACCTCTGCGGCCAGCCTTATCGAGCACGGTGGAGGGCAGCACGAGGCTCATGGCCTTGCCGTCCCACATGCCGACGGTCTCGACATCGGACACCGCGTGCATGTAGGCGATCTGCTGGCCGGTGTTTTCCCCACCCTTCGGGGCCACCATCTGCTCCTTGTCGAAATAGACGGCAACGACATTGGCCTTGCCCTGTCCGGCGCCGATCTTGATCTCGAGCTCGTCGCCCTTCATGGCGGCATTCACCGGAACCGTCAGCCCTTCGCCAAGGCGTTGAAAGTCATCGAGCTTGACGTTGATGGCATTGAGATCGGCTCCGTTCATATGGTCCCTGCCATTGACGATCGCCTGCGGCGTATAGACCCCGCTGCGGCCCATCGTCCGGGCATAGGCATACTGGCGCGCCGTATTGTCCTTGGACGCCATGGTATCGTTCCAGCCGAGATAATTCCAATAGTCGACATGATAGGCGAGCGCCACCACATTGCCCTGGCGGATCAGCTTGCGGAATGCCGCATCGGCCGGGGGACAGGAGGCGCAGCCCTGCGAGGTGAAGAGTTCGACCACGCCCTTGATCTTCGTGGCTTCCTGCGCATGCAGCGAACTTGCGAGCGCAATGCCTGCCAGAAGTGAAACCGAAAATCGAAGGCGCATTTCTATCTTACCTCTGCATCAAATCCCGCGAGCCTTCTGCCCACACAGGCTCCGAAACACTCATCCTTGTTGAGCGACCATGCTCACATCAAGCCTGAAAAACCTGAAACAAGAGATAATAGTTTAGTGCGATGACGCAAAGTCACGAAGGGGTGAGGCCGTGGTGAGCCTGAGGGCCTGCCGTACACATCACCGTGAAAAACAAGAGGCCGCCGGAAGAGTTTTCCGGCGGCCTCCAGGAATGGCGTTAAAAACCTATCAGGCAGCGAGATCGCGCAGAACAGTCTGCAGGATGCCGCCATTGTTGACGTAGACGACCTCATCCAGCGT
This sequence comes from Rhizobium sp. ZPR4, assembly GCF_040215725.1. Lineage (NCBI taxonomy): Bacteria > Pseudomonadati > Pseudomonadota > Alphaproteobacteria > Hyphomicrobiales > Rhizobiaceae > Rhizobium > Rhizobium sp. ZPR4. Next base: position 3,031,257 of record NZ_CP157967.1, read on the forward strand.
ATCGATACGGCAGATGATCGGGATATCGCGAACCGTGCCGTCGCCGTAGGTGACCTTGGCGATCTTGCGCTCGCGCGGCTTGATATCAGCCAGGCCTTCGATCGTCACGAGCTCGTCACCCTTCAAGCCGAGGCTTGCCCAGGTGGTGCCCTCTTCGAAGACAAAGGGGATGACGCCCATGCCGACCAGGTTCGAGCGGTGAATACGCTCGAAGGACTGGGCGATCACGGCGCGCACGCCGAGCAGGTTCGTGCCCTTGGCAGCCCAGTCGCGCGACGAGCCGTTGCCGTATTCGACACCTGCGAAGATGACGAGCGGAACGCCCTCGGCCTTGTACTGCATGGCCGCATCGTAGATCGACGTCTCTTCCTTGGACGGATAGTGGATGGTGTAGCCACCTTCCTTGCCATTCGGGCCGAGCATGTGATTGCGGATGCGGATGTTGGCAAAGGTGCCGCGCATCATGACTTCATGATTGCCGCGGCGCGTGCCGTACTGGTTGAAGTCGGCAACGCCGACGCCATGGCCGATGAGGTAGGAACCGGCCGGCGAGGCAGCCTTGATCGAACCGGCCGGCGAAATGTGGTCGGTGGTGATCTTGTCGCCGAAGAGGCCGAGAACGCGAGCGCCCTTGATGTCGGAAACGCCGGCGCCCTTCTTGCCCATACCCACGAAGTAAGGCGGGTTCTGCACGTAGGTCGAGTTGTCGTCCCAGGCATAGGTCTGGCCCGGAGGAACCTGCACGGCCTGCCAGTTGGCGTCGCCCTTGAAGACGTCGGCATACTTGCTCTCGTAGAGCTCGCGCGTGACGTACTTCTGGATGAACTCCTGAACCTCATGCGAGGTCGGCCAGATGTCCTTGAGGTAGACCGGCTTGCCGTTCTGGTCCTCGCCGATCGGCTCCTTCGTCAGGTCGAGCTGCACCGAGCCGGCGAGCGCGTAAGCGACGACGAGCGGCGGCGAAGCCAGGTAGTTTGCCTGGACGTCAGGCGAAATACGGCCTTCGAAGTTGCGATTGCCCGAGAGCACGCCCGATACGATCAGGCCCTTGTCGTTGATCGTCTTGGAGATCGGCGCCGGCAGCGGGCCGGAGTTGCCGATGCAGGTGGTGCAGCCGAAGCCGACCAGGTTGAAGCCGAGCTTGTCGAGGTCGGCCTGCAGGCCGGACTTGGCGAGGTATTCGCCGACGACTTGGCTTCCCGGTGCCAGCGATGTCTTGACCCACGGCTTGGTCTTCAGGCCCTTGGCAACGGCGTTGCGGGCGAGAAGGCCGGCAGCGATCAGCACCGAGGGGTTGGAGGTGTTGGTGCAGGAGGTGATGGCAGCAATGGCAACGTCGCCATGGCCGATATCGAAATCCGTGCCTTCGACCGCATAGCGGTTGGAGAGCTGGCCGGGCTTCTTGTATTCGGTTTCCAGCGAGGTGGCGAAGCCGGAAGCGATGTTTTCCAGCGCGATACGGCCTTCCGGACGCTTCGGACCAGCCATCGACGGCACGACGTCGCCGAGGTCGAGTTCCAGCGTGTCGGTGAAGACGAGGTCGGAACCGTCATTGTCGCGCCACATCCCTTGAGCCTTGGAATAGGCTTCGACGAGCGCGATACGGTCCTTGGTGCGACCGGACATGTTGAGGTAGTGCAGCGTTTCCTTGTCGACCGGGAAGAAGCCGCAGGTCGCGCCATATTCCGGACCCATGTTGCCGATGGTGGCGCGGTCGGCGAGCGGCATGTTGTCGAGGCCGGGGCCGAAGAATTCGACGAACTTGGAAACAACGCCCTTCTTGCGCAGCATCTGCACGACGGTCAGCACGAGGTCGGTCGCGGTGACGCCTTCCTTGAGCTTGCCGGTCAGCTTGAAGCCGATGACCTCAGGCAGCAGCATGGAGACCGGCTGGCCGAGCATCGCGGCTTCAGCCTCGATGCCGCCGACGCCCCAGCCGAGAACGCCGAGACCGTTGATCATCGTCGTGTGCGAATCGGTGCCGACGCAGGTGTCGGGATAAGCGATCGTTTCGCCGTCTTCTTCCTTCGTCCAGACGGTCTGGCCGAGATATTCGAGGTTCACCTGATGACAGATGCCGGTGCCGGGGGGAACGACGCGGAAGTTCTTGAATGCCTGCTGGCCCCACTTCAGGAAGCGGTAGCGCTCGCCGTTGCGCTGGTATTCCAGCTCGACGTTCTTGGCAAAAGCCTGCGGCGTGCCGAATTCGTCGACGATGACCGAGTGGTCGATGACGAGGTCGACGGGAACGAGCGGGTTGATCTTTTCCGGATCGCCGCCGAGCGAGACCATCGCGTCGCGCATGGCAGCAAGGTCGACAACGGCCGGAACGCCGGTGAAGTCCTGCATCAGCACGCGCGCCGGGCGATAGGCGATTTCGTTCTCGACGGTGCCCTTGTTCGTCAGCCATTCGGCGACGGCAAGGATATGGTCCTTGGTGACCGACTGCCCGTCTTCAAAACGCAGCAGGTTTTCCAGAAGTACCTTCATGGAATAAGGCAGCTTGGAAACGCCGGAAAGACCATTCGCCTCAGCCTTGGGCAGGCTGAAATAGACATAGTCTTTCCCGCCGACGGTCAGCGTGGAACGACAATTAAAACTGTCAAGAGATTTAGACACGAGATACCCCGTTTCTGATAGCCAACACAGTCGTGCGAACGCCTATGCACTTTATGCACATCAGGATGCGGGTACGGCCATTTCCGCTGTCCGCACGTAAGGTAAAATACCTTAAGTTCGGCGCAAGGATGAAATTCACGCCGACCGCTGGCGTGGTTGCAGGTCTTATAGATAATTTCGTAAAGACTTGCCAGAGTGACAAGATGCAAATTTGGACAATTTTTTGCGCACTGCGGCAAAGACAATAGGGAAAGCCTGAGCGAATGCATCTAAGCGCTGAAAATCTGGCGGCAAGGCGAAGCGAAGACCTGATTTTCTTGAATGTTTCCTTCAACTTGGCAGGTGGCGACGCCCTCGTTCTGACGGGCCGCAACGGGTCGGGAAAATCGACGCTTCTGCGCGTTGTGGCGGGCCTTCTCAGGCCGGAAAAGGGCCGTGTCACATTCACCGGAAACGATGGCGAATCCGGCCGGCCGGCCGGCGAAGCCAGCCACTATCTCGGCCACCGCAATGCGATGAAATCCGAGTTGACAGTCGCGGAAAATCTGACCTTCTGGAAAACCTTCCTCGGCGACATGGCTGATGGCTTCGGTCTGGATGTCGATGAAGCCGTCGATGCCGTCGGACTTGCCGGCATCGCCCACCTGCCCTTCGGCTACCTCTCCGCCGGCCAGCAGCGGCGAATCGCTTTCGCCAAACTTTTGGTCGCCCACCGCCCCATCTGGATCCTCGACGAGCCGACGGCAGCACTCGACAGCTCCGCCGACCAGCTTTTCGCCGACCTCATCACCGCGCATCAGAAGAGCGGCGGCATCGTTCTTGCTGCGACGCACCAGCCGCTGGGATTGGAGAAGGTGCAGGAGATGAGGATGACGCGGTTTGCCGGGGTAAGTGAGGGGGTGTGGGGATGAAGCAGACAATGCGGAATTTACCGAACCCTCGCTACCCTCTTCTTGCCATGAACGTAAGCGACGGCCTCCTCACAGAGCGCTCATCGCTTTGCGATGAGTTACCCCCCTCTGTCATTATCGTGACATCTCCCCCTCAAGGGGGGAGATCATGGACGGCAGCACCCTGCCCCAAGCAATTTCCATATGATCTGCAAATACAGGAAGGCTTTGTTTGGCTTCGAGTGCACAACGAATTGCCGACCTCCCCCCTTGTGGGGGAGATACCCCAAAGGGGCAGAGGGGGGTGGCGGGAAGCAAACGCTTCTCGCGCCTGGAGCCAGGCGAAAGGCAATTCCCCGATTCACTTTGAAAGCCGCACCCCATGACCGCCCTCCTCCTCCGCGACCTCAGACTTTCGGTACGCGCCGGCGGCGGGGCGCTGATCGGCATCCTCTTCTTCCTCACCGTCGTCGCCGTCATCCCCTTCGGCGTCGGGCCTGACCTGAAGCTTCTCTCGCGCATCGGCCCAGCCATCGTCTGGATCGGCGCGCTGCTTGCAAGCCTCCTCGGCCTCGACCGGCTGTTCCAGGCTGAACGTGACGACGGTTCGCTCGATCTGCTCGTCATGCAGGAAACACCGCTGGTGCTGACGGTCTTCATCAAATGCACAGCACATTGGGTGGCAACCGGCCTGCCCCTCGTCATCGCCTCACCGCTGCTCGGCCTCTTTATGAATATGAACGAGACGGCAATCGGTGCCACAGCACTGACCCTGCTCGTCGGCTCGCCGGCGATCACCTTCATAGGCGCGGTGGGTGCCGCCGTCGCCGTGGCGCTGCCGCGCGGCGGGCTGTTGGTCTCCATTCTCGTGCTGCCGCTGACCATTCCCGTGCTGATCTTCGGCGTCAGCGCGACCTATGCCGCCGTCGAAGGGCCTCAGCCCTTCCTGCCGCCATTCCTGATCCTGATCGCGCTAACTCTATTCTTTGCCGTCCTCGGCCCGGCCGCGGCCGCCCTTGCCTTGCGGAACACGACTGATTGATCAGAGCAATTCCGGGAAAAGTGGGAAGCAGTTTTCTGTCCGGAATTGCATGAATACAAAAGGGTAGAGTCTTTTCGCGTTTCGAAGAAAAGCGGAAAGGCTCTAACGGAGATACTGTTTCGTCCATCTGAGACAATGCGGTCGATTGCCGGAAAAGCCATATCGGGTTAAACAAGCCGCATGAGCGATATCAGCCCTGCGATCAGCCGATTTTCCGACCTCGCCAACCCCACGCGGTTTCTGGCTTTTTCGACGCGTCTCATTCCCTGGCTGGCCGTCATCTCGGCCATACTTTTCGCAATCGGCCTCTATCTGTCCTTTACGACCGAGGGCGATTACCAGCAGGGCGACACCGTCCGCATCATGTATATCCACGTTCCCGCCGCCTGGCTGTCGATGATGTGCTATACGATCATGAGCATGTCGGCGATCGGCACGCTGGTCTGGCGCCATCCGCTCGCCGATGTCGCCGGCAAGACGGCAGCCCCGCTCGGCGCCGCCTTTACGCTAATCGCGCTGGTGACAGGATCCCTCTGGGGCAAGCCGATGTGGGGCACCTATTGGGTCTGGGATGCGCGCCTGACCTCGGTCTTCATCCTCTTCTTGATGTATCTCGGCCTGATCGCGCTCAACCGCGCCATGGACGATCCGTCGAAGGCGGCCCGCGTCGCCTCGATCCTGACGCTGGTCGGCTTCATCAATATCCCGATCATCAAGTTTTCCGTGGACTGGTGGAACACACTGCATCAGTCGGAAAGCATCATGCGCATGGATGGCCCGGCCATCGACGCGGAATTCCTCTGGCCGCTTTTCACCATGGCGCTCGCCTTCACGCTGCTGTTCTTCACGCTGCACCTGATGGCGATCCGCAATGAGATCTGGCGCCGCCGCATCGCCACGCAGCGCCGCATGGCCGCGCGCATGGCAGGCCGGGAGGAATAGCATGTCGCATCCCTTCTACGTTTTCGGCTCCTATGGCTTTGCCGCCTTCATAATCCTCGCGATCATCGCCTGGATCTGGATCGACGGACGCCTGCGCCGCCGCGAGCTCGCTGCATTGGAAGCCTCCGGCATCCGCCGCCGCTCGCAGCGCCCGCCCGAGAGCGATACGAAATGACTGCCGATACCGACAATAAGGATCAGCCGAAATCAGGCGCCACAGCGCGTTATCTATTCGCGCTGATCCCGCTCATCGTCTTTGCCTGCATCGCCCTTGCCGTCGGCAAGGTCATGTATGACCAGGAAGTACACGGCACTGACATTTCGGCCATTCCCTCGGCCCTGATCGGCACCAAGGCGCCGAAGCTCGCCCTGCCGCCGCTTGCAGGCTCCAACCTGCCGGCGCTGAGCGATGACGCCATCAAGGACAAGCTGACGCTCGTCAACGTCTTCGCCTCCTGGTGCATTCCCTGCCGCGACGAGCATCCGGTGCTGAAGGAACTCGCCAAGAGCGGCCAGCTCAACATCGTGGCGATCAATTACAAGGACACGAGCGAGAACGCACTGCGCTTCCTCGGCGAACTCGGCAATCCCTACAACGCCATCGGCATCGACCCCAACGGCTCCGCCGCCATCGACTGGGGCGTCTACGGCATCCCGGAATCCTATCTCGTCTCGCCTGACGGCACGATCCTCTACAAGCAGGTCGGCCCCTTCACGCCGACCAGCCTGAAGGAAGGGCTCTATCCGGCCATAGCGAAGGCGCAAGGGAAGCCTGCGTCCTAGACTCCTCGCTTCATCGAAGAGCAACCACCCGCCCTCGTGGTTCGGAGCTTCCACACCTCACCATGAGGGCTGATCTCCCTTGCGCAATCTAAAGATCACCCAGCTCACTAAGGCAGCTAAGCTGCCAACCAATCGGCGCAAAAGTCACTCCACCTCATGGTGAGGTGCCCTATTGCCGAAGCATAGCGCAGGCAATGGGGCCTCGAACCACGAGGTGGCCACGGGGCCAGCTTCAAAACTCTGTTAGATCCCGCCCTGCCAGATCTTGATCGCATCGACCGGCCAGACCAGCATCAGCACATTGAGCGTGAGATTGTCGCGGATCAGATAGCCGGTGAGCAGCTCGAAGAAGATGGCGATGGCAACTGTCACCAGCACCGGGGCGCGCCAGGCAAACAGGAAGCCGACCACCATGAACACGGCATCCATCGACGAATTGAGGATGCTGTCGCCGACATAATCGAGCGAGATCGTCGCCGAACGATAGCGGTTGATGATGATCGGAGAATTTTCCAACAGCTCCCAGCCGGATTCGATCAGCATGGCAACGAAGAGCCGCATCGACAGCGGCCTGCCGCGCATGATCAGATGCGTGAGGCCGAAGAAGAGGAAACCGTGGATGATGTGCGACGGCGTGTACCAGTCGGCGATATGCTGCGAATTGCCGCTCGACTTCACCACCGGCTCGAAGAGCTTCACATAGCCGCAGGTGCAGATCGGCACGCGGCCCATCATATATTCCGCGACGATCTGCACGAGCAGAACGACGGCGCAGGCGATGAACCAGAAGCTCTGCTGGCGGTAGCGGTTTTGCGCGTCGACGGTTTCGCTCATTTTCCGCCTTCCGCCGGCGGCTCGATCGTGTGCTTCATGATCAACGGCATCTGCGACAGGGTGAAGATAATAGTGATCGGCATCGTCGCCCACACCTTGAAGTTCACCCAGAGATTATCCGCGGCCTTGGTGTCGGGCAGGTAGTACCAGTTCGAGCCGCGCCAGACGACTTCATTGAGCACGGCCAGCACGAAGAAGAAAATGCCCCAGCGCAGCGTCAGCTTGCGCCAGCCTTCGGCATCCAGCTGGAAGGCGGCGTTGAAAACGTAGCCGAGCAGCGACTTGCCGAAAGCAAGGCCGCCGAGCAGCGCAACGCCGAATAGCGCATTGACGATGGTCGGCTTCATCTTGATGAAGGTTTCGTTTTGCAGGTAGATGCCAAGCGCCCCGAAGATCAGCACCACGATGCCGGAGACGAAGGGCATCAGCGGCAGATGGCCGAGCATGACCTTCGAGACGACGAGCGAGATCACCGTTGCAGCCATGAACAGGCCAGTGGCGACGAAGAGCGGGCCGCCGAGCGCGGCCAGCTGCGGGAAATGCTGCACCAGCCAGTCGCCGCGCAGATTGCCGAAGAAGAACACCAGCAAAGGCCCGAGTTCCAGCACCAGCTTCAGCATCGGATGGTGCTTGTCGGCGGCACTTGGGGTGAGATCGCTGTCGCTGGTCGTCATTGCGGCACTTTCCCTGTCATCAAATTTGTCATCGAGTTTGTTCTTGTCGTTCATTGGCCGTTTCCAGCCCCCGTGCCCGCGATGGCATTGGCGAAATCCTCGGCCTCGAACGGCTCGAGATCGTCTACACCCTCGCCGACGCCGATGAAATAGACCGGCAGCTTATGCTTGGCGGAGATAGCGACAAGAATGCCGCCGCGTGCCGTGCCGTCAAGCTTTGTCATGATCAGCCCGTTGACGCCGGCGACATTGCGGAAGATTTCCACCTGGTTCAAGGCATTCTGGCCGGTGGTCGCATCCAGCGTCTGCAGCACGGTATGCGGCGCATCCGGATCGAGCTTGCCGAGCACACGCACGATCTTTTCCAGCTCGGCCATCAGCTCCGCCTTGTTCTGCAAACGGCCGGCGGTATCGATGATCAGCACGTCGCTCTTGTTGGCCTTGGCCTGCTGGAAAGCGTCGAAGGCAAGGCCGGCCGCATCCGCGCCGAGCTTGGTGCCGATGAATTCCGACTTGGTACGGTCCGCCCAGATCTTCAGTTGCTCGATGGCCGCGGCGCGGAACGTATCGCCGGCAGCGACCATGACCTTCAGCCCGGCGCCCGAGAGCTTTGCCGCCAGCTTGCCGATCGTCGTCGTCTTGCCGGTGCCATTGACGCCAACCACGAGGATGACATGCGGCTTGTGGCTAAGGTCGAGCTGCAAGGGCTTTGCGACCGGCTTCAACACCTTGGCGATTTCCTGCGCCATGATGCGACCGACATCCTCGCTCGTTACATCCTTGCCGTAGCGCTCGGAAGCAAGGGTATCGGTGACGCGCATCGCCGTTTCGACGCCGAGATCGGCCTGGATCAGCAGATCTTCCAGATCCTGCAGCGTCTGATCGTCGAGCTTGCGCTTGGTGAAAAGCGCCGCGATCTGGCCGGTGAGCTGCGACGAGGTGCGCGCAAGCCCGGCGCGCAGGCGCTGAAACCAGGAGAGTTTTTGCTTTGGGGCTTCTGGAACTGGTGCAGGGGTTGAGGCAGCGGTGGAGAAACCCTTGGGGAGGATGGGGGCAGATGGAGTTTCGGTGACTTCCGAGGAAGGTTTGGAGCGTGCTTCGGTTTCCGTGCTTTCAGACGAAGGTTCCAAGTTTGCCGAAGCTTCCTCGCCCCCCTCTGTCCTCTCGGACATCTCCCCCACAAGGGGGGAGATCGGTTCGATGGGGTGCTCTTCCGAAACTACACTAGCTTCAGTATCGGCAGATTGCTCCGGTTCGAGTGCCTGAAGGTCGTCACGCTGCTCTTGCGACTCGGATTCAAAAGAATCGGGAGTCTCAGCGGCCCCAATCTCTTTCGCGCCGGAAGCCTCCGCCTGGCTTTTAGCCTCATGCTCCTGCTCAGCCGGCGCGGCATCCTCCAACCGATCTCCCCCCTCGTGGGGGAGATGTCCCGAAGGGACAGAGGGGGGCGACGCGGGCTCGACAAATTCGGAAGCCGGCGAAACATCTACAGCAGGCGCATCAACCTTCTGCGAAACCTCTGCAGGCGCCTGCTCCTCGGCCGGCTTTTCACGGCCGAAGGTGAAGACTTTTTTGATGAAACCGAGCGCCATGAAATGTCCGTTGAAGCATTAGGCCGCGTCGGCGGCCAGAAGTTGCATGTCGAGGTGCTTGCCATTGTGGCCGGTGATTGCGACCTGCACAAGGTCGCGCGGGCGAAGGCCGGGGGCGGCGACAAGCGTGAAGTTTTCCGTATGCGCCAGCCCGCCATTCTCCACAAGCAGCCATTGCCGCGTGCCAACCATCTTGTTGAGATGAGCCTGGTGCAATCTTTGTCCAGCCTCGCGCAGGCGGGCGGCGCGTTCCTTGATCAGTCCGCGATCGAGCTGCGGCATGCGGGCAGCCGGCGTGCCGGGGCGCGGGCTATACGGGAACACGTGCAGATGCGCGATACCGGCCTCCTCCGCAAGCCCAACGGCATTGGCAAACATCTCCTCCGTCTCCGTCGGAAAACCGGCGATCATATCCGCGCCGAAACTCGTCTCGGGGCGCAGGCGACGCACGTCCTCGATAAAGCGAAAAGCATCGGCGCGCGAATGCCGCCGCTTCATCCGCTTGAGGATCATGTCGTCGCCATGCTGCAGCGAGAGATGCAGATGCGGCATGAAGCGCGGCTCGTCGGCGATGAGATCCATCAGATGCCGATCGGCCTCGATGCTGTCGATGGAGGACAGCCGCAGCCGGCGGATTTCCGGGATCTGCTTCAGCAGCGTCTTGGCAAGCAGGCCGAGCGTCGGCGTTCCCGGCAAATCGGCGCCATAACTCGTGGCATCGACGCCGGTCAGCACGATCTCGCGATAGCCGCTTTCGACCAGATTACGGGCCTGATCGACGACAGCGCCCATCGGCACAGAGCGCGAATTGCCGCGGCCATAAGGGATGATGCAGAAGGTGCAGCGATGGTCGCAGCCATTCTGCACCTGAATGAAAGCGCGCACGTGACCGTCGATATGGCGGATCATCTGCGGCGCTGTCGCCCGCACGCTCATGATATCGTTGACGCGCAGCTTCTCTTCCGCCGAAACGCCGAAATCCGGCAGGGAACGATAGGAAGCGCTCGTCAGCTTCTCCTCATTGCCGAGCACGGCATCCACTTCGGGCATTTCAGCAAAAGTCTGCTTCTCCGTCTGTGCCGCGCAGCCTGTGACGATAATGCGCGCATGCGGATTGTCGCGGCGCGCCCTGCGGATCGCCTGGCGCGCCTGACGCACGGCTTCGCCCGTCACGGCGCAGGTATTGACCAGAATGGCGTTGTTGAGCCCGGCTTTTTCCGCCTCGGCCCTCATCACTTCGGATTCATAGGTATTGAGACGGCAGCCGAAGGTAATGACCTCGACCCCGCTCACCGCGCCTGAGCCCCCTGCTCTTCATCGCGCGAGAAGCTGCCTGTGACCGGATCGACCATGCCGGACCATTCCCACTCGGCAGGCCCTGTCATGACGACATGATCGTTGCTTTCAAGCCATTCGATGGTGAGCTTGCCCGGAGCGGGCGCCGAGGCGACGTCGATCGTCACCTTGCGGCCGGTGCGGCCGGTGCGGGCGGCACTGACGGCAGTCGCGCAGGCGGCCGAACCGCAGGCAAGCGTCAGGCCGGCGCCGCGCTCCCAGGTACGGGTGCGCACAAGGGTCGGCGAAAGCACCTGCGCCAGCGTGATATTGGCGCGCTCGGGAAACATCGGATGGTTTTCGAGCAGCGGGCCGAAGCGATCGAGATCGAAGGACATCGGGTCTCTGTCCACCCAGAAGACCGCATGCGGATTGCCCATCGACATCACAGAAGGCGAATGCAGGACGGGATTATCGATCGGCCCGATCTGCAGCTCGATGCGGCTGGTATCGGCAAATTCCTCGGCAAGCGGGATCTTGTCCCAGGCAAAGACAGGCGTGCCCATATCGACCGAGATCGTGCCGTCCTCGTGCTCCCTGGCATTCAGGATGCCGGCGACGGTCTGGAAGGTGAACACCTTTTTGCCGGTTTCGGCCGCCAGCGCCTGCACGACGCAGCGCGTGCCGTTGCCGCAGGCCTGCGCCTTCGTGCCATCGCAGTTCAGGATGTCGATCCAGGCGTCGGTGCCATCAATCTTCGGATCGTGGATCGCCATGATCTGGTCGAACTGGGTCGCTGGATCGGCATTGAGCGCGATCGCAGCAGCAGGCGTCACCACATCCTTGCGGCCGCGCATGTCGACGACCAGGATCTTGTTGCCAAGCCCGTTCATCCTCGCGAATTCGACCGTATTGCTCATGATGCCATGTCCGTCCGTGTTTTCGAGCTGTATATGGCGGAATTGCGGGGGAATTACCAGTGGGGCGTGAAGGACGGCGCTATTGAGATTTGGCCGGCTTGTCTCGAACGACGAAGGCGGTAGCCTCGTCTTTCAACTAAATGTCTCGATATGATCCCGCCAGGAAGCCTTGACGCAATCTATTTTGAGAAAAAATCATTCCCCATGTCGGATCACCGGAACCCAGCACGTCCTAGGCTCGTCCACTCCGTCAAACCAGAAGGATTTTGACAATGCCGAATACCATACGCCTGCACCGCGTCCTGGCCACCAGCCCGGAAAAGGTCTATCGCGCATTCATCGAAGCGGATGCGCTTGCTAAGTGGCTGCCGCCGAACGGCTTTGCCTGCACCGTGCATCATCTGGAGCCGAGCGTCGGCGGCACGTTCAGAATGTCGTTCCGCAACTTCACGACCGGCGCCAGCCACTCCTTCGGCGGCGATTTCCGTGAGCTGATCCCGGGCGAGCTGGTGCGTTATACCGACAAGTTCGACGACCCGAACCTACCGGGCGAAATGGAAGTGACCGTGACCTTGAAGAAGGTCCTCGTCGGAACCGAAGTCAACATCACCCAGGCCGGCGTGCCCGATGTCATTCCGCCGGAGGCCTGCTATCTTGGCTGGCAGGAATCGCTGATCAATCTCGCAAAGCTCGTCGAGCCAGAGATCAACCAGTAAGTCGTCAAGACTTTCAAGATTCAGCCCCCTCTCCCCCGGGGAGAAGGGGCTTTCGGCCTGAACGACAGATTCAGCCAACAGGCACGTCAAAAACTTCCCCTGCCCGGAGCGGACGAAAGCGATCCGGCTCCACGCCCTCCGCCTTCAGCGCGGTATCCAGCGCCTGAACGGGCGCATCGATGCCCTCGTCCGTCAGCTGGAAGGTCGCAAAGTGATGGCCGGCGACATAGGCGGCCCTGCAAAGCTTCATGCCCTTCACCGCTTCTTCCGGATTCTGGTGCTGCCCCTTCATGAACCAGCGAGGCTCGTAGGCGCCGAAAGGCAGGATCGCGAGGCGGAAACCACCATGCTTGCCGGCGGCCGCTTCATAATTGATGCCTCCGTGAAAGCCGGTGTCGCCGACATGGTAGATCTTGCCCGATGGCGTCGTCAGCACGAATGCCGCCCAGAGGGCCATGCGCCGGTCGCCCATGCCCCGCGCCGACCAGTGATGGCAGGGCTCGACATCGATGGTCACCCCAGCCCTGAAAGCGATGCGGTCACCCCAGTCGACCACGGTGATATCGGCGTCGGGAACGGCGCGGCGGATGATCGTGTCGTTGCCGAGCGGCGTGAGGATTTTCGGCCGGTGCGCCTGCTGCAGGCGGACAAGCGTTGCGAGATCGAGGTGGTCGTAGTGATTATGCGTCACCAGCACGAGGTCGATATGCGGCAGGTCCTCGAAGCGGATGCCGGGCGGCACCACGCGCTTCGGCCCTAGGGATCGGAAGGGGCTGACCCGCTCCGACCAGACCGGATCGGTCAGGATGTTCAGCCCGGCAATCTGCACCAGCATAGAGGCATGGCCGACCATCGTTACCCGCATCTGCTCGCCGAACACATGTCTGTCGGGCTTGGCCGGAGGAAAGGCGCTGATGACGGGATTGGGCCAGCGCACCCGCCCGCCGCCGAGCTGCCAGCGCAGGAGATCGAAGGCCCCGCCCGGCTCGACGCCACCGGGATTGAAGAAGCGTTGGCCGTCGAAATGATCGGAAACCGGGCCTTGATAATAGGGATTCTTCTTGGCCGAGCCGGATGAGCTGGTCATGCCTTCTCCGCCCCTTGCGCGCCGGTCGCTTCGCCGGCTGGCAGGCCGATCCTCGCGAACCATTCCTCTGCCTCTTGCGCCGTCAATGTCTCTTCCAACACCACATTCGCCGGCATGGCGAAAAGCTGCGGCGTGAAGAAGCTCGTATCCCACAGCACCGCACCTTCGATGGGTGCCGAAAGCAGGATGACCTGCCGGCCATCGATGCGGGCAATCGTCTCCACCGATGCCTCGCCGGAAATCTCGTGGAAGCCCGGCTCATCCGGCTGCATCGTCTCATAGCGCCACCAAGGCTCGTCATTGCCCTCTTCGGCCACGGTCACGCAGCGCGCCATATCGACAATGAACCTGTTGGGCGCACGACCGCCGGGCAGCCGCTCGCCGAAAGCCGCCTGGATGAGCGTGAACAGATGAAAGCAGTTGACGATATTCTCATACCGCAGACGAAAACCCTGGCGGCTCGGCAGATGCAGCACCAGCAGCACGTCGCTGCGGCTCAGGAGTACCTGGCGGACCCAGGCCGCACCCGGCGTATAATCCTGAAGTTCCGCAAGCTGCGCCATCAGCGCCTTGTTGCCGGCGGCGAGTGCACGCTCCTGCGGCATGCCGGAAAGATGCGAAACTGCCGATTGGCCGAGCAGCTGGAAAGCGTCGAGCAGCTGCCTTTGCCGCGGGCTCAGCTCCTTGCGGCCGGCAAAGCCGCGATGGATCTGCGGCAGCCACGCCAGATAGAGCTCCCATACGGCAGCACCGCTGCGCTCGACCGCCCCGCCCTTTTCGACGATGGTTCCAAGCATATTGGCAAGAACGGCGGCACCCGGCGGCGGCAGACGGCTGAGCTCGCGCGCCGCCCGCGCCGCGATCTTCGGTTGCGCCTTGGCGCTGGCGTAAAAGGCTTGCGCCGCTTCGTTGAAGCGCGCGTCGACTCGGCCGCCTGCGTAAGCGCGGCAGGCGACGAGAAGATCGGTCAGGGCTGCATCATTCATTCGAAACGGTCTCGGGGGAATCACTGGATGGCGGGATCGATACAACAATTGGAAGACGATGGTACGGTCAATCGACATTGGTATGGCGATGGTATGGCGATCTCATGCGCGCATTTCAGGCATTTCGGCCGCTTTGGGTTGACTTTGACGGCCTTTTCCTGTTTATCGCCCGCAATCTGCGACGAGCACAAGCCTCCGAGCCACCGACCGGGACCCATAGAGGTATAAAGAGATCCCGGAGGTCAACACCCGACAGCGCGATGCGCCCTCGGGTGGTTTTTGGCTTTGCGTCTTGTTTTCGTCATGGAAAAGCACGACGTTTTCGGGCGAGGAACCGCGCATAGGCGCAAATCCAAATTCCCGAGCGATCGATAAGGAAGAACCGATGTTTGAAAACCTCCAGGACCGTCTTGGTTCCATTCTGAATGGACTGACAGGCCGCGGCGCGCTTTCGGAAGCCGATGTTTCCGCAGCGCTGCGCGAGGTTCGCCGCGCGCTGCTCGAAGCCGACGTGGCACTGGATGTCGTTCGCTCCTTTACCGACCGCGTCCGCGAAAAGGCCGTCGGCGCCGAAATCCTGAAGTCGATCAAGCCCGGCCAGATGGTCGTCAAGATCGTCCATGACGAGCTGATCGAAATGCTCGGCGGCGAAGGCGTGGGCATCGATCTCAATGCACCTGCCCCTGTCGTCGTCATGATGGTCGGCCTGCAGGGTTCTGGTAAGACGACGACGACGGCGAAGATCGCCAGCCGCATGACGAGCCGCGACCGCAAGAAGGTCCTGATGGCCTCGCTCGACACGCGCCGTCCGGCCGCGCAGGAGCAGCTGCGCCAGCTCGGCGTGCAGACGGGCGTCGACACGCTTCCGATCATCGCGGGTCAGTCGCCGACCGATATTGCCGCGCGCGCCGTGCAGGCTGCCAAGCTCGGCGGCCATGACGTCGTCATCCTCGACACCGCCGGCCGCACGCATATCGACGAGCCGCTCATGGTCGAGATGGCGGATATCAAGAAGAAGTCCAATCCGCACGAAATCCTGCTGGTTGCCGACAGCTTGACCGGTCAGGACGCTGTCAATCTCGCCCGCAACTTCGACGAGCGCGTCGGGATCACCGGCCTCGTGCTGACCCGTATGGACGGCGACGGCCGCGGCGGTGCGGCCCTTTCGATGCGCGCCGTGACCGGCAAGCCGATCAAGCTGATCGGCGTCGGCGAAAAAATGGGCGAGCTGGAAGAATTCCATCCCCGCCGCATCGCCGACCGCATCCTCGGCATGGGCGACATCGTCTCGCTGGTCGAGCGGGCAGCCGAGAATATCGACGCCGAAAAGGCGGCTGCCATGGCCGCCAAGATGGCCAAGGGCAAGTTCGACCTGAACGATCTGGCCGACCAGCTCGGTCAGATGCAGAAGATGGGCGGCATGGGCGGCATCATGGGCATGATGCCCGGCATGGCCGGCATGAAGGACAAGATGGCCGCAGCCGGCCTCAACGACAAGCTTTTCGGCCGCCAGCTCGCCATCATCTCCTCGATGACCAAGGCAGAGCGCGCCAATCCGGACCTCCTCAAGCATTCCCGCAAGAAGCGCATCGCCGCCGGCTCCGGCACCGACGCCTCCGACATCAACAAGCTTCTGAAAATGCACCGCCAGATGGCGGACATGATGAAGATGATGGGCGGCAAGGGCAAAGGCGGCATGATGAAGCAGCTCATGGGCGGCCTTGCCGGCAAGATGGGCCTCGGCGGCGGTATGGGCGGCATGCCCGACCTGTCGAACATGGACCCCAAGCAGCTCGAAGCCCTGCAGAAGCAGGCCGAAGCCGCAGGCCTCGGTCGTCCCGGCGGCATGCCAGGCCTCGGCGGCGGTGGTGGTTTGCCAGGTCTCGGTGGCGCCAAGCTACCAGGCCTCGGCGGTGGTTTCCCGGGGCTTCCCGGTTTGCCGAAGAAGAAGTGAGAAGGATCGTTGACCCCCATGATTGATCCAGACATCAAGGCCCAATTGGGCAACTACCGCCAGTCGATCGACAATATCGATGCCGCACTGGTGCATATGCTGGCCGAACGCTTCCGCTGCACCAAAGAGGTCGGCGTGCTGAAGGCCAAGTACGACCTGCCGCCGGCCGACCCGGCGCGCGAAGAATTTCAGATCGAGCGCCTGCGCCGCCTGGCAAAGGACGCAAATCTGGACCCGGATTTCGCCGAGAAGTTCCTGAACTTCGTCATCAAGGAAGTCATCCGGCATCATGAACAGATCGCTGCGGATTTCAAAGGGTAACCCCCTGGCCGCATGATCCCGAAAGACGCGAGCACGTTTTCGAGAGGGATCACGCAGCACGAGAAAAGCAGCGCGACGTAACCATACCGCACAACGAAGCGGTCAAGAAAAGCCTAAGGAGAATGAACATGGCATTGAAAATTCGTCTCGCCCGCGGTGGCTCCAAGAAGCGCCCGTACTACCACGTTGTTGTTGCCGACGCCCGCTCGCCGCGCGACGGCCGTTTCCTGGAGACCCTCGGCTCCTGGAACCCGATGCTTGCCAAGGACGACGCCAAGCGCGTTGAACTCAAGGCCGAGCGCATCAAGCATTGGCTCGACCACGGCGCACAGCCGACCGACCGCGTTCTGCGCTTCCTCGCCGAAGCCGGCATCGCAACGCGCGAAGCCAAGAACAACCCGGAAAAGGCAAAGCCGGGCAAGCGCGCTCAGGAACGCGCTGCTGAAAAGGCACAGAAGGCTGCTGACGCCGCCGCTGCTGCTTCTGAATAATCGGTCCTTGTGACTGTCGAAAACGGGCGGCATGGCAACATGCCGCCCGTTTTTTGTTTCCCATCGGCTGGCGTTCAGCCTATGAGAGAACGCAATTGATCCCGGCAATCGGCGAAGAAACCATGACGAAACTGCAAAATCCGGTACTGATGGCAACGATCGGCGCAGCGCAGGGCCTGAGAGGCGAGGTGCGCGCCCGCGCCTATACATCCGATCCGACCGCACTCGGCGACTACGGCCACCTGCACAGCATGGACGGCCGCAGCTTCGAGGTGCTGGAAATCCGCGAAGCCAAGAACGTTGTGGTGGTGCGCTTTCGCGGCGTCAATGACCGCAACGCCGCCGAAGCGTTGAACGGGCTGGAACTCTACATCGAGCGCGACAACCTGCCGGACGAGGAACTCGACGACGACGAATTCTTCTACACCGACCTCGAAGGTCTGGAAGCCGTCGACGACGAGGGCACCGGCTACGGCACGGTCAGCGGCGTCTATGATTTCGGCGCCGGCGATCTGCTGGAGCTGAAAGGCCCCGGCAAGCGCCCCGTGCTGATCCCTTTCTCTGAAGCCGCCGTGCTCGAAATCGATCTGGAGGGCGGCAAGATTTTAATAGATCCTCTGGCCGCCGGCCTGATCGACAGTCCCGACGACCTGATCGGCAAACCGGAAAAGTCGGAAAAACCCGAGAAGCCGCAGGGCAAGCCGAAGAAGAAGTGATCCTCGTTGGGAAGTGACCGCGCCATGAGTTTCCAGGCGACCATATTGACGCTTTATCCCGAGATGTTTCCCGGTCATCTCGGCACCTCGCTTGCCGGCAAGGCGATGGAACGCGGGCAGTGGTCGCTCGACACTCTGCAGATCCGCGACTTCACGACCGACAAGCACCGCACCGTCGACGACACGCCGGCCGGTGGCGGCGCCGGCATGGTGCTGAAGCCGGATGTGCTTGCCCGCGCCATCGACCACGCCAGCGAGAACGACAGCCGCCCGCGCCTGCTGATGAGCCCGCGCGGCAAGCCGCTGACGCAGAAGCGCGTGCGCGAACTTGCTGATGGAGACGGCGTCATCATCGTCTGCGGCCGCTTCGAAGGCGTCGACCAGCGCGTCATCGACGGCCGCGACCTCGAGGAAGTCTCGATCGGCGACTACATCCTCTCAGGCGGCGAGCCGGCTGCCCTCATCCTGCTCGACGCCATCGTCCGCATCCTGCCCGGCGTCATGGGCAACGACCTCTCCGGCCTGCACGAAAGTTTTGAAGGCGGCCTGCTGGAACATCCGCACTATACCCGCCCGCAAATCTGGGAGGGTCGCGAGATTCCAGCCATCCTCACCTCAGGCAACCACGCGGCAATTGCCAAATGGCAGAAAGAGCAGGCCGAGCAGCTGACGAAGGAGCGCCGGCCGGATCTTCTGCCAAAACCATCAGCGAAATAGCTCCAAACCGGCCGCCAGATCAAAAACTGCCCCCGGGGCACCCCAATCCGCAACAAAGGCCACTTAAATCGGCCGCAAGGGGTGACAAACCCGTGACAATGAGGTATGTGCGCGCCCGGCATGGGAAATTTCCCATCAACCACCAAAGAAAAGCAGACGTATCCGCCCCTGCCGTAACAGGCATATATCCGAGGCGAGACTTTCGGGTCCGACCAAGGATAGATCGTTCGGGCGCTCTGGCTGTTGAAGCAACAACGAGGTTGATACTATGAACATCATTCAGCAGTTGGAAGCCGAACAGGCTGCCAAGATCGAAGCCAAGCGCACGCTTCCCGAATTTTCCGCTGGCGACACCGTTCGCGTCAACGTGAAGGTCACGGAAGGCAACCGTACCCGCGTTCAGGCCTATGAAGGCGTTTGCATCGCCCGCTCCGGCGGCGGTCTGCAGGAAAACTTCACGGTTCGCAAGATCTCCTACGGCGAAGGCGTCGAGCGCGTATTCCCGGTCTACTCTCCGATGATCGAAAGCGTCGAAGTCGTTCGCCGCGGTAAGGTCCGTCGCGCCAAGCTCTACTACCTGCGCGACCTGCGCGGTAAGGCTGCCCGTATCGTCGAGAACACCGGCACCCGCGCCCGCAAGCTCAACGACGCCGAGCGCCAGGCTCTGGCCGAAGAGAAGGCACGCATCGAAGCCGAGAAGGTTGCAGCCGCCCAGGCGCTCGCAGCCGAGAAGGCAGCAGCTGAAGCCGCAGAAGCAAAGGCAGCTGCAGAAGCTGCTGCTGCAGCCGCAGCAGCCGAGCCGGCAGCAGAATAAGCTTCGATCCACACGGATCGCAGCAATGGAAGGCGGCCCTCGGGTCGCCTTTTTTGCTGCCTGCCACATACACAGGGCGGGTCTGCATCGGGCGAAAAGAATATTTCTCTATTCGCTGTCCACTTTGGGGTTGCTTTTCCATTTTTATGATCGCGACCATGGCAATCGCCTTGCCATCCCCTTCACAAATATGACAGTTTTCCGCCACGCTTGCGCCGGATGAGTTCAGGTCGAACCGACCTGAAATCTGAGGCCGCGCCAGTATCAAATAGGGAGAGCATGACGTCATCCGAAAACCGCTGACACTTTTCGGCATCATGCTCTAATCGGGGAGATTTCCATGGCATTCCGTCGTTCGTTTCTTTTGGGCCTCAGCGCCCTCGTGCTTGCGCCTTTCGCCTCCTTCGCCGCCGATCTGCCTGATCTCAAGGGCAAGACCGTCGTCGTCGTCACCGAGAATGCCTATCCGCCGCTGCAGTTCATCGATCCGAAGACGAACAAGGCGATCGGCTGGGAATATGACGCGATGAACGAGATCGCCAAGCGCCTGAACTTCAAGGTCGAATACCAGAACACCAGCTGGGATGCGATGATCCAGGCCGTCTCCGAAGGCCAGTACAACATCGGCATGACCGGCATCACCATCAAGGACGACCGCAAGCAGAAGGTGGATTTCTCCGATCCCTACATGCGCTCCGAACAGTTCATGCTCGTGCGCGGCGACGAGAAGCGCTTCACGGATGCCAAGAGCTTCGCCGCTTTCAAGGACGGTCTGATCGGCGCACAGCCGGGCACGACGCCCTTCTACACCGCCGTCTATTCGGTCCTCGACGGCAACGAGCAGAACCCGCGCATCAAGACCTTCGAAACCTTCGGCGCCACCGTGCAGGCACTGAAGACGGGTGACGTCGATACGGTTCTGACCGATGGCACCGCCGGCAAGGGCTATGTCGATGCCTCGAACGGCGGTCTGAAGCTGGTCGGCGGCCCGCTCGGCACCGAGGATTTCGGCTTCATCTTCCAGAAGGGTTCCGATCTCGTCGCTCCGGTCAATGCCGCGATCGCGAGCCTCAAGGCTGACGGCACGCTCGAGGCGCTGAACAAGAAGTGGTTCCTCGACTACAAGATGGGCCAATGAACTCTGAAGATCGATATATCGGAAGCCCGCTCTGATGGCACCTTTGGCAGGCCCGGGCGGGCACCGCGGCAAGGAAGACTTTCCCTGGTGGCTGGTTGCGCTTGCCATTCTCGGCATCGCCGCCTCCTTCGCAATCGCGGCGAACGGCCTCTATGCCCAGATTTTCTCTCTTCTGTTGAACGGCATCGGCGTCACGGTCTTCGTGACGCTGGTGGCGTTTACGCTCGCCATGCTGCTTGGCCTGGCGCTGGCGCTGCTCGGCCTGTCGGATTTCCTCGTGCTCAGGCAGGTCGCGCGTTTCTATATCGAGATCGTGCGCGGCATCCCGATACTGGTGCTGCTTTCCTACATCGCCTTCGTCGGCACGCCGGCCTTCGTCGCCGTTTATAATTTCATCGTCTCGCCGTTGATTTCCGCGGGCTGGATGAGCTCGCTCATCACCCGCGACGTGCCGTTCGTCTGGCGCACGATCATCGCGCTGACCATTGCCTATTCCTCCTTCATCGCCGAAATCTTCCGCGCCGGCATCCAGGCGGTCGACCAGGGCCAGATCGAGGCGGCAAAGGCGCTCGGCCTCAGCCGCTTCCAGCGCTTCCGCCTTGTGGTCTTTCCGCAGGCGATCCGCGTCATCCTGCCGCCGCTCTCCAACGATTTCATCGCCATGGTGAAGGACAGCTCGCTGGTCTCCGTGCTCGGCGTCGCCGATATCAGCCAGCTCGCCAAGCTCTACTACTCCGCCAATTTCCGCTATTTCGAAACGCTGTCGATCCTCGCCTTCATCTATCTGCTTCTGACGGTCGGCCTCTCGCTGTTGCTCAGGCAGCTCGAAGCCTGGATGCGCCGGCGTTCGGGCAGCGATCGCTCCGCCTTCCCTCGTATGGCAGCAGCACAGCCGCCAGGCGCGCAAGTTTGATCGGTGCGGCCAAATGCCGACCGTACCGACACACCCCATCGTCGCCATTGCCGAAGGTTTTGAAAATTGATATGAGCATGGCCATGAGTAAGATCATGAGCAAGGACGGGCGTTACGTCACGGCTTTCGTGCTGCAGGACCACAAGCGCCTGCCGGCACGTTTCTTTGCGATGATTTCGGGCGCGCTCAACAGCCGACTTCGCTGATCACACCCGAGGCCGGCGGTCCTGATCCGTCAATCCCCTTTTCGACAATGCCAATATGGATCTGTAGCCATGAGCGCTCCACGCACACTTTACGATAAAATCTGGGATGACCATCTGGTCGACGCGCAAGACGACGGCACCTGTCTTCTCTATATCGACCGCCATCTCGTTCACGAGGTGACGTCACCGCAGGCCTTCGAAGGCCTGCGCATGACCGGTCGAAAGGTTCACGCGCCGCAGAAGACGCTGGCTGTCGTCGACCATAACGTACCGACCTCGGCCGATCGCCATCTCGGCATCAAGAACGAGGAAAGCCGCATCCAGGTCGAGCAGCTCGCCAAGAATGCCGCCGAGTTCGGCGTGGAATACTACTCCGAAAACGACAAGCGTCAGGGCATCGTTCACATTATCGGACCCGAGCAGGGCTTCACGCTGCCCGGCATGACCATCGTCTGCGGCGACAGCCACACCTCGACCCATGGCGCCTTCGGCTCGCTCGCCCACGGTATCGGCACCTCCGAGGTCGAGCATGTGCTCGCCACGCAGACGCTGATCCAGAAGAAGGCCAAGAACATGCTGGTGCAGGTCGACGGCCAGCTGCCGCCGGGTGTCACCGCCAAGGACATCATCCTTGCCATCATCGGCGAAATCGGCACCGCGGGCGGCACCGGCTACGTCATCGAATATGCCGGCGAAGCCATTCGCGCGCTGTCGATGGAAGGCCGCATGACCATCTGCAACATGTCGATCGAAGGCGGCGCCCGCGCCGGCCTCATCGCGCCGGATGAGATCACCTTCGAATACATCAAGGGCAAGCCGCGCGCGCCGAAGGGCGAAGCGCTGGAACAGGCAATCGCCTACTGGAAAACGCTGCAGTCGGACGAAGGCGCGCATTACGACCGCATCGTCAAGCTCGATGCCGCCAGCCTGCCGCCGATCGTTTCCTGGGGCTCCTCGCCGGAAGACGTCATCTCCGTTCAGGGCGTCGTCCCGAACCCGGATGAAATCCAGGACGAGACCAAGCGTACCTCCAAGTGGCGCGCCCTCGACTATATGGGCCTGAAGCCCGGCACCCCGATGACCGAGATCAACGTCGATCGCGTCTTCATCGGCTCCTGCACCAACGGCCGCATCGAAGACCTGCGCGCCGTTGCCAAGGTCGTCGAAGGCAAGACGGTGGCCTCCACAGTCGACGCCATGATCGTTCCGGGCTCCGGCCTCGTGAAGGAGCAGGCGGAAGCCGAAGGCCTCGACAAGATCTTCAAGGCTGCCGGTTTCGACTGGCGCGAGCCTGGCTGTTCCATGTGCCTCGCCATGAACGACGACCGGCTGAAGCCGGGCGAGCGTTGCGCTTCGACCTCGAACCGCAACTTCGAAGGCCGTCAGGGCTTCAAGGGCCGCACGCATCTGGTCTCGCCGGCCATGGCCGCAGCCGCCGCGATCGCCGGTCACTTCGTCGATATCCGCGAGTGGAAGTAAACCTTCAAAGCATGAATGACAAAGGGCGGCCCGATGGCCGCCCTTTTTGTTTGCGAGTAATACCAGATGCCGAACCTATCGCTTTGACGCGACAGGCTGGCTATCAGGTGCGGCAAGTCCTGCCTGCGGAGCCTGCTGCGCCCGCTGGCTGAGCCAGACGCTACCGAGCACGATGACGATGCCGAACATCTGCATTGGGCTCAGCTGCTGGCCGAGCACTGCCCAACCCAGGATCACAGCGGTCGTCGGGCTGAGGAAGCCGAGCGGAGAGACCACGGAGGGCTCAAGCCGCGACAAGCCGCGGAACCAGAGAATATAGGTGAGCGCTGCGCCGATCAGGCCGAGATAGGTAAAGCCGAGAATGTTGGCGCCGGTCAGATGCGGCAGCGGCGGTTCGAGCAGCAGCGCCACCGGCAGCAGCAACAGGCCACCCGCCGTCAGCTGCCATGCCGTGAAGGCCAGCGGCGAGACATCGGGCCGCCAGCGGCGGCTGAGCACGGTGCCGGCTGCCATGGAAAAGGCTCCGGCAATGCCGGCGACGATACCGATCGGATCGAGCGTCGCATTCGGTGTCAGGATCAGCAACGCAACCCCGCCGATGCCGGCAATGGCTGCGATGATCGAAAGGCTGCGGATCGGCGATCCCAGCAGCAATCGCGCCAGTACGATGACGATCAGCGGCTGAACGGCACCGACGGTCGCGGCAACGCCGCCGGGCAACCGATAGGCCGAAATGAACAGCAGCCACCAGAAGACCGAAAAATTCAGCGCCCCGAGAACCAGCGACTTCAGCCACCAGACGCCATGCGGCAATTGCCTGACAATGGCGAGCAAAAGTAACCCTGCCGGTAAGGCACGCAGCATGGCGACAGTGAGGGGATAGCCGGCCGGCAAAAGCTGCGTCGTCACCAGATAGGTGCTGCCCCAGATCGCCGGCGCGATGGCGGTCAACAACAGATCGAAATTGCGGTTCATGGTCTTGGTCTCGAAATTTATCTTGATCTCAAGATAAACTGAAGTGCCTTGACGTCAAGATAAATTCATGGCGAGATCCAGGTATGGATCGCATCGACAAAATTCTCGAGCAATGGCGCCGCGAACGGCCTGACCTCGACACCTCGGCCATGGGTCTATTTGGGCGCATGCGCAATCTCACCCTCCATCTCTCGCGCGAGATGGAGAAGACCTTCGGCCGCTTCAACCTGAACTCGGCGAACTTCGACATGCTGGCGACCCTGCGCCGCTCGGGCGAGCCCTATACCCTCTCCCCCGGCGACCTGATGGAGACGATGATGGTGTCATCGGGCACGATGACCAATCGCATCGATCAGCTGGAGAGGGCCGGCCTCGTCGCCCGCAGCCAGAACCCGAATGACGGCCGCGGCTTCCTGATATCTCTGACACCAAAGGGTTTCGACCTGATCGACGCGGCAGTGACGGCGCATGTCGAAACGCAGAGGCGTTTGATCTCGACCCTTTCGGAAGGCGAAAGAAAGGCTCTTGACCGCCTGCTACGCAATTATTTAGCCGACTTCGAGCCCCATTCATAAGCCCGCGCGCCGGCGCAAACATCGCGTATGCAGCCGCGCAACCAGCGATGCGCCGGATCAGCATCCATCCGCGGGTGCCAGAGCAGCGAGATCGTCACATCGGATGTCGGCACCGGCAGCGCGAAACTATACATGCCGACACGTAGATTGCCCGTATATCGTTCGGGAACGCTGACGATCAGGTCCGACGCCCGCGCCAGAGCCAGCGCCGCCGAAAAACTGCCGACAAGCGTCGCGATCCGCCGCGCAAGCCCCAACTCTCCCAGCGCCTCGTCGATCTCTCCCTTCTGCAGGCCACGGCGTGAAACCAGAATGTGTTGCCCGGCGGCATAATGCTCCGGGGTCATCTCCCCTTCGCTCAACGGATGCCCGCTTCGGACCACGCCGATGAAGCGATCGTGGAACAGCGCCTGCGTTCGCAACTCCGGACCGGTATCGTCGCCGACAACACCAGTCTCGAAGTCGATCGTCCCATCACGCAGCGGCGTACTGTCCTTGTCCAGCTTCTGCGCGAAGTAAAGCTGGACGCCAGGCGCCTGCTCGGCAATGCGCGTAATCAGTTCAGCGCCGAAGTTCTCCGCGAAGCCTTCGCGGGTGCGCAACGTGAAAATTCGAGAAAGCTGTTTCAAATTCAGGGCCTCGGCCGGCCGTAAGGCTGCTTCCGCTTCCTGCACGAGCCGGCCGATACTTTCACGCAACTCCAGTGCCCGCGGCGTCGGCACAAGCCCGCGTCCGGCCCTGACCAGCAGCGGATCCCCTGTCGTCTCGCGCAGGCGGGCAAGCTGCCGGCTCATGGCGGATGGGCTGAGCCGCAATCGCCGGGCGGCGCGCGCGACGCTGCCTTCGGCTAGCAGAACATTGAGAGTGACAAGCAGGTTGAGATCGGGCGTGGACATGATGCGACCATAGCACGGTTTTCCCGATATATGGCGTCAGATGCACGAATGAAGTGCAAATGCTGCATATTCCGCTACATGGTGTCGAGAGCTACCGTTCTGCCGGGACTTTTTATGTCGCCAGAAACGGAGCTCATGTTGAAGCCGATCATTGAAGAGCCGGGTAAAGCCGGCCACACAAAGTCAGCATCCTCGGTCCGCTGGGCCCTTGCCAGCCTATCGCTCTCCATGCTGATGCCTTCGCTCGATACCAGCATTGCCAATGTCGGGCTGCCGACGCTCGCTCGATCATTCGATGCATCCTTCCAGCAGGTGCAGTGGATCGTGCTTGCCTATCTGCTCGCCATTACCACGCTGATCGTCAGCGTCGGACGGCTGGGCGACATTTTCGGCAGGCGACGCCTGCTGTTGATCGGCATAAGCCTCTTCACCCTCGCCTCGCTTTTCTGCGGCATCGCGCCGACACTGTGGCTACTGCTCGCAGCCAGAGGCCTGCAAGGTCTCGGCGCCGCCATGATGATGGCGCTGACCGTGGCAATGGTCGGTGAAGCCGTGCCGAAAGAGCGGACGGGCAGCGCCATGGGTCTGCTCGGCACCATGTCCGCGATCGGTACCACGCTCGGCCCGTCGCTCGGCGGCATCTTGATCGCCAGCTTCGGCTGGGAGACCATCTTCCTTGTCAATGTGCCGCTCGGGATCGTGAATTTCCTGCTCGCCGCCCGCTTCCTGCCGGCTGATCGACGAGACGGCAAAACGGCTCAGGGGCACCTGGACGGGATTGGCACCTTGCTGCTGGCCTTGACGCTGGCCGCCTATGCGCTGGCAATGACGATCGGGCATGGAAGCTTTGGCGTTTTGAATATCGATCTGCTGCTAGCCGCAGCTTCAGGCATCGCCCTGTTTGCCTTCACCGAGACGAAGGTCAAGTCGCCGCTGCTACGCCTTTCCATGTTCCGCGATCGCAAGTTCAGCACGGGTCTTGCCATGAGCACTCTCGTTTCCACCGTCATTATGGCGACGCTGGTGGTCGGCCCCTTCTATCTCTCCCGCACTCTCGGTTTCGATGCCGCCCAGGTCGGCGCCATCATGTCCGCCGGTCCGCTGGTGTCGGCGCTGACAGGCGTGCCGGCCGGCCGCATCGTCGATCGCTTCGGCGCCTCCCGCATGACCATGACTGGCCTTGTGGGTATGATCATCGGCCTGTTCCTGATGGCAGCGCTGCAAGGCCGATTTGGCGCCACCGGCTATATCGGACCGCTTGTCATCGTCACCTCGCACTATGCGCTGTTTCAGGCATCCAACAATACCACCATCATGAAGGACATCCGCCCCGAGCAGCGCGGCGTCATTTCGGGCATGCTGAGCCTGTCGCGAAATCTTGGTCTCGTCACCGGCGCATCCGTCATGGGCGCGGTCTTCGCATTCTCCTCCGGGACGATTGACATGATGACGGCGCGCCCTGAGGCGGTGGCAAATGGAATGCAGATAACCTTCGTCGTTGCCGCTCTTCTAATCGCTGCAACGCTCGTCATCGCACTGACGGGACTGACCTTCACAAAGCGCTCTGCTGTCTCCAGGGAAACGACATGAAACCCAGACAAAGAAAAGGCGGCGGCCGACAAACCCGCCATCCGACTAGGCCGCCCCGCGACCGCCGAATTCAGAAGAAACGAAATCGAGAAAACTGCGGAGCTTCGGCGTGATACGCCGATCGGGCGCGTGGAGGATGTGAAGCGAGCGCGTCGGCACATTGTATTCGGGCAGGACGGCCACCAACAATCCGGCTTCCAGGCTGGATCGAACGAGCTCGAAAGGCTGCAGGATAATGCCAAGCCCGGCGAGCGCTGCCTGTAGCAGCGCCTCGCCGTTGTCGATCATCAGCCGGCCGGAAATGGGAATGTTCACGCTCCCATCCGGCCCTTCAAGATCCCAATGCGTCCTCAACATGGTGTGCGAAAAGATGAGGCAATCATGCACCTTCAGATCATCCGGCTTCGAAGGCATGCCACGGGAGCGGAGATAGTTCGGCGCCGCACAGACCACCAGCCGATAGGGATCGAGGCGTCGGGCGATCAAGCCGCTGTCGACAAGTTCGCCGACGCGAAAGACCGCGTCATAGCCCTCATCGATCAAATCGACCAAGCGGTTGGAGAGCGACAGCTCTATCGAAACCTCCGGATATGCGCCGAGATATTTGGGAAGCCTCGGCGTAAGAGCATGAATTCCGAATGAGACGGGGGCGTTGATCTTCAACTTTCCGCGCGGCACCACCCGCGTCTCGGCCGCCAAGGCCTCTGCGGATTCGACCTCGGCCAAAATATTACGGCAGCGCTCGTAGAACTGGCTTCCGACTTCGGTAAGATGCTGGCGGCGCGTGGTTCGGTTGATGAGCCGAATGCCCAGATGCTGTTCGAGAAATTGCACATGCTTGCCGACAAGCTGTGGCGACATGTTCAGCGCATCCGCGGCAGCGCTGAACGAGCCGAGCTCGACCGCTTTCACGAAGATGCTCATGCTGGACAAGCGATCCATTAGAAATAACCTGTTTCGAGTATAACTCCATATAGATCATTTATCTCGATATGACGATAATCATATTCATTCATCAGCAACCACAAAGGAGCTGATGAATATGAAAATCGCTGTGATTGGTACTGGCAATATGGGTGCTGGCCTCGCCCGCCTGCTGGCAAAAACGGGTTATGATCTGGTGATCGGCCATCGCGACCCGGCAAAGGCTGCGTCCTTTGCCGCAGAGCTGGGTGAAAATGTCGAGGTAGGCGGCATTGCCGCCGCCGTCAAGCTCGCCGATATCGCCATTCTGGCGCTGCCCTATGGCGCGATAGCGGAAGCATTGAAGGAAGCCGGCAATATCAAGGGAAAGGTTCTGGTCGACATCAGCAACCCCATCACCGCAGACTTCCGCGGCCTGGTTGTCGGACACTCGACTTCGGCGGCCGAGGAGATCCAGGCTCTCGCGCCTGGGGCAACGGTGATAAAGGCGTTCAACACCATCTTCGCGCAGCTGCTGCCGCTCGAAGCACGCAAGGACAAGACGGTGCAGGTCTTCGTCGCCGGTGACGATGAAAAAGCCAAGGACGCCGTCTCTCGCTTCGTCAATGCCGCCGGCTTCGAAGCGGTTGACGCTGGCCCGCTTTCCAATGCCCGCTTCATCGAGCCCATCGGCGAGATGAACATCCACTTCGGCTTCTTCCTCGGCAAGGGTCCTTCCGTAGCACCCGCCTGGGTTCAGCTCTGAGGACACGCGTTAGCACACATACGAAAAAGGCCCGGAACTTTCGCTCCGGGCCTTGCCGAATGGATGATCGACGGCTCCTATCGATCAGAAACTAGCCGTCAGCGGGTCAGGACCGATACGGCCGCCAGCCGAATCGAGCTTGGCGATGTCAGCCAGATCGTCGCCGTCGAGCTTGAAGTCGAAAACCCTGAGGTTTTCCTCGATGCGGCTCGGCGTCACCGATTTCGGGATGACGATCAGCCCGTTGTCGATGTGCCAGCGGATGATGACCTGTGCCGGCGTGCGACCGTGCTTGGCGGCGACCTTGCCGATGACGTCATTGGTGAGAAGCTTGCCCTGGCCGAGCGGGCTCCACGATTCGGTCTTGATCCCGAGCCTGTCGTGAACGGCGCGCAGTTCCTTCTGCTGGAACGTCGGATGCAGCTCGATCTGGTTCAGGACAGGCGTGACGCCGGTCTCGCCGATGATACGGTCGAGATGCGCGGCGGCAAAATTGGAAACGCCGATCGAACGGGCGCGGCCTTCCTCCTTCAGACGCACAAAAGCCTTCCAGGTGTCGAGATAGCGGTTGCGGTGCGGCGACGGCCAGTGGATCAGGTAGAGGTCGACATAGTCGGTGCCAAGGCGCTTCAGGCTTTCGTCGAAGGCCTTCAGCGTGGAATCGAAGCCCTGCGCCTCGTTCCAGAGCT
Organism: Rhizobium sp. ZPR4; assembly: GCF_040215725.1. Classification (NCBI taxonomy): domain Bacteria; kingdom Pseudomonadati; phylum Pseudomonadota; class Alphaproteobacteria; order Hyphomicrobiales; family Rhizobiaceae; genus Rhizobium; species Rhizobium sp. ZPR4. Next base: position 3,060,760 of record NZ_CP157967.1, read on the forward strand.
TGGTTGTGAGATAGATATCCTTGCGGGCGACGCCGGACTGGCGCATGCCTTCGCCGACACCATCCTCGTTTTCATAGATGGCTGCGGTATCGACATGGCGATAGCCGGCTTTCAAAGCCGTGCTGACAGCCATTGGCGCGACATTCTCCGGCGTCTGCCAGACACCGAGGCCGACCTGCGGAATGGAATTGCCGTCATTGAACGTGATTGTCGGTTGCGTGGTCACGATAAGTCTCCAAGGGATGAGAAGCGGGTGGAGTGAAGGCGTGATTTAAATTCTAAAAGAAAAGGGCCGGACCGGTCCGCATGGGTGCACCGGTCTAGATGCCATATAGTGGAGAGTGTTGGGATTTTAACCCCAGCCGACATTTCAGACAACCCGAACGGTCGTGCCTCTTCGCAGCGATGGCAGGATACGCCTCATGTCGCGAAGGCTGATTGCGACACACCCGGCCGTCGGCTCATATCCCGGCCTGATCAGATGGAAGAAGATCGCCGAGCCGCGGTTGCGCCGGCGCGAGCTCACATTCCAGTCAAGCACCAGGCAGACATCGTAAAGGCCATCGCCTCGCTGCAATTCCTCGTGGCTCGGCCTGAAAGGAGCCTTCACCAGCCTGTTGTAATTGGGATCGCCGGGCTGGTCGCACCAGAGCATATCCTTCCGGATCCGCAGCATCGGCAGGGTCGTTTTCAGGGAACGGACCCGATCGCCCCGCGTGAAGCCGTAGAGCAGCTTCATATCCGCGATCGGTGTCGCGCCGTCCCCTTCGCGCTTCAGGATACTGCGTCCGGACCGGCCGATCGCCGCCGGCACGGTCACGCCTCCCACCTGCACCAGCGCCCGCGTTTTCTTACCCGGCTGAGGACGCACGACGATCGTCGAAGCGCTCCGCCTGGCCCCCGCCCTTGTCTTTTGCATTTTCCTCACATGTTTTTGCTTTGCGCGTGATTTCATTTGAAATCATAGCAGTTTCAACCAAACGACCAAGCCTGAGCCGCGTCGCGACTTGCTAAAAATGCAATTTGGCGTAGGACTTAAGTGGGATTAGAACGAGGATCCGAACGGCATGACCGCACGCACCATTCTCCTGGTGGACGATGACAATGACCTGCGCGAGATGTTGGTCGAGCAATTATCGCTTTACGAGGAATTCAACGTCCTGCAGGAGGCGACTGCCGGAAAGGGCGTGCAAACCGCGCGCACCGTGCCCGTCGATCTCCTGATCATGGATGTGGGCCTGCCTGATATGGACGGCCGCGAGGCCGTGAAGCTGCTGCGCAAGAACGGCTTCAAGGCGCCGATCATCATGCTGACGGGTCACGACACGGACTCCGACACCATCCTCGGTCTGGAAGCCGGCGCCAACGACTATGTGACGAAACCCTTCCGCTTCGCCGTACTGCTCGCCCGCATCCGTGCGCAGCTACGCCAGCACGAGCAGAGCGAAGACGCAACCTTCACCGTCGGCCGCTACCTCTTCAAGCCGAGCCAGAAGCTGCTCACCACCGAAGACGGACAGAAGATCCGCCTGACGGAAAAGGAAGCCGCCATCATCCGCTATCTCTATCGCGCCGACCAGAAGGTCGTGACCCGCGATATCCTTCTCGAAGAAGTCTGGGGCTACAATTCCGGCGTGACCACTCACACGCTCGAAACCCATGTCTACCGCCTTCGCCAGAAGATCGAGCGCGATCCCTCCAATGCCGAGATCCTGGTAACGGAAAACGGCGGCTACAAGATCATTCCATAGGCAATCGATGGCGCTGAACGACGATATCCGACTGCTGTCGCAATTGCCGCTATTTCACGGCATGGGCGATGAGCCGCTGCGGCTGATCGCCTTCGGCGCCGATCGCCGCCATGTGAACGAGGGCCAGACGCTTTTCCGGGAGAAATCGCCCGCCGAATGCGCCTATGTCATCACGCGCGGCAGTTTCGAACTCAGCACCGTCGACGCCAACGGCCAGAAGCAGGTGGAAGCAGTCGTCCAAGCCGGCACCATGCTCTCCGAACTGGCGATGGTGACGCTGGTGGAGCGGAAATATACGGCAGTTGCCGCGGAGGAAGCCGACGTGATCCGCATCACACGCGCCCTCTTCCACCGCCTGATCGAGGAATATCCCGATGCCGGCCTGCTGATCCAGAACCGCATCCGGGAAAATTTTGCCACCCTTGCCCGGCAAGCGGCCGCGCTTCTCGGCCGCTTTTCCTGAGACATTCAATCCAGCTTAGAGATCGAAATGCGCCGTGACGGGCACGTGGTCGGACGGGCGATCCCAGCCGCGCGCCGCCTTCAGGATTTCGATCCGCTGCAGATGTGGGCCGAGGTCGGATGACGACCAGATGTGGTCGAGGCGGCGGCCGCGGTCGGCAGCCTCCCAATCCTTGGCGCGATAGCTCCACCAGGTATAGAGCTTCTCGCTTTCCGGCACCCGCTGGCGCATCAGGTCGAGCCAGGCACCGCGCTTCATCACCTCGATAAGCCCGTCGGTCTCGACCGGCGTATGACTGACGATCTTCAGGAGCTGCTTGTGCGACCAGACGTCATGCTCCAGCGGCGCGATATTGAGATCGCCGACGAGGATGGCAGAGGTGTTCTGCTCGGCATTGGCATGCAGCTTCTTCATCTCTTCGATGAAATCGAGCTTGTGGCCGAACTTCGGGTTGATTTCCCGATCCGGCTCGTCGCCGCCGGCCGGAACATAGAAATTATGCAGGCGAATGCGCCGGCCGCCGCGTTCGAAGATCGCCGAGATGTGCCTGCTGTCGCCGACATTGCAATAATCCTGGCGATGATCCTCGGTCAGTGGGAAACGCGAAGCGATCGCCACGCCATGATAGCCCTTCTGGCCATGAATGATGATGTGCTCATAGCCAAGCGCCTTCAGCGGCGCATAGGGGAAAAGCTCGTTCGGAACCTTGGTTTCCTGCAGGCAGAGAATATCTGGCCGTGTCTGCATGACGAACTGCTCGACGATGGGCATGCGCAGCCGCACCGAGTTGATGTTCCAGGTCGCAATCGAAAATCCCATGCCCAAGCCTTTCCCTTACGGCAACTCCAGGAAAAGTGTGCAGCGGTTTTCCATCCGGAATTGCGTCAAACAGACAGCTGGAGCGGTTCAGCGACTCGGTGAAACGCTGAACCGCTCCAGTCAGGCTAAAGGCTTTAGACCGGCTGTTACGGAAAGGAAAGCGCCATTCGGCACTTACCTAAGGCTGAGAGGAAGACGGCGCTCAGCGCGTGTAGTCAATGCGGAAAACGCTGTCGTCGAAGGCAACGTTCGTCTTCACATTGTTGATGATGACGTCCGTCGTCTTGCCCTGCGGATCGATGACGGTCCATTGGCGCAGGTCGTAGGTCTTCGAATCGAAGATCATCGTGATGGTGGAATCGCCGAAGACCGTGCGGTTGCCGAGTGTGATCTTGGTCAGATCCGGCTGCGAATCGACATTGCGCACCATGTCGGCGGAAAGGTCGATCTTGTTGGCAAGCAGCAGGCTCAGCGGCGTCTTCGACAGCTGATACATGTTTCTGGTCTGCGTCTGGTCGTTGATGACCTGCACATTGTTGCCATCGCAGATCACGCGCATGCGTGACGGCAGATCGTAATTGAAGCGCATCTTGCCGGGCCGCTGGATGAAGAATGCGCCGCTCATCTGATCGCCGCGCGGCCCGATCTGCAGGAAGCCGCCCTTCATCGATTTGATGGACGAGAAATGATCGGCGATGGCCTGGGCGATATTGGGATTGAGAGTGGCTGCGGCCGCCTGCGTCTGTGTCTGCCCCTGGGCCTGCGCAAAGGCCGAAACCGGCAGAGCGCTTGCCACGCCGACCGCAACCATGGCGCCGAGAAGGCGCCGGCGGCTCAGGGAAAGTCGGCTGGACGGCTGCGCATCAAACTTTGTCATCGAATTCTCCTTCATGCTTCGTCCATGGCGCGCAAAATCGGCGTCTTCATGGCGCAACGGCCCAGGGCTGGTAAGGGGCTGCGATCAAATTTCCCTGAACATAGACGGGATATGCGACACAGAAAGGCGGACTGCCCTCAGCGATCGAGAATATCGGCTTCGGTCGGAACGAGAATTTCGCGTTTGCCGGCGTGGTTGGCCGGGCCGATCAGGCCTTCCTGCTCCATGCGCTCGATCAGCGAGGCGGCGCGATTGTAGCCGATGCCGAGACGACGCTGGATATAGGAGGTCGAGGCCTTGCCGTCGCGCAGAACGATCGCAACCGCTTGGTCGTAGGGATCTTCCGAATCGGAAAGATTGGACGTGCCCGCCGGACCGCGGCCGTCCTCATCGTCCTCGTCGTCATCGGCCGTGATCGCATCGAGATATTGCGGCGCGCCCTGCGTCTTCAGATAGGCGACGATATCCTCCACTTCGCCGTCGGAGACGAAGGGGCCGTGAACGCGCTGGATGCGGCCGCCGCCGGCCATATAGAGCATGTCGCCCATGCCGAGCAGCTGTTCCGCGCCCTGTTCGCCGAGAATGGTGCGGCTGTCGATCTTCGATGTCACCTGGAAAGAGATGCGGGTCGGGAAGTTTGCCTTGATCGTGCCGGTGATGACGTCGACCGACGGGCGCTGCGTCGCCATGATGACGTGGATGCCGGCGGCGCGCGCCATCTGCGCCAGACGCTGCACCGCGCCTTCGATATCCTTGCCGGCGACCATCATCAGGTCGGCCATTTCGTCGATGATGACGACGATATAGGGCATCGGTTTCAGATCGAATTCCTCGGTCTCGTAGATCGCCTCGCCGGTCTGGCGATCGAAGCCGGTCTGCACGGTCCGGCTGATGGCCTCACCCTTGGCAACGGCCTGCTCGACGCGCGTATTGAAACCATCGATGTTGCGCACGCCGATCTTCGACATCTTCTTGTAGCGCTCTTCCATCTCGCGGACGGTCCATTTGAGCGCGACGACAGCCTTCTTCGGATCGGTGACCACGGGCGACAGGAGATGCGGAATGCCGTCGTAAACGGAGAGTTCCAGCATCTTCGGATCGATCATGATCAGACGGCACTGCTCCGGCGTCATGCGATAGAGCAGCGACAGGATCATCGTATTGATGGCGACGGATTTACCCGAACCGGTGGTACCGGCGACGAGCAGATGCGGCATCTTGGCGAGATCGGCGATGACGGGCTCGCCCCCGATCGTCTTGCCAAGCGACATGGCAAGCTTCGCCTTGGAAGTCTCGAAATCGCGGCTGGCGACGAGCTCACGGAGATAGACCGTCTCGCGCGTCGAGTTCGGCAGCTCGATGCCGATGGCATTGCGGCCTGGAACGACGGCAACGCGGGCAGCGATCGCGCTCATCGAGCGGGCGATATCGTCGGCAAGGCCGATGACGCGGGAGGACTTGATGCCGGGCGCCGGCTCAAGCTCGTAAAGGGTGACGACCGGACCGGGGCGGACATGGATGATTTCGCCCTTGACGCCGAAATCCTCCAGTACGCCTTCGAGCATGCGGGCATTCTGCTCGAGCGCATCGGCCGAAAGCGTCGCATCGCGAGCAACGGCCTTCGGCTCGGCCAGCAGGTGGACGGCAGGAAGCTGGAAACCATAGGGGCGAATGAAGGAGGTCTGCGCCTCGCGCTCAGCCCGCGCGCCGGGCTTCGGGCGCGGCGCGGCGGGAGTAACGCGATGGCCGGCTACGGCTCCCTTCGCGGACGCGGGGGCTAGCGGCCAATCCTCGTCTTCGTCGTCAGGCAGGATATCGGCCGGGCGACGCGGATCGCGATCATAGAGCGCATCTTCGTCGTCATCCTCGTCATCGCCGAGGCTGATCGAGGGCGCGGACACGACACGGCGTGCGGCCGGGCCATCCATCGACGGATCGAGACGGTCGCCCCGGGCCATCGGTGCCTTGGCGCGCACCGGCTCGTTCAGCGTACCGAATTCGTCATCGTTGAAATCGTAAGGCGCATCGAAGGCATGGTCGCGGCGCTTGCGCGGACCCATGCCGAACAGCCGGCGCAGGCGGGCCTGCGTGTTGTACCAGGCATGCATGACGGCGCCGAAGGCCATGAAATTGCCGAGGAAGCTGCCGCGATCGTCATCTTCGTCCACATCACCCACCCGACGGGCACGGCTGCGGGTTTCCTCGTAGTCATCCTCGTCCTCTTCATCTTCCACAAGGTTTTCGCCGATGATGCCGGAGGCAAAGAGCATGAGCCAAATGGCCGGAACGGCAAGAACCGAGCCGATGACGATGGCAACGACGCCGCTCGGATAGGTGCCGATGAAGAGGGCGGGAAGACGCAAAAGAAGATCGCCGACGACACCGCCGATACCGTTGGGGATCGGCCAGGTCGGCGGTGCGGGGAAGCAGGCAATGGAGCCGCCTGCGACGATGCAGCCGCCGAACCAGGCGCCGAGGCGCGAGGGCACTCGGTGAAGCTTGCGGTTGGTGATCAGCGCCAAGGCCCATGCGGCGACGGGCAGCATCGCCAGAACCGAGGCAAGACCGAGCGACTGCATCATGATGTCGGCAAAGGCGGCGCCGGGAAAGCCGAGCAGGTTGGTCGGCGCATTGGCAGTTGCGTAGGAGTAGCTGGGGTCCATGACGTTCCAGGTCGCCAGCGCCACAGCGGCAAGCGCCAGCAGGAACAATATCGCAAAACCTGCCAGGCCTTTGACCTGACGCCAAACCACGCTCGATAGCGATAAACGGTCGGGGCGACCGCTCAACGCCGCCGAATTGCTTCTGCCCATGATATCCAGCCCCGTTCCTGTCCAAAGCGCAAACGAATCGGTCTATGCCCACTCGCCGGCAGGTTAGCCCTACCTAATCAGAGGAGAGTTAATGGCGTGTTAACCATGCACGCCAACCCAAAGGATTGCCGGCTTTTGCAACTGAATATCATTGCACAAACGAAAAGGGCCCGAACCAAGGTCCGGGCCAAGGGCGTCCTATTTCGATGAAATAGAACGCGACGGGATGTTGAGCGAAACCGGAGGCTTTGCCCCGGTTTCGCAAGCTTCGATCAGGAATTGTGGTAGGCGGCTTCGCCGTGCGAGGCGAGGTCGAGACCTTCGCGCTCGGCTTCCGGAGCAACACGCAGACCGATGATGACGTCGACGACCTTATAGAGGATCGCCGAGCCGATGCCGCACCACAGGATTGTCGTGACGACGGCGGTCAGCTGAACGACGACCTGGCTGCCCATGGTGACGCCATCGGCATAGCCGACGCCACCGAGCGAGGCGCTGGCGAAGATGCCGGTTGCGATGGCGCCGAAGATGCCGCCGATGCAGTGTACGCCGAAGACGTCAGCCGTATCGTCGTAGCCGAACTTGTTCTTCACGACCGAGACGAAGAAGTAGCAGAGCGGCGAGACGATCAATCCCATGACGATCGCGCCCATCGGACCGGCGATACCGGCTGCAGGCGTGATGGCGACGAGACCGGCAACCATGCCCGAAGCACCGCCGAGCATGGAGGCCTTGCCGCGGGTGAAGGTTTCAACGAGCGACCAGGAGATGATGGCGGCAGCCGTTGCGACGAAGGTGTTGACGGTTGCGAGCATCGCGCCACCGGAAGCTTCGAGGTTCGAGCCGGCGTTGAAGCCGAACCAGCCGACCCAGAGCATCGAAGCGCCGACCATGGTCAGCGTCATGGAGTGCGGAGCCATCATGTCCTTGCCGAAGCCGACGCGCTTGCCGACGAGAATGGCGCCGACGAAGCCTGCAATACCGGCATTGATGTGAACGACGGTGCCGCCTGCGAAGTCGAGCGCGCCCATCTTGAACAGCATGCCGTTCGAATCCCAGACCATGTGAGCGATCGGGAAGTAGACGAAGGTCGCCCACAGCGCGCAGAAGAGCACGGCTGCGCCGAACTTGATGCGCTCTGCGAAGGCGCCGATGATCAGAGCCGGCGTGATGGCGGCAAAGGTCATCTGGAACAGCATGAAGATGAATTCAGGAATGACGACGCCCTTGGAGAAGGTTGCAGCCGTCGTCGAGGTCGAGACGCCCGAAAGGAACATCTTGGCCGTGCCACCCCAATAAGGGCTGGTGCCGCCGCCGAAGGCGAAGGAATAGCCGTAGAGAACCCAAAGGATCATCACGACCGCGCCGATCATCGTGCACTGCATCAGCACCGAGAGCATGTTCTTCGAACGGACGAGACCGCCATAGAACAGCGCCAGACCCGGCACGAGCATGAAGAGCACGAGAATGGTGGAGATGAACATGAAGGCGGTATCGCCCTTGTCCGGAACCGGAGCAGCGGCAGCTGGTGCTGCTGTCTGCGCGAAGGCAATCGCCGGCGCAAGCAAGGCCGCAGAAAGCGCGCCCACCCGTGTCAAGGCGGAGGAAAGCTTGGAAAATGACATGCAAATAACTCCCTGATCCGCCGTGTCTTACAGCGCTTCTGAATCGGTTTCGCCCGTACGGATGCGCACGGCATGGTCAATGGAATAGACAAAGATCTTGCCATCGCCGATCTGGCCGGTCTTGGCGGCCGACGCGATGGCCTCGACGGCCTTGTCGACGGTTTCGGATGCGACCGCGACCTCGATCTTCAGCTTCGGCAGAAAGCTGACGGCATATTCGGTGCCGCGATAGATCTCGGTGTGCCCCTTCTGGCGCCCGTAGCCCTTCACTTCGGTCACAGTCAGGCCCTGGATGCCGACAGCCGTGAGGGCCTCACGGACCTCATCGAGCTTGAACGGCTTGATAATGGCCATCACAATTTTCATCTGATTTCCCATCCTTTGTTTACCCTCGGCACGGAGCCGACTCTCCTTGCCGCCGACGAGTGTTTCTGCAGCGACTGGGCATACACATTCAAAGGACGTGCCAGATTCGTGACACATTTATAACGTATTGAAATAAAACAGATTTATTGCACAGACCCAATAAAGCGGCATTTCTCGTCGCGAGAGCCGCACAAATAAAGTGCAAATTTACAAGTTTGCCGCTTATTTAATCATTTGCCTTTTTACGAATCAGGCCTTCCTGCGCAACGGACGCAATCAGGACACCGGATCGCGTAAACAGGCTGCCGCGGGTAAAACCGCGCGCGCCGGAAGCGCTGGGGCTCTCCTGACTATAAAGCAGCCAGTCGTCGAGCTTGAACGGACGATGGAACCACATGGCGTGGTCAAGGCTTGCCACCTGAATGGTCGGGTCCAGAACCGATGTGCCATGCGCATTCAGAGAAACATCGAGCAGCGTCATGTCGGAGAGATAGGCAAGCACGGCATTCTGATAGAGCCGGTCATCCGGCACCGGCCCAGTCAGGCGAACCCAGATATTCTGCCGCTGGCTTGGCTGCGAGCGCGAGAAATAGCTCTCGATCGATACCGGCCTGATTTCGACGGCACGCTTGCGCTCCCAGTACCGGCGCACATTCTCGGGCGCATGGGCGAGGTAGCGCTGCTTCACCTGCTCCTCGTCCATCAAGTCCTCCGGCATCGGCACGTCGGGCATATCAACCTGATGGTCGAAACCGGGCTCATCGACCTGAAAGGAAGCCGTCAGCGCAAAGATCGCCTTGCCGTGCTGGACCGCAAGCACCCGCCGCGTATTGAAGCTCGAACCATCGCGCAGCCGGTCGACCTGATAGAGGATCGGCACCGAGGGGTCGCCCGGCAGCATGAAATAGGCATGCAGCGAATGCGCGAAGCGATCGCCATCCACAGTCCTCTGCGCCGCCATCAGTGCCTGGCCGATGACCTGGCCGCCGAAAACGCGTTGCCAGCCGACCTGTGGGCTGTTGCCGCGAAACAGGTTCATTTCGATCGTCTCGAGATCGAGCGTCGCCAGCACGGTTTCCATCGGGGTGAGCTTCTCGGTCTCTCGCGACATTTTGCTTGAACTCCAATGGTAGGAACCACGAACAGGATGCTCTATATAGAGCAGGACGTGACAGTAAGACACAGGGAAGCGCTATGTTGGACATGCTGGTAGTGGGTGGCGGATATGTGGGTCTTGCTGCAGCGGTCGCAGTCAAGCAGGCCGCGCCCCATCTCGACGTCATGATCGTGGAGGCTGCTCCCGAAACCGCGTGGAAGAAGGACATGCGGGCATCGGCGATCATCGCGGCCGCCTCGAAGATGCTTGAAGTCCTCGGTGTCTGGAACGAGATCGCGCCGGAAGCAGAGCCGATCACCCGCATGATCGTCACCGATTCGCGCACCGGCGATCCCGTTCGCCCCGTCTTCCTCACCTTTGACGGCGAAGTGACTGAAGGCCAGCCCTTCGCCCATATGGTACCGAACCTCACCATGGTCGGGGCGCTGCGCGGTGCCTGCGAACGCCTCGGCATCACCATCAGGCATGGGCTCAGCGCCACCGGTTTCGTTACCGACGACAACAAAACCACCCTCACCCTCTCGGACGGCAGCACGCTGGAAACGCGGCTTCTCGTCGCCTGCGACGGCGTGCGCTCCAAGCTGCGCGACATGGCCGGCATCAAGACCGTCAACTGGGATTACGGCCAGTCCGGCATCGTCGTGACAGTCGAGCATGAGCGGCCGCATGGCGGCTGCGCCGAGGAGCATTTCCTGCCCTCCGGCCCCTTCGCCATCCTGCCCCTGAAGAACAACCGTTCCTCGCTCGTCTGGACGGAGCGCACCTCCGACGCCGAACGGCTGGTTGCTTCCGACGACCTCCTTTTCGAAGAGGAACTGGAGCGCCGTTTCGGCCACAAGCTCGGGGCGCTCACCACCATCGGCGAGCGCCGCGCCTTCCCGCTCGGCCTGACGATCGCCCGCGACTTCGTCGCCCCGCGCTTTGCGCTGGCCGGCGATGCCGCCCACGGCATTCACCCGATTTCCGGCCAGGGGCTCAATCTTGGCTTCAAGGACGTGGCAGCACTGGCCGAAACCATCGTCGAAGCCGACCGCCTCGGCCTCGATATCGGCTCGATCAATACGCTCGAGCGCTACCAGACCTGGCGCCGCTTCGACACCTTCCGCATGGGGGTGACGACCGACGTGCTGAACCGGCTCTTCTCCAACGACAACACGCCGCTGCGCATCGCCCGCGACTTCGGGCTAGGGATCGTCGACCGTCTGCCAAGCCTCAAATCCTTCTTCATCGGCCAGGCTGCCGGCACCATCGCAAAGCACAATCCGCGGCTGCTTGCTGGCGAGGCGATTTGAACGAGCGGGACCAGAAGGAAGTCTCGCGCGCGAGGCAAACCTATCATGACCCTACTCTGGTCATGGCGCCTTAGATAAGCGGCCTCCAGACAGAAGCCCCTATTCGAGGTTCCGCATCTCACCATCCATCCAGCCGCAGAATTGCCGGACCGCTCGCGATTCCGAGCGGCGCTGGTAGAGATAGGTTCCGGTCTCCACCGGCTCATATTCGGGCAAAGTCACCAAGGCGCCCGATTTCATTTCCCTGCCCGTGAGAATCGTCGGGGCAAGCACCATACCGAGGCCGGCAACACAGGCATGAAGTGCAGCGTCGTCCGTATCGAACGCGTGGGCAAGGGAAAGGTCCGCCAGCGCAACATCGAACGTCTCGCACCAAAGCTGCCAGTCCCAGTTACCCACGCTGCACTGAAGAGCCGGTATATTGGCAATGGCAATCTCATGGCGGCTGCCATCTTTTGTCAGCAGGCTCGGAGAGATAACCGGGCGGCGCAGATCGCGTGCAAGGAACTCCCACCCCTCGGCCGCCTCTCCTATCCGAAAATGACGGATGCTGACGTCGGAGTCGGGAACGACAGGAAAACCGCGCGCGGAGCTCGTTTCCACCCGAACGCGCACCTGCGGGCAGAGCGCGCGAAAACGATCCAGTGACGGGATGAGCCAGCGCAGCGCCAGCGATGTCGTTGCATGGACGCTGATTTCGTTTTCGTCGCGGTAAAGGGCATCGGCCGAGCGCTCGATGAGCCCGATCGCCGGCGCCACCTCCTGATAAAAGCGCCGCCCGACGTCTGTGAGCGAAACGGTGTTATTGCCGCGATGGAAGAAATTCACCCCAAGCTCGTCCTCGAGCTTTTTGAGCTGGTGGCTGACCGCACCAGAGGTCACGCCGAGCTCAGCACCGGCCGCAGTCAGGCTTCCGGTGCGCGCCACGATCGAGAAAACCCTGATGGCGTTGAGAGAAACACGATGCCTTCTCTGCATGAATTTTCCTCAAGCTCCCTTCAAATTCCTCGTTTGAGCAGCGGGCAAAATTCAAGCACAAGCAAATACGAAAAGCGCTTCAACGCATGCTAAATGCTCGACCAGGCTCTTTCAAGCACCCGAGCCATAGCATGAGTAGCGGCCAAGACAGCATTAATTTTATTCCTCGCTCCCGTGGAAGCGCCGCCTTTTCTTCATTCCGCTAGAAACGAAAAACTGCTCCCGCCCAAAAGGTCCTTGATGCCTCCCCTTAGACATCGCTGTCGCAGCCCGATCGCCCTTCCCGCACCGATTGCCTGGATGCCATTCCGCTCGCCCACAGTTCGTGCCGTTGCCGCCCTGTCCCTGACCCAGCTCATCGGCTGGGGCGCGACCTTCTACCTGCCGGCGGTAACCGGGCCTGCCATGGCCGGTGAGCTGGGCATGGCTTTGCCCATGGTCATGGCAGGGCCGACGGTCATGCTTGTCGTCATGGCCGTGGTGTCCTGGCCGCTGAGCGCTGTCTTCGAGCGCCATGGCGCCTGGCCTATGATGGTTTTGGGATCATTCCTCGGCGCAGCAGGCCTGCTGGTCATGGGCCTCGCCAATGGTCCGGCGTCCTACATCCTGTCATGGACCATTCTCGGCCTTGCCGGTGCCGGCATGCTGACAACGCCTGCGCAGATCGCGCTCAGCGAGGTCGCCGGCGAAAAAACGCGGCGAGCGCTCGGCGTGCTGATCCTGGCCGGTGGGCTGACATCGACTATCGTCTGGCCATTGACGGAGCTGCTGCAGGCGCGATGGGGCTGGCGCATGACGACGCTCGTTTTTGCTGCCCTCATGCTGCTTGTCTGCCTGCCGCTGCATTGGACGACACTTGCACGCCAGCCCAGGGAAAAATCCGCTGCCAAGGCGACAGCAGAGCCTGCTGCCATCGACAAGCCGAGTTTCACCCTTCTGGCCGCGAGCTTTGCCGCCAATGGCTTCATAACCTGGGGATTTGCCCTGACGATCATCATCCTCTTCGAGGCCGCAGGTCTCGATCATGCCAGTGCACTGGCGGCGGCCGCTTTCATCGGCATTGCGCGATGGGCGGGGCGCATGGTCGATTTTCTCGGCGGCCGGCGCTGGTCGGGTTTTGCAACCGGTCTTGCCGGCTCCGCCTTGTTTCCTGTGAGCTTCGCGGTTCTTCTATTGAGCAACAGCTTTGCCGGCGCCATGCTCTTCGCGACGCTTTACGGCATTGCCAGCGGCATCACTGCCGTCACCCGCGCCACGCTGCCGCTGCAGATTTTCCCCACCGGCGCCTATGCCCGCGCGTCGGCGCAGCTGGCGGTGCCGCTCAATCTCTCCTATGCCGCCGCGCCACCCTTATTTACCGCCGTGATGACCTACGCCGGCCCCCATGCTGCTCTGTGGTTGGCCCTGGCGATCTCGATCTTCGCATATTGCGCACTTCTCGGGCTTTTGCTGCGGCATCGCCGAATAAATCACGCATCGCAAAGGAGTTGAGCCAGCCTCAATCCTCGATGCGGCGCGCTTCCGAGATCAGCATGATCGGAATGCCGTCGCGGATCGGATAGGCAAGACGCGCCTTTTCCGAGATCAGCTCGTTCTTTTCCCGATCATAGCTCAGCCGTCCCTTGGTCAGCGGGCAGACGAGCAGATCGAGCAGTTTCGGATCGACTTTGCTGACCGTGACATCCATGGGAAGCTCCTATTGCAGCAGCGAATCGGTGTCGCCGGAGCCGGCAAGCACGATCTTGACGATGGCGATAAAGGTTTCAGCACGGGTCTTGAGGTCCGGGGCTTCCAGAAGCGCCTGTTTCTCGGCCGGCTCGAACGGCGCCATGATCGACAGCGAATTGACCAGCATCATATTGTCGGCGCGCTCGACGCTTTCCCAATCCGCCTCCAGCTTGTTGGCCTCCAGATAGGCCCGGAAAGCCGAAAGCAGCGCCGGACGATCGACCGTACCTTCCTCATGATGGGATTTCAGGTCGGAGATGAAGGGCGTGATGCGAAAGGTGCGATAGGGCTGATGGGCAGTGATTTCATCCATCAGCCGGAAACGGCATATGCCCGTCAGCGCGGCGATGTAGCGCCCGTCGCCGGTTTCAGCAATGGACGTGATGCGCCCAAGGCAGCCGACATGCGCAAGGTTAGGGGTTTCAACCGGTTCGGAAAGAGCGGGCTGCACGATGCCGACCAGCCTGTTGCCGGCGATCGCCGCATCAAACATGGCAAGATAGCGCGGCTCGAAGACATTGAGCGGCAGCTGCGCACCGGGCAGCAGCAGTGCGCCGGATAAGGGAAAGACAACCACCGATTCGGGCAGGTCGCCCGGCTTCAGATATCTGGCATTGCCGACTTGCATCTCTTCCATCCCGCTAGAACACCGCGCTGCCGCCCGCGGTGGGCCGCACAGGAACGACACACTCGCGGCCGCTCCCCATCCTGCGCCGCGTCACCGACAATGTGAGCCCGTCTGCCGAAAACACAAGAGTATTTTAGCCGGGGTGCCGATACGCCGCGTTCTTGGCCGCTTTCATCTAAACAAACGATCATGCGAAATGTTTCGCACGATCGCCATCTGTATCAGGAAAACAGGCCCTTTACGAAAACAGGATGGAGGAAAGCTTGCGCCGTGCCGCGATCGTGGCGGGGTCCTTGGCCCCCCACACCTCGAAGAATTCCAGCAGCTGGCGGCGCGCGCCGTCATCGTCATAGCTGCGGTCCTTGCGCATGATGGTCAGAAGGTGATCGGCCGCCTCTTCCCGCTTGCCTTCGACATTGCGGATCTTGGCAAGCTTGATGCGCTGTTCGTGATTGTCGGGATTGGATGCCAGCTCGTGTTCGATCGCCACGGGATCGCCGAGCTTGCGGGCCTCGTCGATCTGATCGAGCTTCTTCACCACGGCCTGAATGCCGGCATCGTTGGCAAGCGTCTCAGGCAGGTCGGCAAGCGCTTCGCGAGCGCGCTGGCTCTGGCCGGCGGCGATCATGCATTCCGCCATGCCGGCAAGCGCCTTGGCATTTTCGGGATCTGCCTGCAGCACCGCGCCGAAGAGCTCGGCCGCGCCATTGACGTCGCCGCCGGCAAGCAATCCGCTCGCCTCTTCCAGAACGGCGGCAATCTCGGCTGCCTGATCGTCGGCGCCGCCTGCTGGACCACCGAGTCGATCGATGAACTGACGGACCTGGCTCTCTGGAACTGCACCCATGAATCCGTCGGCCGGGCGACCGTCGACGAAGGCGATGACGGCCGGGATCGACTGGATGCCGAGCTGGCCGGCGATCGACGGATGATCGTCGATATTCATCTTGACCAGCTTTACGCGGCCCTGGGCCTCGGTGACGACCTTTTCGAGTACCGGTGTCAGCTGCTTGCACGGGCCGCACCAGGGCGCCCAGAAATCGACCAGCACAGGCTGGTTGCGCGATTCTTCGATAACGTCCTTGGCGAAGGTCGCCGTCGTCGTATCCTTGATCGGCGAAGCACCTGATGCCGCAGGCGCGGCGCCAAAGGATGCCGTGGCCGACATCTGACCGCCGAAGGAAGCGTTATAGGGATTGTTCGAACCGCTCATGAGTGTCTCCCGCCTGCCGGCATCCTTGATTTTGTGAGAAGCATGATCTCCAGACGAGACGATAGGGTTCGCCTGACAGCACGCTCCATGAAATGGCCAAAGCGACCGGACGATCCGAAGACAACGCCGGCCGCTATAATCTTAGCGCTAAAATCGTACGTTAGCTCGTCACTTTCAAGACTAGCGGCGTATGACCGGTCGCCTCCATGAAACGTACGAGATCGCCGCTGGCAATCGACGTTGTCGCATCGTTCGACAGAGGATGGCAATTGACGATATCATGCGCCATCAGCTCGGCATCGAGCACGAAGGTAACATTCTTGCCCGCATCGTTGATCGCGCCGAATGCAGTGACCGAACCGGGAATGACGCCGAGATACTCCATCAGCTTTTCCGGCTTGCCGAAGGACACCTTGCTTGCCGCGCCGATCAGCGTGTGCACGGTCTTCAGATCGACCGTCGCATTTTCCTCGACGGTCAGCAGGAAGAAATTGTCTTTCTTGTCCTTCACGAACAGGTTCTTCGTATGGCCGCCCGGAATCTCGTCGCGCAGCGACACCGATTCGGCAACGGTGAAGACCGGGGCGTGATCCTTGGTCGTGTGGCTGATGCCGAGCCCGTCCAGGAATCGGAAAAGATCGTCGCGGTTTTTCGGGCTGGTCTCGGTCATGGCATCTCGCAATCAAAAATGGTCCGCCCCTGATACGTCGCCCACATTTTCATTGCAATCTTTGAGACGACAAAGCCCGGCGTTTCCGGGTTTTCCGGCGGCTCTTCAAAAGAACATGCAATTTTTCTTCGCGAACTCGTCATTTCCCTGTTGCATTTGAAAAATGGTTAGGCCATATAGCGCCCGTCGCCGCAAGACGACGCCCAGCGGTCCAACACACTACCCCGGATCGCGACGGGAATGAGCGGGTGTAGCTCAGGGGTAGAGCACAACCTTGCCAAGGTTGGGGTCGAGGGTTCGAATCCCTTCGCCCGCTCCAGTTTCCTTAAGGAAAACGGTACCTTAGCCCATTTGTCGAGCGAAGACTCCTTAGTATTTTTCCACGAGATACCACCGAGATACCACCATTCCGTTTGGGTCGCCGAGGATTTCTGCGACGGGCACAAGAATGGTTGACGATCTGCTGAAGTCAGTTTGAACTGCCTTGCGCTTGAGTTCGTCTTCAATGTGAGGCTTTCCAACGACCTCACCCGACGGGATGCGAGCGGCTTTCCGTTGCTCAACCATATCAATCAGGGCAAGTTCGCGGCTGGAATGGTAAGAAGTTTCTAGAATAGAAACCTCCCACGATTGACGATCGAAAGCCCGTAAGCGTCGCGTGAATCTGGCGAGACTTGACGCTGAACCGTCTTATCCCAAGCACGACGCGGCTAACGCGCGTTTAAGCGATCTATGGCAATTCGCTGCGAGTCAGAATACTATTCTTGCAAAAGGAACCCTACCCTCATGGCCCGTGGCGAACTGATGAAAAAATTGTTGGCAAGCTATGGCCGGGACGAAGAGTTCCGCGCCGTCGCCGAACAAATCATCAGTGAAGAGGAAAAAAAGAACAACGTCGTTTTGGCGCGGTCTTTGCGCAAGACTCTTGAAAACCCATCAAAGCCCACCCGGCCAAAGGCGCTTGCTCCGCTCATCCCGTTTCCGGAAGCGGCAGGCGATTTCATAGAACGCGTCGAGCCAGTCCACTCTCGACAAGACATTGTCCTCAGTCACGATAATGTTCGCGTATTCGCCGGTCTATTGATGGAATTTCGTAGTGGAGAGCAAATTCGGCGCCGAGGGTTGTCTGTCCGTTCCAAGCTTCTCTTTTGTGGGCCGCCTGGTTGCGGTAAGACGCTTTGCGCCGAAATTTTCGCCTCCGAAGTGGGACTACCACTATACATCGTCAAACTAGACAGGCTGATTTCGTCCTATCTTGGCGAAACGGCTGCGAATATCCGCAAGCTATTCGAGTTCTCGCGTAAACAACCATGTGTGCTGTTCTTCGACGAATTCGACGCCTTGGCGAGGGCGCGCGATGATGCGGGGGAGCACAATGAATTGCGCCGCGTCGTCAACAGCCTGCTGATCTTTATCGACCGCATCAAGCCAGCCGGCTTCCTGATCGCGGCGACGAATCTCGACCGCTCTCTCGATCCGGCCGTTTGGCGGCGATTTGAAGAGGTTGTCTGGTTCGATCGGCCGGACGATAAGATGATCCGGCAGTATCTGGGAAGAAAATTTAAGAATGTGATCTTGGGCTTCGATCCAAGTGAGCATATCACCAGCCTGGCGGGCTTCTCTTTCGCCGACATAGAACGCGTCTGTGTTCAGGCAATAAAGGCCGCTATCGTAAAAAGACAGAAAGACGTCCGCGCGGACGATTTTGAACAAGCCTTGGCGGATGAACGCCGACGCAGGCGCGATTACTCGCGCCTGGAAAATCGATCATAAAAGGGATCAATGGCACAGTATGAGCACCTGCAGCTCGTACGGCTGCCTGAGAGGCTAGAGCGGCGCAAAACGGGCGGCGGTGGCGAAGCACCGAAACGGGAACCCGGAGCACATGCTAGGAAGCTGACCAAAGATCTCGACGCAGCTGTCGAGACGCAGGTTCGCCGACGCAGACCCGATGCCGTCGACCCTACACTTATTTTACGCGTTCAGATGACCGGCCCACTTTTGGAGGAGGACTGGAACAAAGCAGGCCTGACACTGCTTTCCAGCGACGAAGATCGTACGCTCGTCCTGTTTGCCGATTCCGATCAGCTAACCGATTTTCGACGGCGAATCGACTCATATGCGAAAGGCACACCCGCTGGCCAGAAGAACCCTTCCTATAACGCATTCATCAGCGGCATCGAAGCGATAGGCTCTGTCGAACCAAAGGATCGTATTGGCGTTAGGGCGCGAGGTGACGGTTTCGTTTCTTCAGACGACTTTATCAGTGGCGTCTCTTATGTGGTCGATATTGAGCTATGGGATATTGGCCGGCGCGACTATCGCGAACGCACGCTCGAGGATCTCTCCACATTCGTGGAGGCGAACGGCGGGCAGGAACTGGACCGATACATCGGCCCAGCAATTACGATGGTCCGCTTCGAATGCGACGGTAGTGTCGTAAGAAATCTTCTAAGTGTCGAGTCCGTTGCCGAATTGGATTTTCGGCCGGCCGTCGATACTGATACACACGATTTGGTCAAGTTGACGCTCGCTGACCTGCCTGCTGCAACCGATATCCATGATGATGCACCCCTTATTGGCGTTATCGATAGTGGCCTGAACACCCATCCGCTCATTGAGGACATTATCGTTGGGGCAATTGGCGTGCCGGATACACTGGGAACGAGCGACGAATGGGGTCATGGCACTAAGGTGGCGGGAGTGGCTGTGTTTGGCGATCTGCGCCAGCAGCTTGGTGCTGGAACACTTGCCCGGGGCGCCCGCCTGTGTTCGGCCCGGGTACTCGATGATAACGGTGAGTTTCCAAACAAGCGCCTGACGGCCGGTCAGATGCGCGAAGCCATTACACGGCTCCACGAGACCTACGGATGTCGGATTTTTGTAATCGCGTTGGGAGATAAGAAGAAAATTTACGACGGCGGGAAGGTGGGTGTTTGGGCAGCGACGCTAGACGAACTCGTGCGTGAACTAGACATTGTCATCGTTGTGTCGTCGGGCAACCGCCCGCCTCGAAAGGGGCTTCGGATTGAAGAAGCCATTACAGATTATCCGCAATACCTTACGGAAAGCGACAATCGGCTCTGCGAGCCGGCAGGGGCAATGAATGTCTTGACAGTCGGCGCCCTGACACACGATCACGGGATTCCGGCGAAACTTGGTGATGACATCAAGGTGCAAGCGATCACACAGGCACTTCAGCCATCGCCATTTACCCGCGTAGGTCCAGGCTTACGCGGGGGCATCAAGCCGGATCTGGTTGATATCGGGGGCACCCTTATTTTCGACGGCGGTGTCGCGCGGCTGCGGGGCGGCGAGGAAGTGCCTGCAGCCGGCGTGCTTAGCCTGTATCATCGCTTTATCGATCAGCTTTTCACGACCGCCTCGGGGACCTCTTATTCAGCGCCTCTGGTCGCGTTCAAAGCCAGTCAAATACTTGCGCGCTTTCCGGGTGCATCGGCCAACCTCATCAGGACGCTCTTGGCAGCCAGCGCTTCCATTCCCGAGGCCAGTGCAGCAAAGCTCGCCCTTCTTGGCGATCGGGCAGTGCGCAATATTTGCGGCAATGGCCAAGTGGATCTTGAGAAAGCGGTTTTTTCCGACGATTCGCGAGTTGTTTTCTACGCAGAAGATGAGTTGGCCATTGATCACTTCGCAGTGTATCAGATCCCTATCCCCGACGTATTCCAGGAGACCAAAGGCCGCCGGCACATTCGCATTTCACTGGCCTATGATCCACCGGTCAAACACAGTCGCCTAGACTACGCCGGCGTTACCATAGGTTTTAGATTGATCCGGGGGTGCGACGCAGATTTCGTCTTCGACCACTTCAAGAAGCGTGACATCGATGACGGCAAGTTCCCGGAAATGCCCGGGAAATATAATTGCAAGCTGACACCTAGTTCCACGCTCCGCGAAAAATCCTCGCTTCAGACCGCAACGGTAACCTTCGACAGAGCCATTACGGGCTACGGCGACACCTATTATTTGGTCGTGCGTTGTGCCGGCGGCTGGGCCGGGGAAGTGGGGCACCAAGCGTTTGCGGTGACCGTCGAACTGGCTCATGAGGCGGAAGTACAGTTGTATGAGCGACTGCTGCAACGCATCAGAGTCAAGCTGTAATCATCGATGCATTATTTTCGAATAGTGGCTTATCTGTAATTTCCAGAATTGTGTTCGCTTGCCGCGTTTATCGGCTTCGACGAACATACGGCAATTATCCCACCCCTTATTCAGCACGTGCAGAACAATTCAAACGTTTCGCAAGAGCAACCAAGCGGAAGACAGCACGCTTCGGATTCGACTCAAGCCAAATCGCTGAAACCTGATTGAAGCTGGTAGGCCCAGCGATCGGTCGCCACACCGTGCGATCAACGCGCAAAATCTTTGCAAGACTCTCGCTGACCAGGGTGATGCCCTGCACGAAATCGAACACGCTTTCGGGCTTGCGCCCCTCCTCGGCCAAGACGGTCTCGATGATCTTCGCCGTCTCCGTCTTCGAGAAGCCGCGCTTGCGCAGGAAGTCGCTGCGGTCCTCGTCGGAGCGGGCCACGATCTTCTCGCGCGCCGCCTTGATGCTGTTGACGAAAGGCAGCGGCGAGGAGTTGGCGAAGCGGGTGAGCGCCGGCGCCGCCTCGTGGGCGAAGCGCGAGGCGGCGTATTTCGAGTGGCGGATAGTGATCTCCTCGAAATCCTCGACGCCCCAGAGATTGCGATTCTGGCAGACCGCGCGGAGATAAAAGCTCGCCATGCCGAGTGTCTTCGCGCCGACCTCAGAATTCCAGCAATAGAACCCACGGAAATAGAGGTCGGGCGAGCCATCGGGCAGCCGGCCAGCCTCGATCGGGTTAAAGTCGTCGACTAGAAACAAAAAGACGTCCCGGTCGGATGCGTAGAGCGTTGTCGTGTCCCGGGTGATGTCAACGCGGGGATTGTAGACGCCCGTCGACCAGTCGAGCACGCCCGGCACCTTCCAGCGTGTGTCTCCGGTGCCGTTGCCGGCGATGCGCTGCACGGCCGCGACGAGCTCATGGTCAAAGATACGCCCGTAGTCGGGGCCAGTGACAGCGCGCAGCCCGATGCGGCCATCATCGGTTTCGAGCGTCTTGATCTGCTCGGCCCGATGCATGGTCAGACCGTATTGCAGATTGATGCCAGCCAGCGCAGCCGTGAGCTGGCGCAGATAGGCGGCGGGGGCACCGACCTGGCTGGCGAGCTGGCCGAAACTCCAGTGCGTTGGCACGACAGGCATATCCAAACCCGGCAGGATGAGAGACAGCCGCTCCGGATCGGTGCGGCTCGCCTCGACATGGATGAGCGAGGCTTCCACTACGCGCGTCCGGCTGTGCTCCGACCGGCTGCGCACAAAGTCCCCCAGCTCCGATAGAGAGAGGTACCGCTCGTCATCGGGACGCGAGAACCATTCCGAGGAAACGCGGCCGATCCGCTCGCCGCGGTGGACATCCACCTTATATCCGCCGCTCATGTCACGAAAAGCATCGAGAACCTGCATAGTCATGGGACCAAACTCCATGACGGGCGCCGAGAGCTTCTCCCTCGACACTCAACCCGTCGCGGATCTCCGATCCACACTCTCACTCTGCGGGCGTTGCGGGGTTTTTCCCGCTGGAAGGGGTCAGTCAGGACGCAGGGCTCGGCCGTAGGGGAAGTCCTTCGTTGTTCAGTTTCACAACACTTTGACCCAGATTTGCATTTGGGGCCGATCCAATCAGTGGCTGAGGCTGGAAACCCGTTGACGAATTTGCGGTATCAGTGTCCAGGCAGGGTCGCGATGAAATGCAAAGTTGGGGGTGCGGACGAAAACTTGGACCACCCGGAGGTAGTGCATGTATTCCTACGCAGACAGACTTCGCGCAGTGGAGCTTTATCTCAAGCTCGGCAAGCGGGTTAAGGCGACTATCCGGCAGTTGGGTTATCCGACCAAGAACGCCCTGAAGAGTTGGTACCGTGAGTACGAGCAGCATCTCGACGTGCGGGTTCGCAGCGTGGCTCGAGCGCCGAAATATTCTGAGGCTGAGAAGCAGGCGGCGCTTGAGCATTACCGCACCCACGATCGCTGTATCTCTGCGACGATGAGGGCATTGGGTTATCCCGGTCGTGGAACGTTAACTGCTTGGGTTCGAGAGGCGTTTCCGGAGACGAGTACTTCCATGGTCGGTCGATCCTGGCGTCCCAGGTATCCCGAGGCGTTGAAGCAGGTCGGCGTCATCGGGCTTTGCAGTGGAGAGGAAAGTGCCCAACGGGTAGCCGACCGGCTGGGCGTATGCAGACCGACGTTGTACAACTGGAGAAATCAGCTACTCGGTCATGAGGCTCCCTCATCCATGAAACGCCGCAACACCGCCCCGCCGGTGCCCGAACGCGAGGAACTCGAGCGACAGCTTGAAGCCCTCCAACGCGATGTCCGCCAGTTGCAGCTCGAGCATGATTTATTGAAGAAGGCCAATGAACTCCTAAAAAAAGCCCTGGGCGTCGATCTGCAGCTCCTGAGTAATAGGGAGAAGACACAGCTGGTTGACGCCCTCAAGGATATCTATGGCTTGCCAGAACTGCTTGCCCAGCTGGGGCTTGCGCGAAGCACCTACTTCTACCACCGCGCCCGTGTGAGCTTGGCAGACAAGTATGCCACCATCCGTCGCAGCATCACGGAGATCTTTGAAACCAGCCATCGCTGTTACGGCTATCGCAGACTGCAGGCGTCGCTGACCAGGCAGAGCGTGACGATCTCGGAAAAGGTTGTGCAGCGATTGATGAAACAGGAGCGTTTGATCGTTGCCAGACCACGGCGACGGCGTTTTGGCTCGTACTTGGGAGAAATCAGTCCTGCGCCTGAGAACCTGATCAACCGCGACTTCCATGCAAAAGCACCGAACGAGAAATGGCTCACGGACATCACGGAGTTCCAGATCCCAGCCGGCAAGGTGTATCTTTCGCCCATTATAGATTGCTTCGATGGAATGGTGATCAGTTGGTCGATTGGAACGCAACCAGATGCGGGGCTAGTCAATACAATGCTGGACGCCGCCATCGAGACGGTGACCGACGGCGAGGAAAGAACAATCATCCATACAGATCGTGGCGCCCATTATCGCTGGCCTGGCTGGCTTACTCGGATCAACGCTTCGAAGCTGGTTCGTTCTATGTCCCGCAAGGGCTGCTCACAAGATAACGCCGCGTGCGAAGGCTTCTTCGGCCGGTCGAAAACTGAACTCTTCTACCCGCGAGATTGGAAGGACATCACAATCGAACGGTTCGTCAGGGAGGTTGATGCCTACATCCGATGGTACAACGAAAAGCGGATCAAGATCTCCCTTGGCTCTCTCAGCCCCATCGAATATCGAAAAAGTCTCGGCCTTAACGTATAAATCAGTCCAACTTTTTATCCGCACCCCCGTTGGCTGAAATCTCAACACACATGAACAAACCGCCAAACCACACCGAAAACCGCCGGGTCGGTGGCTTGCCGGAGGTCGCCTGCACATCTCAGCAGTATGCGCGCTCGCGAAGCCACAATTCCATCGTCCCAGCAAGCTCGTTGGCAGACATCAAAGATGTATGTAAATGGATATCTGGATGCTCAGGCGGCTCGTAAATAGACCCAATTCCGGTGAAATTGGCGATCTCGCCACGAAGAGCCTTCGCGTAAAGGCCTTTCGGATCACGCCTTTGACATTCTTCAAGAGGGGTATCCACGAACACCTCAACGAACTCCCCGGCGTCCAACAGTTCCCGCGCCATCTTCCGGTCGGCACGAAAGGGCGAAATGAGACAGACAATGACGATCAGACCAGCGTCGATCATCAAGCCCCCGACCTCAGCTACTCTCCGGATGTTTTCAATTCGATCTAAGTCGCTAAAGCCTAGGTCTCGATTCAAACCAAGCCGGATGTTGTCGCCGTCAATTAGATACGTTAGGCGCCCCGCCGCATGAAGTCTTGCTTCAAGGATATTGCCTATGGTCGATTTGCCCGCTCCGGAAAGGCCAGTCAGCCAAATCACGACAGGTCTTTGGTTTGTGAGCGCCGCGCGCTGCTCCTTCGCAACCGACAGAGAGTGCTTAAGGATATTTTTTGAGGGCTGGAGGGGAGAGAGCTTCATGCCAGCACCAATTGCCACGTTAGTGATTCACATAAACAGACTAATGCAGGCCAACCTATGATCATGAAGGTCGATTCCTCAACAAGGTTGAAAGCTCGTATAAAGACAGCAGAAGCTAATAGGCTCTACCTGAGCACGAATCGCTTTATGAGTTCTTCTCGAAGTTCAAACAGTGTGCCGGATTGATAGAAATGCCCTCCCTTCATCGGCACAAAGTCACACTGGCCATCGGTAACCTTGCGCCAATCTTGGATATCCGAACGTTGGAGGATTTCATCACTGTCCCCTGAGCAAACGATAATGGGACATGATAGTTTCAGAATCTCTCGTGGAACATAATCGTCTATTAACCCAATATCGGAAGTAAATACTGTTTTGAGCATGGACATGAAGTCAGTGCTTTCGGAAAGTTCTGACGGAATGCCACCGAGCGAAATAAGGTGATCTGTCAAGCTCCCTTTAAGCGCTGCTCGCACCGAACCGGGCGCACCGCATCCAGAAACCAGGAGATGGGCCACCGAATGTCCAGACTGCTCCAAGAGGTGGGCAACTTCGGTGGCGATGAGGGATCCCATGCTGTGGCCGGCAAGATAAATCGGCCCACGACGCCACTTTAAAATTGAGTCGGCAATAGCGGCAGCGCATTCAGTAAGCGAATTGGCAAAGGGCTCCGCAAAACGATAGCCCCGGCCGGGAAGTTCTGCACAGTAAAACGAAAATTGAGACCCTTTCGCTGGCCATGCGCGAAAGTAAGAGGCGCCTCCTCCGGCAAATGGGAAGAGAATTATAGTAGCTTGGCGCTCGATCCCCGCATCCAGCTCGATGAGCCACCTATCTATTCTTCGCATTTTTCTCTTAGATTCTTGCGGCCTTTTCCTTCTCGATTGAGACGCCCGCATTTCCGGTCAAGACACCCGATAGCCTTGGGATAATGACGAACCGAACAAAAACAAATGCAAGAGTCGCCGCCCACAGACACCACCACAAAGTCTCTATTCCAGCAATGTGGCTTTGCACAAAGACCTGAAGAGAGTCCAACTGTGCGGGGTCATTACCGACAGTTCCCGGCATTGCAATAATTGGCAATTCTTGGCTGGCATCCATTTCAAAATCCTCATTTACATACCGTGGTGTATACGACATTGCCTCATGAAGGTGTTGCTAAATCGGCCCAACTCATTCCAGTATGCTTGACAATCTCGCTTCTTATTCCGGGTTAAATAACTCGTTGCATCCTAACCGGTTATGAAGGGCCATCGCCGCCAAAGGCGGAAAGAGGCAAGCACTGATTGCGTCCGCAAGGAACAGGATATGGTCGTCAAATTTTTCAACCGTATGTATCGATACTTGCCACCATCGGTGATAGAGCTAGCAGTTGTACAAACAGACTTCAAGCATGCAACTTCAATCATGAAGAGCACGCCATCAGAAAGCGGAGCGAACGTACAACGTGGCACGACTCCAAAACCCGAATTCTGTTTTTGTTATGAAATGCCGCTATTTACGTAGCTTCCCAAGCGAGAGGTGATATTTTGTTGGATCGTGTTGAGCAGGCTGCTAGATCGGGAGCAATTATTTTTCACGAGGAGATTGCACGAGACGGCGCACAAGGGAAAACATTGCTCCTTGGCCACCAACGAGTATCGATCGCTCGTAAACATATGCAGATTTTTGGCGAAGGGGACATAGAGCGACTCGTCTTCAATGCTGGCTTTCCTAGCATCGGCCAAGAGGAGTTCGAGACTGTTCGGGAAGTGGTTGACAATGTTGATTTCTGCTATATCGGCGCATCGGGGCGCGCAACCATCCAAGAGGCTCAGCTTCTGATACGCTCGATGAGGGGGGCGGCCTTTGGGCGACTCTCGATAGCAGTGCCGGTGTCGGAGGCTATGTGCTCTGCTATGATGCACAAATCGCCGGATGTTTGCTTATCCCAACTACAAGACGTAGTCAAATTCATCCTAGACAGCGAAACCACATCTTGCATCGATGTGGCTTTCATGGATGCGACGCGGGCCGATATTGGATTCGTAGCCGAGGCAGCTAGCGCATTGACCGAAGCTGGGGTATCCATGATCATCATATGTGATACCGTGGGAGGGCTTTTCCCGGTTGAAACGCGAAGTTTCTTTGGTGCACTCCTTCAAAGGACTAAGGATAAGGTAAGCTTCGTCGCACATATGCATAACGATCTTGGCTTTGGCCTAGTCAACACCTTGGAAGCAGTGAGCTGTGGGGTACGAGCTGTAACTGGATCATGGCTCGGTCTCGGCGAGCGGTCTGGAATGCCCGCGACGGAACAGCTCCTGTTCGCTCTTGGACACCAAACGGAAATGCTCAGTTCACGTTTGAATGTACCGTCAAATATTTGGTCGCAACCGCCGAATCTCAAAGAGATTGCTCCCACTGCGAGATTTGTGAGCCAGGTGGTGGGTCGGCCCCTGTTGACGACAGATCCGATTGTCGGGCCGGGCGTGAACTCCATTTCCACAGGCACGCCTTTCGTAGATACGCTTTTGTTTCAACCTTATGACCCCGAAGCCACACTTGGTGTTTCGCCGAAAATCCACGTCACCCAACTGGCCAGCAAAAGGGTCATAGAAGCTGCGCTTCGCGTGAGAGGACTTTCTCTCGACGTCGAGCAAGTTGAGCGGCTGCTCTCCCTAGTCAAAAAAACCGCTTACGAGCGCGGGGTAGGTATTTTAGAGGAAGATGACTTTCTACATCTATTGCGACAGATCAGCTATTGAAGGCTGCACTTAACCATCCGCGAGACCGGACCTCGCGCTGGTAATTTGAGGATGCGAAGTTCATAAAACAAATAAACCTCCCGCATAAAGAAAACTCTTAAACTAAGACTCGTACGCCGCATTCGTTCACAGCCATCAAATCACAGTTGGGCTGCGGAAATTGGGAAAGATCCGGGAAGGGCTCTGCTCGCAATACGCCCGAGGAAGAAATCGAAGTTCCGATACCAACTCGGTTGACTTAAAGGCACCAAAGGGTACGTTCTTCCTTCAATGAGGTCCGCAAGAGCGGCTTTCTGACGACTGTCCGTCGGCAAGCAGCGTTCCGCAAGAAGATCAAAGCGGCGTCTCCACATGGCTTGCAAGAACAAATGCTGAAGCTCAGGCGTCGGAACGTAGGTTATAACACCATTACTATCATAGATCGATATGTCTTGGCGCGCCTTTTCCGTTTGATTGAACCAATGAGTTCCAGGACGTAAGTGGTGCTCGACGTGCCATCCAAAACCCATTCCGGTTTGCTCGTCAATATTTATTGTATTGGTATAAATATTATTGGGATCTTTCGTATCCACCAATCCATGCCAAAAGAAAATTGATACTGCCCTTGGAATTCCAGACAAAATTGGGACAATAACTAAAAGCGTCGCAGTTACCGGATTGAACAACGACAGGATTACAAGAATTGAATATCGAATAATCTGACCCCTGATGATAAGCCGTTGTGGCTTTTTCAGCTTTCGTTTGGCGAGATAGGTATACCAAGAAAACGAGAATGTAACCTGCATACCTAGAGAAAGCGCAAACTCGCAGAAATCCAAAAAGCTTTTTCTATCATATCGCAGCGTAGATTGAACATCATCCCAACTGTTGTTTTCGACATGATGTATGACTAAATGTTCCACAGTATAGTGATACGGAAATCGACACGAAAGCAGCGGAACAACTAGGTTCACATAGGCGTTCAGAAACTGGAATATGTTCCGTTCTCGGCCATCCTTCAGGTGTTTCCAACGAAAAAAATGATTGTGCACATCATAATGAATGATGTTCTCCTGCATTGTCGCGGTTCTCAAGAGAACGAATAAGTAAACGGTTATTGTGGCAAGCGAAACGGTTTGAGGAAAAGCAATCAAAAGAAACGGGAATATTAACAACAGCGACGAACAAAAGGTTAGCCTCACGAAATAGATATCTAGAGGTTGTCGTAGCCTTTTTTCAAACCAGATCTCGACAAAATCTGGAAGCTTACGCCTCTTGTTGCTGCGAAATGCACTTGCGGAAACATTGATAGCTCCAATGCATAGCCAGCTCATTAGAAGGCCGGTAATTTCACCGAATGTGTTATCGCCCAGAGAGGCTAAAGTCAGTAATATGTATGTGGCAATTGTTGCAGTGTAAGGGTTACGTTTGATCACCCTATCTAAAAGGCTGAATTTAAGAATGAATGTCGAGCTTGCAGCAATTGCTATAATTGCCCAATAAAGCAAATAGAATAGCATGAAAAGTAAGAAGCCAATTGCCTGGCGCAACATTTTCCAAACGTATGACAATCCGTTCATTCTGATGGCTGCGTCCATTGTAAGATGGCTCCGTGCTTCACAATAGGACCAGCTGCACCAATCCCGAAACCATCGGTGCAACTTCACTTTATTGCCAACGCGAAAAGGCTGGCAGGTCCGCAGAACTCTGCCTTGTTGTCGCTTCACACCTTGCGGATGTTCTTCCCTGCTGTGGCGTCATAGGTCCAGGCGCCTTGCACTTGGTCTGGCCCAAACATCTCTGGATAGAGAGAGGCAAACTTTTCGGCTATGTGCATCCCCGGAACGTGCTTATGGCCAGCGTGCTGTGGACCGCTTGCGAACCATTTGCGCGCAAGTACACGGCGCTCGGTCGGGTTGGGACCATCCAAAAACGGAGTTCGACCGTGAATGACCCAGTGGTTCCTTGCGAAAATTCCACTTCCGGTCTTGTCGAGGTGAATTACCGATGAACCTGGAGCAAAAGGTTTAGTGTAGTGGTTAAGGTACAAAGCTGCACGCTCGAGCGCAGGAACACCCGTTCTCCAAATGATATCACATTCATCTACCGCGAGACGAAAAAACACCTGCGGCAGTTCGGCTTCATTCAAAAACAACACCGGTGTAGTCACTTTAATAGCTTGTCGCCCAAGTGGCCTTAGAGCTGTAATGGCATCCGGAAGGAAAAGGCTTGTGAATGCATCGGGATCCTTTAGCGCGAGACTAAGGGTCAATCGAACAACATTCTGGAGGAAGGTAAATCCACCCCAAATTGGCGGCGAATCAAGATATAGAGCAAACACTTCAACCGCTCCGCCATAACCCAAGCCATCGTTATGTGCGTCGAATTTCTCTGATGTTTCTGCCAAATTTCGATCGGTCGGTTTTTCAGGTTTTGTCTCAAGATTATAAATCTTCAAAGTTCCATCAGGCGGACCGAAACGCGCGACAGCTTCCGGAGAGCCCTCCCCAGGGTTCGTCATCGGATATTTCACCGGTATGACATCGGAAATTTGATGGGCAATTTCCAACAGCGGATGAGAAAAACTGCTTTGTTCCTCGGGGTTCAAAACAATAAAATAGGTCCCTCCTCGTTCACCCCAATACTGATCTGCGAGGGCTTGCTTTTCCTCCGACGAGATCTTCCTGAAGTCTTTGATGAAAACTGGTGGGAGAACCGCCGGCAGGTGCTCGGTTGGTTCAGGAACGTCTTTTAGAGAAGCACATCCGATATCTTTCAAAGCTTTCTCGAGAAAAATGTCTCGCTGCTCGAGAAAGGCGCGCTCGCGCGCATCCAATGCTAGGTTTTTCAACACGAAAGTTTCCCCAAAAAATTGAATACCGCTTTAGGTAGCATTGAATAAATTGCTTCACAATAGCCTCGGCGCCGGACGCGAGACGTTCGTATATGATTCAGACTTAATGGCACATATCCGCTATTGATCGACATGCGTCCGCTTCATCATAGGACGAAGATTGGGTTGGGCTGGACGACCAATGTTCGGAAGCTCTATCTACCCTGAGCGCTTCTCACCAATCAATGGCGGCGGTCGTTCGGGACCGCTTCATTGCTACGGGCAAGAGATGGTGGCGCGTCGACGTGTCGGCAACGATGAGCAGTCTGCGAGAGCGGGCTTGATACCATCGCATTTGGGACACCACAGGCATATTAACGCTACGATTGGAGAAAGGAGCTGTGGACAACCATTTGTAGATGAATATATTCGATTATCGCGCAAAATTTTTAATATGCAACGCGTCATGCGCGTTCAATTTAGACAGGGCTCCTTCGTATGCTCAATGGTGATTTCAACAGCGTCGTGGTGTTGGGGGCCGGCGGAGGTTTCGGTCGTTTTTTCAGCCAGCGTTTATCCTCGACCGCGAAGAATTTAACGCGCGTAGACATCAACCCTAGCCCCGGTTGCTTAGTAGGTGATGCGGCAAACCTTCAAGGAGAAGATTTCAACGACGCGCTTAAGACTGCAGATCTGGTATTGCTGTGTCTGCCGGAAGAGCCGGCGAAACGAGCACTTCGCACTCTTTGTAATTTACTACACCCATCCTGTTTACTTGTTATTACGTGTTCTGTGATGAACGATTTCTCCCAAATTACGCAGTCTGCAAAAGCCAATGGCAGCACACTGCAGGACGTCTTATTCATCAATCCGTTGTTTGCACCGGACCTTGACCCATCTGGCCGTTCGCTTGCAGCCGCATCAGCCGGTGATGGAGTGGGCCAGAAAGCATTCCTTCGCTTGATAGAGTCGTGGGGGCTTCGTCTAGTGGAGACAGATCCCAACTCCCATGATCAACTGACTGCCCTTTATCAGGTGTCCGTCCACGCGGCCGTAATTGCTGTAGTATTAGCTTGGTCAAAGTCCAACGTACGACTAGATTCTACGTTCGCACCACCGCCAGCTCGCGCCATTAAACTTCTCGCGGCAAGAATATTGTCCGGTCAACCTGCTACTTATTGGGCGATCCAGAAGGAAAATCCTCATGCGAAAAGCGCCCGAAATTCTCTTCTGGAGGCTTTAAAGGAGCTCGACGCGATCTTCTCAAGTGACGAAATTGAGAACTTCGAAGGTGTTCGAGAAGCTTGCGGAGCGCTTTTCGGTGACAACACCATTTATGAACATGCGGAGGCTTGTGCAGAAATGTTTCGCGCGATTCCGAACCCTAGGTCACAGTAGTGTTGTTCGACGTTTGACAGTGGCGTGTATGTGTTTCGCGGAGGTTCGCGCATCCAGTGGATGGAATCTCCCCATTGCGATTGACGATCAGCTTTAAGGACAGGAAATGGCTTCCCTAGAAGGACACGACGTCGAGGGACTCGTCGACGTCTTCCGTCGCAACGCCCACCTCAGAGCAGATGATATCGCCTACAACTTTCTGCATACCACGACGGTGACGGAGAGTATAACTTATGGTCAGCTTTACTGCGCCGTTCGCGATATAGCATATAGTCTTCAAGATCATGTCGAGGCCAACGGCCGTGCGGTGCTTTGCTATCCACCCGGCTTGGATTTTGTGAAAGCATTTTGGGCGTGCCATCTTGCGGGAGTAATTGCGGTCCCTGTCCCGGTAATCTTCCGGCCTCGCGATCGTGCACTTTTTAATCACATGATTTCCAATTGTGCGCCGTCGGTAGTACTTACCGACAGCGACACTTCACGACGGCTAAGCCAACAAAAGTTGGAGTTGGGTAAAGCGACGGTACTTTGCACAGACGCGATACCGGAGGCTCCCGCCTTATGGGATGTGAGTTCAAGCGCTAGCTTGTCTCCTAGAACAGCTGTCCTGCAATATACCTCCGGCTCCACGTCGACGCCAAAAGGCGTTATGATTTCGGATGCCAATCTGATCTTTACCGCTCGCTCAATGATTAATGCGACGGGATTGAGTAAGGATAGCGTCGGCCTCAACTGGGTGCCGCATTACCATGATATGGGGCTTGTAGGGGGCATTGTCACACCAATGGTGGCCGGCTTTCCAGTATTCCTCATGTCGCATTTTTCTGCGATGTCTCGACCGGCGTCATGGTTAAAAGCCATCTCCGAAAATCGCGTTACTATTTCAGGCGGGCCTAATTTTGCGTTCGAAGCATGTTTGCGTATTCCTGACGCCGAGATCCTCGACATCAATTTGAAGTCCTGGACAGTCGCATACAACGGAGCGGAGCCGATTCGCGAAGCAACGTTGCGGCGGTTCCAAGAAAGATTCAGTTTCGCCGGTTTTTCCCGTAAAGCGATTTATCCGTGCTATGGACTTGCGGAGTCCACTTTAATGGTCGCGGGTGGTCCCTCGTTTCGCGGCTTTGCCAGTCTTTCGGTTGATACGAGCGCATTCCGGTCTGGCGCTGTGGTGGAAGCGCCAGCAGACAGCGGAATTGATGTTACCAGACTAGTCTCATCTGGCACTGTCCTTGAATCCTGCAAAATAGAAATCGTTGATCCACAAACGAGAACGCGTTGCCCAAAGGAGAAAATCGGTGAGATCTGGATTAAAGGACCGCATGTCGGCTTGGGGTATTGGAATAATGAATTTGCAACAACTGAAGTATTCAGAGCCAATATCCAGAATGAAAATATTGCATACCTCCGATCGGGGGATCTTGGATTCACATATAACGAGCATCTCTTCGTTGTCGGGAGGATTAAAGACTTAATTGTCATAAACGGCCAAAATATCTATCCCCACGATATAGAAGGATTAATAGAAAGCAGTCATGTCGCCATCAAAGCAGGAACGACCGCCGCTTTTGCGACAGAGATCGACAATGTGGAACGAGTGGCTGTCGTCTGTGAAGTTGAGCACAAATGGAAAGCCCATTTCGAAGAAATTGTCCAAGTTCTTCGGAAAAGGCTGGTGGACGACCATGCCATCATCCTGCATTCAATTGCTTTTGTGCAAAAAGGAGCACTTCCAAAGACCACCAGTGGCAAAGTTCGACGCGCAGCAACGAGACAGGCATTTCAGTCAGGTGAACTATCTACGATCCATCTGTGGCGACTTGACAAGGATGAGACCCGTTCGCTGACGGAAGGGATCACCCAGCACCACGAAATTGACGATGTGCTCGCAGCCATCTCATCTTCCATCCAAGATATACTTCATCCTGAAGCGTCACCTCAGCAACCACTCGATCTCGAAAGCTCGCTTGTTCATCTTGGCTTCGATTCTATTGAAATCATGAGATTTTCCAACAGGATCGAGGAGTTGTTCAATGTTTCCATACCATCCGACGTCTTGTTCGGTCCAAGCACCGTTGTGGAATTGGCGCGCAAGATTCGGGAACTCAGATCGATCGATGATCTGAGCATCCCGAGGATTGATCCGAGTTATTCTAAAAGTAAACCGTCCCCCCGTCTTATGCCGGTTGCGAGGGATGGTGAGATCGCGTTGTCGTTCTCGCAGAACCGGCTCTGGGTGCTGGAACAGCTGGAAGCGCTCGGTGCGGCCTATAACATCGCCGCGGCGGTGCGGATGGACGGCAATCTCGACGTGGTCGCCCTTGAGCGGGCCTTCGCGGAGCTCGTGCGCAGACACGAGGTTCTGCGCACCCGTTTCGTCACTCGCGACGGCCAGGTCTTCCAGGCAATCGACGAGACGGCCCCATTCCGGCTGGCGCTGATGGATCTGTCCAGTCTTGACCCGGCCCAGCGCGCCGACACGATCCGGCGGGCCGAGCAGGACGAGGCGGCGCACCGCTTCGATCTGGTGCAGGGCCCCCTGATCCGCGCAACCCTGTTGCGGCTTTCGGCCCAGGAGCACATCATCTTGGTGACGATGCATCACATCGTCTCCGATGGCTGGTCGATGTCCATCGTGATCCGTGAGATCGGCGCGTTATATACCGCCTTCATGGAAGGCCGGCCTTCGCCTCTGGCCGGACTGCCAGTGCAATATGCCGACTTCGCCGTCTGGCAGAGACGCTGGCTGCAGGGCGAGGTGCTCGACAGGCAGGTCTCCTACTGGAAGGCTCGTCTGGCGGGTGCACCGCCCGCCCTCGAACTTCCGACCGACCGTCCCCGTCCGTTGACCCAGAGCTATCGCGGTGCCAGCTGCACCTTCGAACTGCCGAAGGAACTGACGGGGGCGCTCGCAGTGCTGGCCCGCCAGGAGGGTGCAACCCTGTTCATGGTGCTGCTGGCGGCGTTCAAAGTCGTCCTGTCACGGTGGAGCGGACAGGACGATATCGTTGTCGGCACCCCCGTTGCGGGACGCACCCATGCCGAGACCGAAGACCTGATCGGCTTCTTCATCAACATGCTGGCCTTGCGGACAAGTCTTGCCGGCGATCCCGACTTCCGGACGCTGCTGCGACAGGTCCGTGACGGCGCCCTGGAAGCCTACGCACATCAGGAGATGCCCTTTGATCGACTGGTCGAAGAGGTCAGGCCGGCACGCGACCTGAGCCGTCAGCCTATCTTCCAGACGCTCGTCGTGCTGCAGAACATGCCACAGGAGAGGTTGGAACTCCCCGGTATGACCCTGCGTCGCGTCACCGAACAGCGTGCCACCGCAAAGTTCGATCTCTCGCTCTATCTCCAGGAGACGGAGAACGGCCTCGCCGGCACCCTGGAATATGCAACCGATCTGTTCGAGCACGACACGATCGAACGTCTGAAGGACCACTATCGCCTCCTCCTGGAGGGCATCGTGGCAGACCCCGAACAGCCAATATCCCGTCTGCCGATGCTGACAGACGCCGAGCAGCACCTGCTGTTCGACGTCTGGAACGACACCACCGCCGACTTCCCCCGCGACAAGCTCCTGCACGAGCTCTTCGCCGATCAAGCCGCCCTCACCCCCGACGCCGTCGCCGTCATTTATGATCAGCAGCAACTCACATACCGGGAGCTTGAGCGGCGATCGAACAAGCTCGCGCATCACCTGCAGAGCCTGGGCGTCGGCCCGGAGGTTATTGTCGGCCTGTGTGTCGACCGCTCTGCCGAGATGATCGTCGCCATGCTCGCCATCCTGAAGGCCGGAGGCGCCTACCTGCCGCTCGATCCGGCCTACCCCAGGAACCGGCTGGCCTACATGCTGCGCGACGCCGCAGCCCATGTCGTCGTCACCCGCACAGTCTCGCGCCCAAGCTTGCCCGACCAGGTCAAGAACATCGTCGATCTCGATGCCCATCACGATGTCATCGAGGCCTGCCCCGACACCCCCCCAGCTTCCGGCGCCGACCCCATCAGCCTCGCCTATGTCATCTATACATCCGGATCAACAGGACAGCCAAAAGGCGTCATGATCATCCATGAAGGCGTGGTGAACTACATCACCACTCTCAACCGCCGTTATTCCCTGTCCAGTTCGGATCGCGTGCTGCAAAGCTCGTCGATCTCCTTTGACCCTTCCGTCAGAGACATATGGTGCCCTCTTATCGCCGGCGCAAAGCTCGTCGTCCCCCACGGTCTCGACCAAGCCGACAGGGCTTCGTCTCTTGGCTTCGTCTCCTCGGCTGGGATCAGCCTCGTATTGAGCGTCACGCCCAGCGCATTGACTGCCCCCGTTCTGGAGGAAGTCGCGGAGCCTCTGATGGAGCTACGTGCCCTGCTGACCTGCGGCGAGGCCTTGAGCTACGAGACATGCCGGCTCACTAGAAGCAGGATGGGACATCACTTTCCAATCGTAAATCAGTACGGTCCGACGGAATGCACAATGTCCTCCACCTTCTTCATGGTGGGGGATGAGCCAGCTTCGGGCATAGTTCCCATAGGCAGGCCCATTGCCAACCGGAAAGTCTATGTTCTGGATCGTCATATGTGTGCGGTTCCGATTGGCGCCACCGGCGAGATTTACATTGGCGGCGTCGGCCTGGCTCGCGGTTATCTCAACCGCCCCGACCTGACAGCTGAACGCTTCGTGCAAAATCCATTCGGCTCAGGGGACCGGCTCTACCGCACCGGCGATCTCGGGCGCTGGCGCAAGGATGGCAATCTGGAATTCCTCGGCCGCGCCGACCACCAGGTCAAGATCCGCGGGTTCCGCATCGAACTCGGCGAGATCGAGGCCGTGCTGCTGTCCCACCCAGACGTTCGCCAGGCTGTCGTCGTCGCCCATGAGGACCAGACCGGTGACAAGCGTCTCCTCGCCTATGTTGTCGGCGAGGCGAGCCCGAGGGACTTGCGGGCTCATATCCTCAACACCTTGCCAGACTACATGGCGCCGGCCGCCTTTGTCGCGCTCGAGGCGATGCCCCTGACCGCGAACGGCAAGATCGATCGCGCTGCTCTTCCCCGTCCCAACAACGATAACGGCCTGGCACGCGCCGACTACATCGCTCCGCGCACTCCCACCGAAGAGATCCTCGCCGCCATCTGGGCCGACGTCCTCCAGGTCAGTCAGGTCGGTGTCAATGACAACTTCTTCGAACTCGGCGGAAACTCCTTGCTGGCCATGCGCATGGTCGCCCGGGTCCGAAGCATCTTCAACATCGAATTGCCGTTGCGCTCCCTCTTCGAGGATCCAAGGGTGGTTGAACTTGGACACCGCATCGAGATTATCCAGCGGCAAGAGCGAGGAGTAACGTCCCCCCGTCTTATGCCGGTTGCGAGGGATGGTGAGATCGCGTTGTCGTTCTCGCAGAACCGGCTCTGGGTGCTGGAACAGCTGGAAGCGCTCGGTGCGGCCTATAACATCGCCGCGGCGGTGCGGATGGACGGCAATCTCGACGTGGTCGCCCTTGAGCGGGCCTTCGCGGAGCTCGTGCGCAGACACGAGGTTCTGCGCACCCGTTTCGTCACTCGCGACGGCCAGGTCTTCCAGGCAATCGACGAGACGGCCCCATTCCGGCTGGCGCTGATGGATCTGTCCAGTCTTGACCCGGCCCAGCGCGCCGACACGATCCGGCGGGCCGAGCAGGACGAGGCGGCGCACCGCTTCGATCTGGTGCAGGGCCCCCTGATCCGCGCAACCCTGTTGCGGCTTTCGGCCCAGGAGCACATCATCTTGGTGACGATGCATCACATCGTCTCCGATGGCTGGTCGATGTCCATCGTGATCCGTGAGATCGGCGCGTTATATACCGCCTTCATGGAAGGCCGGCCTTCGCCTCTGGCCGGACTGCCAGTGCAATATGCCGACTTCGCCGTCTGGCAGAGACGCTGGCTGCAGGGCGAGGTGCTCGACAGGCAGGTCTCCTACTGGAAGGCTCGTCTGGCGGGTGCACCGCCCGCCCTCGAACTTCCGACCGACCGTCCCCGTCCGTTGACCCAGAGCTATCGCGGTGCCAGCTGCACCTTCGAACTGCCGAAGGAACTGACGGGGGCGCTCGCAGTGCTGGCCCGCCAGGAGGGTGCAACCCTGTTCATGGTGCTGCTGGCGGCGTTCAAAGTCGTCCTGTCACGGTGGAGCGGACAGGACGATATCGTTGTCGGCACCCCCGTTGCGGGACGCACCCATGCCGAGACCGAAGACCTGATCGGCTTCTTCATCAACATGCTGGCCTTGCGGACAAGTCTTGCCGGCGATCCCGACTTCCGGACGCTGCTGCGACAGGTCCGTGACGGCGCCCTGGAAGCCTACGCACATCAGGAGATGCCCTTTGATCGACTGGTCGAAGAGGTCAGGCCGGCACGCGACCTGAGCCGTCAGCCTATCTTCCAGACGCTCGTCGTGCTGCAGAACATGCCACAGGAGAGGTTGGAACTCCCCGGTATGACCCTGCGTCGCGTCACCGAACAGCGTGCCACCGCAAAGTTCGATCTCTCGCTCTATCTCCAGGAGACGGAGAACGGCCTCGCCGGCACCCTGGAATATGCAACCGATCTGTTCGAGCACGACACGATCGAACGTCTGAAGGACCACTATCGCCTCCTCCTGGAGGGCATCGTGGCAGACCCCGAACAGCCAATATCCCGTCTGCCGATGCTGACAGACGCCGAGCAGCACCTGCTGTTCGACGTCTGGAACGACACCACCGCCGACTTCCCCCGCGACAAGCTCCTGCACGAGCTCTTCGCCGATCAAGCCGCCCTCACCCCCGACGCCGTCGCCGTCATTTATGATCAGCAGCAACTCACATACCGGGAGCTTGAGCGGCGATCGAACAAGCTCGCGCATCACCTGCAGAGCCTGGGCGTCGGCCCGGAGGTTATTGTCGGCCTGTGTGTCGACCGCTCTGCCGAGATGATCGTCGCCATGCTCGCCATCCTGAAGGCCGGAGGCGCCTACCTGCCGCTCGATCCGGCCTACCCCAGGAACCGGCTGGCCTACATGCTGCGCGACGCCGCAGCCCATGTCGTCGTCACCCGCACAGTCTCGCGCCCAAGCTTGCCCGACCAGGTCAAGAACATCGTCGATCTCGATGCCCATCACGATGTCATCGAGGCCTGCCCCGACACCCCCCCAGCTTCCGGCGCCGACCCCATCAGCCTCGCCTATGTCATCTATACATCCGGATCAACAGGACAGCCAAAAGGCGTCGGCGCCCCTCATCTCAGCATGGTCAATCGAATATTTGCGCAAAGGACTTTCGATCCAATAACGCCAGTTGAAGTCTGCGCTCAAAAAACAGCGATTAACTTTGTCGATTCCATCTTCGAGATGATCGGACCATTGGTCTACGGATCGGTTCTCGTCATTATCTCTCGCCCTAACACCGCCGACGCCTCAGCTTTAGCTGAACTCATCTTTCAAAGGGCAATAAGCCGGCTGATCCTTGTCCCGACATTGTTGGAGCAATTGTTACTCGTGCCGGATGCGGGGCGAAAACTATACTCTTTGCGACGGATTACCATTAGTGGCGAGATGTTCGATCGAGCTCTTCTGCGACGTGCGTTCGAGACCATACCTCATATTAGAATCATAAATCTATACGGCAGCTCCGAAGTCGCCGGAGATGCGACCGCGTTCATAATCTCCAATCGAGATGAAAGCGTGCTGATTGGCCGACCACTGTCGAATACTCAAGTCTATGTTCTGGACCGTCATATGTGTGCGGTTCCGATTGGCGCCACCGGCGAGATTTACATTGGCGGCGTCGGCCTGGCTCGCGGTTATCTCAACCGCCCCGACCTGACAGCTGAACGCTTCGTGCAAAATCCATTCGGCTCAGGGGACCGGCTCTACCGCACCGGCGATCTCGGGCGCTGGCGCAAGGATGGCAATCTGGAATTCCTCGGCCGCGCCGACCACCAGGTCAAGATCCGCGGGTTCCGCATCGAACTCGGCGAGATCGAGGCCGTGCTGCTGTCCCACCCAGACGTTCGCCAGGCTGTCGTCGTCGCCCATGAGGACCAGACCGGTGACAAGCGTCTCCTCGCCTATGTTGTCGGCGAGGCGAGCCCGAGGGACTTGCGGGCTCATATCCTCAACACCTTGCCAGACTACATGGCGCCGGCCGCCTTTGTCGCGCTCGAGGCGATGCCCCTGACCGCGAACGGCAAGATCGATCGCGCTGCTCTTCCCCGTCCCAACAACGATAACGGCCTGGCACGCGCCGACTACATCGCTCCGCGCACTCCCACCGAAGAGATCCTCGCCGCCATCTGGGCCGACGTCCTCCAGGTCAGTCAGGTCGGTGTCAATGACAACTTCTTCGAACTCGGCGGAAACTCCTTGCTGGCCATGCGCATGGTCGCCCGGGTCCGAAGCATCTTCAACATCGAATTGCCGTTGCGCTCCCTCTTCGAGGATCCCAATGTCTATAGATTGAGCTCGATTCTGGACGGGATGCTACCTGATCGTGGAAGCAAGATCGCACATACCCAAAAGATGATCCTGTCGATGACAGATGATGAGGTGCAACTGATGCTTGATCAGCTCAAGAAAGATAAAATTCATGGATGACGCCAAAGAAGTTCAGTCCGCCAAACGTGCGGAGCTTCTCAGGCTGTTGCTAGGCACAGACGTGCCGTCCCCCCGTCTTATGCCGGTTGCGAGGGATGGTGAGATCGCGTTGTCGTTCTCGCAGAACCGGCTCTGGGTGCTGGAACAGCTGGAAGCGCTCGGTGCGGCCTATAACATCGCCGCGGCGGTGCGGATGGACGGCAATCTCGACGTGGTCGCCCTTGAGCGGGCCTTCGCGGAGCTCGTGCGCAGACACGAGGTTCTGCGCACCCGTTTCGTCACTCGCGACGGCCAGGTCTTCCAGGCAATCGACGAGACGGCCCCATTCCGGCTGGCGCTGATGGATCTGTCCAGTCTTGACCCGGCCCAGCGCGCCGACACGATCCGGCGGGCCGAGCAGGACGAGGCGGCGCACCGCTTCGATCTGGTGCAGGGCCCCCTGATCCGCGCAACCCTGTTGCGGCTTTCGGCCCAGGAGCACATCATCTTGGTGACGATGCATCACATCGTCTCCGATGGCTGGTCGATGTCCATCGTGATCCGTGAGATCGGCGCGTTATATACCGCCTTCATGGAAGGCCGGCCTTCGCCTCTGGCCGGACTGCCAGTGCAATATGCCGACTTCGCCGTCTGGCAGAGACGCTGGCTGCAGGGCGAGGTGCTCGACAGGCAGGTCTCCTACTGGAAGGCTCGTCTGGCGGGTGCACCGCCCGCCCTCGAACTTCCGACCGACCGTCCCCGTCCGTTGACCCAGAGCTATCGCGGTGCCAGCTGCACCTTCGAACTGCCGAAGGAACTGACGGGGGCGCTCGCAGTGCTGGCCCGCCAGGAGGGTGCAACCCTGTTCATGGTGCTGCTGGCGGCGTTCAAAGTCGTCCTGTCACGGTGGAGCGGACAGGACGATATCGTTGTCGGCACCCCCGTTGCGGGACGCACCCATGCCGAGACCGAAGACCTGATCGGCTTCTTCATCAACATGCTGGCCTTGCGGACAAGTCTTGCCGGCGATCCCGACTTCCGGACGCTGCTGCGACAGGTCCGTGACGGCGCCCTGGAAGCCTACGCACATCAGGAGATGCCCTTTGATCGACTGGTCGAAGAGGTCAGGCCGGCACGCGACCTGAGCCGTCAGCCTATCTTCCAGACGCTCGTCGTGCTGCAGAACATGCCACAGGAGAGGTTGGAACTCCCCGGTATGACCCTGCGTCGCGTCACCGAACAGCGTGCCACCGCAAAGTTCGATCTCTCGCTCTATCTCCAGGAGACGGAGAACGGCCTCGCCGGCACCCTGGAATATGCAACCGATCTGTTCGAGCACGACACGATCGAACGTCTGAAGGACCACTATCGCCTCCTCCTGGAGGGCATCGTGGCAGACCCCGAACAGCCAATATCCCGTCTGCCGATGCTGACAGACGCCGAGCAGCACCTGCTGTTCGACGTCTGGAACGACACCACCGCCGACTTCCCCCGCGACAAGCTCCTGCACGAGCTCTTCGCCGATCAAGCCGCCCTCACCCCCGACGCCGTCGCCGTCATTTATGATCAGCAGCAACTCACATACCGGGAGCTTGAGCGGCGATCGAACAAGCTCGCGCATCACCTGCAGAGCCTGGGCGTCGGCCCGGAGGTTATTGTCGGCCTGTGTGTCGACCGCTCTGCCGAGATGATCGTCGCCATGCTCGCCATCCTGAAGGCCGGAGGCGCCTACCTGCCGCTCGATCCGGCCTACCCCAGGAACCGGCTGGCCTACATGCTGCGCGACGCCGCAGCCCATGTCGTCGTCACCCGCACAGTCTCGCGCCCAAGCTTGCCCGACCAGGTCAAGAACATCGTCGATCTCGATGCCCATCACGATGTCATCGAGGCCTGCCCCGACACCCCCCCAGCTTCCGGCGCCGACCCCATCAGCCTCGCCTATGTCATCTATACATCCGGATCAACAGGACAGCCAAAAGGCGTCATGATCATCCATGAAGGCGTGGTGAACTTACTGGTCGCTGTACAAGTTCGCTTAGATTTCACATGCGACGACGTCCTCGCCGCCCTCACGCCGATCACTTTCGACATTGCAGAACTGGAGATTTTTCTGCCTCTGATCACGGGAGCAAAATTGTTAATTGTTTCGCGCTCTATAGCGAATGACGGTACCAGACTGAAGCTTTTCCTTTCAGAAAATAAGATCTCAACAATACAAGCGACTCCGTCCACCTGGATAATGTTGCAGTCATCGGAATGGCTTCCCAACGAAGATGTGAAAATTCTTTGTGGCGGAGAGGCGGTCACAAAGGATCTCCTCCAATTCTTTTCGAAACACGAGCGAAGAGCGTGGAACTTATATGGCCCCACTGAAACGACTATTTGGTCCTTAATTCATCCGGTTACTTCCAACGGGTTACCGCTGATTGGCCGACCACTGTCGAATACTCAAGTCTATGTTCTGGATCGTCATA
This sequence comes from Rhizobium sp. ZPR4, assembly GCF_040215725.1. Taxonomy (NCBI): domain Bacteria; kingdom Pseudomonadati; phylum Pseudomonadota; class Alphaproteobacteria; order Hyphomicrobiales; family Rhizobiaceae; genus Rhizobium; species Rhizobium sp. ZPR4. The sequence continues at coordinate 3,103,239 of NZ_CP157967.1, forward strand.
TGTGTGCGGTTCCGATTGGCGCCACCGGCGAGATTTACATTGGCGGCGTCGGCCTGGCTCGCGGTTATCTCAACCGCCCCGACCTGACAGCTGAACGCTTCGTGCAAAATCCATTCGGCTCAGGGGACCGGCTCTACCGCACCGGCGATCTCGGGCGCTGGCGCAAGGATGGCAATCTGGAATTCCTCGGCCGCGCCGACCACCAGGTCAAGATCCGCGGGTTCCGCATCGAACTCGGCGAGATCGAGGCCGTGCTGCTGTCCCACCCAGACGTTCGCCAGGCTGTCGTCGTCGCCCATGAGGACCAGACCGGTGACAAGCGTCTCCTCGCCTATGTTGTCGGCGAGGCGAGCCCGAGGGACTTGCGGGCTCATATCCTCAACACCTTGCCAGACTACATGGCGCCGGCCGCCTTTGTCGCGCTCGAGGCGATGCCCCTGACCGCGAACGGCAAGATCGATCGCGCTGCTCTTCCCCGTCCCAACAACGATAACGGCCTGGCACGCGCCGACTACATCGCTCCGCGCACTCCCACCGAAGAGATCCTCGCCGCCATCTGGGCCGACGTCCTCCAGGTCAGTCAGGTCGGTGTCAATGACAACTTCTTCGAACTCGGCGGAAACTCCTTGCTGGCCATGCGCATGGTCGCCCGGGTCCGAAGCATCTTCAACATCGAATTGCCGTTGCGCTCCCTCTTCGAGGATCCAAGGGTGGTTGAACTTGGACACCGCATCGAGATTATCCAGCGGCAAGAGCGAGGAGTAACGTCCCCCCGTCTTATGCCGGTTGCGAGGGATGGTGAGATCGCGTTGTCGTTCTCGCAGAACCGGCTCTGGGTGCTGGAACAGCTGGAAGCGCTCGGTGCGGCCTATAACATCGCCGCGGCGGTGCGGATGGACGGCAATCTCGACGTGGTCGCCCTTGAGCGGGCCTTCGCGGAGCTCGTGCGCAGACACGAGGTTCTGCGCACCCGTTTCGTCACTCGCGACGGCCAGGTCTTCCAGGCAATCGACGAGACGGCCCCATTCCGGCTGGCGCTGATGGATCTGTCCAGTCTTGACCCGGCCCAGCGCGCCGACACGATCCGGCGGGCCGAGCAGGACGAGGCGGCGCACCGCTTCGATCTGGTGCAGGGCCCCCTGATCCGCGCAACCCTGTTGCGGCTTTCGGCCCAGGAGCACATCATCTTGGTGACGATGCATCACATCGTCTCCGATGGCTGGTCGATGTCCATCGTGATCCGTGAGATCGGCGCGTTATATACCGCCTTCATGGAAGGCCGGCCTTCGCCTCTGGCCGGACTGCCAGTGCAATATGCCGACTTCGCCGTCTGGCAGAGACGCTGGCTGCAGGGCGAGGTGCTCGACAGGCAGGTCTCCTACTGGAAGGCTCGTCTGGCGGGTGCACCGCCCGCCCTCGAACTTCCGACCGACCGTCCCCGTCCGTTGACCCAGAGCTATCGCGGTGCCAGCTGCACCTTCGAACTGCCGAAGGAACTGACGGGGGCGCTCGCAGTGCTGGCCCGCCAGGAGGGTGCAACCCTGTTCATGGTGCTGCTGGCGGCGTTCAAAGTCGTCCTGTCACGGTGGAGCGGACAGGACGATATCGTTGTCGGCACCCCCGTTGCGGGACGCACCCATGCCGAGACCGAAGACCTGATCGGCTTCTTCATCAACATGCTGGCCTTGCGGACAAGTCTTGCCGGCGATCCCGACTTCCGGACGCTGCTGCGACAGGTCCGTGACGGCGCCCTGGAAGCCTACGCACATCAGGAGATGCCCTTTGATCGACTGGTCGAAGAGGTCAGGCCGGCACGCGACCTGAGCCGTCAGCCTATCTTCCAGACGCTCGTCGTGCTGCAGAACATGCCACAGGAGAGGTTGGAACTCCCCGGTATGACCCTGCGTCGCGTCACCGAACAGCGTGCCACCGCAAAGTTCGATCTCTCGCTCTATCTCCAGGAGACGGAGAACGGCCTCGCCGGCACCCTGGAATATGCAACCGATCTGTTCGAGCACGACACGATCGAACGTCTGAAGGACCACTATCGCCTCCTCCTGGAGGGCATCGTGGCAGACCCCGAACAGCCAATATCCCGTCTGCCGATGCTGACAGACGCCGAGCAGCACCTGCTGTTCGACGTCTGGAACGACACCACCGCCGACTTCCCCCGCGACAAGCTCCTGCACGAGCTCTTCGCCGATCAAGCCGCCCTCACCCCCGACGCCGTCGCCGTCATTTATGATCAGCAGCAACTCACATACCGGGAGCTTGAGCGGCGATCGAACAAGCTCGCGCATCACCTGCAGAGCCTGGGCGTCGGCCCGGAGGTTATTGTCGGCCTGTGTGTCGACCGCTCTGCCGAGATGATCGTCGCCATGCTCGCCATCCTGAAGGCCGGAGGCGCCTACCTGCCGCTCGATCCGGCCTACCCCAGGAACCGGCTGGCCTACATGCTGCGCGACGCCGCAGCCCATGTCGTCGTCACCCGCACAGTCTCGCGCCCAAGCTTGCCCGACCAGGTCAAGAACATCGTCGATCTCGATGCCCATCACGATGTCATCGAGGCCTGCCCCGACACCCCCCCAGCTTCCGGCGCCGACCCCATCAGCCTCGCCTATGTCATCTATACATCCGGATCAACAGGACAGCCAAAAGGCGTCATGATCATCCATGAAGGCGTGGTGAACTACATCACCACTCTCAACCGCCGTTATTCCCTGTCCAGTTCGGATCGCGTGCTGCAAAGCTCGTCGATCTCCTTTGACCCTTCCGTCAGAGACATATGGTGCCCTCTTATCGCCGGCGCAAAGCTCGTCGTCCCCCACGGTCTCGACCAAGCCGACAGGGCTTCGTCTCTTGGCTTCGTCTCCTCGGCTGGGATCAGCCTCGTATTGAGCGTCACGCCCAGCGCATTGACTGCCCCCGTTCTGGAGGAAGTCGCGGAGCCTCTGATGGAGCTACGTGCCCTGCTGACCTGCGGCGAGGCCTTGAGCTACGAGACATGCCGGCTCACTAGAAGCAGGATGGGACATCACTTTCCAATCGTAAATCAGTACGGTCCGACGGAATGCACAATGTCCTCCACCTTCTTCATGGTGGGGGATGAGCCAGCTTCGGGCATAGTTCCCATAGGCAGGCCCATTGCCAACCGGAAAGTCTATGTTCTGGATCGTCATATGTGTGCGGTTCCGATTGGCGCCACCGGCGAGATTTACATTGGCGGCGTCGGCCTGGCTCGCGGTTATCTCAACCGCCCCGACCTGACAGCTGAACGCTTCGTGCAAAATCCATTCGGCTCAGGGGACCGGCTCTACCGCACCGGCGATCTCGGGCGCTGGCGCAAGGATGGCAATCTGGAATTCCTCGGCCGCGCCGACCACCAGGTCAAGATCCGCGGGTTCCGCATCGAACTCGGCGAGATCGAGGCCGTGCTGCTGTCCCACCCAGACGTTCGCCAGGCTGTCGTCGTCGCCCATGAGGACCAGACCGGTGACAAGCGTCTCCTCGCCTATGTTGTCGGCGAGGCGAGCCCGAGGGACTTGCGGGCTCATATCCTCAACACCTTGCCAGACTACATGGCGCCGGCCGCCTTTGTCGCGCTCGAGGCGATGCCCCTGACCGCGAACGGCAAGATCGATCGCGCTGCTCTTCCCCGTCCCAACAACGATAACGGCCTGGCACGCGCCGACTACATCGCTCCGCGCACTCCCACCGAAGAGATCCTCGCCGCCATCTGGGCCGACGTCCTCCAGGTCAGTCAGGTCGGTGTCAATGACAACTTCTTCGAACTCGGCGGAAACTCCTTGCTGGCCATGCGCATGGTCGCCCGGGTCCGAAGCATCTTCAACATCGAATTGCCGTTGCGCTCCCTCTTCGAGGATCCAAGGGTGGTTGAACTTGGACACCGCATCGAGATTATCCAGCGGCAAGAGCGAGGAGTAACGTCCCCCCGTCTTATGCCGGTTGCGAGGGATGGTGAGATCGCGTTGTCGTTCTCGCAGAACCGGCTCTGGGTGCTGGAACAGCTGGAAGCGCTCGGTGCGGCCTATAACATCGCCGCGGCGGTGCGGATGGACGGCAATCTCGACGTGGTCGCCCTTGAGCGGGCCTTCGCGGAGCTCGTGCGCAGACACGAGGTTCTGCGCACCCGTTTCGTCACTCGCGACGGCCAGGTCTTCCAGGCAATCGACGAGACGGCCCCATTCCGGCTGGCGCTGATGGATCTGTCCAGTCTTGACCCGGCCCAGCGCGCCGACACGATCCGGCGGGCCGAGCAGGACGAGGCGGCGCACCGCTTCGATCTGGTGCAGGGCCCCCTGATCCGCGCAACCCTGTTGCGGCTTTCGGCCCAGGAGCACATCATCTTGGTGACGATGCATCACATCGTCTCCGATGGCTGGTCGATGTCCATCGTGATCCGTGAGATCGGCGCGTTATATACCGCCTTCATGGAAGGCCGGCCTTCGCCTCTGGCCGGACTGCCAGTGCAATATGCCGACTTCGCCGTCTGGCAGAGACGCTGGCTGCAGGGCGAGGTGCTCGACAGGCAGGTCTCCTACTGGAAGGCTCGTCTGGCGGGTGCACCGCCCGCCCTCGAACTTCCGACCGACCGTCCCCGTCCGTTGACCCAGAGCTATCGCGGTGCCAGCTGCACCTTCGAACTGCCGAAGGAACTGACGGGGGCGCTCGCAGTGCTGGCCCGCCAGGAGGGTGCAACCCTGTTCATGGTGCTGCTGGCGGCGTTCAAAGTCGTCCTGTCACGGTGGAGCGGACAGGACGATATCGTTGTCGGCACCCCCGTTGCGGGACGCACCCATGCCGAGACCGAAGACCTGATCGGCTTCTTCATCAACATGCTGGCCTTGCGGACAAGTCTTGCCGGCGATCCCGACTTCCGGACGCTGCTGCGACAGGTCCGTGACGGCGCCCTGGAAGCCTACGCACATCAGGAGATGCCCTTTGATCGACTGGTCGAAGAGGTCAGGCCGGCACGCGACCTGAGCCGTCAGCCTATCTTCCAGACGCTCGTCGTGCTGCAGAACATGCCACAGGAGAGGTTGGAACTCCCCGGTATGACCCTGCGTCGCGTCACCGAACAGCGTGCCACCGCAAAGTTCGATCTCTCGCTCTATCTCCAGGAGACGGAGAACGGCCTCGCCGGCACCCTGGAATATGCAACCGATCTGTTCGAGCACGACACGATCGAACGTCTGAAGGACCACTATCGCCTCCTCCTGGAGGGCATCGTGGCAGACCCCGAACAGCCAATATCCCGTCTGCCGATGCTGACAGACGCCGAGCAGCACCTGCTGTTCGACGTCTGGAACGACACCACCGCCGACTTCCCCCGCGACAAGCTCCTGCACGAGCTCTTCGCCGATCAAGCCGCCCTCACCCCCGACGCCGTCGCCGTCATTTATGATCAGCAGCAACTCACATACCGGGAGCTTGAGCGGCGATCGAACAAGCTCGCGCATCACCTGCAGAGCCTGGGCGTCGGCCCGGAGGTTATTGTCGGCCTGTGTGTCGACCGCTCTGCCGAGATGATCGTCGCCATGCTCGCCATCCTGAAGGCCGGAGGCGCCTACCTGCCGCTCGATCCGGCCTACCCCAGGAACCGGCTGGCCTACATGCTGCGCGACGCCGCAGCCCATGTCGTCGTCACCCGCACAGTCTCGCGCCCAAGCTTGCCCGACCAGGTCAAGAACATCGTCGATCTCGATGCCCATCACGATGTCATCGAGGCCTGCCCCGACACCCCCCCAGCTTCCGGCGCCGACCCCATCAGCCTCGCCTATGTCATCTATACATCCGGATCAACAGGACAGCCAAAAGGCGTCATGATCATCCATGAAGGCGTGGTGAACTACATCACCACTCTCAACCGCCGTTATTCCCTGTCCAGTTCGGATCGCGTGCTGCAAAGCTCGTCGATCTCCTTTGACCCTTCCGTCAGAGACATATGGTGCCCTCTTATCGCCGGCGCAAAGCTCGTCGTCCCCCACGGTCTCGACCAAGCCGACAGGGCTTCGTCTCTTGGCTTCGTCTCCTCGGCTGGGATCAGCCTCGTATTGAGCGTCACGCCCAGCGCATTGACTGCCCCCGTTCTGGAGGAAGTCGCGGAGCCTCTGATGGAGCTACGTGCCCTGCTGACCTGCGGCGAGGCCTTGAGCTACGAGACATGCCGGCTCACTAGAAGCAGGATGGGACATCACTTTCCAATCGTAAATCAGTACGGTCCGACGGAATGCACAATGTCCTCCACCTTCTTCATGGTGGGGGATGAGCCAGCTTCGGGCATAGTTCCCATAGGCAGGCCCATTGCCAACCGGAAAGTCTATGTTCTGGATCGTCATATGTGTGCGGTTCCGATTGGCGCCACCGGCGAGATTTACATTGGCGGCGTCGGCCTGGCTCGCGGTTATCTCAACCGCCCCGACCTGACAGCTGAACGCTTCGTGCAAAATCCATTCGGCTCAGGGGACCGGCTCTACCGCACCGGCGATCTCGGGCGCTGGCGCAAGGATGGCAATCTGGAATTCCTCGGCCGCGCCGACCACCAGGTCAAGATCCGCGGGTTCCGCATCGAACTCGGCGAGATCGAGGCCGTGCTGCTGTCCCACCCAGACGTTCGCCAGGCTGTCGTCGTCGCCCATGAGGACCAGACCGGTGACAAGCGTCTCCTCGCCTATGTTGTCGGCGAGGCGAGCCCGAGGGACTTGCGGGCTCATATCCTCAACACCTTGCCAGACTACATGGCGCCGGCCGCCTTTGTCGCGCTCGAGGCGATGCCCCTGACCGCGAACGGCAAGATCGATCGCGCTGCTCTTCCCCGTCCCAACAACGATAACGGCCTGGCACGCGCCGACTACATCGCTCCGCGCACTCCCACCGAAGAGATCCTCGCCGCCATCTGGGCCGACGTCCTCCAGGTCAGTCAGGTCGGTGTCAATGACAACTTCTTCGAACTCGGCGGAAACTCGCTGACAGGGCTCTATTTGACAGCCCGCACAAAGCATGCTTTTGCGATTGAACTGGACAATCGAACGCTCTTTAGAGAGCCTCGTCTGGAGCATTTCGCACAGATCATAGATCGCATCAGATCCGCGGTTGACGCATCTCAAACGGAACGGGCCGAAGATGCATCTCCTGACCTTACGAAATCCGTTCGGTATTTCGGTGCACCGATCTCCGAATGGAAAACTTCCGATCCTGAGACACAAGGGCTTGCGAGTGATGTCATCCACGATCTGGTGGAGTTTGGTCGCTCCGTCGATATGGACAGTTTGTGTATCGTCCGACATGGCTATTTGGTGGCCGACACATACTTCCATCCCTTCAAATCCGGCATCAAGCACGCGCTCAACTCCGCAACGAAATCCATTCTTGGAAGCTTAGTCGGCATCGCCATTCAACAAAAGCTCATCGAGAGCGCCGACGATAAACTGCACAAATACCTCGGACATTTTTCTTCTTCGTATAGCGACAAGAAAGATATAACCCTTCGACATCTACTAGATATGACATCTGGCATTGATTGGTCCGAACCTCTCGGACCTCGCCGAGGAACCCCGACCACTGCTGACGAAATGCGTCTTGCAGATGATTGGGTCGATTTCATTCTGCGTAGACCTATGTCTCATAGACCCGGAGATCACTACAATTATAATAGCGGCAATTCACACCTCATATCCGCGGTTATCACGAGCGTCGCCGGAACGTCTGCTTGGGATTTTGCACGACGCCACTTGTTTGATCCTCTTAGAATAACTGATACCGACTGGAGCAGCGATCCAAAAGGCATCAGCGATGGAGGGAATGGTCTTTTCCTGCATCCCTTAGATATGGCTAAGATTGGATATCTGCATCTTCGCGAAGGGCGATGGAATTCAATAAGAATCCTCCCTTCAGGATGGACCGGCCACGTGACCGAAGGCGCAAGGACGGTCTATCGTGATCGGGCGTACTCGACGTTCTTTTGGAGTGTGCCGGGTCTAGGTGGCTACATGGCAAATGGCTACAATCGGCAGATCATGTTGATTGTTCCCAAATCAGACCTTGTCGTCGTTTCGACGGGAAAGAGGCCCTATCCCTTTGCCGATTTCCTTGCACTAATTGAGAGACTGGACAACCTCTCCAGCAGGTCTATCGACTATGAGATGGGCGATCGAGGTTATGGACCGCCATTGAATCTTGATTTGGCGTTTCTGCCGACCTTGGATATGTTCTCTCACACCGTGTATTATTTTTCAAAGAATTCTGTCGGTCTGAACTCGCTTCAATTCGATTTCTCTGAAAACAATACTTGCTACGAGGCAGAATTCAACCGAGACCCAAGCCAAACCAATAGCTTCCGCGTTCGACAGCGTATCGGCTTGAACGGTGAGTATCTTGAGTCGGTGCAATTGGATGGCATAGGGGTCGCACGGGTGCGGCGGCTAACCAAGAACACAATCGAAATCGAACAGCACTCTCTTGGAAAGGGCGAGACTGAAACGTTGACCGTGACATTCCACGATGAACAAATAACCTTGAGAATTGCGACCAGCCGTCGAGAGTATACACTTACAGGAAAGACAGTAGCCTCGAAATCATTGGGCGGCGAGCGGTCGGCCATATACCCTGTGCCCAAACCGTAATTACAAGGGGCTCACATCCTTTTCACCATATACTGAGAGGCTCAATGCTTCGGCGCTTCATCTCCTACTATCACCCTTACAAAAAACTTTTAGCCATAACCCTCATATCAGCAGTGATCGCCGGCCTATTAGAGCTAAGGTTTCCCATAATCGTGAAGATTTTCGTAGACGATCTACTGCCGGCTCACGATTGGGGCCTGATCATTTGGAGCGCCCTACTTCTCATGTTCGTATACGCCATAAACGGTGCACTCTTGGCGATCGTGAACTATTACGGCCATCTACTTGGCATAAACATCGAAACGGATATGCGCCAGCAAGCGTTCTCGCACATTCAACAACTTTCGTTTCGTTATTTTGATAACAACAGCGTGGGAGACCTCATCACAAACGTCACAAAGGACCTTGAGGAGATCGGTGAAGTTGCCCATCACGGCCCAGAGGACATCGTTTTATCTGTCATGACGTTCTTTGGCGCAGCCGCAATTATGTTTTATATTCACTGGAAGCTCGGTCTACTTGTGACCTGTCTGGTGCCTACAATCGCATGGGCCAGTGGACGGTACGGTGTAAAGCTCGCGCAAAATTGGCGCAACCTTCTTCGCCAGATAAGCTTGCTTAATCAAACAATTGCGGAAAGCGTCGGCGGGATTCGCATTGTGAAAGCTTTCTCAAACGAAAGCCACGAATACAAAGCTTTTCGCCGCCGGAATCATGACTACCGGAGAATCAAGAAGAAAGCTTATGCGTATATGACAACGAGTACGACGATTTCCTATCTCGGCACGCGGTCGGTCCAATTACTGGTGCTGGTGGCTGGTGCTTGGTACGTGGCGGTCGGCGAGATCACTCAGGGAAGTTTTGTCGGTATACTCCTTATTGTTAATGTTCTCTTTAAACCGATCGAAAGACTGGGCAGCTTTCTTGAAACCTATCCCAAAGCAATAGCCGGCTTTCGACGATTTCTAGCACTGATTGACAGTGTCCCTGAAGTTACTGATAACGAAAAATCTATTTCAGTAGAGAAATTAAGGGGCGAGATCGCATATAACAACGTCACTTTTTCTTATTCGCCACATCTAAAAGTCTTAGACCGCTTTAATCTCCGCATCGGCCATGGGGAGAAAATTGCCTTTGTCGGCGCCTCGGGAGTTGGAAAGACCACCATCTGCTCACTGTTGCCAAGATTCTACGATGTCAACAGCGGTAGTATCACAATCGAAGGCATCGATATCCGCGATATAACTCAGTCTTCGCTTAGAAAACAGATCGGTCTCGTCCAGCAAGATCCATTCCTCTTTACCGCGTCAATCCGGGAAAATGTAGCTTACGGGAGAATTGGTGCGAGCAGTGACGAAATCGAAACCGCAGTTCAACGCGCAGCCCTAGGTGACTTTATCGAATTATTACCGGATGGACTAGACACATTGGTCGGTGAGCGCGGGGTCAAACTCTCGGGTGGTCAAAAACAACGCATCGCGATCGCTCGACTTTTCTTGAAGAACCCGCCGATACTAATCCTTGACGAAGCCACGTCTGCTCTAGACTATGAAACAGAATGTCTGATTCAATCCGCATTGACTGAGTTGATGGCAGATCGGACCGCAATGATAATCGCTCACCGTCTATCGACCATTAAGCAGGTGGACCGAATTATTGTCATTGGAAAGAACGGTATTCTAGAGCAGGGTACGCATGATGAATTGCTCCGATCTGGAGCCCATTATGCACGCTTGTATGAAAGTCAGTTTGTGACAGAGTTAAATCAGGTTTCGAGAGAACTGGGCACTGGGGCGGCAACGTCCGGTCTGCAATGAAACAGCATCGTCAACACCATGCGAGCCTCACGAATCTTTAAATTTAATAGGATAGCCTGCTACTGTAGACAAAGTCCGCAGTAGCGCTTCCGCCTTAAGTTGTGTCTCACTCAGCTCCTCACTCGGCACTGAAAGTGCGGTGATCGCACCTCCGACTCCAATTGAGAGCATCTTCTCCTGTAGAACGATGGTGCGGATGACAATGTTCAGCGCCGCAGTACCTGTAACCGAGAGAAACCCTAGCGCTCCTGAGTAAACGCCACGAGCGCCATCCTCCAGTTTGTCAAGTATTTCCATGGTGCGGACCTTTGGCGCACCCGTCATAGATCCGCCCGGAAAGGTTGCTCGTACGAGATCCACGAGCGTGCGATCCGATCTCAATCGGCCCTCAATCGTGCTTACTAACTGATGAACCGTTGCATATGTCTCAACGTCAAAAATCTTAGGTACGACCACCGTGCCGACTTCACAGACCCTGCCCAAGTCATTTCTGATCAGATCGACGATCATGAGATTTTCGGCACGTTCCTTTTCGCTGGAACTCAGACGTCCCTTTAGTTCGGCATCTTCTTCAGGATCCTTCCCTCTACGAATTGTACCTTTGATGGGCTTCGATCGAATAATTCCGTGCCGATTTCGCTCGATAAATAACTCTGGAGAGGAGCAGAGAACGCTGGTGTTTGGGAAGCGAAGAAACGCGCTGTACGGGGCTGGATTAATCCCTCTGAGCAACATGTAGGTTGCAAGGTCGTCCAAGTCAGATCGGGCCTCCATCGTGTTTGTCAAGCAAACTTCGTAGGATTCTCCGTCTCTAATCTTGGAAAGGCACTCGTCGATTAACTCAAGATATTCTCCAGAGTTTGCGCGCAGCGTCAGACTTTCGATATGGACTTTGACCGCTGATGTCGGTTTTTGGGGACTTTGTACGACTAGTTTTTCAATGGCTTCGAACCATGCTCTCGCGCGATCCTCCCTCGTCTCTAAATCCATACAGACCAGCCAAATCGCCTGCTCTTGTAAATCAAAGCACAGCGCGCGGTCGGCAAATATGAATTGCGCATCTGGGGAACGGCTTTTGTGCGCCAGGGTCCCGCCAGTTTCGGCCTTCATCTCGTAACCGAAATAGCCAACATATCCCGGAGCAAAATCGAAAGGAGTCTCTAAGCATGGATCAACCTTTAATTCTTCGAGCCGTCGATCCATGTAGTCCAGTATGCTCTCCGAAACAGAGTGCATGCGTTCTGTTTTCGCAATTGTCAACTTTTGCGATGCTGCTTCATAGGAGAGGACCTCAGAATGTGGTCCCGATGCATCCCCAATGAAGGAGAACCGCGCTGTTGAGTCGGAGAGGCTGCTGTCAAGCCAGAAAACCGGCTGCTCGGGCGTCGAAAATGTTTCAATAACGTGTTGTGGATCAGTCCAGTGATCAAGCCGTTTCGCGAAAATGCGAAAATTGCCGTCGTCGGCATCAGCGCTACAGCCAATTTCCGGAGACCGACGTTCGTTTGCCGCTAGCGCGAGAAAATTAGTTATAATTTTCGAGCCGTGCTCTGAACATATCGACTCAGGATGGAATTGAACGCCCCAAATTGGTTTATCTCGATGCTCGACTGCCATGATTACGCTGTCTGATGAAAAGGCTGTTGGGATGAGACATTCGGGCAGCGCTTCAACGGCCAAGGAATGATAGCGGACAACGTGAAAGGGCGATGGAATATTTTCGAACAGGCCGGTCCCGTTGTGAATCACTGCATCAATGATTCCGTGCATTGGCTTTTGCGCATGATGCACCGCTCCACCGAGATAATGACAGATTCCTTGATGTCCCAAACATACCCCTAGAACTGGCCACCGGCCGTCGAGGATCGCCTCTCGAGAAATCCCGAAATCGCAGGGAACATCGGGACGCCCAGGGCCAGGCGAGATAACTATGTTCGAGAATCCAAGCGCCGCGGCCTCAGCCCAAGACATCTGGTCGTTCTTGATGACAATAGGCTCTATTCCACTCAGACTATAGATCAGCTGAAAAAGATTAAATGTAAAGCTATCGTAATTGTCGATTAGTAAGGTGCGCATCACCGCTCCAGCTGTAGCGAAACTCAGACACGAACAGCGTTCGTTCGCCGGGACGAAGCCCGCTTGTCCCCAAAACTCCAGTGATAGGTGTATCTATTAAATCGCAACAATCAAGGGTGCTTGCTGCCGCTGCCCGCCTACAAATTGCGGCAATCAGAAAGGCTTGTCCGGCCCCTTCTCATTCTTGTTCGCCGTCACTAGTGGTTAGATAGTGTTTCTCCCAATCTTTTTTCGGAATTTCGACGCCCATCTGGAACTCGAAAGTTTTCACAGATTCCAAATCTGGTGAGACTGTGCATTGATAGCGCATGTTATACCACCGGTTCGCAATCCGCACCGCTGCTCCGTCGGCTTCAATGTGGAGTGCCTCTAGCTTCGTATCCGCCATCGCATAAGCGACAACAAAGTCCGGCTTAAGGTCCGGCTTCCATAACGCTACCTGCTCCATACTCTCCAGATTGCACAGTTGCTCGATACGTGCACTGGGAGCAAGGGTTTTCATCGCCTTTGACGCCGCGGCGCTTCTTGGGTCGGCCAAAACCTCGGAGGCTCTAAGGCGGTGCGCTTCGATCATCCCTCCTGGAAAATTTTCACCTTTATGCATCTCCGGAGGCAAGGCGTCGGCTCTCTTTTCTACAACCTTGGACTCTTCGTGCGTGAGTTCGCCCTTTTCGGTTTTTGGCGCTGGGGCTTGCATCCGCGAACCAGTGCGAGGCGGTTGAGAGGGGCGCTCGCTCGATGAAACCGGACCGGCGCGAGGCTCGACAAGTGTTACAGCAACGGCCTCAGGCTCTTCTCTAAATGATTGCGCGCTCCTCACCAGCGTAAGAGGCACAAGGATTGACAGATGCACGACGAACGAAATGGCTACCACACGCCGAAGTTCGTTGGGCTGGAGCTGACTGCCTAACGGCTGGCGCCACCTTGCTGTTACGATCAACTTGGGGTCAACGGTGTCCGTCATCAAAACTCAAGGAAGCGTTTCTCTAGCATTTATGATCCGATCCCCTTCGTAGACGTGTGCCAATTTAACCAGTCCTAATCCTCCAATCGATCCGGCGAGAGGCGCAAAGCATTAGATGGGTCATCAGTTTTAACACGCTGCGCTTGTATCTCCGTAAGGGGTAGGATATCAACAGGACGCATGCGCTGTTCGCATAACCTTCGATTTTCTCCAGAGGCTGCAATGAACGAACCAAACGCAGAAGTCCTCGAAACTGGTCATAATCCTTTACCGAAGAACGCCTATCTCCGAAACCTCTATGAGCTCTATAGACGCCTTTTTAGCGTCAGTGAGATTGAGCAGGACAAGGTTTTGCAGTGGATGGCGGGCGCCATACTGCTTGGCTTCGCAGTAACATACGCAAGCTGGATGAACGTTCCCTGGATCACGACGAACGCTGTCGAGAGCGGTTCCTATCGGTGCTGGCCTTTTCTACCGAATTGCGCGGATTTTATTTTTCTGACAACTTATCCAAACGGATATTCTCAGACAGTAGTATTCATGCTGTTGTTTGCCATACTCGTTGGTTGTGCGTACGCGATATACAGTAGAGATTGGGTGGCGGCTCATATTGGAATATTTGTATTATTCGTATTCAAGCTTTATTTCACGTTTATATCTTACAGATTTAAAGGAAACTATGACTACTACCACACGGTATTCTGCCTAGCCTTTCTTTTCTTTGCCAATAAGAAATTTTTTCTTCAGCTATCTTTGGTATTCTTTTATTTTTTATCGACAGCTGCAAAAATACACCCATCATGGGTGCTTGGAGAGTATTTTACAAGCTTGAAGAACGGACTACCCCTATTCCCCAAAGGTACCGAGATAATTGCAACAAATTTCTTAATGTTCATGGAGATGGTTGGCGCATGGTTCTTATTTAGCTCAAATCGGTTGCTACAGCGTAGCATGTTGGCTTTCTTTGCTATATTCCACGTCTACTCTGGAATACTGGTCGGCTATCGCTATCCCGCTACTGTTTTACCGGCACTTTTAATCCTATTTGGACCTTGGTTCCAAGCCCCGGTGAAGATCCCAAGCGGCGCGAGCAGCGTTCCTGGCTGGGCCCTGATGGGGCTACTTCTGGTTGGTCAGATGGTTCCGCTCGCGATTCCCGGAGACCAAAAACTTACGCTAGAGGGAAATTTTTACGGCCTCTACATGTTTGAGGCAAACCATCAATGCTTCGGCACTATAGGCGTCAATGGCAAAACGGTTGACGAATTTAAATCGGGCAATGCGCTTCATCGCTGTGACCCGTATGGGTACTTTTCTACAGCAAAGAACAAATATTGCAATTCGTCGAATACCGTATCTTTGGTTTTGAATCATAGCATAAATGGGGGGCCGTTTTTCCAAATTGTGAATGTGGACGACATTTGCAAGCTTGAGTACAAGCCGTTTGCTCACAATTCGTGGATCAAAACCGAGAAAGACGCGCCCCAAATTGGGCGCCCTGTCCAGAATTTTTACCGGTGGGCACGTGAAGTCGATTAATGATTATGTCTCGTTTAAACCGCGCACCCTACGGTGGCGCTTAAAATTCAACCGGTTTCCACACAGAGCCCTTCGTGCTCGAATCCTTCTGTGCTTTCCACCACTTAGGAAGATGCAATGACAAATAAAAGTTCAAACCAAGAAGCAGATCTCAACGAATTTCGCCAGCAACTCGATGCAGTTGACACTGCAATTTTAAAGTTGGTTGCGGAGCGTATGGAGATTATTCACCGCGTAGGCCTTTTCAAGAAGCAGGCAGGAATACCTGTCATGCAGCCGAACCGAGTGGCTGCTGTTCTAGACAGTCGGGCCGAAGTCGCTCAAGGACTTGGTATCAATCCAGATGTGGCGAGACACATTTGGGATATTCTAATCAAGGAAGCTTGTCGTCTAGAGGAGGCAGTCTAGCGACTAAGTCATGCCGTGCTCAAAAGCGTGCTCAGGAATCGCCCTGTGAAACCACCCAGATTGGACAACGACACCATGCTTCTCCCTGTTGACATAACAGGCGACGGGGAGACAGGGCACGTGCTACTATTTCGCCTCCCGCGAATTTATTTCCGAGATCCGTTCTTTGTTGAAACGCTGTATCGCCACACAGATATTTTATATCCGGTGCAATCAAACGACCACGGCTCGCATTGGGCTTCGCCCTTTACCCCGCAACTGGCTTATAATCCCGTTGACCCGCGGCTAATACGCATGACAATCCCAGAGTTTTTGCAGTACTCCGACGAATTGGATATTGGCTCAATGGAGACCTTCTTCGTTTTCCATATGTCTCGCTGCGGTTCTACTCTGTTGACGCAGATGTTATCTTCATCGGACCGGTTCTTTGTCGTTTCTCAACCAATTATAGTCAATTCGGCACTGGACAGAAGCTACAGGGGTTCGTTTGTTGATCGTTCCGCACTTACCCGAGCAGTCCTCCGGTGCCTAGTTGCTTGCGCACCGCGTCCGAGCCGGTATGCAGTGATTAAATTTGAGAGTTGGAATGCGCTTTATCTTGAAGAACTTCTTCAAACCGGGGTGGCACAGAAGTGGGCGTTCCTTCATCGCAACGGTGTAGAAGTAATGGTCTCAATCGCTGCCATGCCACCGCTGTGGCTACGAAACCGGAGGCGGATTGAGCCTGTTATCAGCCAGCACATTCGATTCGATGATGACGAAGAGGCCGTTCGGCTTGGTTCCGACAAGGAGTACTGTGCGCGAATGCTTGGCGCATTGTGTCTGGCTGCTGCACAGAAACGTGGTTTTCACGCGACTTATATGAATTACTCGTCATTACCTGGCGCCATATTCCCACTGCTTTCTGAGCAGTGGGGGGTATCACTATCATCAACCGAGATCGACGCGATGGTTAAGCGTGCAGAGCGGCACTCAAAAGATCCGGCACAAGTATCTCCCTTTGTCCCGGATAGCCACTCCAAGCGAAAAAAAGCCGATGCTGGACAAATATCGCTTGCGGAGAAATTCATTGAGCCATTTAGAGTCCAGCTTTTCTGATAGATCGAATGAGAGACGAGCATGATAGTCGTGTTCGACACTGAATGCATTCTGTGCAGTCGTGCGGTCGACTTTATTCTCAAAAGGGAAGCTGGTGAGAGCATAACCTTCGCCGCCGCGACATCGGTGCACGCAGAGCCCATTTTGGCTCAATTTGCAAAAATTTCGATCGGTCCGAACGAAACGCTCCTCGTCATTAGTGGTGGCAAATTGCTAACTTGCTCTTCAGCGGTGGTGGAAATTGCGTCGCATCTTAGGTTTCCCTGGAACCTTGCAATGTTGATTTGCGCTGAGAACTGACCCGGGATTGGTGCCGAGAATTGACCCGCCGTTAGGTATGGTGTGTGTTGGTCGTCGTGGTCAAGTTCTTCCGCTTCTCCTTTGTCGTTTTAGGTTGATGTGCTGAGCTGTTCTTGAAGCGGAAGCTGTCGTTTCCAGTCTCCAGGATATGGCAGTGATGGGTGAGGCGATCCAGCAAGGCGGTCGTCATTTTGGCATCGCCAAAGATGCTGGCCCATTCACTAAAGCTCAGATTGGTGGTGATGATAACGCTAGTGTGCTCATAGAGTTTGCTGAGGAGATGGAAGAGCAGCGCGCCACCCGATGGACTGAATGGGAGGTATCCGAGCTCATCGAGGATGACGAGATCACATCGGAAGAGACGCTTGGCGATTTTCCCTGAATGCCCCTGCGCCTTTTCCTGCTCCAGCGCATTAACTAGTTCGACCGTCGAGAAGAAGCGGACCCGCTTATGGTGATGCTCGACAGCCTGGACGCCGATCGCCGTGGCAATATGCGTCTTACCAGTGCCAGGGCCGCCGATCAGCACTATGTTGTTGGCCTCGGTGAGGAAGTCACAGCGGTGCAACTGACGCACGAGTGCCTCGTTGATCTCGCCGTTTGTAAAGTCAAAGCCGTTCAGGTCCCGATAGGCCGGGAAGGCAGCAGACCTCAGCTGATAGGCTATCGCCTTCACCTCCCGTTCTGTTGTCTCGGCTTTGAGCAGTTGTGAGAGAACAGGAATGATCGCCTCGAACGCTGGCGCGCCTTGCTCGGTCAGGTCACCGACGGCCTGGGCCATGCCGTGCATCTTCAATTGTCGCAACATGATGACGACAGCGCCGCTTGCAGGGTCATGATGCATGGCGAGCCTCCGTCTTTCTCAAGGTATCGTAGCGTTCGACATTGGCCCTGGGCTCATTGGTAAGCGTCAGGGCCTGAGGTGCATCGATAGTGGGTGGCGTGAAGGATTTGCCGTCGACAAGGCGATGAAGCAGGTTCAGCACATGAGTCTTGGTTGGAGCGCCCGACTTCAGCGCCATGTCTACGGCCGACAGCACGGCCTGTTCATCGTGCTGCAGGACGAGCGCCAGGATATCAACCATCTCGCGGTCGCCACCTGGCTTCTTCAAAAGATGTTGCTGCAAAGTCCGGAATGCATCCGGCAGTTCGGCGAATGGAGCACCATTGCGCAGAGCGCCGGGCTTGCGTTGTAAGACAGCCAGATAATGTCGCCAGTCATAGATGGTCTGGCCCGGTCGGTCATGAGAACGGTCAATGACGCGACGATGCTCGCAGACGATCTGACCTTCCGCGGCGACAACAACACGATCCGGATAGACTCGCAGGCTCACCGGCCGATTGGCAAAAGATGCCGGCACGCTGTAGCGATTGCGTTCCAGATGCACAAGGCAGGTCGGTGTGACCCGCTTCGTATGCTCCACGAAGCCGTCGAATGGCCTGACGATGGGCATCAATGCCTGTGTCTCTTCAGCCCAGATATCGGCGATGGTGCCGCGCATCTGACCATGCGGTGTCTGCGCCCAAAACTCCTTGCATCTAAGTTCCAGCCAGTCATTCAACGCTTCCAGCGATGGAAAGCGCGGAACAGGTTGAAAGTGAGCGCGACGAACAGCCCACTGCTTTCGGCGTTGACGGGATCGCAATAGCACTTTCTTTCAGAACTTCTGCTTTGCCCGCTTCGGCATGAAGTAGGTTCGGATATTGACAAGTGCTTCGGCGACGGCAGTAGCATCTTGGCGGGTCGCTTTCCGTTTTGTCTCGCCGAGCTTGCGGATGGGCGCGATGATATCGCCAGTCCCGGCATGACCTCGAAGAACCGGCTGCCAAAGCCTCGGCGCGTATCCTGTTCCCAACAAAAAGCAGAGGTCCCAATCGAACGGATCAAAGGTCTGATCATCGATCTTGGTGAACCTGGGCCAGTGGTCTTTCGGTGTTTCGGAAAGGCTCGCCGAGATGCGGTTATACTCCGCAACGATCGTCTGCACGGCCCGATGTTCGGTTGTCTCCATCGGCAGGTTCAGGGCATGCGGACCGGTCAGTTCCGGGATCCATTGGCGTGGGTCGATGAACTTCGGGCCGATGATGAGAGCCGTAAGATAACCGTCGAGACCGCTCATTGACCAGATTGGCGATGCTGGACGACGTGCCCTTATAAAGGCTTCGAATGCCTTGTCATCGAGCTTCGGTCGTGCGGTCGTCTCTTGGCTGTTCGATGTCATGCCGCCCGTCGCTCCTGTTCTGTCATCGCCTCGCGCTCAGCCTTCCAGTTCCAAGGGAGAAGACATTCCATTTCGCTGGCTTTTACCTTGCTGGAGATGATGCGCTCCAGCACATCGGCAAGCCAGGCCTCGGGGTCCACACCATTCAATTTACAGGTGTTGACGAGCGATGCCAGGACAGCGAAGGTCTTGCCACCGCGCTCGTTGCCCACGAACAACGAATTCTTCCTCGTCAGGGCCACCGATTTCATCGAACGCTCCACCACATTGGAGTCCACTTCGATCCGGCCATCCTCCAGGAAGGCTGCCAGTCCGCTCCAGTGGTTGAGCGTGTAGGTGACGGCCTTGCCAAGCGCCGATTTTGCCGACACCTCGTCGCTCAATTTGGTGAGGTGGACCTTCAGCTCTCCCATGATAGGAGCTGCCTCGCGACGCCTCGCTATGAGCCGGGTATCGGCATTTTCGCCGCGCAGTCTCGCTTCGATCCGATAGATCTCGGCAACCCTGGCAAGGATCGACAGAGCCTCCGAGGAGCCGGTGAGCTTGACGACATCGACGAACTTGCGCCGCGCGTGGGCAAGGCAGAAGGCCAGCCGCATGGGCGCGACATTGCTCTTCCCCCGACGTTTGACCATGGTCTTATAGGCTTGGTATCCATCGACCTGCAGCACGCCGGCGAATGACGACAATTGTCCCTCGATCTCGCGAGCGCTGCGGCTTTCGGCAAAGATATAAGCAACCGCCGGCGGCGCCGGACCATTCCATGGGCGATCGTCGATCGCTTGCGCCCATAACTGACACACCTTGGTACGTTTGCGCCCTAGATCAAGCCGCGGGAGCGGCGTCTCGTCACAAAACACCCTCGGCTGCAAGCGGATGAAGGCGAGTAGCTCGTCATAGAGAAGTTCTAGCCACCAGGCGACCCGCGTCACCCAGGCACCGAGTGTGCCCCGATCAATGATGACGCCGCAGGAGGCAAGCATCTGGGCCTGACGATGGAGCGGGAGATGCCAGGCAAACTTCGAAACAGCGACATGCGCGGCAAACGCCGTGGTCACCATGCCACCGTCCATCACGCGCGCTGGTGCCGGCGCCTGCACAACGACGCTTTCGCAGGCCCGGCAGGCATAGCGCGGCCGGATCGTCCGCTTCACCCGGACAACCGCCGGCACGATGTCGAGCGCCTCGCTGACGTCCGTGCCAATGCAATGAAGTTCGAACGAGCAGCAGGGGCAGAGCTTGTTCTCCGGTTCGATGATCTCGTCATAACGCGGAAGGTGCTTGGGCAAACGGCCGATATTGCGGGCTGGCGATCGCCGTGGCTGCGTTTTGTCCTCGGCGGCAGGCGCGACATCGTCATTGGCCGCAACGGGAATCTCATTGAGATCGCCAAAATCGAGCGCCGCCTGCGTCGGGTGGAGCACCGTCATCTTCTCCGATTTCGTCCCGAAGAGCTGGCGCTCAAGGAAGGCAACGCGCGCCTTGAGATCGGCATTCTCTTCGTCGAGCAAGAGAATGATCCGGGTCAATTGCGCACTGTCCTGGGGCAAGGGATCGGGTCGAAGCGGCATGACAGACCCTACCATATGAGCCTGAATCTTCAAGCAAAACCAATAGGATCAGCCTGCTTTTGAGGGTTTCCTCACCGCGTTTCGTTTGACGCGCGTCCAGTCAATGCCGGCTAGTAGAAGCGAGAACTCCTGGGCACTCATCTGCATCGCGCCATCACGGATCGGCGGCCAAACGAACTTGCCCGCCTCCAACCATTTGTACCTTACCTGAGAATGCAGCCTCGACCCGCGCAGATCAGCAGCTAGTGCTGGTTACACATCAGTTTCATCCCCTTTTCGGACGGCAGCTGCCCTGCGTTGGTAAGCGAAGTAACTTGCAGGGCGAACGTTTGCTGTTGCAGACCGACGATGGCGCCATATGGCCGCTTCCCCCTCAATGGACTGATCTTGCGAGCATTGATCCAGAAGTTGTCGCGAGCAACGGGCGGGCGCTCTTGCTCGTTTCGAACTTGATGGAACTAGCCAGCATGGTGGAGCACCTTTGTGACAGGTTGGCAGCGCGATCGAGAGCGGAGTGTAAGGATAATTATGCCGCTGATGTAAACGAGATTATGCCGCAAGAGGACTCGCAATGAACGGTATACCTCAATTTTTGCGGCATATTGCTTTATTTAGCTCAGGAAGTGTCCTTGATGTAAATGAGATATGCGGTATAATTATCATTACATTAAGACCCGATCTCATACTCGGAGCCCGCAATGCCTGCGAAGTACGGCGGCAAGCGATCAAAGATGGATGCCCTCATCGACGAAGGCACCTTCAATCCAAATTCCGAGAAGGTGCGCGACCCAAAGTTCCGCGGCAGCGAGTTCTTCGATCCGCACGACGCCGTCCAGGTCAAATACGAGATGTTGCGGCGAGTCTCTGTCGACAACGTCTCCGTAACGGACGCTTCCGACGAGTATGGCGTTTCCAGACCGACCTACTACCAGGCCAAGGCAAACTTCGACACGAGGGGGATTGCCGGACTGGTGCCGGCAAAGCCGGGTCCCCGCGGACCCCACAAGGTCGACGACGAAGTGCTGGCATTTTTGCAGGCGCGGCTGGTTGCGGGCGAACCCGTTCGTGCGCGCGAACTCGCCAAGCTGGTCCGCATCGAACTCGATGTGGCGCTTCATCCCAGAACGATCGAGCGGCTGTTAAAAAAAACGATCCGCTAGACGTTACCACGGCATCGGCATGTTCATCGCCGGCCATCACAGACCAGTACGAAGTGCTGCGCCGCGCAGCTCTCGGCGAAGTTCTGCCGCTCAAGGCTCGTAGCGGCCTCATGCTCTTTCTGCGTCGCGGCATGTGGGGATGGGCCCGCGCACTGCCTGCAGCAGCAAGTCCTGATCAAGACCAGTTTTACCTGTCATCGGCCACCCGACCGGCGCACGGCGAACTCAGCGCCGTCGTTCATGTCCTGGCGACCATCGCCATGAGCATCCACCAACGGAGAGCACCATGAATGTACATCTCAAAGTCCAGTCTCATCACCGTGAACGCAGCGCCTACCTCTACATCCGCCAATCTTCGATGCGGCAAGTCATCGACAATACCGAGAGCGCCATGCGCCAATATGCGCTTCGCGGGCGCGCTATCGCCCTGGGTTGGCGCGAGGAGCAGATTATCGTCATCGATAACGATCAGGGCGAATCCGGCGCATCGGCGGTCTGGCGTGAGGGGTTTCAGCGGCTGGTCAGCGATGTCGGCATGGGGCATGCCGGGATCGTCATGGGCCTGGAGGTCTCCCGTCTGGCGCGCAACAATGCCGACTGGCAGCGGCTGCTCGAGATCTGCGCACTTGCCGACACCCTGATCCTCGACGAGGACGGTGTCTACGATCCGGCAAGTTTCAACGACCGGCTCCTGCTCGGCCTCAAGGGAACAATGAGTGAGGCCGAACTGCATGTGATCAAGGCACGGCTGCGCGGCGGCATCCTCAACAAGGCCCGGCGTGGCGAGTTCCGTTGTCCGCTGCCGACCGGGCTCGTCTATGATCCGTCCGGCAATGTGACGCTTGATCCAGACCTGCAAGTCAGAGAGACGATCGCCCATTTCTTCGAGACATTCTCTCGCGTCGGATCCGCCTCCCAGACCGTCAAGGCCTTTCGTCAGGAAGGCATTCTCTTTCCATCCCGCTTGCACGACAGCCAGACGGTTTTCCGGCCACTGACGCCTTCGACGGCGATGCGCGTGCTGCACAATCCACGTTACGCCGGAGCCTATGCCTATGGACGCCGTCGCTATAGACGAACCATCGATGGCAAAAAGCTCGTGCGCAAACAAGGTAGTGACGATTGGACAGCATGCATTCCAGATGCCCATCCCGGTTACATCAGCTGGGAGCAGCATCAGGAGAACCTGAGGATTCTAAAGTCGAACATCTGCCATAAATGGAACGCGGCGGTCGCATCACCTCCGCGCGAAGGCCCGGCGCTGCTGCAGGGGCGCGCCGTGTGTGGGCAATGCGGCAGGCATTTCCACATGCGCTATGCTGCTCGGCGTGGCCGGCAGGAAGCCTGGTACGTTTGTGATCGCGCCCGTACCAATCGCGGCGAACCCTTGTGCCAGGCGATCGCCGCACCTCCCGTCGATGAAGCCATCGGTATGCTGATCGCAGAGCAGATGACGCCGGCGGCCGTCGAACTGGCGATCGAAGTCCGCAAAGAGATCCAAGCGCGGCATGAAGAGGCGGATCGGCTGCGCTGTCGCGCGATCGAGCGTGCCCAAACGGAAGCCGATCTCGCCCAGCGCCGTTTCATGCTCGTCGATCCCAATAACCGCCTCGTCGCCGACACGCTCGAAGGCGAATGGAACGAGAAGCTCCGCATCTTGGCTAATGCCCGCGAAGAGCGCGAGCGCGCCCGGGAGCACGATCAGTTCATCCTCGATAAGGCCGTCCACGAGCGGTTGGTCGCAATGACGGCGGACTTCAAAAAGCTCTGGACCAATCCAGAGACCCCGAACCGCGAACGAAAGCGCCTGCTTGCCCACATCATTGAGGACGTCACCCTCCTCAAACTACCGAAGAGAGGCACAACCAAGGCTCATATTCGCTTCAAGGGCGGCAAAACCCAGACGCTCGTCACCATGAGCCCCAAATCTCCCAGCCAGCAGGTCAAGACGAACCCCGACATCATCGTGCTGATCGATAAACTCCTCGACGATCATATTTTTTCCGAGATCGCAGAGATGCTCAACAATCAGGGATACCGTCCGGGCTCGGTGACGCGCCGTGACCAGCGCAACGCCCGCTTCACAACCAAACGCGTCACCTACCTCGTTCGCGAATACAAGCTGAGATCACGCTATGACCGGCTCCGGGATCGTGGGATGTTGACAAAGAAAGAGGCGGCTGCACGCCTCAATATCCATGAGCATACCCTCGCCAGATGGGCTGAACATGGCCTCGTCACCAGCCATTCCTACAACGGACACTATTACCTCTATGAGATCCCCGAGGCAGATCTACCGCAAAAGCAATGCAGTCGATGGAACCAGCTCGTCGATCGCGTCGCCGCCCATAAGGAAAATGCCAGACACCCCAAAACCTTCAACTGAATGCGAAAGAGAGATGCAGTATGAATGCAGATCGTTCGTTGCCAGGATCATGCCTGATCCGTCCCAGTAAATGCAGCGAAGCCGATCCAGACGCTTGGCGCGGAACACGAACACATCGCCACAATAGGGATCGGCCGCAAGCGCTGACGCCACCAAAGCCACCAGGCCATTCATGCCGCGCCGGAAGTCGACAGGCTGCGTCGCCACCATGATCTTCACGCCATTTGGCGAAACTCCGATCACCGGCGACCTCGCAACGCCGCCACCATCGCTTGTGCCAGCTCAGGCGCTACCGAGCCGATAACTGTCATGCGCGCGCCAGCAATCTCGATCTCAATCCGACCCGCGGCGAAGTGGGCGACATCCGACGGCGAGTTCTGGGGAGACGTTTGATCGCCAACCAACGTCACCGGCACGAACATCGCCTGCTGCGCGCCGGCCTTCGCGGTTCGTTGAGAGGTCAGCCCGGCTTCCCGACGCCAGACGTTCAGCAAGCCGCGATTGACGCCCCAGCGCCGGGCCACAGCCGAGATGTTCACATCAGGTTCCGCGCTTTCCACAAGGATCCGCGCCTTCTCCTCATCAGTCCAATTCCGCCGCTGCCGCCGACCGGTGATCACCTCGATCCGCCGATACTTTCCCTCATGCCTGGCTTCATCCATGACTTCAAGCATGGCATCAGCGCGGTCTCCAACCATTCCATTCAGCTCCTATCGATGAAGGAGCTTATCTCGCGGCCTCATTCACAAAAGAAAAGGTGGGTTGTGCGTCGCGCTCACGGTTGAAAGAACCGATGACGCGCATCCTGCACGTTCTTCTCGATCTGCCCCTTCTCCCAGCCCGACGCAGGATTGCAGAACTCGGGTTCGAACACATAGTGGCTGGTCATTGCCAAGAAGCGCGTGTTGACTTCGCGCTCCTTGCCACGGCCGACCTTGTCGATCGCAGTCTTCATGTTGTCGTAGATGCCACGGCCCGGAATGCCACCAAATACGCGGAATGCATGATTGTGGGCATCGAACAGCATCTCGTGCGTCTGCAGGAGATAGGCCCGAACGATGAATGCTCGGCTGTAGCTCAGCTTCATATGCGCAATCTGTAGTTTTGTGCGCTCATTTCCGATCATCGCCCAGTCCTCCGACCAGTCGAACTGGAAGGCTTCTCCGGGTTCAAATGCCAAAGGCACGAACGTGCCGCGTCCTGTGGACTGGAATTCTCTATGCCGGTCCGCCTTCCATTCCCGAGCAAAGGCTGCAACACGACAATAGGAACCGTCGTAGCCGAGGCTCATTAGGTCAGCGTGGAGTTGCTTCAGGGTGCGCTTTTGCTTGCGGTTCTTTTTGGACTCCGTCATCAGCCAGGCTGACAGCCGAGCCGCGAACGGGTCAAGCTTACTCGGCCGTTCCGGGACTTTGAACTTCGGATCCACACCATTCAGGCGCAGGTATTTGCGGACCGTGTTCCGGGATAGGCCGGTCCTGCGGCAAATCTCCCGGATCGATATATTCTCTCGAAAATGCCAGCGTCGGATTACGCTCAGTAACGCCATGTCGATCACTCCAGAGCCCCCGCTGAAACCTCGCGAGGGATGATTGAAACATGGGTCAAATCTCAGTGATAATTTCCCGCTATCCCGGGTCAGTTCTCAGTGCAAATCAACAACCTTGCAACTTGCATGCGTATTCTGCCGGTTCGCCTGAGAGACAATATTTATCGAAAAGTTGCGCGCGAACGTTACCGATGGTTCGGGCGTACTAGCTGCTACCTGCCGTCGCAGAAAAACCGCCACCGTTTCCTTTTGTAATATTTTATTGCGTCTGCGCTGCAATCTTGTCTGTTATCTGCTTCAGGAGAATTTGTGGTTTGTAGCTAAGATGATCGGGCGTCAGGCCCATTCTAAGTAAGACAAGGTTAAGCGAGGGTACGATAGCCATACTCTGACCGTCATGGCCCTCCAGCCAGAACGTATCGGCCGGCACTCCAGCGTCTGCATTCCTCTCTCCGCCGGGAGCAGCGACCCACGCTTGGGCCTGAGTATATCGGCTGCCTGATCGCTGAGGAGTTTTAAGCGCGTCCATGAAGTCTTCAGACAAGAGGCGCTGTCCCTTCCAAACACCATCCTGCAGAAGGAATTGTCCTAGACGGGCCCAATCACGCGCGGTCGCGTAAAGATAGGTGCCGCCGGCAAACGTACCTCGGGCATCTTGTTCTAATACCGCGCTAGTCATTCCAAGAGGGCCGAAAAGTGCATCCGTAGGGTAGTCAAATGCTTTCTGTCGATCCTCGACGCGATCCATCCAAATTGCAGAAAGTAAAACCGATGTGCCACTGGAATAATTGAAGTGTGCTCCTGGTGCTGTCACAAGTTTCGCCGTTATCGGGAGAGACACCATATCTGGCTCCAGATACAGCATTCGCGTAGCATCGGTGACGCTCCCATAGCTTTCGTTGAAAGCTAGCCCGCTCCGCATTGCCAACAAGTCACTAAGTTTTATTTTAGAACGATCGTCATGCTGCCATTGTCGGAAAAGGTTCGTATCAGAGATGCCGAGTTTGCCGCTATAAATGAGGCGCCCGATAAGAAGAGCATTGACGGTTTTGGTCATTGACCAACCCAGGAGGGGTGTCTTAGCGTTAAAGCCATGCCCATAACGTTCTGCAATAATTTGACCATTGTGCACCACAATAACTGCGCGCATTTTCGGTCCTGTGAGAGCTTCGTTATCAAGCAGATGCAAAGTATTGCTATCGCTCCGCGCTAAAACAGCGTCGCCCTCCGGCCATGTGCGGGCACTAGAGTCGAGCGCCTTTGGCTCGATGAAAGGAGCCGCATTTAATGCAGCAGCGAAATCCCCGTCCGGTACACTCGTGCAGCCGGACGCGCCACGAAAAAGCGCAAAATTAGGGGCTAGAAAACCTAAAAATGCAGCCGTTACACGTTTGTTGGCACGGTCGACTGACACAGTTACAAGCCGGAGAAGGACGTTCCCCGGAGCCTGGACATCGTCATACAAAACTGCATCAGGATCTCGGCTTGCGAGAAAAACGTTCGAACACACAATCTTTGCCGCGTATCCAGTCCCGACACGGAGAAGCGCGGGCGGCGCGAGGTATAACCAAATTGTTACTGCTATCGAACAAATCACCAGAGCCGTTGTCAGCGCCTTAAATGCATGTGCTAGGGACATTACTCTACTCTGAATTTATGTGTTCTGCGGTTCTGCTAGGCCGTCACAAAAATGCGATTTATTGCAACGGTATTGTTTATACATTCAGCCTCGCCATCGCCGCAATGTAGCCCGGCGGGCAAGGGATGTTTTCTACACGCCAACTATATGCTGACGGTTGCGCGTCGATAGCAGAAATGCTTCTGGGTGAAATTGCGAACCCGTAACCGTGAGCTTTCAAAATAGCTTCTTTCCGGGTCCAAATTTCAAGAAAAGTGCGCAATTTCATTGATTTAGTTGCGTTTCCAATGAGCAACCGCTCAGAAGGAGTCATACAGTGGCGGCATAATGTATCGATGTCGTCGAGCGGTGTACAAACCTCGATATCAATTCCTACCGGACAATGAGACGTGCAAATCGCAATGAACGCGCCGGAATGAGACACGTTAAACTCCACAGCGCCGGCATGATCACCGCCCAATCGCGGTTTACCGAATTCTCCCGACTCCAATTGAATCAGATTTGGAGGAACTTTTAGCTCGGTTCCCAAGAGGAGCCGCAACAGGTAGCGCGATAGGAGGGCGACCGAACGTCCACGATGAAACACATGGCGACGTGCTTGCGCAAACTCTTGCTCCGATAGGACCTGACGGACATCCTGCGGTATTCTAATAGTTCCATCAATGTATGCTGCGATATCGTAGTACCATATCGATACGGACGAAATTTCGATTTGAGCGGTGGCAATCATCTGTCAGGCTTCTCAAAGATTCGTGGATGATATGGGTGCTACAACTAAAGCGCTAGATTCGAAATGAAGACGGCAACAGAGATCAATGCAAGTCCAAATTTAGCCTGCCACTCTTTTTTAAGCCGCTAGCAGCCGGCACCAGAGCGCCGCAACCGGGCTTTTCGCAACCCGAGTTGAGCTTCGAGATGAGACGGTTTAAGTGTTCACGATCACCAAGGCTCGGCGTTTCGCCTGCCGATGTTCTCGATGTTTAGGAAAAACAGGGCGGGCCGTAGAAGTGGCACCCTCATTTAAGAACTGAGAGCTGCGATTTCAGCCCGCTCCGAAATAATATATTGACGAATATAATTGGATCAAGCCTAGACGTAAATTCATTGGTAACAGTATCATTGCTGGAATACGGCATATTATACGGAAGTATACCTAGCCGAGGTCCACCATGTCTGCTCCGAAATCGTTTCTCGAGAAAACTTGGGCGAGCCATATTGTCAGCCCGATAGATCGCCACACCGATCTCCTATATATTGACAGACTATTTCTACATGAGCTGACGGGTGCAGCTACTATCCGACAGTTGGAGGCCGCTAACAGGTCAGCGCGACGGCCTGATTTGGTATTCACGACGATCGATCATGTCGTAGACACACAAGAAGGGCGTACAAGGAATCAATCTCCGGCATCGTTGGGTTCGCAGTTGATTAAGGAAACGAGAGCTGCTGCCAAGAAGCACGGCTTCCGGCTGTTTGATATAGGCGACACACGGCAAGGCATCGTACATGTGATCTCACCGGAGCTTGGAATTGCTTTGCCTGGGCTCACAATCGTGTGCGGGGACAGTCACACTTGTACAGTCGGGGGGATAGGCGCACTTGGATGGGGAATAGGCTCGACCGATAGCGAGCAGGTTCTCGCTACTCAATCTCTCGCAATGAGGCGGCCAAAGTCAATGCGTGTAACGGTCTCAGGGACGCCTCCTCCAGGCGTCTCGGCAAAGGATATTGTGCTCCTACTCACCCGCAAGATCGGTGTTAACGGGGGCATCGGCCATGCAATTGAATATGCGGGTAAAGCTGTCGAGTGTTTGGATATCGAAGCAAGGCTGACGCTTTGCAACATGACGTCGGAGCTCGGGGCAAAGTACGGGTATGTACCGCCCGATGACAAGACATTTCAATATTTGTATGGCAGGGAATTTTCACCAAGAGGCGATGCCTGGGACAAAGCTGTCACCTATTGGAAGTCAATCGCGACCGATCCAGAGGCGGCCTTTGACAGCGAGTTTTCTTTGGACTGCTCGGATCTACAACCACAGGTGTCGTGGGGAATAACTCCACAGCAGGTAATTTCGATCGGAGAAAGGATTCCGGATCCGATGGGCATTGGAGATGCTGCGCAACGAGCCGATATGATACGAGCACTCTCCTATATGAATGTCTCGCCTGGTGATGCAATTGAAGGCATCCATATCGACGCCGCCTATATCGGAGCATGCACAAATGCTCGGCTGTCTGACCTACGATCGGCGGCAAACATTCTCAGGGGCCGTAAGGTCGCTGACGGAATCATCGCCATTTGCGTCCCTGGTTCGATGGAGACAAAAGCGCAAGCCGAGCTGGAGGGACTTGATGTGGTCTTCAAGTCGGCTGGTTTCGAATGGCACGATGCGGGCTGCGGTTTATGCGGGCATATGGGAAACGATCGCCTCGAACGCAAACGAGTCATCAGTACGACGAATAGAAATTTCATTGGAAGGCAAGGGCCAGGCACACGGACTCATTTAGCGAGCCCTGCAACAGTAGCAGCATCGGCCGTTGCTGGTTCAATTGCTGACGTACGCAAGATCCCCGCCGTGGAAATCATCTTATGACGAGATCTAGCATAGTTGCAGCTGCAGTTCCAATGCTTCAAGACAATATCGATACGGACCAGATAAGCCCCGGGACGGAGCTCATGCGATCTTCCGATGACGGATATACCCGGTGGGGCGAGGCGTTATTCGCGACGCAGAGATACCTCTGCGACCGTACGCCTAATCCAAGCTTCATCCTAAATGACCCGCAATGGGCCCAAGCTGAAATCCTATTGGCAGGAGAGAATTTCGGTTGTGGATCGTCGCGCGAGTGGGCAGTCAAGGCACTTCGTGGCTTTGGTTTTCGAGCGATTTTGGCCGTGTCATTCGGAGAGATTTTTGCTGCGAACTGCTTTCGACACGGCGTGTTGCCGGTAGAGCTGCCGGCAAGTGTTTTGTCCCTGCTGGCCTCGGAAATCAAACACCGCGGCGGGGGCACTTGCTTGGCAATCGACCTCGAAAGTCAAGTCATCGTTTCTCCATCGGGACGATGTTTCCCGTTTGAACTTCCCGAGATGCAGCGGCGTATCTTCCTGGAAGGCATCGACGAGATCACATTTGTGTTGAAATATTCGTCTGCCATCACTGCCTTCGAACGAGCTGATCAAACAAGCAGACCATGGAAATATCCGATCCAGGCTCCCGCTACCCCAACTGAATCTCATGCAACCGAGGAGGCAAGACAATGCAGCACACATCGATCAACGAACCGTTTGAAACCGTAGCCGGTTGGCGTAGCCGGGATGTCGCAGATCCGAAGCTTTGGACGTATCAAATCACGAGTGAAGAAAAAGACGAGATCGAAACTGCGTTCAAAATTGTGCGTAACCTGGACAAGTCATTTCATGATCTCACAACCAGCGACTTTCCGCTTCCACGCTTCGGGAAGCGCCTTCGCGAGCTTACCGATGCCCTAGAAAGTGGCCTCGGTTTCACCGTAATAAAAGGCCTGCCTATTGTTGACAAGACAGAAGACGAGGCGCGCCTGATATCGTGGGGAATAGGTCTGTATATCGGCATTGGGCTTCCGCAGAATGACAGTGGAACGCTTATCCATGATGTACGGGACCGAGGTGAAACGAGCCAGAAGACCTTGCGTGGTAACGGCAGCTCGGAAGAGATTCAGTTCCACATTGATCCTTGTGATATCGTTGGGCTGTTTTGCCGAAGGGCGGCCGCCAAGGGTGGGGGCAGTAAGCTCTGCAGTTCGGTGGAAATTTGCCAACGCATAGCGGCTGAAGAACCGCGGCTGTTTGAGCAGCTTCGGTCGATTGTTCCTTTTGCAGCACTAGGCGCGAGCGAAGATAGTGTCCGGGTTTATTATGTTCCAGTCTTCGGCTGGCACAAAGGTGCATTTACTAGCCACTACTACCGAGCCAGGATTATCAAGGCATCGTCTTTACCTTCGGTGTCGCTGAGTGACGAACAGAGAGCGGCGGTTGATCTTGTTCAAACGATGGCCAGCGATCCAGAGATGCACATGGAAATGCAACTCGAGCCGGGCGATCTCCAATTGGTGAATAACCATATCGTCTATCACTCCCGCACCGCATATGAAGACCATGAGGACTTTGACAGGCGCCGCCACCTC
Organism: Rhizobium sp. ZPR4; assembly: GCF_040215725.1. NCBI lineage: Bacteria > Pseudomonadati > Pseudomonadota > Alphaproteobacteria > Hyphomicrobiales > Rhizobiaceae > Rhizobium > Rhizobium sp. ZPR4. The sequence goes on from NZ_CP157967.1 coordinate 3,134,780, forward strand.
TTCCGGTTTTGGTTTTCTGTTCCGGGCAGTCGCGAACTGCCTGCTGAGTTCGCTAACGTATGGGGCAAGACTACAGCTGGTAGTGTTAGAGGCGGAGTGCGCCTTTGGGATGGTAAGTTTGACGTCGTTGACCGGTATCAGGAACGCATGGCGGGTCTTCATAATATGAGCTTGTGATCCAGGACGCTTTCAGGACCAAACGACGAATGAACGTATGGACAGTATGAAACCGGCCGCGAGTATCGTTTTGGTCTCGCGGTAGTATCGCAAACAAACAGATTTCGAAGAGCGTAGAAGGCCTCGTAGCTATAGTCGGAGTCGATGATGACGAATATTACAACCTCAGTTCGCTGCCATCGGCTTGAGGCTGAAGCGATTCACATCCTACGTGAAGTCTCGGCGACATTTTCCAACCCAGTCATGCTCTACTCAATAGGCAAAGATTCCTCGGTGCTGCTGCATCTGGCGATGAAGGCCTTTTATCCCGCAAAGCCGCCATTTCCGCTCCTGCATGTCGACACAACATGGAAATTTAAGGAAATGATCGCCTTTCGTGACCGCGTTGCCGCCGAACTAGGCCTCAATCTCTTGGTACATACCAATGCGGAAGGCATCGAGGAGGGCATTTCGCCGTTTGTTCACGGTCCAACAACGTATACTCACGTTATGAAGACAGTCGCATTACGCCAGGCGATCGACAAGTATGGCTTTGACGCGGCCTTTGGTGGTGCCAGGCGTGACGAAGAAAAGTCACGTGCCAAAGAGCGCATCCTCTCCTTTCGCAATTCATCTCATGCCTGGGATCCGAAGAGCCAGCGTCCGGAAATGTGGAAAACCTACAATACCCGCGTCACAGCCGGGGAAACCGTCCGTGTTTTCCCGTTATCGAACTGGACCGAATTCGACATCTGGAATTACATATTCACGGAGAATATTTCGATCGTGCCACTGTATTTTGCCGCGAAGAGGCCGGTTGTAATGCGCCAGAGCATGCTGATCATGGTGGATGATGAGCGTATGCCGATAGACAAAGGCGATACGGTGAAGGAAATGATGGTCCGTTTCCGTACGCTCGGTTGCTATCCACTGACCGCTGCGATCGAATCCGAAGCGATGACGCCTGAAGATATCTTGCGAGAATTGCTCGCGGGACGGACCTCTGAGCGGCAAGGCAGGTTGATCGACGGCGATGAGGCCGCCTCTATGGAGAAGAAGAAGCGCGAAGGATATTTCTGATGGAATATGGGAGGGCGCGTACTTCTGAAAATATCCTTGACTACCTCCGCGCGCGGGAAAACAAACCCCTATTGCGCTTTTTGACCTGCGGTTCGGTGGATGACGGTAAGTCGACTCTGATTGGGCGTCTGCTCTATGATACGAAACTTATCTTCGAAGATCAGTACGCCGCCCTTGAGCGTGACAGTCGCACTCACGGCTCTGCGGGAGGTGAGGTCGACTTCGCCCTTTTGCTTGACGGATTGCAAGCCGAACGAGAGCAGGGCATCACTATAGATGTCGCTTATCGTTTTTTTTCAACTGACCGCCGAAAATTCATCGTCGCGGATACACCCGGCCATGAGGAATACACCCGGAACATGGCGACAGGCGCCTCGACGTCTGAGCTCGCCGTTTTGGTGATCGATAGTCGCCAAGGTATTCGCCCTCAAACCCGGCGACATTCCTATATCTGCTCGTTGCTCGGGATTCGGCATATTGTACTCGCTGTAAACAAGATCGATCTTGTCGCCTACGATAGGGCATTTTTTGATGCCGCTGTCACCACCTTTCATGCATTCGCTAAGGATCTCGGCTTCGCGACAATCCAACCTATCCCTATGTCAGCCCGCAATGGCGACAATGTAACTTGCCACTCTCATAACACGCCCTGGTACGATGGCCCCACTTTACTCCAGCATCTGGAGATGATTCCGACTGAACAGGTCAATCCCGGAAAGCCGTTCCGATTCCCAGTTCAGTACGTATCCCGCCCCAACTCTGATTTTCGCGGTTTCGCCGGCCAAGTAGCCTCTGGTTGCGTCGCAGTTGGTGACCTCGTAACTGTTGCGAGGTCCGGCCAATCAACGCAGGTTAAGGAGATTGTCACTTGGGACGGACCGCTTGATTGTGCAGTCGAGGGACAGGCGGTAACGTTGGTTCTGAAGGATCAGCTTGATATTTCTCGCGGAAATCTATTGGTCGCTCCCCACGATAGGCCCAACGTGGCTGATCAATTTCAAGCACATCTCATCTGGTTCGATGCAAGTCCAATGATTCCAGGCCGCAGCTATATCCTGCGAACGGAAACTCACAATGTAGAGGCGACGGTTACCGCCTTGAAGTACGCTGTTGACGTAAACAACCTTGCCCATCTGGCCGCAAAAGCGCTGCAGATGAATGCAGTCGGGGTTTGCAATTTTTCTGTGCAGACCCCGTTCGAATTTGATGCCTATGCGGATAACCGGAACACCGGTAATTTCATCCTGATCGATCGGATCAGCAATCGCACAGTGGGCGCCGGAATGATCGATTTCGTGCTACGCCGAGCCGAGAACGTGCACTGGCAGGCGATGGAAGTTGATCGCAACGCGAGAGCCGAGTTGAAACAGCAGAGGTCGACAGTGGTATGGTTTACGGGCCTTTCAGGCTCCGGAAAATCCACAATCGCTAGCGCCTTGGAGAAGCTGCTGCACGCAGCGGGCCGGCACACCTACGTTCTAGATGGTGACAATGTCCGTCACGGCCTCAGTAAGGATCTCGGCTTTACTGCGGAGGACAGGGTGGAAAACATTCGCAGAGTGGCCGAAGTCGCCAATCTGATGGCCGATGCGGGCCTGATCGTTTTGGTCTCGCTCATCTCTCCCTTCAATTCAGAGCGGCAACTGGCGCGCGGCTTGATGGTACAGGGCGAGTTCATCGAGGTGTTTGTCGATACGCCGATCGAAGAATGTATCAGGCGCGACCCAAAAGGACTCTACAAAAAGGCAATTCTCGGAGAGTTAGCCAACTTCACTGGCTTCAGTTCACCCTATGAAGTGCCTGAGTGTCCGGACATTCGGCTCGAGACCGTCGGACACAGTGCAGGAGAGCTCGCATTGCAGCTGTTCGAGTTTCTTCGAGCCAGATCGTTCACATGATAGAAGCTCTTGAGGCTGCCGCCGGAGACTGTTCTGAGGGCGGCGGGAGGCATTACTGCTTTGTTGGATGGTACACGATTGCTCTATGGCAAGCGGGACCAGGAGAACAACCCAGATTCTTCGAACCCGCCTTTCGTTGCTTGGGGTGCGGCAAAAATTAAAAGCCAATGGATTAGCGGGACTTAAAGACCGAGACGCGAGACCGATCTAGTCGCACGGATTAAACCAATCCGCTCTTACACCCGCTCTGGAACGGCCACGGCCGGTGTACGGATCCTGATACTGGACCGATCTTCCATCTCCTAACGCGTAAGCGCCACATACAGTTGTCTCGGACCTTCAAATGGTAGTCGACCATGAGCCACGAGCGAATTATTGAGAATTAGCACATCATTCGCCTCCCAGGGGAAGGTTCTTTGGCAACTCTCTTGTATCGAACGGATATCCGCGAGCAGCTCTAGCGGGATAGGAGTGCCATCGCCGAATGATGCATTCTGGGGGAAGAGGGACTCATTACCGTCATATATATCCAGCAGAGCTTCATAAGTGTCCGCGGGAAGTCCTGAAGGGTGGAATTGATCGGCCTGATTAAACCAAATCCGCCGTCCACTTTCAGGATCAAGCCGATATGCCGGTGTGACGTTGCTCACGCGAATGTAGCCGTCGTCAAGAATTTCGAGCAAGTTTTCGTTTTCTTGGCAGAACCGTCTAACTTCTGAGAGGTCCGCCGTATCAAATGTCTGCTGCCAGGTGGCGCCAAAGCCAGGACGCCCCGGCAGAACCCTCACGTAACGGACCCCGCCGTGCTTTTCGAAAAGGTCAGGGACACTTTTGGGCATGCAATCGAATATCGTTCTTGAGTCCGCCATGCAAGCCATGCCTCCAACAGGAGCAGGTTGAGGGCAAGAGAAATAGATCCTTCCTGGCCAAGTCGCAGAATAAGAGAGTTCGTTATGGAGCGATATCGGCAGATGCGGCGGGTACTCTGATGCGGTATAGATACCGTCCCCGAGTTTTGTTCTTGGTGAGTTACCATTGACGTATCCCCAAAGCCCATCGGAAGTCTCGGCAGCAAAGCTCCGCAGCGCGGCAGCATCCGTCATTGCGAAGCCACGAAACAGGACGGCACCCGACTTGTTTAGATGCGCTACAACGCGCGGCTCGACTTCGTGATACGACTCAATAGCATCGGATATAGTGTTTGGACCGCCCACACTGGCTGAAACACGTAGGACCTCGATTTCTCCAGAGAGAAAGGTATCAAGTCCGGATGGTGACGGATTGTGGTCTTTCGTTCTCGTTTGGTGGTGGGTATCCATTGAGGCTCCTCCATATGATCTAGGGTTTCGCGAGTTGGCATTCAGATGTTGAGTTTTGCTTGAAGTATGAGGCCTGGTCGTTTCTTGATCTTGATGTCCATGACATGCTCTCATTCTGTGGCCGGTCAGGCGCGCCACTCAAGTCATGCGATCGCATTCTTATGTCATCAGGCAACCTACTCGTTAAAGGCTTACTGCCCCGCACGAGCAAAGCGGACAAGCGTCACGCCCTTAATGGCCGTATTGTTTCAAGCGCTCGGCGGTTACGCCTGTCGCGTTCCCTGGCCGAAGGCCCCCCCAAGTCACGTTCACATACTCAATGCAGGAACGGCGGCTGCCCGGACCGCAGGCAGTTTTCCAGCCTGAAGGGATCGAAAAAGAATTCGGCCAAAGCGAATACTGACCTTGGTCGTTGACGAGCACCAAAAACTCGCGTGCTTCGTCTTCAAATGGGTTCTTCATCAAGACAGCCTTGGTTCGTGGCGCATAGCGCCAATGCGGCGGTCGCGCCTTAATGTATGGACGCGGAGAGATAGCGTGTACGTAGCAATCAGAAAAATTGAGCACACGAGCATCTCCACTGCCTAATATGATATGCAAGTGTTGGCCCGAGTCCAAGTTAAAGGAAAATATATTTTGAAAAATAAAATAAGATTTTCCGTTGTAACGAAGAAGTATTCCATTGCACGTGTGATAGTACACTCTGACATTGGCAACTAATGCCCGCATCCGAGCAATGAGTCTTGTTGAACCGCACGAAAGAACCGAGACGGCCGAGCCACCAATCAAATTCATTAATCGAGCCTGCGGGCGTACTGCAAAGAACCTTTAAAATAGTTCGTCGCTTCACCTAGAGTCAGGGCCGCAAGCAGGTCGTGTCTTGCCACGCCATCCGGAAAGCAGTGATAGCTGCCAATGGCACATATTTCGACTATTAGACTGCCCAATCAAACCATATTGCCTTTTCGGACCTTTAGGTTAAGGTCTCTATGAAATAGCGTTCTGATTGATGGGGGAAATGTTGCGTTCCCCGCCAGTACGAGTCGTTCCATGAAGCTTGGTCATTTTCCTTTTCGACCGTTGGAGAACGGTCGAGGGCTGGTAGGTTCTGCAATCTTTTCGATCAACTTGCATTCTTGGTCCGCAGAGGCTTCTTGAGATCGAGCATGCGCTTTGCTCGCTGACCGCACTAACGCAGTGCCACAATTTCACAAGGGATGTTGACGTTGACATTTCGTAGTCTCGAGCGAGACGGCCCTGTAGCTGTGTCGTTCAAACTGGACCTTTCCCGAGACCTCGGAGCTCAAGTCATCACCGTCCATATTGCTCCCCCGGCTCGACGAACACCGAAATGAATCCTGCCAATAGTGAGAACGCTGATATCGCCAGAGCCTCCCATCGCTCGATGGGTTTGGCGAGCCCCGTAAAGTTCGCCAGCGCATCGCCTATCCGGCTTTGAAGCTTGTCATCTGATTAAGGAGATTCATATTCTGTTCTTCTAATCCAACTGTGATCCTCAGAGCTTGGGGCCATCCATATGATGCGAGGCTTCGCACCGCTATGCCGCGCTGAAGGAGAAACCGCTGGATGGCATGGGCTTGATCCGATTCAAGAATGATAAAGTTCGCCTGCGATGCTTTAATCTTGAAGTCGAGAGCTACGAGGCCCTCAACAAGCCTAGCCATGGCGTTGCGATTGCGTGCGCAAGCTGCTTCAACAAATTGGTCATCTTCCAGAGCGATCACGCCCAGGTATTGACTGATTGCTCCAATCGAGAATGGCTGCCGCACGGCATGTATTTTTTCTATTAACGCTTCTGTTCCAATTCCAAATCCAAGTCGAAGCCCCGCGAGACCGTAAGCTTTTGAAAAAGTTCGGAGGACGAGCAGGTTAGAAGCGCGTTGCGTCAGCCGGGCGGACCCGATTCGTTGACTGGGATCGACGAACTCGACATATGCTTCGTCAAGAACCACCGTAACCGAGTCCGGAATTTCTTTAAGAAATGCTACGAAAGCGGCCTCGGTGAAGAAGCCAGGCGCTGGGTTGCTGGGGTTCGAGATGAATATCATGGATGTATCGGGTTCCACCGCGCGTGCAATGCCAGTCAGATCCGTCTCCCACCCACATTCAGGGACGGTTATACTTCGCGCGCCTGCGAGTTCAGTCGCTTTCCGATACGCAGAGAAAGCGTGCTCGCAAAATATCGCACTGCGACCAGGAGAGAGCAACGCTCTGGCTGCCAGATCCAACAAATCGTCGGTGCCGTTTCCGATCGCGATGCACGCACGGGACACAGAGAACTTGTTGGCTATCGCATCCTTCAACGCTGAGCAGCCGCCATCTGGATAACGAGATATGTCCACGTTAAAGTCTAGAAGGGCCTTGACCACCCTCGGATCAGAGCCGGCTGGGTTCTCATTCAATGCCATATTGATGAAGGGTTCGTCCATAGGTGGACGATCGGGAGCTCGCCGTGCCATTCGATTCAAAAAGGGGTCGTTGGTGGACTTGCGGGTGTCGTCAGCCATTACCGTTCCCCGAGAACACGTGAACAATCGTCCGAAGAAAAACGGGAGCGATTTCTCAATCTGAGTTCTTCTCCAACCCTGAGACACTCTCGCGCGAGGATTGCCGTGGGGTCAACGACATGCATGTCGACCGTCGCTGACGCGGCGATCAAATCCCATATTAGGGGCAACTCTGTGCAAGCCAAGACCGACGCGGCGGCTCCAGCGTCAGCGAGCTCGGTTAATGCAAAGGATAGGGCCTCTTTGCCCTCTTGGACCCTGTTAGCTTTAACTGCGTCGATCGCATTCGAAACGCCGGCGCACGCGCTCTCAGAAGGCACAATCGATTGCAGCCCGACTTCGCTTAAGCCATGCTGATAGATTCCGGCGGAGATCGTTCCTTGCGTTCCGAGAATACCGACAACCGACCCTCGAGGCAGTATCCGGGTTATGTGACGACACGTAAGCTCGACCATGTTCAAAATCGGAACCTTGGATATTTCATTAATCTCGGCGAGCCAATGGTGAGCGGTGTTGCATGGCATCGCAATTACGCTGGCGCCGGATCGATTCAGCTTTTCGATCGCGCTCAAAATGAATGGAAGGCTCGGGGGAGCATTTTCGTCTAGAATAGAGGCGGTCCGATCGGGTGTTGAGGGGTCAGCAAGAACAATCATTGGGATGTGATCCTGATCTCGATCTCCCTCTGTTTGGTCCGCGATTTTCTTCAGAAGGTCGAGTGTTGCTAACGGACCCATGCCTCCTAAGATACCAACGAACTCGACCGAGGGGATTTTCTGATCATGTACAATCTTGCTTTCAAATTCAGCTCGCATTCGCCCGCAGCTCGAACAATCGCGATTGCATATGCCGAGATAACCTTCCGGTTCTCGCAGATGGGGGTCAGTGCAGTAATCTGTTCCCATCATGGACTCCGTAAATCAAAGCGTCACCAAATGGCTCCCTCCTTTCTCAGAAGCATGGCGCGGGATGATGCCGCACCCAACGAGATTCGGGAATTGCGATCCTGATGAGGATAACAATCTGGAGAGGTCTTTCAGTCACCAGGCTAATATGTGACAACGATTACCATTGAGAGATGTTAGCAACATATTACCCCCGCGAAAGTAATGTGCGCGCTATTTTATGAAATATATTATGTGAGCGCTCAAACTCTCCGAGCTGCAAGATCCCGGAGCTCTGCTGGTAGATAAGAGAGGGTGTGGTCGGAAAAGGCACCGAGCGTTTGCTTGTCGAAGATCGTGCGGAGCGGAATTTCAACTCCTAAAGTGCTCCGCAATTTCGATAGCATGCGAGCGGCACTGAGTGAGTGGCCGCCTAGATCGAAAAAGCTGTCATCAACGCTGACCGAGGGAACTTTCAGGATCTCCTGCCAAATGTTCGCTACCACTTGCTCGAAAGCAGTTCGCGGCGGGACGTGTTCTTTCCGCCCTTGATGCGCAGGATCTGGCAAAGCATTCTTGTCGAGCTTTCCATTGACAGTGAGTGGAAGAGCCTGCAGCAAGACGATGGCTGACGGTATCATATAGTCCGGCAGGATGGTCTGAACAAACGTTCTTAGATCTGCGATATCGAGTTCAACGCCGGCTGCAGGGACAACGTAAGCGACGAGGCGAGACGCCTCGGCGCCGCCATAGACGCGCGCGATAACTGCGGCCTGCTGCACGGAGGGATGACGGGCCAGGGCTGTCTCAACCTCACCCGGTTCGATGCGATACCCGCGGATCTTGACTTGTTGATCGGCCCGGCCGAGGAAGATCAGCTGGCCGTCTTCACGCCAGCGCGCCCGATCTCCCGTTCGATAGAGGCGCTCGCCTGTCCCGAATGGACTCGCGACGAACCGCTCCGCCGTCAGGTCGGGCCGGCCGAGATAGCCGCGTGCGACGCCAGCGCCTCCAATGAAAATCTCACCCGCAACGCCGATCGGCACTTCCTGCATCTCGCCGTCGAGCAACTGAACGACGGCGTTACCGATTGGCTTGCCGATAGGAATAGTGGCTTCATCGAAGGTTTGGGGGATCGGAAAGTATGTCGTCGTCATGGTACATTCTGTCGGGCCGTACAGGTTGACGAGTTTGAGGTCTCGCACGCTACGAAGCAAGCTGACCGCGAGCTTGGGAAGGAGAGGCTCGCCGGAGGTTAGCACGATCCTAAGGCTCCCGAGAGCTTCAGGATGTGAAGAGGAGCACTCTATCAATGCATGCAAAAACGAGGGAGTTATGCTCAACAGAGCGCTCGGTTGATGGAAAGCAATCTTATCGAAAAGATGCTCTGGATCCCGTGCAGATTCTTGATCGAGTAGTATGCAGCTCGCGCCAATCGTAAGAGGATAAATTAGGTCCCGGAGCGACGCATCGAAACCCATTGTCGGAATCTGTACTATAACATCACAATGACCGAGGCCAAAACTTTGGTCCAGAAACCGGAAGTAGTTCGCGATTCCGGTGAAAGTTGACATCACGGCCTTGGGCTGGCCACTTGATCCTGAGGTGAAGTAGATGGCCGCAACGTCTGTCTCAGAAAGGGAGAGAAGTTTAAGGTGGCCGTCGGCGTTTCGGCAGGATACAAGTTCTTCGAATTGGATGTAATTACGTTCCGAGGAAGCCTTAATCTTGTCGCAGATGACCAATCCGCATCGAGCCGTTTTTAGAACTACTTCGAGGCGTGCCTGGGGCAGTCGGGAGTCTAAAGGGACGTAAACCGCCTTAATCTGCATGAGCGAGACGATCGTGGCGACAGTCACCACAGATCGAATGGTTTCTACGCCGACTATTGCGCCTGGCTGCACCCCTAGTGAAACCAGGCGACCCGAAATCTGGCCGACCAGAGCCATGAACTCGACATATGTTAGAGCTTGTGTTCCATCATCGATAGCTCGACGCGACCCGTGCACTTGGGCACAGTGATAAATTCTGTCAACCACGGAAAATGAAGAAGCCTCGCTCAAGGAAGCTCTCCCAGAGTAGCTTTTGAGTGTTTCAAGCTCTATCTTTGAGAGAAATGATATTTTTCGGAAAGAGCGTGTGGGGTCGTCGATCGCGTTCTGGAGGAAGTTCTTGAAGTGCTCGACGAACCGTTCGGCGGTGGTGCGCAGGAAAAGGTCAGTCGCAAAGTCGAGCCGACCCTGATAGGTAAAGCCGGTTTTTTCCAGATACATGGCAAGGTCGAATTTGATGAACGGGCGCCGATTGATGGCGAACCACTCAACAGCAAGCCCATGCACAGTCGGAAGCGGTTCGGGCTCGCCCTGGAGCGTAAGGGTGGTCTGCAGCAGAGGTGTGCGCCCGGCCGTCCTCGGCAAGTTCAGAGCCTCGACGATCCTCTCGAACGGGACCTCCTGGTTGGCATATGCTTCAAGCGCAGAGGTCCGGACCCGATCAAGAAGCTCCGTGAATGATGGGGCGTTGCTCAAGTCGACCCGTATCGGCAGAGTGTTGACGAAAAATCCGATGACATTTTCCATCTGTTGGTAGGTGCGCCCGGAGACCGGTGAACCCACGATGATATCGTCTGCTTCAGTCCATCGACTGAGCAAAGCTTGATAGACCGCGAGGAAGACCATGTACGGCGTGACCTTGTGCTCCCGGCAGAAGCGTTCGAATTTCTCCGCAAGTTCGATTGGAAGGTCGAAGCCGACGCTGTCACCTTGGAAAGTTGGTTCCGATGGGATCGGGTAATCTGTTGGAAGCTCGAGCGGCTCCGGCGCATGCGCGAGGTTCTGGCACCAAGACTCAAGTTGATCATCGAGCACATGCGATGAAAGAGCGCGCCGCTGCCAACTCGCATAGTCGCTATATTGGATTTGCAGATCCGGCAGCGTTGGTGGCACCCCACGCTTTAAAGCATCATATGTAAGCAAAAGCTCGCGAGCTAGCAGACCTGCGGACCACCCATCGAAGGCGATGTGATGGATAACCGCCAGAAATATGAATTCCTCTGGCGCTACCTTGATCACGGAAACACGCAAAATCTCCGAGGAAGGCTCCATGCCTTTCGCAAGTTGCCCGTCGATCCACCTGACCAATTCCAGAGTTGTGTCGTGTCGTTCAGAGAAGTCAACGAACCCTACCTCCACCTCATGCTGGCACGCGCTGAGCATGGGCGTCCCGTCGGCAGCCGTCCGCACTAGGGTTCGCAATACCTCGTGGCGAGAGACCACGCCACGCAATGCAGTCTGGAGCAAACCAAGATCGACTTTGCCCACGAACCGAAGTGCGAAGGGGACATTATAGCTGGCACTGGCCGCAGGCTCGATCTGGTTGTACAGCCACAATCGCTCCTGCCCAAAAGAAACTTCCTCTTTCGAAACCTCGCCCCAGACCGGCCCCGAAATCGTCTCGGAAAACGCCGCCGTCTCTTGTTCGACCAGTGCTCTGAGACGAGCGTTTCGTACCGAATCAGTTGCGCTATCGTCCACTCTGTTCCTCGCTAGCAATCAACTGCGCTCGGGCAAAGATGTCCTGCTCTCGCTTGGTGACATACGCGTCAACGACAGCGGCCAGCTTCTCGATCGTGGGAAACTCGAATATTGTCGGTAGAGGGAGTTTGACTTGAAAGTGTCGCTGGATGCGGGAGTGGAGCCGCATCGCCATAAGAGAATGACCGCCAAGCTCGAAGAAAGTCTCATGGACTCCGATCGGAGCAACTTTAAGAACGTCCTGCCATATTTCGGCGATTACCCTCTCGGTTCCGGTTCGTGGGAGAACTTGTTCAATCCCGCGCGGGTTCTCAGGATCAGGCAGAGCGCTACGATCGAGCTTGCCATTAACGGAGAGGGGAAGCGCCTGAACTGTAACGACAGCAGACGGAATCATGTAGTCCGGCAAAATCTCCTGAAGAAATGATCTCAGATCGTCGGTGTCAACTTTAAAGTCCCCAGCTGGAACGACATAGGCAACAAGGCGAGCCGAATCGGCATTGCCGTAGACGCGCGCAAGAACCGCGGCATGATGCACTGATGGGTGCCGCGCCAAGGCGGTTTCAACCTCGCCGGGCTCGATACGGTTACCCCGTATTTTGATCTGTTGGTCCGCTCTGCCAAGGAAGATCAATTGTCCGTCCCCGCGGATACGCGCTTGATCTCCAGTCCGAAAAAGAAGGTCACCTTCATGGAAGGGGCTGGCGACAAATCGCTCGGCGGTGAGGTCGGGGCGACCGAGATAACCGCGTGCGACGCCTGGTCCTCCAATGAAGATCTCACCGACAACGCCGTTGGCGACTTCCCGCATTTCCGTGTCAAGGAGGTGAACGAATGCATTGTTGATTGGCTTTCCGACCGGAATAATTTCCCCTTGGAAATCCCTAGGGATTGGGAAATAGGTCGTAGTCATTGTGCATTCGGTTGGACCATACTGGTTTACGATAACTGCATCGGTGCCGAAAACACGCCGAACTTCCCCGAGGAGCCGTGGTTCGAAGATCTCGCCGCTGACCAAGATCAGCCTAACCGATCTTGACCAGTCCTCTTGGCTGAGCTGGTCACAAAGTAACCCAAGGAGCGATGGCGTTATGCTGAGAATCGCGGATATCTCTCCGGACCGCAACGCGTCTTCATATGGTTCGATATCCCGAGTAGCGGTTTGGGCTGGGATTACCAAAGTACCTCCGACCGCCAACGGAGTGAAAATATCGCGAATTGCCGCATCGAATGTCAGTGCGGATATGTTTAAGGCGGTGTCGCGGTCGTTCACGCCATATTCCGATACAATATATTGAAGATAATTGAGCACAGCCCCATGCGACGCCGCTACAGCCTTTGGCTGACCGGTCGAGCCAGATGTAAATGCAATATAAGCGGCCGCGACGCGATCTCCACCAACATCTATCGAACGATTTAGCTCGTCCAAGCCCTCCCCCAAATCTACTACGAGCAGGCCCGCCGGAAGAAATGCCGCCTTTGTGTCTCCGATGGTCACCACTGCCTTCGCGGCCGAGATGGTGAGCATCAAGTTGATACGCTCGCGCGGAAACTGAGGATCGATCGCAACGAATGCCGCTCCACGGGCCAAGATCCCAAGAAGGCCAACGATCATGTCGAAAGACCGGGGAATGGCGACAGCGACGACGTCGCCATGTTCGATGCCTATGAGTGCGAGACGTTGCGCGAGCTTTTCAGCTTGAGCTACCAAATCTGCGTAGGTCAGGTGTCCGCCGGAAAATTTGATGGCGGGAGAGGCAGGCACAGTATCAGCTGTTCTCCGGACGAGATCGTAAAGGCAACTTGCCTGAGCGATGTTGTCCCGCAGATCTGCAAGAGGCCGTAACGATCCGAATTTTTCAATGTCTGACATGATCGGCTGCTCTCCGTTTACTGAATTACTCGTTCATATCCGTCTCAGACAACACAGTTCTCCGATCAGGCGAACAGTACTTTTCGCTCTTTTAAGTCGTTCTGCTCTGTGCCTCTTCCGAACCCCTGTTCGTGCAGATATGCTTGGAAATCTTCCTTTCCCAACACTCCTGATCCGCGACTAAAAGCTTCAGCCTTTACCCAGTTTAGTGACGATGAAATTTCGTCATCACTCAGCGAGAACCCGAGCTCCGACGCCACGGCCGCAACAACACGTTTGCTTGCAAGGGCAGTAAGATGGACTTGTGGCGGGATACCGAGAACCGTTTGCGGATTGAACGGTTGAAACAACTCTGGATTCGTGAATGGCGTTCCAGTCGAGATCGAGTTCACGCCTGTGCCTACAATTGGGTCGGTCGCTCCTAGAGGCCTCCCGGAAACGTCGCTCACATACCGAGCCAAAGACGGGAGCATTTTTAGGTTAATTTCCTGGCGCCACAAAGGCGCTCGAACTCCAAACCTCTCAGCAAAAGCCTCAGGTTGAAACCCGAGGATGAATAGCAATTGTTCGGTGGCCGCCATCCCTGCTCTTTCTCCAAGAGAGAGCCACGAGCTTGTAAGACCGTAAACGCCAGCAGAGAGGGCTTCGAGCGTGTTCACAAGCCCAAAGCCGAGGTCATTGTGCATGTGCGCCACAAAACCTACTTCGCTGCCAGCACTTCCGACAAGGTCACGATAGTAAGCTCTACTTTCTGATGGATACAAGGAACCAACGGTATCACACACTATAGCCATGGACATGCCTGCTCCAGTCAACGCCACAGCAGTATCGGCAACGCGACCTGGGTCGCTACGACAGGCATCCGCAAGTGCTACGTCGACGCAAAGCTCGGGCCGCTTGTCTTTAGCATAGCGCACCATATCGACGGCTGATCTTGCTGCCTGTGCTCCGTCGCAATGCATCATAGTCTGAGCCATTCGGTCGGAAGCTGGAACGGCTATAAATATTCGAGGAAACTTCGCCCCATCGACTGCTGATAAGAGAAGATCTATATCCTCGCGGATAGCGCGCCCGGCGGCACCAATGTAGCATTCTTCAACCTCCTCCGCGACCTGGCGGGTTGCGCGGAACTCCTCTTTGCCTGCGCTCGGGAAACCAGCATTGAACACTAGATGGTGCATAGCCGCGGTGCCAAACAAAGCGGATTGTCGTCTTGCGATCTGCACTCGCTGATCCCCGTTCAGGAGAGTCTTGCCCTGAGCTCCGTCGCGCGCTATCTCCTCATGAATGATCACATGGCTCCGTTGAGCGCTTTCCCGGATCAAATCAGACATGCTGCCCTCCATTTGAACGGCGATAGAATTTAATGTCCTCAAACGCCGAACAGGTCTAAGGAACCACGTCCCAACCGCCAGGCGACTCCTCGTTGCAAAGACCGGCGCCGACCCGTTCTTCCAAAAATTTCGCTACGATCGTCAGGTCTGCCAAAGGACCGCTGCTGGCGATCGCCTCGCGGTAGATAGCTTGTATGGCGTGTCCCACCGCCATTTCGACCCCCGCGCTTTCTGCGGCGGCGAGGCAGGCCGACACATCATGGTCGACCAGTGCAAGGCTGGCGCCGAAGTCGAACGTTCTCGTGAGAACATGGTTGGGAAGTTTGACGAGGGTGACATCACTCGCTGCGGATCCAGCGTTGATTACCTCAAGGAATACACCGGGCGAGATACCGACTTTGCTGGCGAGCGTCAGGGCTTCAAGAGCTATCACCAGATTACCGGCGGTAATAAGATTATTGGCCACCTTCAGATATTGGGCTTGGCCGACGGCATCGCCAACGTAAACGATCTTGGATGCGTAGGATTTGAGGATGGGTCTCAGGCTCTCCGCGAGCGCAGAAGGGCCACTCACCATTGCCGCGAGCTCGCCACGATGAGCTCGTCGCGGCCCGCCGGTCACAGGCGCATCCAACGTTTGGATCTCTCGCTCAGCGAGCGTCTCTTCTATTTTGGCGGCCAACTCGGGGCCGGTCGTCCCGACGTTGATGTATGTGTGCACACGATCGCCGTGCAAAATACCGTCTGGACCACCGGTCACGCTCCAGTAAGAACCAGGGCCACTCACGCATCCTAGTATGATTTCACAACGTGCAGCTAGATCGCGTGCGCTAGATAAGGCTCGGAACCCGGCCTTCTTTAATGACTCAGTGGCAGTCGGATCTCTATCACAGATCGTGACATTGTAGCCGCCGTCTGCCAGTCGTTGGGCGATTGGCGCGCCCATTTTTCCTGCTCCAACGATTCCGATGTTCAATCCGTTTGCTGCCGAACAAGACATTACATCTTCTTTCAGGGTGGAATTTTTGACACAATAATACGAAGTGAACCTACAATAGAGTTCAGTTGTGTTTCTTGTTAAGTGACAGGGCCGGAATATTTCTGAATATATTCCGAAAAATTATGTCCCTATATGCCCTATTCAGAAGAGACAATTAGGTCCGACCCCGCCCTGCGGCCACTTTGCTCAATCCACATCGCGTGGTATGTCCCCTGATGGGCCAGCAGATCAGCATGCGCGCCGCGTTCTACAATGCGACCGTCCTTTAGAACAAGAATTTCATCGTAGCCGACTATTGTCTCTATTCTGTGGGCTATGGCGATGACCGACTTTCCCTGCAGGTGGTTTTCCAGCTTTTTGCGCAGCCCAGCTTCAGACAACACATCCAAGCTCGACGTAGCCTCATCCAGAATAAGGATCGGCGCGTCCTTCAGCAACGCTCTGGCAAGCGCGAGCCGCTGTCTCTGTCCGCCGGAAAGCTTCACTCCGCGTTCGCCGATATGGGCGTTATAGCCGCATCTCCCCTGATTATCCCGTAGCTCCTCAATGAATTCGCAAGCACCGGCAAGGCTCGCGGCGTTCTGAACCTCGGCGAGGCTCGCGCCGGGCTTTCCGAACCGAATGTTATCCAGAACTGATCGACTTAGAATGGCAGTTTCCTGCGACACAACTGCCATCGTGGAACGTAGGCTACTGTTGGTGACGTTGGCAATTGATCGGTCGCCGATAGTAATTGAACCAGAGTCAGCTTTATGTAGGCGGAGCAGGAGATTTATAATGGTGGATTTCCCGGCTCCTGATGGGCCAACGATTGCCAGGCGCCTACCTTCGGGCACTACAAATGTTATGTCTTCTACTGATGAGTCAGAAGAAGGGTAGCGGAAGGAGACTCGATCGAATTTGATCGATGTGTCTGTTAAATCCAACGGGGTTTGCGTGTTTTTGTTCTCGGGGGGAATGGGTCGCGCTATGGATCGGATGCCTTCTTGAACAACACCAATGTTCTCAAAAATCGACGACAGCTGTTGAGTGACGTTCACAGAAGCACTAGCGATATGCCACACGAGTGGGATGATTAGCGCAAACTGACTGGGCTCCACCTCGCCTTTGCCAGCGAGCCATAACGATAGACCCAATGTGCTGCCTATCAGCGCGCCATTTAGAAATGCCAACAGACTGCTAAATATGCTATTCTGCGCGAGCAGTGCTTGATAGGTCTGGTTGTGCTCACGGAGCCCCTCCCGGATAAAATCATTCTCAGCACCCGCTCCAGAATACAGCTTTATGGTCTGGATGTTCGCGTAGGTGTCAACAAGCCTCGCCGTAACAGACGACCTCATTTTTGACATCTCTCGCGATTGTTGTTTCAGACGAGGGAGGAAGCAGGCCAGAAGGCTCGTATAAATCAGTATCCAGATCGTTACAGGCACTGCGAGTACTAAGTCGGCGTTTGCCAACATAAACAACGAACTTCCCGCGAAGACGACGATATACCAGACAGACGTCGTCGCAGTTACGATGGTATCTCTTAAGGCTGGACCGGTCTGCAAAACTCGGCTAGCCAGCCGGCCGGAAAGGTCGCTGTGGAAGAACGAAATGGGTTGCCGAGCGATATGCGTGTGGCTCTGCCAGCGGACAAGGGTCGGCAGATTTGCTGAAATCGCATGGTTCGTAAACAATCGATGCAGCGTCGAAACGGCCGGATGAAACGCCACGAAGAACACGATGATGGGAATCGTATACGAGGATAACTGGTTTGCGCCGTTTAGTGATGTCCTGATGAAATAGGCTATCGCCGCTGGTATCATCGTATCGATCACAGCTGTTATGGTTCCCAGTAACAGTATAGCGGCCAAAGGGCGCCAAGTCTGGCGGATAAAAAAAAGGTAAAAGCTCTTAAGGTCGGGAGGAAGAGAAACCTCATCGCTCTCTGGCGTGATGTCGACCATCAACTGTAGTCGATCGATGAATTCCCGGATAAGATTCACAGGGCTAGCACCACGGCGATTGAATATTATGAGATACTAGGCCACATCGAGGATGGGGTGGAAAGTGAAATGGTAAATATATTCGAGTTTATTGCCGAGAGATACGATCAGAACCCATATCCAAAACGATCGATCACATAAGTGAACCGCTTGGCTACTATATTGCGCGTTTCAGTGTTATAGTAATCTCGGTAGCCAGTTCGAACAGTAAAGTTTAGCCGAGGTAAAGCTTTTTGTGGAATAATTTCCGCCTTTTCACAAAAGAGAGCCAGATCTTCTTCCAGAGTTTCAAACCGAGCGACACTTGTTACCATGTCCGCCCCTTTCTCGTCCATGAACCAGTCCTGCGGATTTCCATCGCATTCGTTGATACGATTGCCCCCATATTCAGACATGATGAAGCTTGAGAAGTCGCCGAATTTAGCGACTTCAAACGCGTCGTTGCGTAAGCTCGAAAAACGATGCGCTTTCTCAAGCCACCAGCAGTAACTAGAAACCATCAGGTCCCACGGGTTGCGCACAACTGCCAGCCGGCCCGTGCTTTCCCAAAGGTCGCTACCGACAATTGCGTAAAGATCACGAGCCTTAATATGTTTGTGTAGGCGGTGTTCACAATATTGAGACAGCTGTGCTGCAGTCGACGGCTTTTGTCGCAGCGGTGCCGATGCCTCCAGAAAGTCGTGCACAGAGGTTCCTCCACACTTCGGGATATGAATAAAAATGACGCGTTGCTCTGGCTTGATTGGGTAGACCCGTTTAAACGGCATCGCAATTGAACCCGTCATATCCTCTCTCCGTCGAAGTTATGATCGCACATCGGAGTGGCGAGCCTTGTAAGAACAGTTACGGCAGTGCGCTCGGCGTCGTAACGACGGTAGGTTTCGGCAAGTTTCTCGCAGTTTGCTTTGTAGCGTTCATTCTGCAAGAGGGCCTCAACAGCCCGTCGTATGCTTCGCGGTGTCGCCCGTTTAAGGCTAGAAGTTTCGCCTAGGCCATGAAACTTAACCCGAGCCGCGCAGCCCGGTTGGTCGGCGCGCATGGGATAGACCAAAACAGGTACTCCGATCGCGAATGCTTCCTTCAGGGATCCTCCGCCGCCGTGTGTGATCAGCAGCGAACAGGCTTTCAAGATTTCTTGCTGTGGTATCCAGGGATGTACTCGCACGTTACCGTACGGCAAATGATCGTTCATTTGGATTGCCGCAACATCTTCCGCAGAACCCGCCGCGATAACGAGGCGGTATTTTGAGTTCCCGAGAGCCTTGATCACATCGAGGTAGAAGGGCACGATATGTGCATGAGAAGCGCGCCGCACGGTTCCAAGCGAGCAGAGAACCAAGGGACCATCTCCTTCAGGAATAAATTCGGAGATATCCGAGGTGTCAGCAGATTGCCGCACGCAAGGTCCCACAAAAATTGCCGGACCAAGATTTTCCGGTTCCCTTGGGAAATCAAATTCTCTGGCCTGCAGGACAATTTCGGGCACGCCGGCGTATCGCATATCGAAACGAACGGGACGATCCATGCGGCGAAATTTCCCCCCCGCGAGTTTTTCGATAGCCGCCTCTTCGAGCCAACGATTATCTGCAAAAATCAGATGATTTACCAACTCCTTCAGGCAGTACCAAAAATAGGAAAGTTCTTGTTTCTTCCATGCTAAAGCGACGCGTAGCTGACCTGCTTTCCCGGTTCGAGGCACTAGCGTGGACGTGTAGGGAGGTGTCATCGGTGAACGTGTCAACAGCGGCTTGGTGCTGACGGACACACACTCTGCTCCCGTTTTATCGAAGAATGGCAGATATTTCAGAAGGAACGGGTCAAATACTATGAGGTCGGGAGCATTATGCTCCACGAAAAGTGCGATGTCAGCCTGTATGGCCATCAATCGAGCATTGCGACGGTCGGCAATGATACCCCGGCGAAAGAAGGCATCGGCGATGCTTCGTTGCTTTTTGGTGCCCTCCAGCCATTTAAAGGAAACAACATCGAAGGGCTGCCCGCGGAAATGATGAGCAGCGCTTGGGGCGACTATATAGATAACTTGATTGCCGGCTTCGTAAAGGCGCTGGGCGAGACCCAGAGTTCCGTTGAGGTGGCCGATGTACCGGTCGATGACAAACACAAAACGCTTGGCTTTCGGCTCCGCTTCGGAACGAACGGCCCGTGGCTCGGGCGCCGCGTCGCCGACTGGGATAGCTCGGTGGCGGGGGTTATTGGCACCTAAAGGCTCGTATGAGTCCTGCATCGCAAAGCCCCGGAACACATTTGAGTTTAAATTCTAGTTCATCACGTATTTTTGCCGCGGCCGCCTGCTTATTCCTCTCGCGTACGGTGTACGCAAGCTCTTCGAGAATTTCGAAATAGACGGCTGTTTGCGATTCTTGCTCGATAAATAGCGACCGGAGATAGCGCGTTTTCTCGTGGACGCCACGGACAACTTCGAAGCAAGCTCCTGAACCTGCGGCGCGAAGACAGTCCTCGAAAAACAATTCAAGGCTGGAAGGGGCAGAAGCACCGCCTTCGCGGATTATTTCGAGGTGGGATAGCCAACTTTCAGTTAGCCAATTAAGTGCCGGAGTCTGAGCATGATCAATGATGTGTTCCACCGAGCATTTCACCAACTGCGAACGAAGCACGTATAATTCGCAGTTTTCCGCGACATTCAAAGGCTTCATGAAAAAGCCCTTGTTCGGATGGGTCATTACCAGTCCTTCAGCATTCAAGCGAATGAGAGCTTCTCGCACCGGCGTAGCGCTGACCTTAAATGCATCGGCCAAGCTCCATGGTTGCAGTTGCTGCGACGGCGAAAATGCATAGCTGACTACCATCTCTTTCAGCTGCGAGTAAATTGCAGCGCTAGATCTTGCTTCATGGGAGGCATCTGGGGGCATTTTAATCCTCTCTTCGCTATATGGCGGCGATCCGTTGAACAGCGTCATTCCTCATTATGTTCTCACATACAAAGCGAAAACTGAGGCAGGGCACAAGCTACCATTTTAAGTAGTCTTACAGATGAGGAGTAGCGCTAACCGACAAGCTACGCCGTTCGCTGCAGATACCGGTCAGCGTCTCCGGCGTGAGGCGGCTATGATCCCTTCTTTGTGACCCTAATCGCGACCGAAAGGTAGCTCGACGCGAATGCCACGTATTCGAAAGCGGCTCCAGTTTCGCTAACGAATTCAGAAAGTGCCTTGTACTCGTGGTCGCGCCATCCAGGATAATTCAGGAATTCATCGAAGACGATGATTGTGCCAGGACCGATCCGGGTGCGGAGGCCGAAGAGGACATCGCGGGTGCTACTATATAAGTCACAGTCAATATGGAGCAGACTGAGATCGTTTGAGGCTGTTGCCGCGAGGTAAGGCGGTATCGTTTCCGCGAACATTCCCGGGATGATCGTCGCGGTCGACGGCAGGCCATCCGGGACTCTCCCGCCTCGACTGAACTCGCCCTTTCGGCGATCATGCCTCCAATCTTCGGGCAGACCGAGGAAAGAATCAAAGCCGTAAACGGAATGGTGGGGGAGCTTTTCGCAAATGACCTTGAGAGTTCGGCCATCCATAACCCCGAACTCCAGAACGTCTCCAGTAGAACTTGCTATCGAACATGCATGCTGAAGCAAATCGACACGGTTTATTAAATTGGCGGCGAGAGGAAAATGCTTTTCCATGAAATCGGCTGCTTCGAAGGCCGCTTTGAGGCGAGCGAACTTCCAATAGTCATATGGCCGAACCTCTCGTTCGTGGCTTGGCGGGAAGGTCTCGGTAGGATGACGAAAAAGGGCCTTGTCAATGATGACTGCTAGTTCGTGGTCCACAGGTTCAGCTTTGCGCCGATAGCCGTCGTGTTGCTGCGTCATTCGTAGTCCTATCAACATGATTGCAACGGGAGACATTAGTGCCGTAGGCTGAACATAGACAATAATTTCCAAGAATACTGGAAATTTTCTATTTTATATTTCGGGATATTATTTCTTTGGAGGGTGCGTCGATTATCATCAACTCCAGATGAACAGTTTAAGGGGATCGACCAATGGCGCTTTCTGAGGCGGCTGAAACTTTTCTTCGAGCAGCAAACCGGCAAAAATCTGCGGTAATTTCGGGGCCGGTCTGGGGCGAGGTTTCGAAAGAGGAAGTTTCTTTTGGGCAGGAGCGATTGTGGCTGTACAACCAGATCGAGCCTGCGGCCAGTGCCAGCTATAATGTCCCCTTCGCACTTCGGTTCGTGGGCAAAGTCGATCTTGGTTTGCTCCAGACTGCATTGCGTGGCGTGGTCTCTCGCCACGAGGTATTGCGAACCCTAGTGCGGACGGCTGCCGACGGGACGCCCATGCTCAGCGCGTGCCAGCATGAGGTGGAGGTAGGGTTCGTTGACTTCTCTGAACGACACGACACAACTCTGGAATTGGTCAGGTGGATCGACGGGCAACTTGCGAAAGGCATGGAGCCTTCCTCGGAGATTTTGCGTGTTTCCGTGATCAAGGTAGCGCCAGAGGAATTCATATTTCTGGCGGTTATCCATCACATCGCCTTCGATGGGTGGTCCGCAGGTCTGCTAGCTCGCGAGCTTTTGCTTACATATGATGCTTTAAAGCGTGGGGTGCCACCAACGCTGCCGGATCTGCAAATCCAATATAGCGACTATGCGAGTTGGCAGCGGCGCGCTCTTTCATCGCATGTGCTCGATGATCAACTTGAGTCTTGGTGCCAGAACCTCGCGCATGCGCCGGAGCCGCTCGAGCTTCCAACAGATTACCCGATCCCATCGGAACCAACTTTCCAAGGTGACAGCGTCGGCTTCGACCTTCCAATCGAACTTGCGGAGAAATTCGAACGCTTCTGCCGGGAGCACAAGGTCACGCCGTACATGGTCTTCCTCGCGGTCTATCAAGCTTTGCTCAGTCGATGGACTGAAGCAGACGATATCATCGTGGGTTCACCGGTCTCCGGGCGCACCTACCAACAGATGGAAAATGTCATCGGATTTTTCGTCAACACTCTGCCGATACGGGTCGACTTGAGCAACGCCCCATCATTCACGGAGCTTCTTGATCGGGTCCGGACCTCTGCGCTTGAAGCATATGCCAACCAGGAGGTCCCGTTCGAGAGGATCGTCGAGGCTCTGAACTTGCCGAGGACGGCCGGGCGCACACCTCTGCTGCAGACCACCCTTACGCTCCAGGGCGAGCCCGAACCGCTTCCGACTGTGCATGGGCTTGCTGTTGAGTGGTTCGCCATCAATCGGCGCCCGTTCATCAAATTCGACCTTGCCATGTATCTGGAAAAAACCGGCTTTACCTATCAGGGTCGGCTCGACTTTGCGACTGACCTTTTCCTGCGCACCACCGCCGAACGGTTCGTCGAGCACTTCAAGAACTTCCTCCAGAACGCGATCGACGACCCCACACGCTCTTTCCGAAAAATATCATTTCTCTCAAACAAAGATAAGGAAATCCTATCCGAGCGAAATCTGTCGCTGCGGGTCCCTGCGCATGAGGAATCCATTCATGAGCGCTTTCGATCACAAGTGACCTTATGGGCCGAAAAGACTGCGGTTGTCTGTGGTGACGACGAATTGAGTTACTTTCAGCTGGACCTTTATTCAGATGATCTCGCGCGGCGCTTAACCCGTTCCGGGGTAAGATCAGGAGATTCAATTGGAATCCTCGCTCTGCGCAACGTGGAAACGGCAATCGGTATGCTGGGAATCCTCAAGGCAGGGGCGTTCTACGTGCCTATCGATCCAGAGCACCCGCCGGAGCGCATAGCGCACATAGTCGAGAATTCGGCGATCTCGATCGTCGTCATTCCCAATAACTTCTGCTTCGAGTCGACCTTCCCGCCAACGACCCATATTCCAGCTAGAGCCGAAAACACTGGGACGGTAAAAGAGTGGCCGACGCTGCCGCCCGTTTCCTCGACGGCAACTGCTTATGTAATCTATACGTCTGGCTCAACCGGAAAACCAAAAGCCGTCGCGATCGACCACAGGAATGTGTTGCGTCTGCTTGACGAGGTAGCGACCGAGATGAGCTTCGGTTCTTCAGATGTCTGGAGTCTGTTTCACTCTTTCGCATTCGATTTCTCGGTCTGGGAAATGTGGGGCGCACTTCTGACCGGAGCGAAGCTGGTCATTGTTCCAAAGGCGACTACAAGAGACCCACAAGAATTTCTGCGCCTCATTACAAACCAGCAAATTACAATCCTCAGTCAAACCCCATCCGCCTTTCGCAGAGTCTGCGAAACTCTTCAGATGTTCCCAACCTTCTCCACATCCAATCGGTTGCGTTACATCGTATTTGGCGGGGAGACGTTGTGGCCTCGAGACCTGGAGCGCTGGTGGGATATCTGTGGCCACAAGGCGGAACTCATCAACATGTACGGAATTACCGAAATCACCGTTCATGCGACCTTTAAAAAGATGACAAAGGACGACCTAGCCGTAAGCCATATGAGTCCCATCGGCAAGCGTCTCTCAGGTCTGTCCTTGTACCTTTTAGACGGCGAGATGCAGGAAGTGCCGATCGGCGTTGCGGGTGAGATTTTCATTGGAGGCGCTGGCGTCGCACGCGGCTATCTCGGCCGGCCCGACCTGACGGCGGAGCGGTTCGTCGCGAGTCCATTCGGGACAGGCGAGCGCCTCTATCGAACGGGAGATCGGGCGCGCTGGCGTGAAGACGGCCAGCTGATCTTCCTCGGCCGGGCCGATCAACAAGTCAAGATCCGCGGGTATCGCATCGAACCGGGTGAGGTTGAGACAGCCCTGGCCCGTCATCCCTCCGTGCAGCAGGCCGCAGTTATCGCGCGCGTCTATGGCGGCGCCGAGGCGTCTCGCCTCGTCGCTTACGTTGTCCCTGCAGCCGGCGTTGAACTCGATATCGCAGATCTAAGAACGTTTGTTCAGACCATCCTGCCGGACTATATGATACCGTCAGCCATCGTCTTGCTGCAGGCTCTTCCACTCACTGTCAATGGAAAGCTCGACAAGAATGCTTTGCCAGATCCTGCGCATCAAGGGCGGAAAGAACACGTCCCGCCGCGGACCGATACCGAGCGGGCGCTCGTGGATATATGGCAGAATGTACTGAAAGTAACTCCCGTAGGGCTAGATGACAATTTCTTCGACCTGGGTGGTCACTCACTCATCGCAATGCAGCTTGTCGCACAACTTCAGCAAGTCTTTGGGACACAGCTTTCTGCGGAGATCATCTTCCAACGACAAACAATTGGCCGTTTAGCACAGTTTCTGGAGGCAACGAACAATTCCGGGGCCAATGGTCTTCTAGCCCCGATCGTTCCTAGTGTTGACGAACCATACTGCAACGCAACCCCTGGCCAGGCTCGGATATTCAAACAGGCGGCAGTCTTAAGGGATCATGTCTCTGAAAACCTGTCGCGTATATACAGATGCTCGTCTGAAATGAATCTGGATTCTCTTAGAGCCGCTATTCGCGAGCTTCAGGTTCGAAACGATAGCCTTGGGCTGCGATTTATTGAGCACGGTGATGAGGTAAAAATTGCTGCGTTCAACTATCCACCGGTAGAACTCGACACAATCGTCCCTTCTCCAATTAGCGACGAAGAGATACCTTCTGTCATTGAGAAGTATTGTGCGAAGCCCTTTGATCTGCGTAATAGGCCTCCTTTTAGATGCGGATATCTGAGCGCCGTCCGCGGCGATGTTATCCTGGTACTTGTTTTCCATCACATTGCGATTGATGGCTGGTCTATGGGGCTGGTGATCGATCAACTCGCGATGCTTTACAATGCCGATAGAGTGGCAAAAGAGCTTCGGTCGAGCCAAAGTATTGGATTTATTGACTATGCTCGCTGGATAAACAGTGCGCAGGTCCGTGAAGAACTCAATGGACAAAGGCAGTTCTGGAGGGAGCAATTACTGAATCTTCCGAGCTTACCTTTTGCGAAGTTTCCGAAAGAACAGCCTCCTGAAGGCTTAACAGTCCCGGAACGAAGATTCGATCACGTCCTTGATAGCAGCACCCGAAATGCTGTTCACGATATCGCGAAACATGCTCAGGCGACGCCACTTGCTGCGTTTCTCGTCGTCACCGCGCTTTTGATCAAAAAACTCAGCAATTCGCCCAATCTGGTCATTCTCCTTGCCGCCGCAAATCGACGAAACCCCTCGCTCTCGTCCGTTGTGGGACGCCTTTATAATTATATCCCGATAGTGGTTAGGATCGAGGACACTTGCGGCTTCGCGGATCTTGTTTCAAAGGTTCAAACGGAGATGAACCAGGCTTACGAACATCAAGAATATCCCTTCGAGCAACTATATAACGATATCGCGGGTGCCGATGGCGTGTTCTCACAACCAATCGCCGATGTTGCCATGAACTATCAAACGGCGGAACCTCTTCCCTCTTTCGACGGCGTCATATCTCAGCGCCTTTCGAACCCAGGAACACCAAATTTGAAGAGAGCGTTAAATGTAGGGTTTGTGGATACTGGGACCAAGATTTCTTTTAATTTGCGCTTTAACGCTTGGAGGTTTTCTCATGATGAGGCAAAACGCGCCGACGTCCTGTGGAGAATGGTCCTCCGCGAAGGTTGCTCCCGACCAAGCAAGTCGATCAAGGAAATTTTGATGGAAACGTCCCGATGGCACCGCGACCAGCACGCTGCCGATTGACGAGCACGTATCATTCCCCTTGATGTCCAGATCGGTGGGGTGCGTGTCCGAATATTCTAGACATTCCTTGTTCGCCTCGCTCTCGTGCGCCTAAAAGCCAGTTGGCTGCCCATTGGCGACGGCTCGTTTATGTCGGCTCAGCTTCCGAATGAGGTGCGAGGTCGGCGTAGCGCTGGGTCTTCCCGCGACCGGAGTGACCCACAGGGACAAAAATCCTACGGGCCGTCAGCGAACAGAAGCGAAGGCCGATTTGCTACGGCCATCGCTAGTTGCCGAGGCGGTACATCGACCAAGGACTGATGATGGGAGTTAGATGCTCGCGATAAAGCCACACCAACAGGGAGAGGCTACTCATGCTGCGCGAAATCGTTACCTTGTTCAAGGGTAATGCCATTCACTTGCAACATTCAGTTTTATAAAAAATTTACGAATAATTATCTAAAGTTTGATGAGCTTACTAAATATCTTCCAGTGATTGGAATGCCACACTAAAACGCTTTGAAACAATTCTGAGATGTCATCATGAAGCCATACGTAAACGCATGGGCTGCAGCAGCAGCCATTAGTCTGTGCTCGCTATTTGCCGTTTGCTCCCCGGCTCGTGCAGGGAGTGCTGATTTCGTAATGGACGTGAACTCTGGTCGAGTTTTAGAGAGCCACAACGCGGATGTGTTGAATCACCCAGCATCTCTTACAAAGATGATGACCCTCTATCTGACATTCGAGGCGCTTCACGACAGTCGACTGACGTGGGATCAGGCGATTCCCATGACTAAAAACGGCGCCAACACCATTCCCACGAAACTCGGTGTTCCCGCCGGCAAAATGTTCACTGTGCGTGAAGCGGTTTTAGGTATGATCATTAAGTCTGCAAATGACGCTGCCGAGGCAATGGGTGATTACCTCGGAGGATCACAAGCACAATTTGCGGAGATTATGACGCGCAAGGCTCGTCAGCTGGGGATGACGCGAACGACATTCCGCAACGCCTCGGGCCTGCCTGACGGGCGGCAGGTAACAACTGCACGAGACATGGCGACCCTCGCTGTCGCATTAATGCGGGACTATCCCAAGGAGTACGCACTCTTCTCCGAGCGGTCTTTCATGTTTCGGGGACGAAAGATTACCGGACACAACAATTTGATGTACCGCTATAAGGGCATGGACGGTATTAAAACCGGCTACACCAACGCTTCCGGTTTCAACCTTGTCAGCGCGGTGAACGACCGAGGGAGGCATGTCGTCGGAGTTGTTCTGGGTGGTAAAACCGCTCGCAGCCGTGACGATCGAATGGCTGCGCTACTGGACAAAAACATATCCCTCGCAACGAGCCGCAGCGGGACACAAATCGCTGACGTCTCAATCGCAACAGGCTCATCCCTTCCAAAAGATAATGTTCCGATCTCGCCTGAGCGCACCGGCGCGATCGAAGTTGCTTCGGTCAGCAATGAGGTGACGAAGTCTATTCAAGGCTCCGCGGCAAACCGGACCGCAATCGCTCGCTCCGGCTGGGAGATCCAAATCGCCGCGTCCGAATCTGACGCCGCAGCACAACGCCTTCTGGCCAAGGCAAAATCAGAGGCTCTTACGGGATACAGAGAGATTTCGCCCTACACACAAAAGATCAACAACAACGCTGCGACGCTCTATCGAGCGAGATTTACTGGGTTCGATAGCAGGTCCTCAGCAATGTCCGCTTGTAAAACTCTGAAAAGCCGTTCCTATTTGTGCCTAGTGCTGCCCAGCAAAGGTTGACTGCTGGACGTTTACAGAGTGCCGTCAATCCCCTAGGTTTCTGTCTGGTCGAGGGCCGTCCCATAGCAATAACACCCCTTTGCCACGCTGAGCTTGCTAGGCAAGAGCTTCCGGCTGACCGACAACACGGACCAATGGCGTAGTTTGCAGAACCACGCTTTTTGGTTTCTGACCTGCCACCGCCAGGGCTCTAATCGCCGTTGGATGAAAGTTCAATGGCAGGTCATTTCCAGTGCGCTCGTATGCTTGGTGCGCACTCTTCCTTCTACCTAATTGTCGTCGTGGAGTTCCTTACTCGCGGTTCTTTGAGCCGGGGCGAGAACAATTCGATAGCTAGGTGCGGACAAAAAAACGCGATTGCGTTGCCGAAACCAGCAGTGCGACAGCTACGACAAAATCGTTGATCTGCCGGTTTACCGCCTGACTGATATTCGTACAATTGAACATTACGGCGCTGCAGCGACAAGGTCTTGCAACAATTTGACGAAATGGCTCGTCCTCACCCCCTTCGGGTTTTGAGCGGGATCGACAGTCTGTACGACCACGAGATGTTTTGACGGCACGATAGCAATCGCTTGGCCGCCATAACCGGACGCCAGGGCCGCACCGCGGCCGAATACATCGGGGTTCAACGTCCACCAAAGATATCCATACCCCATGCTACCGCGGTCTGTGGCAGAATAGGCGGTGGTTGACGCTCTAACCCAAGATGCAGGAATGACTTGCCGACCATTCCATCGACCTTCATCGAGAAAGAGTTGGCCGAAGCGCGCGGCGTCTCTGGCGGTGAGGCGAAACGGATATGCGGGGTGAATGGAATGCCGCTCGGATACATACGTGCCATCGTGCGCTGAGAAATCTTGCATGCCTATTGGCTGCGCGATCCGCTGCGCGAAGCTTTCAAAAATATCCTCACCGGTTTGCTGCCGATAGATCGTGCCGAGCACGTTGAAATCCCAGTTATTGTAGAACCAAAACTTGCCGGGTGCTCGGCTCCCCCGTTCCGGTCTGTTTCGCCGCATATCGCCGGTTTCATATGCGGCTGGATGGTAGATACCGGACCGCGCCATAAGCAGATCGCGCACCGTAGCCTCTTTTTCAGCTTCGGTCAGGGCCGGAGGTTTGTCGTCAATACCGAGATCGGCAAGTGTGCTGCCGAGATCAATTCGGCCTTCGGAAACCGCGATACCAAAGAGCGCACTGACCAAACTTTTACGGACGGACGCCACATTCACCTTGCGAGACACGTCGCCCCAGTTGGCGATCGCTCTGCCGTTCTGCACAACCATGACCGCGGTGGGATTCAGACTGGTCGCATAATCTCGTGCCGTCTGTAGCTTCTCGACGGACCAACCAGTAGATGCGGGATCGGCAGTTTGCCATGGCCGCGCAGTTGCAGAGGCGGTAAACAAAACCAGAAATAGCGATACTTGTAGATATCTCTTAACTATGACGCATCCCCATTGCGATGTTCCATGGCAGGAACGAGATTTTGCCAGTGGATAATATGCGAAGCAAGCGTAGTTCCGCCTAAAGTAGGAGTTTCATATCATAGGCCGTACGAATAGCTTCGGAGATAGTCCGAGCTTGCAGTCGTTGGCGTGCCTTCTTGATATGAAATGCAACGGCGCTGTCTGAAATACCGAGAATTGCAGCTGTGGCCTTCGCGCTTTTGCCATACGAGGCCCACATGAGGCATTGCACCTGTCGCTTCGTTAGGTTGATCGGCTGCGAAAGGATTGGTGCTGTCCGCTCACTATTCAACACCATACTTCCTAAACAGATGGCGACAGCGAGAAGGCCCAGGTATGGTTCAAGATCGAGATGAAAAGTTGCCGAGTCAGCAGCGAGAGTTAACATGCCAAACGCGTCGTAAGGAAGTTTGACGGGAACCGAGACGCCCGCCCGGATGCCAAACTCGGCCGCTTCGCGCATGATCTGAGCTTCCTCTTGCGACGTCGAAGAAAGCGATTCAAATGACCACTCGAACGGAGCCTGGGCTAGCCTTGCAATTTTTACTACCGGGTCAAAGCATATGTAGTTTTTCGCGAGATATCGCGTTACCCAAGGTTTAGGATATGACGATACGCCGTCGAGACGATATGGCGGTGCTACAACCGTGAACGCGAACAGATCAATGCCTAGAGAACTCGAAAATTGCCGGAAAGAGTTTTCTAATACGACGCGAGTTTTCGATGCGGCCACGCTATCGATTAGTTCTAGAAGCCGTTTTCTCATAGTACCTTCTGATTAGGACATTGAAGAAGCAGACCCAGTACATGCAAGGCTGGCAATACAGTGCAATCGTGCCAATTACGCAATCAAAAGTTGTTTATAAGCGGAACCACATTCCTCCTGCGGCGGGCGATGCGGTGTCGCCGGCACCCGTGCGGGCAAAGCGATGAAACGGTTGGAATGCTCCGGCGCGCCAGGCCGATTTTTGGCTGAGCAGAGACAGTTGCGACCTGATCATCAGCGTATAGGCCCGCCCGCCTCTGCTCAGTGGTGGCCCGGCGGTTACGCCTTGAACGAGTCCGTTCCAGGCCATGCCTTGTCCCTCTCCGATTTCCAGCGACACGTTGGTAAGCGTTGCGATCAGTCTTCTGGGGTCGATCTCGCCATCTTTGGCTCGCACATCCACCCGTAATTCGCACAATTCGCTGATGCCAGCCTGATAATCGAGGCGTTCGGCGAAAAGCACATCGGTTCCCAAAACCGTTTCAATCCGGATAATGCGATCGACCTGCGAAAAACCTTCGTTCGTCAGCGTGTCATCAAGTTCGTCAAGCGCCATTGCAGCGTGCCCTTCTTGAATTTCACAACGTAGGATCAGCAAAGCTTGATTTACGATGCAAGTACTACAAGCATACGACGCAATCAAAGATAGATGGCATATTGGAAAATCAAGGGCGCATGGACGAAGATTGCGTGGGTCAACAGCTCGGCTTGATTGCAATGAAAGCGCGAATTATAACTCTGGAGATAGTATCCATATCTATGCGCTCAGGCGCCTGCCGCCTCGGGTAGCATATCAGTCGCACCTCTAAGGATAGCACCTACGGATGTCCTGAAGCTGCTTTGGCTCAAACACATGACTATCGTGATACGGTCATGCACACTTTGCCTCCGGCAACCCTGAGAGAGAGACGGCAAACTGCTTGAGACGTGACAATATCAGTGGCATATCCGGTGTCTATAAAGCGCACGATCCTCAGCCGCGATGGGTCGCCTATCTTTCCTCTCTCGATAGAGTGCGCGGACAAAGGACTACTCGGTTTCTAGATATCGCGACAAAAAAGCAAAAACCTCCGCCATCAGAAAACGGCAGGAATGGCTTGCGGACATTCCGTCAGCTCTCCGCACGGCTAACGATGAGGCCGATGCGGTCGCGCGATAGTAGTTCCCCGATCGGCTCAACCACATTCCGAGGGTCACGAGTAGTCATTTGATGCCATCGGAGGCAATCGATGAAATCCTTGCAAGTCCGCATTCGACAGTAAAAGTGCCAGATATTCGACGCTATCGCGCCGGGCTTCTATGCGGATTGCGCCAGTCTCCAGAATCCGCGTCCGGCTGTGCTCCGCTCGACCGTGAACGATCGCGTAAAGATCAGACATCGAAAGGTAGCGTTCATCGGCCGGCCGCTCGAACCACTTGGAGGATATGCGCCCTACTCTGTCGCCACGCCTTGAATCCAGCTTATATCCACCGACGCGGTCTTCAGCGGGAATCAGAATTTTGGTGTGGGACATGGATCACTCCATGACGGGCGCCGGGAGCCTCTCTCCCAACCCTCAACCCGTCACGGAAACTCTGTCGGCCCTCTCACTCTCGATAAGACGGTGACGACTTTGCCGCGGTTCGCTGACCTGTCTGAACATTCGAATTCATCGGTATTGCCGAACTGCTCTTCTCCTTACCGGAGCTGTACCTCGCAAATGTTCTGCGCGGGCCGATTGCCGATCGGGTAGAAGATTCTATCCCTTCCTTGGTGGCAAAAGTAGAGTGCAATTGTTCAGGGTGAACGATCAAGCCTCAAGCCTGTCCAGGTACCACATGCCGATGCGCTGCCGTCAGTTGGCCTTGCCGTCACTCGCAGAGCTCCGCTCCCCGAAGTAGCTCCATCTCCTCCAATTCTTTCTGAAGTCCGACAGCCAAACCAAGTCAACCGACGTCGATAACATGCGGCTCTTGATAGGAATCGAACCGCTAGGTCTGCATAGCGGGTAATATTCAAAATTTTCAAAGGTTTGCAGCGACGACATAGGATCAAATACAAGATGTGCTGAGGCAAATGCTCGATATCCGCGATTTCCCCAGTCTAACACCTTGGAAGCAAAAACTCTTGGCTGCTGCCAAACAGAATTGGCTTTACTCGTCCTGCGCAATTTGGCCCATCAACGCAGCGATCTGCATCGCATCGACACCGCGCTGGGCGAACTGCTCAACGAGACTGCGGACGAGCATTTCCACTGCATCGATGGATTGCAAAGAGGCCACCCCACTCCCCAACCTGCCGGCAAGCGCTGCAGCGATTTTTGCGCTGACGCGCTCTGCCGCTTGACGGGACGGGTCGGTCTGCACATGAGCGTAAATTGCAGTAGAACGCGGATTCTCATGTCCCAAGATCGCGCCGGTGAGCGCCAGCGCCTCACCCGTCGAGGTGGCGGTCGACCCCATCGTATGCCGGAGTGTGTGGGGCGTAACGCCGGGCAGCTCCGCCTTGGTGATCGCCTTGCTCCACATCGTCTTGATGCCCTGATAATGCCCGTCACCGCGTTCGGCTGGGAAGACGAAATCCGAGCCGTCGATCTTATCGATACTCTTGAGCAGGGCGACGGCAGCAGCTCCGAGCGGGCGCAGTGACTTGCCGGTCTTGCTGTCGCCAAGAATCAGCAGGCCCTCATCCGCATGAAACTCGGACCAGCGCAATCCGGCGATTTCATCGCGGCGGCAGCCGGTGAGCGCCCATAGGCGAGCGATGTTGACGGCTTTGGGGTTCACACCCTCGGCTTCGAGTTCATCCAGGGCAGCGCCCAGACGAGTGATTTCCTCAAGCGTTAGATAGCGCTCGCTCCGATTGTCGGTCTTGCGAACCGCCGCCGTTTCGCAAGGGTTGCGCTTCACGATCTCGCTGCGCTGTGCGAAGCTGAAAACGGCCGATAGGTCTCGCACCACCTTGCGGGCGGCGCCATCACCGCCGCGAACGATAATCCGCTTGCGCGGGCCAACCTTCTCGTCCTTGGCGGTCTTCCCGGCCGTCACATCGGCGACGAAGCGCTCGATGTCGCCTGGGTTGATCTCGGGCGCCCGGCGCGTCCCGAGCAGTGGAACGACATGATTACGGAGCCGCGCGAGCGTGTAAGCTTTGGTTTTGGGCTTCATCGGCTCGCCCTGACGCTTACCCCGCTGAATGACGCACCCCTCTTTTTCGTAGAGGTCGACGAGCGCCGTCATGGTCATTTCGCGCCGCTTGGCCTGCAGCTCGCTTGCCGGATCGGCACCGGCGGCGACGCTGCCGAGCTTGATCTTGGCGATCTTACGAGCCTGATCAGGGGTGAGCGGTCCGAACCGGCCAATGACCAGCCAACGCTGCGTCGCTGAGCGGCCGCCGCCATTGGCGCGGTATTTGATCATAAAGGTCTTCACGCCGGAGGGCTCGACACGCAAGGCGAAGCCTGCCAGCTCGCTGTCCCAGAGATGGTAGCGCTTCGCCTGTTTCTCGGCGGCGTCGACGACCTTTTTGGTCAACGCCACACCTGCCCGCTTGACCATTTTGTTCGCCTCCGTCCACGCTTTCTGGATACCACCGAGATACCACGGAAAGCGGAAATTCTCGGACTACCCTAGCGTTGACACGGCGGCGCTGTCAATATAACACATTGATATTGTGATATTTTTCGTATTTTAGGATATCATGGCGTAAGGCATATGTGACCTTGCCAAGGTTGGGGTCGAGGGTTCGAATCCCTTCGCCCGCTCCAGTTTTCCAGTCTTTCTCTGATATGAAGAAGCCACGGCTCAGGCTGAAGGCTGGTTTTTGGCCGAAAAGCCGGGTTTCTACACTTCTATTTCCCTTGCTTGCATCTATGCCGTGTCCAGCACGCCTGGGGTCTCAAATCAGTCTCATTTGCCGTCCAGGTCTGCGCATCGGATAGACGGACGAAACGCGGTAGCCGCTCGCATGAAAAGCATGAAGACAAAGATTTCCCTGCTGATTGCGATCCTGTCGCTTTTGCCCGTTCCCGCACTCGCCCATCCGCATATCTTCATCGATGCCAAGTTCGAGGTCGTCTCCGCGCCTGACGGCTCGATCAGCGAGTTGCGCAATGTCTGGAGCTTCGACGAGGTCTTCACCTCTTCCGTTCTCATGGATTTCGGCAAGGCCGGGGATCAGGCGCTGAGCGCGAGCGAGCTCAAGGCCGTGGGCAAGACGGTGAAGGATTCGCTGGCGCAATACGGTTACTACACGAACGTCACCAGCAACGGCAAAACAGTGCCGATGGCCAAGCCGGATGCGATAGAGGCCGACTACAAGGATGGTTCGCTGACCCTGACCTTCTCGCTGAAGCCGGAACAGAAGACCTTCCTCAAGGGAACCACCATCTTCGGGATCTACGACAAGACGCTCTATACGGCGGTCGATTTCGCCACCGACAACGATATGACCACGTCGGGACCGGCCTTCGGCCGCTGCAAGCGCAAGGTGGTCAGGCCCAATCCCAAGGAAGTCATGGCGGAAAACCAGGCCGCGCTGACCAGCATGTTCTTCAGCGATCCCAAGGGCACGGACTATTCGCTGCTTGTGGCGACGCGGCTGGAAGTCCAGTGCTGATACCAGGCCCGGAAAGAGCGCCCCTCATTTGAAAGGCGGAGCATCGTCTCGCGCCGATCGCTCGCCATTTGGGACAAGCGATATATAGCGGCGGGCGATGATCCAGCAGGCGAGCGCCCAGGTCGCGCCGGCGCACCAGCCACCGAGAACGTCGGTGGGGTAGTGGACACCCAGATAGATCCGGCTCGCGCCGATCATCAATGTCAAAAGGATGCCGGCCGCGACGGTGAAAACGCGCGTCGAACGATAGGTTCGCGTGCCTGAGATCAGCGCGGCAAGGGTCAGATAGGTCACGGCCGACACCATCGCATGGCCGCTCGGAAAGCTCAGATCGTGGACCTCGACCAGATGCGGCACGATATCCGGCCGCGGCCGCGCAACGCCGACCTTCAGGGCCGCGCTCAGCGCCCAGCCGCCGAGCACCGAAGCAAGGATGAACAAGGCGATGGCACGCTTCCGGTCGAGCAGCAGATAGATCGTCACCAGCGTCGTCATCAGCGCGAGCACCGTCGTCCCGCCGAGGCTTGTGACGTCCTTGACGGCATGGGTCAGCCAACCCGGCCCGATCGGAACAGAAAGATTGCCGGGCTGGCGAAGCGCCAGCAGGATCGCCTCGTCGAAACCCTTCGTACTGCCTTCGAGGACTTCTCCCGTCAGGTAGATGAACAGAAGAATTCCGCCCGAAAGCGCGGCGAACATCACAAGCAGCAAGGGCTCGTAGCGGTTCAACCATCCAGGGATACCCGATATGCCTAACGGCCGATCCTTCATGCGCTAATACCTGCCCTTGCCTGTTCTTACGTCGCTTCGTCCACGATCGAAGCCCGATACCGGACAAAGCCTATCTAGGAATAGAACTCGCAGGTTCCAACCGATGAAAGCCGGGACGATATGTTAAGTGGCACGTGCGCTTCAGGTTCGTGACATAAAATGTCTCTATCGTAACGGGAATTTATGGCAGTCGCTGCGGTAGCCACGACGGTATGTGGCTGGCTTTACTTTCTGCCGAGGGGTGGTTCATGGGGCGTTAGCAATGAATGGAAGGCGAGCCGCGCCTTTGTTTCCACAAGCAATGCAGAAGCGTTCAGGCCACAGGCTAGACGCCGTGTTTGCTTTCAAACTTTCCGCTATTTTCCAAGCCGCGAGCTGTGCTAGTAGTGCTGCAGGGGCGATCAGGCATCAGGTGTTGTCAGAGTGTTAAATGTTGGGACATCTTTCTCCGCCCGGCTGTCTGCGTTGGCCGGAACGGGGCTGCTGGCAGCGTCTATAGTCGGCATGTTTCCCGCCTCTTCCAGAGCGGACGATACCCCTGCTAAATCCTCATCCAGTACTTGGGTCGTGACGCTTGGGGCAACCGTGGAATACGGACCGAGCTATGAGGGATCGAAGCACTATACCTTCGGCGCCCTGCCCTCCTTCGACGTCCACCGCCTCGGCGAGGCCACGGAATACAGCGCTCCGGACGACAATTTCGACTTTCAGCTTTTCGATCTCGGAGGCCTCGAAATCGGCCCTGTGGTCGGCTTGAGGGATGACCGCTTCGATCTCAATGATCTGCATCTGCAAAGTCAGCGCAGAGTGCGCTGGAATTTCGACGCGGGCGGCTTCGCCCAATATTGGCTGATGGAAAATCGGCTGCGGTTCCGCACGGAAATACGCCAGTCGCTTTGGGGTGGCGATGGTCTGGTCGGTGATTTCGCTCTCGACTGGTTCCAGCCGCTCGGAGACAAATGGCTTCTGTCTGCCGGCCCTCGCCTGTCGATGGCAAATTCAGTGTATATGCGCACCAACTTTGGCATCTCGGAGAATGAAGCTGCGAGACATGGCCATATCAATGCCTTCGATGCCGGCGCCGGCGTAAAGTCGGTCGGCTTCACCGTGGCTGCGACCTACACGATCTCCCCGGAATGGAGCGTACAGGTCTATGAGAAATATAACCGCCTGGTAGGCGATGCCGCCGACAGCCCGATCACCTCGCGCTTCGGCTCACCCGACCAGAACATCATTGGCTTCACGCTGAACAGAACCTTCAACATCAACTTTTGAGGCGCTCTTCGCCTCATTCTCGGCGATGTAGTTGCGCGTCAGCGGGATGATGTCGTTGCGCTTGGCGATCTGGATCTGGAAAACGACGAGATCCTCGTAGCGGAAAGCGGCCTCCGCCGTCGAAAGATAATATTCCCACATCCGGCAGAAACGCTCGTCGTAAAGCTTGGCGGCATCGTCCCAGCGCGCCATGAAGCGCTCCCGCCACGCCTCGAGCGTCTTGGCATAATGCAGCCGCAGCACTTCGACATCGGTGATGGCAAGTCCCGCCGCCTCGATCTCAGGCACGATTTCGGAGAGTGCCGGAATATAACCGCCCGGAAAGATGTATTTGTCGAGCCACGGCGTGGTGAAGCCGGGGGTCGCCGAGCAGCCGATGGTGTGCAGCACCATGATGCCGTCATCCTCGAGCAGCTCCGCACACTTGCGGAAAAAGGTGCGATAGGATGCCAGTCCGACATGCTCGAACATGCCGACAGAGACGATCCTGTCGAAGCGGCCGGTCAGGCTGCGGTAGTCCCTCAGTGCGAACTGAACCTCGGCCGGCGTTCCCCCGGCCATGTCCGTGACGCGCTTCGAAGCATATTCATGCTGCTCCTCGGAGAGAGTGACGCCGAGCACATAGCCGCCCGGTGCCTGCTCCGCCACATGCAGCGCCAAACCGCCCCAGCCGCAGCCGATGTCGAGAATGCTGTTGTTCGGCCCGATCAGCAGTTTGGCGGCGAGATGGCGTTTCTTGGCAAGCTGTGCGTCATCGAGCGATTGGTCCGCATGCTCGAAATAGGCGCAGGAATATTGCCGGTCCGGGTCGAGGAAGAGCTCGTAGAGCCGGCCATCGAGGTCGTAGTGATGCGCGACATTGGCCTTAGAGCGCCCAGGCAGATTGCGGTGGCGGAAAATCCGCAGCTTCGTCCTGAGGTGATCGATGATGCGGGCAATAAGGGGATGCGTGGTGTTCTGCCCCTCCCTCAGCATCATCGCCACGAAGTCGTAGAGTGTGCCCTGCTCGACGATGAAGCGGCCATCCATGAAGAGTTCGCCAAGCCGCTTGTCGGCATCGATGAGGAGCGCCCATTCGGCGCGGTCGTCGGTGAAGCGAACATGAACCGGCTCACCGGTGCCATCGCCGAAGGTCAGCACGCGGCCGCTTGCCGTCGTCACGCTCAACGCGCCGCGCGTCACGATGGAAGAGAGTGCCCGCTTCACGCACCAGTCGACAAGGCTGGAGAAAATGGCGGGGGTTTTGCCCTTTGGGCGGTTGTCAGCTTGCATGTTGGGCATCACCTATCCTTGCCGGTCCCCGTACGCAGTTCCTCCTGCTTCGGCTCCAATTCCAATTCCTCATGGTGCGCTTTCGTCTCGACACCCGCGCCTGCAATCAACCAGACGCCCGTCAGGATCAAGCCGCTGCCGACCATCTGCAGGGCGACGACCCGCTCGCCGAAGACGAACCAGCCGGTCGCGACGATCAGCACATAGCTGATGCCCGTAAGCGGAAAGGCACGGCTGAGATCGAGCTCGGCCAGCACATTCATCCAGATGAAGAAGCCGACGATCTCGACGGCGATCGCCATCAATATCCATGGAGAGGAAAGGGCCTGCCACAGCCAGACCTGCATGCCCGCATCGTGCAAGTGCCCGGCACCAAGCTTGATAAGGACTTGGTACAGGGTGCTCAACACGGGCACGGCGAGCCAGAAAAAACGTATACTAGGCATTACGCATCCGCCTCGTCTGTCGAGAACAGCGGCGATACCAGTCGCAGCACACTCTGAAGCAAAGGATTGCGATGGTGGAAATACATCGCATTGGCGGTCAGCTTGCTGCCGAGCCGCAGCTTGTTTTCATAATGGGCCTGCCCGCTCTGATAACGGCTGAGGCCGTTCTCCAGGCAATAGCGCAGGTTGGTAAACCAGCTGATGAAATAGAGATTGTAGGGTCGACCCTTTTCCCCATCCATGCAGAAGAACTTGTCGATGGCCACGCGCCCGTCATGCACGATCAGATTGGCAGCAAGCAGCTTGTCCCCGACGAAATAGAAGGCGCAGAAGGAGCGGCCGGGCATATGGCCGAGAATGCCCTGGAAATAGGCTGGCGTCAGTTCCTCGAACTGCAATTCGCTGCGGTTGCGCGTGTCGTGATAGAGCGCCATCACCTCGGGCAGGAATTCGCCGAAATCCGTCCGCATCTCGACCCTGACCTGGTCGAAGGATTTCATCTTGCGGCGCATGTCCTTGCGAGTACCGGCCGAAAGCCTGGCAAGATACTCATCGATCGTCTTGAAATCGATGTCGAGCCAGGCCGTCGGAAGGCCGCCGATCGAGGCATAGCCGCGCGCACCAAGCAGATCGCCGAACTCCGCCGAAGCCTGCTCCGGAATATCCTTG
The DNA here is from genome assembly GCF_040215725.1 of Rhizobium sp. ZPR4. NCBI lineage: Bacteria > Pseudomonadati > Pseudomonadota > Alphaproteobacteria > Hyphomicrobiales > Rhizobiaceae > Rhizobium > Rhizobium sp. ZPR4. The sequence goes on from NZ_CP157967.1 coordinate 3,174,048, forward strand.
AGACCGATCAGCGCACAACGCTCCGTCGCAGCGACCTGCTCGAAGAAGGACAGCATCTCCGTCAGCAGTACGCGACGACGCTCGCGCGAGATGTCGGGATGAAAACCGATGGCGCCCGTTTCCGTGCAGGGCGATCCGAGGCATGCAAGGCGCAGCTTCAGGAAACCGGGAAAGCGGCGCTGGATGCTGCGCACGAACCGGCGCAGGAACCCCTCATCCAGCGTCGTATCGAGAGCGTAGAGGCAGAGAAAGGCCGGCATGGCGGCGCTCACACGCCCACCTTCCGTAAGGGTGATATAGCGCCATTCGAACCCTTCGAGGCCAGCTTCCTCGATCGCTAGCAGGCAATCATAGTCTTCGACATCATTCGGAAAGCACGCATTCCATGCGTCGCGGCCGATGGCGCGAATGCTGAAGTGAACTTCGGCCACCGGATCATCGATCGACTGCGGCACGATTTTAAGCAGCGGCTGCGACATGACGCGCCTCGAAGAAGTCGGCCGTGAAATCGGCCACTTGCCGATGCTGCCGGTCGACATGGATCATGTGATAGCTGTCCGTGATCCATTTCAGCTCATGCGGAGCACCGATATGCTCGGAAATATAGCGGGCATGCTTCGGGCTGGCGAGATCGTCGTCCTCGGCATGCAGGATCAGCGTCGGCGTCTGCATCTGCGGCAGCATGTTCCGAAGCGTCTTGCCCAGCCGATGCATCTCGACCAGACCCTTGCCGGGGAATTTTTCCAGAACCCCTTCGCTCGCCATGCCTTCGATCAGCCGGCGCATGCGCTCGTCCTTGATCCCGAGCGAGGTCGTCTCGCTGAAGCTCAGCCGATCAAGGAACGGAACGCGCGACAGCCAGCCGATCTGCGAGGCCAGCAGCGGATAGTAGAAGGGAACGTCCCAGCCGTCATAGCTGAAGCAGGGGGAGTAGATTGCGACGGCACTGATGGTCTTCTGCTGTTCGGCAGCCAGCATGGCGAGCTTGCCGCCGACGCAGATACCGGCGGCGAAGACCTCCTGCGTTCTGGATGCCAGCAGCTCCGATGCCTCGACGACCGAGGCGAGCCAGTCTTCCCAGCGGGTCTGGCGCAAGGTCTTCGCATCGACGCCGTGGCCGGCCAGCAGCGGCGCATAGACGCTATAGCCCTTACGGTTCAAGTGCCGAGCCACCAGCTTCATTTCGGCGGGCGCGCCCGTGAGGCCGTGGACCAGAAGGACGCCTTTGCCATTTGAGCCCTCCATGAAGAAGCTCAATTCATCAGCTTTCATGAGATAGCTCCGACTGCCGGTTTTCCTTGGCCATGAAGCCAAGCGCATGGCAGGTGCTGATCACATGCGTGCCGTTCTTTTCCTGCTCTTCCTTGATCTGATCATGCAGCGCCGGAAGCTTCGTCCAGTGGGTGCGCGGACGATAGTGATGCTCGGCGTGATAACCGTTGCCGAACCACAGCCAGTTATAGAAAGGCTGATGGCTGGAAACACCCCAGGCAATCGGCTCGTCCGGATCACCGTTCAGGTGCTCGTAATAGCCGTTCAGCGAAGACAGGCAATTGCCGATATAGTAGAACGGCACGAAGAACAGCACCGCCTTCCAGTCGTAGATCAGCGCGATCGCGGCAAGCCCCAGGAAGAAATAGAGCTCGAACCGTCCCCAGGCGGCATCGAACGGGCGGTTGCGGGCGATGGCCTTGTGAATATCACCGAGGCTGTCACGGAAGAAGCTCAGGAACGTATAGGACCAGACGTTTTCCGGTTGGCCGTCACGGCCGTAGCGATAGATCGACAGCATGTCGATCGTCTCGCCCTTTTCGTTCGGACGGTCGCTATTGCCGGAATGATGGCGCATGTGCACCCAGTGATAATAGGTCTGCGAAAAACCGATCGCGACCGATTCCAGCAGGCTGAAGCCGTAGTTCATCCAGCGCGGCTTGAAATAGGGTGTGTGGATGAAATTGTGCGATATGCTGTTGATGTTCCAGGAGATCGAAACGGCATAGAGGCAGCCGAGAACGGCCGAGAGCCAAAGCGGCCGGCTTTCGAAGCCGACGATCAGATAGACGTCGAAGGCGAGATGGGCGACGGCGGCAAGAACTGGTGCTAGGTCCCATCGGGTGTGCGCAAAGATTTTCATAGTCCTGTAACTCCCACGCAAACCACACCGGCGGTGACGAGAAACACGCCCGTCGCGTGGCGCAGGTTGATGTTTTCCTTGAAGATGATGGCACCGGCGAGCACGATGACGACATAGCTCATCGCCATCAGCGGGAAGGCGATGGTCAGAGGCACATGCTCCAGAACGGCCGTCCAGGCGATAAGCTCAATGGCCCAGAGCAGAATGCCGAGCCAGGTGATCGGTTTGGCCAGCGCCGAAAGAGGCGCGTTCTCGCTGGCCGATTGCTTGAAGCAGACCTCGCGGGCAGTCTCCGCGACGATGCAGAATACTATGAGCCCAAGCATGGAAAGTGTCAGGCTGCCGGTCATTGCATATACTCCGCCAGCACCTCCAGCAGGGCGTGATTGGCCGCGCTGTTGATGTTCCTCATTGTTTCGGCACCCTGTCGCATGCGCGGCTGATCGATGAAGATCTCCGCGCGCTTCATGAACTGTGTCCGAAGACTGCCAGCATAACTCGGAGTTGAATAATCCCCAATGACATCCGCGCCGATGATGCGGTGGCGGCTGCCGATTTCGCTGATCAGAGCCAGGAGATAAGGCAGTCGCATACGGCCCTGATCCCAATTGGTAACGGCATCGTCGGCGGCGAGCACGTCCTTGTCTATCGTGACGTAGACCGCCTCGGTGCGAATGCGGCTAAGCATATGGTCGATGAAATTTTCCTCGCCGATTTCGACGATCGATTTCCAGTGCAGCGCGCCTCTTTCCTGCCGATAGCTGGCACCGGTGCCGTAATCGGCCGCCACGCGGCTCGGCGGATGTTCGTAAGGATAGAGTTCCAGCTTGCCGTCGCCGAGCCAGTGTAGATTGGCTCCCTTGCGCTCCGGACTGCGAAGATCATGGCTGCAGACGCCGATCGTGAGGACCTTCTGGATGCTGGGGTTGGCAAGCGCGCGATTGACCCAAGAGCCGCAATGCATGCCGCCGTCGAATTTGACCCAATCCGGATGATTGTCGAAGTGGATCAGTGTGACCGCACCGGATTGTCTTTCGAGTGCGCCGTCGAGCAGCAAGGCCGTGACATGATGGAAATCGCCGGAACCCATGAAGCACAATTGCGGGTCCTTGCCGGTCGTCGGCCTGTTCTTGACGATCTCGCGGTTGAGATCGTCAAGGGCGCCCTGCTTGCTCCACAGCCGAACCTGCGACCCGGCATTCTTGCCGAAATACTGGTGCGCGCCGGCAAATTTGCAGGCGCGCACGAAATCAGGCTGCAACTCCAAAGCATCATCGAGATGAAGAAGCAGCAGTTGCACGGTCTTATCTCCGGGCAGCGCGCGTCAGAAGCTGATCGAGCAGGGCAAGCGCCAGATCGATCTCTTCGCGGGTGATGAGCAGGTTCGGAGCAAACGTGATGACGTTCTTGTGGTAGCCGCCGACGTCGAGCACGAGACCGTAGGTCTTGCCGCCCACCTGAAGGTCGCCCTTCATGCCTTCGTCGCACATCCAGTCCATCGTCGCCTTGTCCGGCGTGTAGCTGTCGTCCTTGCAGATTTCCATGCGCAGGGCGAGGCCCAGGCCATCGACTTCGCCGACGATGGCGTGGCGCTTCTGCAGCTGCTTCAGCCCATCGAGGAAATGCGCGCCCTTTTCCATGATCGCGGCGCCGAAATCCTGCTCTTCCAGCATCTTCATCGTTTCGAGCGCAACGGCAGTGCCCATCGGATTGCTGGCGAAGGTCGAATGCGTGGAGCCGGGCGGGAATACGGTCGGGTTGATCATCTCTTCGCGAGCCCAGACGCCCGAAAGCGGGTTGAGGCCGTTGGTGATTGCCTTGCCGAAGACCAGCGCATCCGGCGAAACGCCGAAATGCTCGATCGACCAGAGCTTGCCCGTGCGGTAGACGCCCATCTGGATTTCGTCGACGACGAGCAGGATGCCGTGATCGTCAAGCACCTTCTTCAGTTCGACGAAGAAGTTCATCGGCGGAATGACGTAGCCGCCGGTGCCCTGGATCGGCTCGATGTAGAAGGCGGCATATTCGGACTTGCCGGCCTTCGGGTCCCAGACGCCGTTATATTCGCTCTCGAACAGGCGGGCGAACTTCTGGACGCAATAATGTCCGTATTCTTCCTTCGACATGCCCTTCGGGCCGCGGAAATAATAGGGGAATTCGACGAACTGGGCGCGATCGCCGAAATGGCCGTAGCGGCGGCGATAGCGATAGCTCGAGGTGATTGCCGAAGCGCCGAGCGTGCGGCCGTGATAGCCACCTTCGAAGGCGAACATCAGGCTCTTGCCGCCGGTGTAATTGCGCACGAGCTTCAGCGAATCTTCAACGGCCTGCGAGCCGCCGACGTTGAAGTGAACGCGGCCCTTGTGACCGAACTTGCGCTCGGCATCCTGGGCGATCATCGCGGCAAGCTCCACCTTCTCGCGGTGCAGATATTGCGATGCGACCTGCGGCAGCCGATCGAGCTGGCGATGGGCAGCCTCGTTCAGGCGCTCGTTGCGATAGCCGAAATTGACGGCGGAGTACCACATCTGCAGATCGAGGAACGGCGTTCCGGTCCGATCGTAGACGTAGGAACCTTCGCATTCCTCGAAGAACTTGGGCTTGTCGGTGTAGTGAACCGTGTCGCCATGCGAGCAATAGAGCTCTTCGAGGGCGCGCAATTCTTCTTCGGAGCGGACGGAATCGGTCTCGCCGCTGAAGGCTTCGGCTGCATTCGTTTTCATTCAATGCCTCTTGGTCTAGTTTACGCTGTCTTGAAATGCGGCAGCGTACGGGAGCGTCGTTCGACGCTCGGGAGAACGGCTTCCATCTTTGGAAGCAGATCGGAAAAGTCTTCGAAACCGACATACGGAATGCCGTTTTCCTCGCAGTAGTCGACAAGCTTGGACTTGGCGAAAACGAGATCGACCTTGTCGGAAACGCAGAAGTCGCTTCGCCCGTCGCCGATGTAGACCTGCAGGTCGTTGCTATCGACAACGCGGCATTTGCAGACACCGGCACCGGATACGCAGCCGGTTGCAGTAAACGGCGGAAACAGCGAATAGGACTCACGGCCCTGCGAAACGCTGCAGGTCAGCACATTGGCAACTATCGGCAGACCCTCGATGCCGTGGCGCGCCAGGATGCGGCGGATGAAATAGTCCACACCATCGCTGACGATCGTGACAGGCAATTCGTCGCGGCGGCAAAAGGACAGAAAACTCTCGAAGCCCGGATCGATCGACAGCGTGTCCAGAAACAGATCGAGCTCGCCCCGGTTTGCCTGGATGAGAGCAATCTGCCGACGCATGCATTCGCCGGAGCCGATCAGCCCCTGCTTCCACAGCTGTTCGATATCTTCCCACTCAGCACCGGCGAAACGGGTTAGCACCATATCCGTCGCGTCTTCGATGGATATGGTTCCATCAAAATCGCAAAACACCTGCATGAAATACCCTTTCGCCTTATCCTAAGTTGCGTCTAACAACCTCAGATGAGCCGGGTATGAGCGGAAAATGATGCGAAAATGAAAAACGACGAGACGTTGTATTTTTAACTCAACGGCAATCTTAGATCGACCTGAAGACCATTGCCCAAACGTGAAGTAGAAAGATCAACCATTGCCGAAAGTCGGTCCGCCGTATCTGCAACGATAGCGAGACCAAGGCCGGCCCCTTCCGTGTGAAGCGTGTTGAGGCGATAGAAGCGCTGGAACACCGCTTCCCGCTCATGCGGCGGAATGCCGGGGCCGCTGTCGCTGATCGAAATGCGGCCGAAACCATCCTCCGAAGCGATCGAAACTTTGATTTCCCCACCGACAGGCGTGTATTTGATGGCGTTGTCGAGCAGATTGGTGACCAGCATCCGCAGCAGCGACTCGTCGGTCTTGACCTGGATTGCCTCATCCCCCTCCAGCACCACGTCGAGTTCGCGGCTGGTGATGATGTTGCCTAATTCGGCAATGAGCGACGCCATCCAGTGGTAAAGCGTAATCTCCGTCAGATTGAGGGGATGGTGGCTGACCCTGGCGAGCCGCAGCAGCTGCTCGATCAGATGGATAGTGCGGTTGTTGCTGGAAACGAGGTCGGAAATGATCGCCTGCCGCTCATGGTCGCTATCGCTATGTTCCAGCATCCGCAAAAGCAGCTTCACGCTTGCCTGCGGCGTGCGCAGCTGATGCGCGGCAAGGTCGGAAAAGCGCCGCTCCAGCGTCAGCGACTGGCCGAGCTTTTCGAGCAGCTGGTTGATCGACCGGCCAAGCGGCAACAGATCGCGCGGCAGTTCTTCGACGGGGATGGCTGAGAGATCATCCGGCGACCGGGTACGAATCTGCCGCACCAGCCCGTGAATCGTGCGCAGACCGCTATTGATGCCGAGCCAGATGAGGAAGCCGATGACGGGCACCAGCATCAGCAGCGGAAAGAACAGATTGAGGAGAATATTGGAAACGAGCGTTTCGCGAAGCGCGATCTTTTCGCCAAGCTCGATCACGATGGTCGTATTCGGGATCGGCAGCGAATAGACGCGCCACTCGTCCCCGCCATAGGTCAGTGTGGTGAAGCCGACCTTCTGCTGCGGCACGTCTGAGAGAAAGGCCGTGCTGCTGTAGAAGCGGATATTGCCATCGACCCAGGCACGAAACATGTGCGCATCGGCATAGTCATCGGCGTCTTCATTGAAGGCCAGCTGATTGTCCATGGTGAAGTCGATATCGTCGATCTGCTTTGCCGCATGGTCCGGATTCTTCTCCAGCGGACGGCGCAGCAGGCTCCAGATCACATTCGCGTCGTCGATGAGCTGGGCATCGTAGATATTGTTGATCTCCCGCGTCGCGCTGTTGAAGGCGAAAGCGGCGATCACGACGATCGTCACGACGACGACCGGCGCAATACGGAGAAATAGCTTGCGGGTAAGCGTTGAATTGTTCATCGCTCGATCATATAGCCGACGCCGCGGATCGACTTGATGAAATCGGTGCCGAGCTTCTTGCGCAGATTGTAGATCGTCACTTCGATCGTATTGCTCTCGACGGTGTTTTCCGCGTCATAGAGCGCATATTCGATATCGTTCTTCGTCACGTAGCGGCCGCTGCGCTCCATCAGCAGCTTCAACAGATGGAATTCCTTAGCGGTGGTATGGACCTGCACGCTGCCCTTGCGCGCCACCATGGCCGAGGGATCGACCTCGACATCGCCGCAGCGGATGACGCTTTCGGTCCGCCCGTCGCGCCGGCGGATGAGCGCACGCAGCCGCGCCAGCAGCTCGTCGAGATCGAAAGGCTTGACCAAGTAATCGTCGGCGCCCTCATCGAGGCCTTCGACCTTCTGACGCACGGAGTCCATCGCCGTCAGCAAAAGTACGGGCACGGAATTACCCCGCTGGCGGATACGCCGCAGCACTTCCATGCCGCTCAGCTGCGGTAGATTGATATCGAGCACGATCGCTGCGAAATGCGAGCTCTCCGCAGCCTCCAGGCCGGATTCGCCATCGCGCATCCAGTCGACGCCATAGGCGTGCTTTTCCAGCGCCTTCTTCAGCGATGATCCGAGGATATTGTCGTCTTCAACAAGCAGAACGCGCACGACCGACCCCATTTAGTCGAATATTTCTTAGCCGATGTGGGCCGCAATTGGCGCGGCGATGTGGCAAAGCTATGACGGATCATTTCCATCTGGCAAGAGCGCGGGCCTCCTGCATCCTCCAAACAGGCCGAAAAGTCTCCGCAATCCACCAGCCGAAACCGTTACCTCAGTTTCCGCATGGAGGTTTCCAGCGCCTCGAAGATGCGAGGATCGGTCGACTGCGCGACATTGAACCGCATGAAACGTCCGGCCGTATCCGAGAGGCTGAAAACATTGCCCGGCGCAAGGACGATGCCCTCGGCAAGGCAGGCACGCGCGACATCGGCGGCATCGAGCCCTTCCGGCAGCCTGCACCAGAGAAACATACCAGCCCGGGGCTTCAACCAAGGCACGATACCGATCGCTTCCAGCCGCGTCGACACGTCCGCCATGGTCTTGGCGAGCCTTACACGCAAGGCCTCGACATGCTTGCGATAGCTGCCATCCTTCAGCGCGAGATAGACGAGCTCGGCCGACAATTGCCCGCAACTGAAGCTGCTCGCGACCTTGAGATCGACTAACCCATCGATCCAACCCCGCCGCGCTGCGATGAAGCCGCAGCGCACCGAGGCCGAAAGCGTCTTCGAAAAGCTGCCGATATGGATCACCCGGTCGAGCCCGTCATAGGCGGCAAGCCGCGGTGCCGGAACATCCTCGAAGTCGGCAAAGATATCGTCCTCGATGATCGTCAGCCCGGCAGCATCCGCCAGCTTCAGCAGCCGGTGTGCCGTCACGGGCGAAAGCGTCGCTCCCGTCGGATTGTGAATGGCGGAATTGGTGATGTAGAGCCGCGGCTTGTGCCGTTCGAGAATCTGTCCGAACAGTTCGACATCCGGCCCCGTAGGCGTGAAGGGCACGGAGACGACATTGGCACGATGCGCCCGCAAGAGCGCATGAAAATTGAAATAGCAGGGATCGTCCACCAGCACGGTATCGCCGGGTTCGAGCAGGAAACGGCAGAGAAGGTCGATCGCCTGGGTGCCGGATTCCGTCAGCAGGATCTGGTCCGGCGGCACCGTGATGCCATGCTCGCCGAGACGCCGGGCGAGCAGCTGCCGCAGCAGCGGCAGGCCGAGCGGCGTCCCGTAATTGGCGAGCGCTCCCATATCGCCTCTTGCCAGCGTCCGCATTGCCCGCCGCAACGCCGCCTGCGGCAGCCAGGAGGGTGGAAGCCAGCCGCAGCCGGGCTTCAGGACATCATCCCCTACCTCGAGCGATTGTCTGGAAATCCAGAGCGGATCGACGTTGCGATCCGATTTCGCTCCGGTCTCGGACAGCGAAAGCGGCGGCAGCGGGCCGCAGACATAGAATCCGGCGCCCGGCCGCGAGCGGATCGTGCCCTCGGCGGCGAGCCGCTCATAAGCCTCGACCACGGTGGAAACAGACACCTGCATCGTCTTTGCGAAGCTGCGCACAGAAGGAAGCCGCGCACCCGGTATCAAGCTGCGGGCGGCAATACGGTCGGAAATCGCCGCCATCACTCCCTCGATGCGCGTGCCGCCGACTGCGCTTGCCACCAACAGGTCATCCACCCGTACTGCCCCTTATACCATAACAGTTTCTATAAATTGTACTGCACCGTCTCTGGCTTGGCCAGACAAATACGTCGATACCGCGAAGACCAAGAAGGAGCATGCGTGATGGACAAGACGACAACAGGATGGATTTACGGTTTGACGGGAGTGGTGATCTTCAGTGGCTCGCTGCCGGCGACGCGGGTGGCCGTGATGGATTTCGACCCTGTGTTCCTGACCGTTGCCCGAGCCGCGATCGCCGGCCTCCTGGGTCTTGGCCTGCTGCTTGCCTTTCGTGAAAAGCGCCCGACTCGCGGCGATATCACCTCACTCGCCATCGTCGCCCTCGGCTGCGTCGTCGGCTTTCCGCTCTTGACAGCATTGGCGCTCAAGCATGTCACCTCCGCCCACTCCATCGTCTTCATCGGCCTGCTGCCCTTAGCGACCGCCATCTTCGGCGTGCTGCGCGGCGGCGAGCGGCCGCGCCCGGCCTTCTGGATATTCTCCGTCCTCGGCAGTGCGCTCGTGTGCAGCTATGCGCTTGCGCAGGGCGTGTCGGCCTCGCCGGTCGGCGATCTCCTGATGCTTGCAGCCGTGATCGTCTGCGGCCTCGGCTATGCCGAGGGCGCGGTGCTCTCGCGCCGGCTCGGCGGCTGGCAGGTTATCTGCTGGGCTCTCGTCCTGTCGCTGCCGGTTATGATCGCGCTCTGCTTCATGACCATGCCGCACAACATCGACGGCATCGGCGGCCCTGCCTGGCTCGGCCTCATCTATGTCTCGCTCTTCAGCATGCTGATCGGCTTCGTCTTCTGGTATCGCGGGCTCGCCCAGGGTGGCATCGCAGCCGTCGGCCAGCTGCAATTCCTCCAGCCCTTCTTCGGCTTCGCGCTCGCCGCTGCCCTTCTCAAGGAAAGCGTCAGCTGGTCCATGCTCGTGGTGACGCTTGCTGTCGTCGCCTGCGTCGCCGGGGCACGAAAATTCGCCCATTGAGACCCTCGCCCCGACGAAAAGACCACTGCTTGATCTTCTAAACCGATCAGTCTATAAATAACCGATTGGTTTAGAAGGAACATGTCATGCCGACCCCTCTCATCCCGCCTTTCACCCGCGAAACCGCAATCGCCAAAGTCCGCATGGCCGAAGACGGCTGGAACAGTCGCGATCCGGAACGCGTTTCCAAGGTCTACACAGAAGACAGCCAGTGGCGAAATCGCGCCGAATTCCCGCGCGGCCGCAAGGAGATCGTCGAATTCCTGACGCGCAAATGGGCAAAGGAACTGGACTACCGGCTGATCAAGGAACTCTGGACCTTCGAAGGCAATCGCATCGCCGTGCGCTTTGCCTATGAATGGCACGACGACAGCGGTCATTGGTTCCGCTCCTATGGCAACGAGAATTGGGAATTCGATGCCGAGGGCCTGATGCAGCGCCGCTTCGCCTCCATCAACGACATGCCTATCAGGCAGGAAGACCGGAAATTCCATTGGCCGCTCGGCCGCCGGCCGGACGATCATCCCAGCCTTTCCGACCTCGGCCTTTGAGATGGTGCGTACCGTCTTCGAAAAATCCGACGCCATCGCCCTTGTTGCCGAAGTCTTTCGCGAGCTCGGCTATGAGGGCGCATCGATGAGCGAGATCACCGCACGCACGAAACTGTCGAAAGGCAGCCTCTATCACTTCTTTCCGGGCGGCAAGGAAGATATGGCGGCGGAGATCATGGCCAATATCGATGCCTGGTTCATCAAGGAAATGTTCGAGCCGCTCGAAGAGCAGGAACCACGCGCCGCTATTGCCCGCATGTGGGAGACGACGGACAGCTATTTCCGCTCCGGCCGCCGCGTTTGCCTGATCGGCGCCTTCGCGCTCGATGAAACGCGCGACCGCTTTTCCGCCGCCATCCGCGGCTATTTCCATCGCTGGATCGAAGCGCTTGCCGGGGCTCTGCAAAAAATCGACCTGCCCGGCACGGAGGCGAAGGCGCTCGCCGAAGAGACCATCGTCGGCATCCAGGGCGCATTGACGCTTGCGAGAGCCCTCGGAGACGAGGCGATTTTCGGCAGAACCCTGAAACGGCTGGAACAGAGAATGGACTCAGCGCTTCAATAGGCGGTGCGATCGGCGCGAATCACCGTCTGCCACCGCGTTCAGCGCCTGGCAGAAATGGCGGACTGGCAGGCTAGGCACGTCAAACCCGTTGAAAACTGCGACGCTGCCCTTAAGAATTGGGGATGAACCGCAGATAAGACCATGATCTTAAACAATCCTCCACAAATGCGTGGCAATGTTAACCATGTTTGATTTGCAACTATCCAGGCTCCTATGCTCAGCAGGCAACAGGAGCGCCGAGGAGACGGATAGAAGATGCTGCAACAGGTAAACGACACCGACGATGCGCTGATCGACCAACTGCAACGTTCGGCGTTCGACTATTTCATGCTCCACACCAATCCGGAAAACGGGCTGGTGGCGGATACGTCCATCAAGACGAGCCACTGCAGCATCGCCGCGGTCGGCTTCGCGCTTTCGAGCTATCCGGTCGCCGTCGAGCGTGGATGGATCAGCCGCGCCGATGCGGCCAAACGGGTGCTGGCCGCTCTCGATTTCTTCGCCAACAGCGATCAGGGCACCGAGCGTGGCGCCACCGGCCATCGCGGCTTCTACTATCATTTCCTCTACATGGAGACGGGCAACCGCGCCTGGAACAGCGAGCTTTCGACCATCGATACCGGTCTTCTGCTGATCGGTGTACTGACGGCGGCCGCTTATTTTACCGGAAACAACCAGGTCGAGCGCGACCTTCGCAAGCAGGCGAAATTCCTTTACGAACGCTGCGACTGGCATTGGGCGCTGAACAAGGGCCAGACGATCAGCATGGGCTGGAAGCCGGCCAGCGGTTTCCTGCGCTGGCGCTATCAGGGCTATGACGAGGCGATTTTCCTCTATGTGCTGGCGCTCGGCTCGCCCACGCATCCCATTCCGCCATCGAGCTACGACGCCTTTGCGTCGACCTATACCTGGATGATGTTCAAGGACACGCCCTTCCTCTATGCAGGGCCGCTGTTCATCCACCTCTTCTCGCATGCCTGGATCGATTTTCGCGGCATCCGCGACAAGCATGTGGCCGACAAGGATACCGATTACTTCCGCAATACCCAGACGGCGATATCAGTGCAGCGCGATTATACCGATCGCAATCCCGGCCATTTCGCCGGCTATGCGAAGGACATATGGGGGCTTTCGGCCTGCGACGGTCCGAACCCCACAGGCACCAAGCATAGCCTGCGCTATGCGCCGAAAGTTTTCGGCTATGCCGCCCGCGGCGCCCCGCTCGGCCCGGATGATGGAACCATCGCGCCCTGGGGACCGCTGTCCTGCCTACCTTTCGACCGCCAGGCCGCACTCGACGGCACGCGGGCGCTGCTTTCAACCTATCCCAACCTGCTGCTCGACGGCCGCTTCCCCGGCGGCTTCAATCCGAGTGTCAAGGGCGCCGGCCCGGAAGGCTGGGTGGACGACCGTTCGGTCGCGCTTGACCAGGGCCTGCTGGTCATGATGATCGAAAACGCCCGCACCGGCATGATCTGGAATCTGATGCGGCAATCGCCGATCCTCCGCACCGGCCTCGAACGCGCCGGCTTCACCGGCGGCTGGCTGAACGAAAAGCCTGCGGTCGCTTGATTTTTTGATCGTGGGTAGCCGTCAGGCATTCTCGTTAACGTAGCGACTATCTGCCTGGCCCCTCACCCTAACCCTCTCCCCGTGAGCGGGGCGAGGGGACGAACGAGTCAAACCGCTACCCTCTTCGCCCATCGACACATTGCTTTGCGCGATAACTCCCTCGCCCCGCTCGCGGGGAGAGGGCTGGGGTGAGGGGCCGTGCACCGGATCACGACAAAGCCACACTCACCCGTCCATCATCTTGAGCGACCTTCAAAGCTTCTCTATCGCCGCTATCACTTCATCCTCGACGGTGATCCCCTCCGCCAATGCAAGACGCCGCGAACTCTGACCGCGTCGGCCCGGCAGGCGGGCATTGGGATCGCGGGTGATCTCACCCGCCAGCAAAGCCAGCCGCTGCGCCGTATCGGCCGCGCTCGTGGCCGCCGGATTGATCGCGATGATCGTATGGCCGAGCGCGGGTGGCGCACCCTTGTCGTCGAAGAGCGAGGAGGCCTCGAAGGCATAATTGGCGCCGGTCAGGCCGGCCGCCAGAATTTCAACCATGAGAGCGAGTGCCGCCCCCTTGGCATCGCCGGCTGGAACCATTGTGCCGGCAAGCGCCTCTTCGGCGTCGGTGGTCGGCTTTCCCCCGCGATCGAAAGCCCAGTCGGCGGGGATCGAGGCGCCCTGCTGCCGCGCGGCCATCACCTTGCCGCGCGCCACCTTCGACAGCGCCAGATCGATCACGATCGGATCGTCCCCCGGAAGCGGTGCGGCAAAGGCGATCGGGTTGGTGCCGAAGACCGGCGTCTTGCCGCCCCAGGGTGCCATGGATGCCGGCGCATTGGCGACCATCAGCGCCACCAGTCCCTGATCGGCAAACCGCTCCACTGTCAGGCCCATGACGCCGGCATGGTGCGATCGGCTGATGGCGGCAAGCGCAATCCCCTGCTCGCGGGCAATCGTGGGAAGCTCGGCAACGGCAAGATCGAGCGCGGGATAGGCGTAGCCATTGCCGGCATCGATGCGCAGCACAGCTGGAAAGGGTCGGCTCATCTGTGGCGTGGCAAAACCATCGGTCTTGCCGACCCTGGCCTGGCCAGCATAGGCAGGGACGCGGCGCAGACCATGGCCACCCTGCCCGGCAGCCTCCGCCGCGACGAGCGCGACAGCCACGGCACGAGCGTTCTCAACGCTCACCTTGTTTCGCTGCAACGCCCCCACAACAAGCGTTTCGGCTTCGGCGAGCGACAGATGCATGACAGGAGACCTTGAAAAATGAGGCGGATAAAGACTTTCTACGCCCTCATCCGCCCCATCGCAATGCAGCAAAAACTCTGTCTCATTGTTCCTTTACGCATCCCGGGCGGAAAACCGCTGCGCACTTTTCCTGGAAATGCTCCTGCTATGCGACGTCGAACTTGACGCCCTGGGCCAGAGGCAGCGTACGGCCGTAATTGATCGTATTGGTCGCCCGACGCATATAGGCCTTCCAGGCATCGGAGCCGGACTCGCGCCCGCCACCCGTTTCCTTCTCGCCGCCGAATGCGCCGCCGATCTCGGCGCCGGAGGGACCGAGATTGACATTGGCGATACCGCAATCCGAACCGCGCGCCGACACGAAAGTCTCCGCTTCCCGCATGTCGTTAGTAAAGATCGACGACGACAGGCCCTGCGGCACGGCGTTATGCAGCGCCAAAACCTTGTCGAAATCGCTGTACTTCATGACATAGAGGATCGGCGCGAAGGTTTCCTGCTCGACCGGGCCGGTCTGTTCGGGCATTTCGACCAGAGCCGGACGGACGTAAAAGGCGTCGGCAGAAGCGTTTTCGACACGCTCGCCGCCAGTCACCGTGCCGCCGGCCGCCCTCGCTGCGGCAAGTGCCGACTGCATGCGGTCGAAGGCCTGCTTGTCGATCAGCGGGCCGACGAGGGTTCCTGCTTCAAGCGGGTTGCCGATCGTCACCGAACCATAGGCCTTCTGCAGGCGCGGAACGAGCTGATCGTAGACGCTGTCATGGACGAAGAGACGACGCAGCGTCGTGCAGCGCTGGCCGGCCGTGCCCATCGCGGAGAAGGCAACGCCGCGGAGCGTCAGGTCGAGATCGGCCGTCGGGCAGACGATCGCGGCGTTATTGCCGCCAAGCTCGAGGATGGCACGGGCGAACCGACCGGCAAGACGCGGGCCGACCGCGCGGCCCATGGCCGTCGAGCCGGTCGCCGAGACCAGCGGCACTTGGCGATGATCGACCAGCAGCTCGCCGAGATCACGGCTACCGATCAACAGCGTCGAGAGATTGGCTGGCGCCTCGCCGCCCATGGCGACGTAGCGCTTCAGCGCCCTTTCGAACAGGGCCTGCACGGCAAGCGCCGTCAACGGCGTCTTTTCCGATGGCTTCCAGATGGTGGAATTGCCGCAGACGATGGCAAGCGCCGCATTCCACGACCAGACGGCAACCGGGAAATTGAAGGCGGAGATGATGCCGATCGCCCCAAGCGGATGCCAGCTTTCCATCATCCGATGCTCGGAGCGTTCGGTCGCGATTGTCAGGCCGTAAAGCTGGCGCGAGAGGCCAACGGCAAAATCGCAGATATCGATCATCTCCTGCACCTCGCCGAGACCTTCGGAGGTGATCTTGCCGACTTCGACGGAAACGAGACGGCCGAGAGCCGCCTTGCCGGCTCGCAGCTCCTCGCCAAGCAGGCGGATCAGCTCGCCGCGCTTCGGCGCCGGCACATTGCGCCAGGATAGAAACGCCTCATGCGCCGCCGCGATCGCACCCTTCGCCTCGTCAGCCGAATGCTCCCTGAGCCGGCCGATCTCGGCGCCGGTGACCGGAGAGGTAACGGCCAGTGTTCCGCCGGTATAGCGATCAGCCGATACGCCAAGCTCCGTCAATATTGCCTTGGTTTCGGCAGCAAGATCTGATGTCGCGGTCATCTTGTTTCCTCTTCCCGTAATGGTGGTTCGTTGATTGCTCTGTCTATTGTCTCGCAATTCCGGACGGAAAACTGCTGCGCACTTTTCCTGGAATTGCTTCAGACCCGGGCACCGACGAAATGCGCAGCCTGGGCGCCCGCCTCGTACCACATTTCCTTTGCTGCCCTGAAGCTCGGCTCGACGATGTCGGTCACCGGCAGCGGCAGATCGGCCTCGGAAATCTGCCCGAGAATATGGCCGGCAAGCACCTTGCCGAACACGGTGCCCGGCGCAATGCCGCGACCGTTATAGCCGGAGAAACCGACGACATTCTGGGCGAGCTTGTGGAAGCGCGGCAGGGCATTGTCGGTCATGCCGATCTTGCCGTACCATTCGCATTCGAAGGGGATGTCGCCAAGCTGCGGAAAGAGCTTCTTGATCGACCGCCGCGCCCAGCTCTTGTGGATGGCAAGGCCCGTATTGCGCAGAGCGCCGACGCTGCCGAAGACCAACCGGCCCGCTTGATCCATGCGGAAGGACGAGAGCACTTCCTTGGTATCCCAAGCGCCCTCACGCCCCGGCAGCACGGATTTGCGCAGGTTGTCGCCGAGCGGCACAGTGGCGAAATTAAAATAGGGCAGATGTACCTGCTCATTCCTGATCGCCTCCCAGGGACCGGTGCTGTAGGCATCCGTGGCCACCACGATCCAGTCGGCATTGACCTTGCCACCGCCGGTCGAAACCACCCATTTCGCGCCGCTTCTTTCCGTAGAGATCACGTGGCTGCCGGTATGGATTGTAACGCCTGCCTTCACCACGGCATGGGCAAGGCCGCGGGCATAGGCAAGCGGCTGCAGCGTGCCAGCACGCATGTCGAGCAGTGCCCCCGCATAAGCCGAGCTGCCGATGCGACGTTCCGTCTCCCGCGCGTCGAGCACTGTGACCGGCGCGCCGCGCTTGCTCCACTGGCGGGCACGCTCCTCGATTTCCTTCAATCCCTCCGGCCCGACGGCGCAATGCAGCGTACCGTTGCGCTCGAGCTCGCAGGCGATGCCGTGCTTGTCGATCAGCTCCATGACCAGCTTCGGCCCGTTGCCGAGCAGCTCGAGCAGGCGCTCCCCATGAACGGAGCCGAGTTCGCCGGGAAGATCGTCCGGCATCACCCACATGCCGGCATTGATGAGGCCGACATTGCGCCCGGCACCGCCAAAGCCGATTTCATTGGCCTCCAGCAACACGACATTCGTGCCGGCTTCCGCCAGATGCAGCGCCGTCGAAAGACCGGTATAGCCACCACCGACCACCACGACATCGGCAGATATCTCGCCAGAAAGCGGCTTCGTTGCCGGCGGCAAGGGGGCGGTCTTTTCCCAGAGACCATGGGAGCGTGGGTCATTCAGCATGAAATCGGTCCAATCGACAGAGATAATCGCGCCAATCTAGCGCTGTGCGCGAAGTTGCGGAAGCGGCAAGAGCGACATCCGATGGACATAGCATGATGCCGAAAAATCATCCGCTCTGGAGAAAAACTTGCATGGCGACGGCGCTTTCGACCATTATAGAGAAAAAGCCGATCGCCATCGCGGTCGCAGGCAAAAGCAGGACACCCTCATGAAGCCCATTTTCGTTCAGCTCCAATGCTCCCCCGGCAAGACCTACGAGGTCGCCGATGCGATCTACCAGACGGAGCTGGTGTCGGAGCTGTATTCCACCAGCGGCGACTACGATCTGCTGATGAAGGTCTACATCGCCGAGGAGCAGGATATCGGCAAGTTCATCAACGACCACATCGCCAATATCCCGGGTATCATCCGCTCGCTGACGACGCTGACCTTCCGAGCGTTTTAAGAGGTCCGGACCTCGGGTCTGAACACACCATCTCATTCGAAATTGCCCTAACCCCAACCCTCTCCCCGTTTTGACGGGGAGAGGGTTGGGGTTAGGGGCCAGGCACAAAAGTGACGGCCAGACAAAACCGCCCGGCATCAACCATACTCGCACGGCAAGCCCAATTCTCCCGGTGAAACGCCCCTACATTAACCCTCTTGCCCGAAACCGCTTGGCTTTCAGCCCACGATTAAATCCTTTTTAACCGACCCAGTGATCTGCTTTGCCGACTGATCAACGGGCGGCGCGCTGCAGCGCCGGATTGCCGACGCGCGGTGCGGCATAGGGATCGAAGGTGGATCGATGACATCGGCTGTTGCGGATAATCAGGCAAACAAGCAGACCGGGCCGCTGATCGTGCATGTCGTGCGCCAGTTCCTGCCGAACAAGGGCGGCTTGGAAGACGTCGTTGCCAATCTCTGCCGTCAGCTGGTCGCCCGCGGCTATCGCGTGCGTGTCGTCACTTGCAACAGCCTGTTTTCCGATCCAGGTCGCGAACTCGCGGAGCACGAAACCATCGACGGCATCGAGATCGTGCGCATTCCCTGGTCCGGCTCCAGCCGCTATCCGCTGGCACCAAAAGTCTTCCGCCATCTGGCCGATGCCGACCTCGTTCATGTCCACGCCGTCGATTTCTTCTTCGATGCGCTGGCCTGGGGCAAGCTGATGCACGGGCGGCCGATGGTCGCCACCACCCATGGCGGCTTCTTCCACACGCAGAAATATGCCGCCATCAAGAAGGTCTGGTTCAACACGGCAACGCGGCTTTCCGCACTCGGCTATGCCTCTCTCATCTGTTGCAGCCAGTCCGACGCGCGGCTCTTTGGGCAGATTGCCGAAAGCCGCGTCCATCTGATCGAAAACGGCGCTGACGTCGGCAAGTTTTCCAATTGCGCGGCCTTGGAAGCCCGCCGCCGCGTCGTCACCATCGGCCGCTTCTCGGTCAACAAACGGCTCGACCATCTGCTCGATGCCATGAAAGTGCTGGCGGCCCGCCATGCCGACTGGCATCTCGACATTATCGGTGCCGCATCGGATCTCGACCGGCCGATGCTGGAAAAGGAAATCGCGGCGCGCGGCCTGGAGCACAATGTTGCGCTGCATGTGTCGATCGACGATGGCTCGATCCGCAACATCATCGCCCGCGCCTCGCTCTTCGCCTCGGCCTCGGAATATGAAGGCTTCGGCCTGGTGGCGATCGAAGCCATGAGTGCCGGCCTGCTGCCGGTGCTGAACGCCAACGAAGCCTATAAGGCGATGGCTGAAACCCATCCTGCCCTGATGCTTTCGGATTTTTCCGATCCGGAAGCCGCCGCCGATACGCTAACCGCAGCCTTCGAGCGCCTTCTTGCCGACGACATGAGCCTGCGGCAGGAACTGCTGCGCGATGCCCGCGCCTATGCCTGGGACGAAGTGGCCCAGCGCTACATGGAAGTCTATGCCGAGACGCTGACGCCGAAGGGCAAGTCGCCTCAGCTTCTGCGCCAGCGCGGCCAGGTGGCATAGCCTTCCAGAATACCTATCAGCCAAGCGCGCTTGTAGCGGGCCGCATCGAGGTTGAAACGCGCCAGCGCCGCAAGCCAGCCAGCGACGGGGCGAAACAGCCGGTAACCGACATAATACAAGGGAAACGCCTGCTTGCGCATCAGCGCGCCGAAGCCGCGTCCATATTTGCGCGCCCGCTCCACCTGCCGCGGCCCGTATTCGCTGGTGACCTGATCGTGATGGACGGTGAGCTCGGGAAAGAACATCGCTCGACGGTCGGCCGCAAGCGCCCGCAGCAGGAAATCCGCCTCTTCGCCGCTCTGGAACGGCGACTCCGACCCGACGCCGAGATCCTCGTCAAAGCCACCGATATCGGCCAAAGCCGCGCGGCGCACGAAGATGCCATTCGAGTTGCCGCACTTCAGATAGTTCCAGCGTGTCAGCGCAAGCCGCGCCTCGCCCGTCGGGCTCACGGAAGCGAGACCTTCGGCATCGAGCGTGCGGCCGGTGACAATCGCCAGCTCCGGATGGGCTGAAAACAGTGTTGCCGCCGTCGAAAGCGTATCGGCCTCGTACCAGCAGTCGTCGTCGGGAAAGCAGACATAATCGCCTTCGGCAACCGCCATGCCGTTGTTGCGTGCCCGCGAAAGCCCCTTCGGCGAGCGGATGTGGCGAATGAGGAAGGACGAGGAAAAGCTGTCGATCAGCGCGCGCAGGCGGTCGTCGACGTTCTGATCGACGACGATCACTTCGAAATCCCGGTGACGTTGCCCGGCCAGCGAACGGAAAAGCCGCTCCAGCTGGTCGAACCGATCGACGGTGCAGACGATGAGGCTGAACACTAAAACCCTCCGCACAAGCCCCGAGGCAGCCAATATCAGAGAGAAAGAATATTAGCCGAAGTAAAAAATGAACTTAGCGCAGCATTAAACCCTAAATATTAAGGCATATGAAATAGAGCTGACGCTATCCCCACGAAGAGCCGGACATGTGCAAGTGCAATAGGTTCCGGCAATTTGAGGAACGGTCAGTCTTCATGACGAAGAGCATAATGGCAAATTCGGTTCTGAATGCAGCGGCGGGATTGACCCTGCTTGCGACCGGCTTTGCATGTTCGATCATCGCGGCGCGCCTGCTTGGCCCGGAGGCCAACGGCATCATCGCCTTTTCCCTGTGGCTAACGACGACGGGCGCGCTGATCGCCGAGCTTGGCGCCGGCGTCACCCTGCTGCGCATTCTGCCCCAGCTGAAGGGGAACGGCTATTCTACTGAAGAACGATTGGGCTTTGCCGCTTATCTTCTGCAGCCGACGATCCTCGCAACCGGGATTCTGCTTCTCGGCTATGCCGCCTATTATTGGGATACGGAGCGATTGCATTGGGCCGGCGATGCGTCCGCAGTCGTTGCCATAACAGGCGTGTTCTTCGTTCTTCAGTCGCTCGGTGCCTACAGCAAGAACTATCTGATCGGCGAGCAGCAAGTCGGAGCGTTCCTGCGCATCACGGTGATAAGTTCGGCGCTGCAGCTCGTCACCGTCCTCTTCGGCGCGATTTTCTTCGGCGTCAGCGGTGCGCTTGCCGGCTACGCGATCGGCCAGCTGCCGATGTTCATCGCGACGCTCAGGATTGCAATCGCCCGCAAGAACAGCTGCGGCGTCGGCCTTTCAGCTCTGATCAGTTCATCGCTCATTCTCTCGATCGAGCTCATCAACAGTTCCGTCTTCCTCAACCGCATCGAGCTTTTGTTCCTGCAGCGTTACTGGGGGATCGAAGCCGTCGGCTTTTACGCCGTCGGCCTGTCGCTCGCCAACCTGGCTCTGCAGCTGCCGGTACAATTGAGCGGCAGCCTCCTGCCCTATTATTCCGAACAGATGCACGCGCGGGAATCGGACAAGCTGCCGGTCGAGGTCTTTGCCGGTGTGGCGCGCAGCATTGCCTATATCACCCTGCCGATGAGCTTCGGCCTGGCAGCCATCTCGCCGGAGCTTGTCGTGACGATCTTCGGCCCGGCCTTTGCGCCGAGCGGCGGCATGGTGGCGCTCCTGTCCCTGACTGCCGTACCCTATGTCTTCATGCAGATCTGCACGCAGTATCTCTATTCGCTCGATCGCGTGCGCGAACGCACCGTCATTGGCGTCGTCGCCAGCGTCATCATGGTCATCGGCTGCGTCATCGCCGTACCCTTTTACGGAGGCGAGGGTGCGGCGCTGGTCCGCCTGCTCGCCTTTGTCGCCTTGTGCCTGATGACGGTACGCCGCATGGAATTCGAAGGATCGACGCGCGGCATGCTCATCAACCTTGCAAAAGTCACGGTTGCTGCCATTCTGTGTGCGGTTGCAGCCTATGGTTTCGTTCAGGCACTGACCGGTGTCGCAGGTCTCATAGGCGCCATCATCGCCGGCGCGCTGGCCTATGGCATTGCGCTCAGAATGCTGAAAGCCGTTCCAGCCGAAGATATCGAGGTCATGCAGAAGATCGCGACGCGATTGCCTGCACGTATCAATCCGATTGCCACTCAGGCTCTGGCCCTATTGGCCCCACGCCGAATGTGAGGAGACTAAGCATGGCTGGTTGGGGAGCCGCCGAAGAAAAAGACAAAGGAAGGCGGCTAAGATCGGCAGCGACCCCGGTAACCTTCGCCGGAACGGTCGGCCTGTTTACATCGGCCATGGCACCTTCACGCGGCACCGCCGTCCTGTTTCTCAGCCCCTGGGGCTTCGAGGAAATGTGCGTGCGCAAGTTCTGGCGGATTCTGGCGGAAGATCTCGCCGATATCGGCGTCGCCAGCCTTCGCTTCGATTATGCCGGCACCGGCGATGCTCTCGACCTGACCGATGAAGGCAAAGGTCTGGAGCCGTGGCATGAAACCGCTCTCGCGGCAGCCGCAAAGCTGAAGAAGCTTTCCGGCTGCGAACGGTTGATCCTCGTCAGCCAGGGCCTCGGCGGGACCATCGCCGCCACGCTCGCCGAACGGCTTGCCGGCATTGACGGCATCGCCTTTCTCGCGCCCGTCATCTCCGGCCGCGCCTACCTGCGCGAGCTGACCGTCTGGTCCAAGATGATCGACGAGGGCATGGGGCTTGCCGAAGCGCAGCGTCAGACCGACGGTGTCACCGTCGCGAGCCTGCGCATGCCTGATAGCGCCGCCGATGCGGTCAGGAAGCTGAACCTCATGACGCTTGACCGACTGGGCACGCCGAATTGCCTGGTGCTGACGCGTCCCGGCCGCCCGGGGGACGACGATTTCGCGCGTCACCTCGAAACGCTCAGCCCCCAGGTCATGCAGGCTTCCTACGACGGTTATGACGATCTCGTCTCGAACCCAACCATCGCCACCATGCCGACGGCGGCTGGCCGGACAATAGTCGAATGGGCGCAGTCGGTTGCCGCCGAAACCGGTGAAATCGCATCGGCCGATCTTACCCCGCCGGTCGATGAACCCCTTATCGGTGATGGCTTTCGCGAGACGCCGCTGCGCTTCGGAGCAGGGAACCGTCTGTTCGGCATTCTCTGCGAGCCGCAGGGTGCCCGCACGGGCGCAACCGCGCTTCTCCTGACGACAGCCTATGACAGACATGCCGGCTGGGGCCGGATGTCGGTCGGCATGGCGCGCGCGCTTGCCCGCGATGGCATTGCGTCACTGCGCTTCGATACGGCCAATGTCGGCGACAGTCCGCCGCTTTCCGGCGCGCCCGAGCAGGTGCTCTATTCCCGCGAACAGCATCTGGATGTCGAAGAGGCGCTGGATCTTCTGGAGAAACAGGACCTGCTGCCAGCCTATGTGGTGGGACGTTGCAGCGGCGGCTATCTGGCCTTCCAGGCGGCGATACGCGACGCTCGTTGCAATGGTCTTATCACGGTCAATCCCTACAGCTTCCATTGGGATGAGAGCCGATCGGTCGATGAAGCCCTGCGCTTCGCTCCGCGCTCGCTGGAAACCTATGGGCGCAAGCTCCTGCAAATGGAAACGCTGAAGCGGCTTTTCGGTGGCCAGATCGATGCGAAAAGCGCCCTATGCAACATGGTGACCGGGCTTGGCCGGCGCGCAGTGCGAGCAAGCCGCCAGCTGCTCAGCGCCTTTCCTTTCTTCGCCGCGGCGCAGGGACCTGTGCTGGGCGGTTTCCGCACGCTTGCCAAGCGTGGTGTCGACATGTCCCTGATTTACAGCGCCCATGATATCGGGCTCGATCATCTGCATGACCAGTTCGGAGAGAACGGCGCCGGCCTGAAGCATTTTCCGGACATACGCCTCACCATCATTCCCGAAGCCGACCACAATCTGACCCCGCCCTATGCGCGCAAGGTCTATCTGCGGGAGGTCAGGGAGATGGGCCTAAGGCTCGCCAATCGATGATGCCCTGGCTGGAAAACCGCCGGAAATGTTCGCCATATCCGACACTTGCTGTATAGTCGCTGCATGAGGCTCCTGATCGTCGAAGACAACCGCGAACTGGCGTCCTGGCTCGGCAAGGCGCTGCGTCAGGCGCAATATGTCGTCGACATCGCCTATGACGGCGAAGATGCCGAACACATGCTGAAAGTGGCGGCCTACGCCATCGTCATCCTCGATCTGTCGCTGCCGAAAATGGATGGGCTGACGCTGCTGAAACGCCTGCGCCAGAGCGGCAACAAGGTGCCCGTTATCATCCTGACCGCCAATGCCAGCCTCGATGGTCGGGTCGCCGGCCTCGACAGCGGCGCCGACGATTATCTGGCAAAACCCTTCGAGATTGCCGAATTGGAAGCCCGCATCCGCGCGGCCGTCCGTCGCGGCCACGACCGCGCCGCCCCCGAGATCGCCGTCGGCGACCTGGTATTCGATGGCGGCACTAGACAATTCTATCTGGCCGGCGAATCCCTGGCGCTGACGCCGCGGGAGCACGCCGTACTCGAACATCTGGTCATGAAGGCCGGCACCACCGTCACCAAGGCGACGCTCTCGGAAAGCGTCTTCGGCTTTGACGATCTCGCCGACACCAGCGCCATCGAAATCTATGTGCATCGCGTCCGCAAGAAGCTCGAAGGCAGCACCGTGCAGATCGCGACGCTGCGCGGCCTCGGCTACCTCCTCCGCCATGCACAATGATGAGGCTTCACCATCCAAGGGAATCCTGAGCCGCGCCGTCGGTGCGGTGACGACGAGCCTGCGTGCGCAACTCTTCGCCTGGGTCGTGCTGACCCTGATCGGCGCGATCTGCATCAACCTTTATCTGAGCTTCCGTTCGGCCGACGCGACGGCCAATCTCGTCACCGATCACACCTTGCTTGCCTCGGCACGCGTGATCGCCGAGGCCGTGCGTGTCGATGCCAGCGGCACGGTGCAGATCGACATTCCGCCTGCAGCTTTGGAGATGTTCGATACCGGCTATGGCGACCGCGTCTTCTACCAGGTCGTGACTGCCTGGGGCAACCTCATCGCCGGCTTTCCCGATCTGCCACGGCCGAAGCGAGACCTGACCGGCGAAGACCGGGTCTTTCGGACCGACGGTGTCCGCGTGCTCATGCTCAGCCACCCGGTGGTCGGCCTCGACCAAGACGGCACGATTTCCGTCGCCGTTGCCATCACCCACAATAGCCAATATGCCATGCGCCGCAGGCTGTGGCTTTCCGATTTCACCAAACAGCTCGCGCTTGTCCTGCTTGCCGGCCTAGTGACCATCGTCGGCCTACAGCGCGGCCTCGCTCCGGTGCTGCGCCTACGTGACGCCGTGCGCGAGCGCGGCCGCCAGCGCCTCGATCCGCTGGACCCTCACATGGTGCAGAACGAGCTCCGGCCGCTCGTCCACGCCCTCAACGATCATATGGAGCGGGTACAGAACCAGATGGCGGCGCAACGCCGCTTCGTCTCGAATGCCGCCCACCAGCTGCGCACACCGCTTGCTCTGATCTCGACCCAGGCGAGCTTTGCCGCCCGCGAAACCGACAATATCAGGCGCGACGAGGCGCTGACGGCGTTGCGTTCCAGCACGCGGCAGGTCACGCGGCTTGCCAGTCAGCTCCTGACGCTCTCGCGCGCCGAACCCGGCAGCCGCCGGCCGCGCAACGACACGATCGATCTTGCAGAAACCGCCCGGCGGGTGCTGGAAACGCTGGCCGAGGAAGCCTTGCGCCGCAATATCGATCTCGGGCTGGAGGCCGATGAGACGCCGGTGCATATCGAAGGCGACGGCACCATGCTGCGCGAGATGCTGGTCAACCTCGTCGACAACGCACTCCGCTACACGCAGGCAGGGGGGCGTGTGACGGTCGGCATCGGCCGGGAAGGCGATACGGCTCTGCTATGGGTCGAGGATAACGGACCCGGCATCCCGGAAGCCGAACGCGCACAGGTCTTCGAACGCTTCTATCGCATCATGGGCACCGAGCCGGAAGGCAGCGGCCTCGGCCTTGCCATCGTCCGCGAAGTGGTCGACGGCGCCGGCGGCTCGGTCACGCTTGGCGAGACGGCCGGTGGCGGCCTGCTGGTCAGCGTGCGATTGCCGGCGGTTTGAACGGTGAAGTTAAATCGCAGTCCTTGGTTGTCGAGCGCGGCAACCGCGGAGTAGTCCCCTCTCCCCGCAAGCGGGGAGAGGGGACTACTATGGACACACAACAAAAAGGCCGGGCAAAGATGCCCGGCCCCTGGCCTTGGGAGGTACCAGAAAACCAACGCTTAGTGTGTGTCGAGGCTTTGCTGCGGACGCCAGCGGGTGATGCGGTTCTCGATGAGCGTCATCACGTATTCGGCGCCGAGCGTCACCACCATCACCAGGATGATCGCAGCATAGAGGCCGGCCGCATCGTAGGTGCCCTTGGCGATCGAGATCAGGTAGCCGATACCGGCCAGCGATCCGACGAACTCACCGACAATGGCGCCGATGATGGCGAAGGAGAAGGAGATGTGCAGGCTTGCAAAAATCCAGCTCATTGCCGACGGCAGGATGACATTGCGGGTCACCTGCCAGTTGGAGGCGCCGAGGATGCGGGCATTGGCGATCATGTTGCGGTCGGCTTCGCGAACGCCCTGGAAGGCATTGGCGAACACGACGAAGAACACCATGATGAAGGCAAGCGCCACCTTGGACGGCAGGCCGAGACCCATGATCATCACGAAGATCGGCGCGAGAACGACGCGCGGGATCGAGTTGATCGCCTTGATGTAGATCGACAGGATATCGGAAGCCAGCTTGTTGCGGCCAAGGGCGACGCCGACGAGAACGCCGGTGACCGAACCGATGATGAAGCCGATCAGCGCTTCTTCCATGGTGACGCCGAGATGATACCAGAGCGAACCGCTTTCCGTGCCGTCGACAACCCATTCCCACAGGCGCAAGGCGATGCCATACGGGCTCGAATAGAAGAACGGGTCGATCCAGTGCAGGTCCGAGGCGAGCTGCCAGAGGCCGATAATGGCGAGCAGAATGCCGATCTGCCAAGCCACCACGACGTATTTGCGGCGAGCGAGCGCCTTCAGGGCCGCGGCTTCGATTTCCGCATCCGAGGTGCCGGCGCGGAAGATCGGGGCGTTGCCTGCTTCGAGAGCTGTGTTTGCCATGATCAATCCTCCCTTATGCCGCTTCCGCGGCACGGCGATAGCTGGTCTCGACCTCTTCACGAAGGTCGTCCCAGATCGTCTTGCAATAATCAATGAAGTTCTGCTCGTAGCGGATCTCGGAGACGACGCGCGGGCGCGGCAGGTCGATCGTGTAGACCGATTTCACCGTCGCCGGACCGGCCGTCAGCACATAGACCTTGTCGGCAAGCGCCACTGCTTCTTCGAGATCGTGCGTCACGAAGACGACGGACGCCTGGCGTTCGGCCCAGAGCTTCAGGAGCTCTTCATGCATGACCGTGCGGGTCTGCACGTCGAGCGCCGAGAAGGGCTCGTCCATCAACAGGATTTCCGGCTCGTTGATGAAGGTCTGCGCCAGCGAGACGCGCTTGCGCATGCCGCCCGAGAGCTGATGCGGATAGTGATGCAGGAACTTCGAAAGGCCGACGCGGGCGAGCCAGTCCTTGGCCATCTTTTCGGCCTCGGCCTTGGACTTGCCGCGAAACAGCGGACCGGCCATGACGTTTTCGATGACGTTCTTCCAGGGAAAGAGCGCATCCGTCTGGAAGGCGAAGCCGACGCGCGGATCAATGCCGTTGACCGGGCCGCCCATCAGGCGGACTTCGCCGGCGCTCGGCTTGGCAAGGCCGGTAACGAGATTGAGCGTCGTCGACTTGCCGCAGCCCGTGGGGCCCACAACGGCGACGAATTCGCCGCGCTCGACCGTCATGTTGAAATCGCGCAGTGCGGTCAACGACTTGCCGGTCGGCGATACGAAACGGCGGCTGACATTGATGAGCTCGATCGCCGGGGTGCGGCGTTCATCCTGTTGCATGGTGCTGATCCTGACGCGTGCCTTCAGGGCGTGCACGCAAAGCCCAGTGAACTGTAAAGTCCCTTGAACTGCCGCTTCCGGAACCTGTCTGAAAACTGGCCGGAAGCGGCGTTATGACTGCTTACTTGACGTTCTTCACGAATTCCGTCGTGTAGGTCTTCGACAGGTCGATCGTCTTGCCCTTGACGTTCTTGGAGAACTGCGAGAGCACGGCGAGCACGGTCTTCGGACCATCTTCCGGCATCACGCCGTCGGCCGTGAACATTTCCTTGCCGGCGTCGAGAGCCTTGATATAGCCGTCCTTGTCGCCGACGTAGAAGTCCTTCGGCATCTTGTCGGCAATTTCAGCGGCAGAATGCGTGTTGATGAAGCGCAGCGTCTTGACGAAAGCGTTCGCAAGCTTCTGCACCTCTTCCTTATGTGCGTCGACCCATGCGGCATCCATATAGAGCGATGCGGCCGGATAGGTACCGCCGAGCGCTGCTTCGGTGCCCTTCAGCGTGCGCAGATCGACGAGGATCTTGGCTTCGCCCGTCTTGAGCAGACGCGAGATCGTCGGCTCGGTGGTCATGCCCACCTGGATGGCGTCCTGCTGCATGGCGGCGATGAAGGTCTGGCCGGCGCCGACCGGAACGGGCGTGATATCGGCCGGAGAGAGACCAGCCTTCGACGCCATGTAGAGCGTCAGGAAGTTGGTCGACGAGCCGAGGCCGGTGACGCCGGCGCGCTTGCCCTTGAGGTCGGCGAACGACTTGATATCGGGATACTTGGCCGAAACCAGCTCGACTTCACCCGGAGCCTGGCTGAACTGCACGACGGACTTGATGAACTTGCCCTTGGCCTGCAGGTCGACACAGTGGTCGTAGAAGCCGACGACGCCCTGAACGGCACCGGCGAGCAGCTGGTTTTCAGCATCGACACCGGCGGATTCGTTGAGAAGCTCGACGTCGAGGCCTTCATCCTTGAAGTAACCGAGGGATTCTGCGAGCTTGGCCGGCAGATAGATCTGCTTTTCGTAGCCGCCCACCATAATGGAAATCTTGTCGGCAGCATTGGCGGCCGTGGCAGCAAAGGAAGCTGCAGTCATGACGAGGGAAAGGGCTACGGTATGAAAAAAGGTGCGCGATGGACGCATCAATGTCTCCTCCTGTTTGAATCGTTGCGTCATTCGACGCTGCAGAAAATATGCTTCCTCCACGAAGCTCAGCAAACCTAGCGTGAGCAACCTTTCAGTCAGCTTTCAGTGCACGATTCCTGTTGGGCGACATTGCAATTTTATTTCATGAGCGCCGGCAGCGCAAATATGGCCGCCGGCGATAGTCTTCTACTTCGGGATGGAACTTAAAGCCCGAAGTGTCCGGTCAGCGCCGGAAACGATACTACAGACTATTTGGTGTTCTTGACGAATTCGGTCGTATAGGTCTTCGACAGGTCGATCGTCTTGCCCTGCACGTTCTTTGAAAACTCGGAGAGAACGGCAAGAACGGTTTTCGGACCATCTTCGGGCATGACGCCATCGGGGGTGAACATGGCCTTGCCGTTTTCGAGCGCCTTCACATAGCCGTCCTTATCACCGACATAGAAGTCTTTCGGCATCTTGTCGGCGATCTCGGCGGCCGAGTGGGTATTGATGAAATGCAGCGTCTTGACGAAGGCATTCGCAAGCTTCTGCACCTCCTCCTTGTGATCCTTGACCCACGACTCTTGCATGTAGAGGGACGCAGCCGGATAGGTTCCACCGAGCACAGCCCTCGTTCCGTCCATCGTGCGCATGTCGATGAGAACCTTGGCTTCCCCCGTTTTCAAGAGACGCGAGACCGTCGGCTCCGTCGTCATGCCGGCCTGGATGGCATCCTGTTGCATGGCGGCAATGAAAGTCTGACCGGCACCGACCGGCACGGAGGTGAATTCCCCGAGCTTCAGGCCGGCCTTGACGGCCAGATATTGCGTCAGGAAGTTGGTCGAAGATCCGAGGCCGGTGACGCCGAGGCTCTTGCCCTTGAAATCGGCTGGTGACTTGATTTCCGGATGCTTGGCCGACACCAACTCGACCTCGCCGGGCGCCTGGCTGAACTGCACGACGGATTCGACGAACTTGCCCTTGCCCTGAAGATCGATGCAATGGTCATAGAATCCGACGACACCCTGGACGGCACCTGCGAGCATTTCGTTCTCGGCATCGACGCCGGCGGGCTCATTGAGAAGCTCGACGTTCAGACCCTCGTCTTTGAAATAGCCGAGCCCTTCGGCAAGCTTGGCCGGCAGATAGATCTGCTTTTCGTAACCGCCCACCATGATGGAAATCTTGTCGGCCGCCCGTGCCGCCGTTGCCGCAAAACCGGCGGCGGCTACCGCAATGGAAAAAGCCGCGGAATATCTGAGAATGCTGGATGCACGCATGAAGTCCTCCTCTCCATTTGTGTACCGGCGTCGATTGACAACGCACGGTACGCGCTTCCTCCTGAAGCGAGAGAGACATGCACGCCCAACCTTTCATTGAGCTGAAAGCAACTCGTTGCCTGTTGGCAGTTCGTTTCGGGACGGTCGTTGCCGCTGACACCCGATCAACGAGAACCGGCTCGCCGTACAACGGGAAGCATCACTGCATCTTGGTATTTCCCGTATGACGACTATTTTAGATTGAGCGCTTTGGCTGGGAGAAACCATCGATGAGGATCATTGCCGCAGCCCTTATTCTGACGGTGATTGCTATAGCCGGGCCGGCATCGGCAATTTCCCGCTACGAGTCGCTCGGCAAAACCTGCACATCGGTGCAGCAACTGATCGCCGCCGAACGTGCAGTGATATTGCGCTATCCTGCGCCTCGCGGCGGCCCGGTTCTCTACGATCGCTATGTGGCCGACAGCGCGCAATGCGACATATCCGACTATGCCGGCCGCAGCTACGTGCCGACGAGGGATAACCCGGTTTGCCCCGTCTATAATTGCAAGCCGTCCTCCGTCTTCAATCCGCATTGACGCGAATCGGCTTTTCTGCGGTTTATGCGTGTACGGAGTTACAAAACTTAACATAAAAAGACTTTTAGTTGAACTCCACCCACATTTAACGCACATTTTGCGGGCAGATAGAGCACGCGCCCTTTATCATGAAGGGTCAAAGTATGGTGTAGTCCACCAGCCCTATATGAATAAGGAGATTGCGCAGTGAGTGCAAAAGTACCGAACCCGATCGATGCCTATGTAGGCTCTCGCGTGCGCACGCGCCGTCTTATGCTTGGCATGAGCCAGGAGCGGCTTGCCGAACAGATCGGCGTGACGTTTCAGCAGGTACAAAAATACGAAAAGGGCACCAATCGTATCGGCGCAAGCCGGCTGCAGGCCATCGCCAGCGTGCTCGCCGTACCGGTTGCCTTCTTCTTCCAGCAGGACAATTCGCAGCCGCTGAACACCGATGGCCTCGGCGCAATCAACGGCCTTGAGGATCTGTCGGATTTCCTGACGTCCAAAGAAGGCCTGAGCCTCAACAAGGCGTTCATGAAGATCAACGATCCGAGCGTTCGCCAGTCGGTGCTGACGCTGATCAAATCGCTGGCAAATACTTCCGACGTATTGCCGGATCACCTTCCGCGCGCATCAAACGTATCGGTCGGCCTGCGCAACTAGAGCCTAAGCTCCCACCGAACATTTCAACTCGGCCAGCCCGGCATCGACTGAAATCAAGCTGAAAGGTCGATGTCCTGGCGACACGAAAATCTCGCTGATAGCGGAAATACCGGGCCGGCTTTGGACGCAAATGTTCGACGCGACGCCCCTCCCTATCCTTTGCATGACGTATTTCACGCCCTGAAATTGCAAAATCAAAATTTTGCCGCAATCACGCATCGTGTCACGCCGCATGTCACGCGCCAAGCTGCAAAACTTTCGTTACGGTTTGCTCATGTTCCCGGCCAGACACGATTCGTCTGTCGGGAACGGGGGCAATAGAGGGTACGAAATGACAGCAGCACTTCCGATCGACGCATCATACCAGGATCCGGACTCGCTCAAGGAACTGGCATCAATCGCTCGGCTCATCACTTATGCACGGCAGAGCGCCAAGAACCTGAATGCGGAATTCCCGGTCTGGTGCCTGGATTTGGCACTCGGGGCCGTGCTGCAGGAAATGTATGAAAATGGCTTGCCCAATCCCTTGTTCGAAGAGGGAACGGACACAGCAAACGTGGTGGCACACTGAATTAAAGTAATCCCGGCCTTTGCCGGATACGGAACGGTGCCGGTATGGCTCAGCAGCCATATCGGCATTTTTCTTTTGTCAGCCGGGATTGTCGGGACAACAGGCCGAAAGCAGGTCGCGCCAAAGTCTGCAGCGGCCTTGCGACAAAAACATGCGCAAACTCAAGGACCCAAACGCGGACGCGAATCCGAAAGATCGCGATGCGCCTCAGCGACCGGCTTTGCGCGGCTGGACGCCCGCGGTAAAAATCGCGATGCAATGGCGCACATGGCGCAACCGCGTTTCGCGGTCCGTCCAATCCTTCGGATGGCCCGGCCTCGAAATCATCGCATCGAAGATCATGCTCATCAACATGCGCGCGCCGCTTGCCGGATCAGCAATTTCGATCAGGCCACGCCGCTGCTGTTCGATAAGCCAATCCGCCAGCATCCGCTGTGATTGTCTGGCGCCATAAGTGTGCATCAGCGTCGCGATCTCCGGAGATTGCTGCGATTCGCTGATGGCAAGGTGAATGAAGGCGTCCCGTTCGCGCTCCTGGTCTTCATCGATGTCGATCATGAATATCAGCTCGAGCGCCTTGTCGAACGGCAAATTCTCATCCGCAGGCCGCGGCAAGGCCAGCATGGATGCACGATGCTCGGCAATAATGGCTGTGAAGAGATCGGTCTTGCTTGGAAACAACCTGTAGAGGGTCTGCTTAGAAATCCGGCATCGGGCAGCAACCAGATCCATAGTTGTGCCGCCGTAACCCAGCTCGTAGAAGGTCGCGCGCGCCTCCGCAACGATCTCCGCGCGGCGCGCATCGTCGTTCACAGTCTTCGGACGACCGCGAGGGCGGCGCTTGGCGACCTGATCGGCCTTGGCTGTTCGTTCCTTTGTCAGCACACCGTCTTGACCCCAACAGCCGAATACGATTGACATTTGAAGCAGTACA
This sequence comes from Rhizobium sp. ZPR4, assembly GCF_040215725.1. Taxonomy (NCBI): domain Bacteria; kingdom Pseudomonadati; phylum Pseudomonadota; class Alphaproteobacteria; order Hyphomicrobiales; family Rhizobiaceae; genus Rhizobium; species Rhizobium sp. ZPR4. Next base: position 3,206,741 of record NZ_CP157967.1, read on the forward strand.
AATATTTTCTGTACGACTTGGTACTATAAATAAGGCAACAGGAAATAGCAACGTGCGAAAGCTCGCCCCTCCCACTTCTGCACTCGCATCTCCAGTGATATCCGCCCGCCTTTCGGTTGGCCGCGGCTCGCTGACCGCCGCCGGAATTGTCGCTGCGATGTTGCTGGCAAGCTGCAACCAGCAGAATTCCGCCCAGAACACTACTCCCGTCGTCAAGACGGAAGTCAGCGCAATGGCGCTGCATCCGCAATCCGTCGCCATCACCGCCGAACTGCCTGGCCGCACCAGCGCCTACCTCGTCGCCGAAGTGCGGCCGCAGGTCGGTGGCATCATCCGCAGCCGCAACTTCAAGGAAGGCAGCGAGGTCAACGCGGGCGATGTCCTCTACGAGATCGATCCGGCCTCCTTCCAGGCATCCTATGACAGCGCCACTGCCGCCCTGCAAAAGGCGGAAGGAGCCGTGCCCAGCGCCCAGTCGAAAGTAGATCGCTATAAGAGCCTGACGGCGCAGGACGCGGTCAGCAAGCAAAATCTGGATGACGCACTTTCCACTTTGGCTCAGGCGAATGCCGACGTGGCATCGGCGAGAGCCGCCCTGGAGACGGCGCGTATCAATCTCAACTACACCAAGATGCGCGCGCCGATCGGCGGCCGCGTCGATGCTTCGGCCGTCACGGTCGGCGCCCTCGTCACTGCCGAGCAAACGACGGCGCTGACCACCATTCGTCAGCTCGATCCGATCAATGTCGATGTGACACAGTCGAGCACCAATCTGCTCGAATTCCGCCGCGCCGTCACCGACGGCCGGCTGAAGACAAGCGGCGACAATGTCTCCGTGCATCTGACGCTTGAAGACGGCAGCCAATACAAGGAAACCGGCAAGCTGGAGTTTGCGGAATCCTCCGTCGCCGAAGCCGTCGGCACCATTACCGTCCGCGCCGTCTTCCCCAATCCCGACCGTGTTCTGCTGCCCGGCATGTATGTGCGCGCGACTATTCAGGAAGGCATTGCCGAAAACAGCTTCCTGGTGCCGCAGCGCGCCGTGACGCGCAACACGAAGGGCGAACCGATCGCCATGTTCGTGACAGCCGAGGGCAAGGTGCAGCAGCGGGTCTTGAAGGTGGAGCGCAGCATCGGCAACAGCTGGCTCGTCAATCAAGGGGTCGCCGACGGCGATCGCGTTGTCGTCGAAGGCGTCCAGCGCATCCGCGACGGGCAGGAAGTCAATGTCTCTCCTGTGACCATCGATGATGCGACCGGCGAATTAAAGCAGGCCGCAGCCGACAGCAAGCCGTCAACGGAGCAGGCCGGGTTGGAAAAGACAGATACCAAAGCCGCCTCCGGCGCTCAGAAGTGAGGTGGTTCAATGTCTCGTTTCTTCATTGACCGGCCGATCTTTGCCTGGGTTATCGCCATCGTCATCATGCTGGCGGGTGCGCTGTCGATCTTCACCCTGTCGATCTCGCAATATCCGCAGATCGCACCGACAACGGTGAGCATTTCCGCGACCTATTCGGGCGCAGACGCCGCAACCGTCGAAAACTCGGTGACCAAGGTCATCGAGCAGGGCATGACCGGCATCGATAATCTTGACTACATGACCTCGACGTCGACCTCGACCGGCCAGGCATCGATCTCGCTGACCTTTAACAACAAGGCGGATTCGGACGTTGCGCAGATGCAGGTGCAGAACAAGCTGCAGCTCGTCACCGCGCAATTGCCGACGACGGTCCAGACAAGCGGTATCGTCGTTTCCAAATCGACTTCGAACTTCCTCATGGTCGTCGGTTTCGTATCGAAGGACGGCAAGCTCAATTCAAACGACCTCGCCGACTACGTTTCGAGCACGCTCAACGATACGCTGAAACGTATCGAAGGCGTTGGCAACACGCAGATTTTCGGCTCCGGATACGCCATGCGCATCTGGGTCGATCCCGACAAACTCGCCAAGTATCAGCTGATGGTGAGCGACGTCACCACCGCGATCCAGGCACAGAATTCACAGGTTTCGGCCGGTCAGCTCGGTGCCCTGCCGCAACGCAAGGGTCAACAGCTGAACGCGACGGTAACCGCCAAAAGCCGCCTGCAGACGCCTGAGCAATTCGAAAACATCATCCTGAAGAGCCAGTCCAACGGCTCGCTCGTCCGTCTCAACGATGTCGCCACCGTCGAGCTCGGAGCGGAAAGCTACACGACGTCGAGCACCTATAACGGTCATCCTTCGGCCGGTCTTGCCGTCATGCTCGCCTCCGGCGCGAATGCCATCAACACGGCGGAAGCGGTCAGAACGGCCATCAACAATCTGAGCCAGACCCTGCCGCCGAACGTCGAAGTGGTCTATCCCTACGATACGACGCCCTTCGTGAAGCTGTCGATCGAGGACGTGGTCAAGACGCTGTTCGAAGCCATCGTGCTCGTCTTCATCGTCATGTTCGTCTTCCTGCAGAACATCCGCGCCACGCTGATCCCGACGCTCGCCGTCCCGGTCGTCCTGCTCGGCACCTTCGGCGTGCTGGCGCTCTTCGGATACTCGATCAATACATTGACCATGTTCGGCATGGTGCTCGCCATCGGCCTGTTGGTCGATGACGCCATCGTCGTCGTCGAGAACGTCGAACGCGTCATGGAGGAAGAGGGATTGTCGCCGCGCGAGGCGACGATCAAGTCGATGCAGGAAATCACCGGCGCGCTGATCGGCATCGCCACGGTCTTGTCGGCCGTGTTCATTCCGATGGCCTTCTTCTCCGGTTCGGTCGGCATCATCTACCGCCAGTTCTCGGTGACGATCGTCTCGGCCATGGTGTTGTCGGTCATCGTCGCTCTGATCCTGACCCCAGCCCTTTGCGCCACTATTCTCAGAAAGCCCAAGCATGGGGCGAAGGAAAAGGGCGCCTTCGGCTGGTTCAACCGCAACTTCGAGCGGGCGACGCATCGCTACCAGCGCGGCGTGCACGGCATGATCCGCCTGAGCATCGTCTTCCTGCTCATCTTCGTCGTCATCGGCGGCGGCGTTGCCTACCTCTTCAATCGTCTTCCGAGTTCCTTCTTGCCGGATGAAGACCAGGGCATCCTTCTGACGGCGATCCAGCTACCCCCGGGTGCGACGGATTCCCGAACCTGGACCGTGCTTAACCAGGTCAAGGACTACTATCTCAACAACGAGAAGGATTATGTCGAAGGTGCGTTTGCCGTCGCAGGTTTCGGCTTCAGCGGCCAGGGCCAGAACGTCGGTATTGTCTTCGTCCGATTGAAGGACTTCGATCAGCGCAAGACGCCGCAGTCGAAGGCTCAGGCCATTGCCGGCCGTGCGATGGGCGCCTTCTCGAAGATCAAGGACGGCAGCGTCTTCGCACTGGCTCCGCCGGCAATCCCCGGCTTCGGCAGCTCGAGCGGTTTCGACTTCTTCATCAAGGATATCAATGGCGCCGGCCATGCCGCACTCATCCAGGCGCGCAACCAGTTGCTCGGCGCCGCCGCCAAGAATCCGAAGCTCTTCGGCACCCGTCCGAATGGACAGGAAGATACGCCGCAATATTCTGTCAACATCGATCAGGAAAAGGCGAGCGCGCTCAATATCACGCTCTCTGACATCGACACGACGCTATCGACGGCGTGGGGCGGCACCTACGTCAACGACTTCATCGACCGCGGCCGCGTCAAGAAGGTTTACGTGCAGGCGGATAAGGACTTCCGCATGCAGCCGGAGGACTTCGGCCGCTGGTATGTGCGTAACTCCGGTGGCGACATGGTGCCGTTCTCGGCCTTCTCGAACGGCGAATGGACCTATGGTTCGCCGCGTCTGGAACGCTATAACGGCTCGTCGGCCGTCGAAATCCAGGGCTCGGCCGCACCGGGGGTCTCCTCGGGTGATGCCATGAACGAGATCGACAGGATCATGGCGACCCTGCCGCCCGGCTTCAGCCATGAGTGGACCAGCCTGTCGGCCCAGGAAAAGCTCTCCGGCAATCAGGCAAGCCAGCTCTATGCGATCTCGATCCTCGTCGTCTTCCTGGCGCTCGCCGCCCTTTATGAAAGCTGGTCGATCCCACTCGCCGTCATGCTGTCGGTGCCGATCGGCATCTTCGGCGCGCTCTTGGCCGCGACCCTGTTTGGCCAGTCGAACGACGTCTATTTCAAGGTCGGTCTGCTGACGACCATCGGCCTGGCGGCCAAGAACGCCATCCTGATCGTCGAATTCGCCATCGAACAGCAGAACCAGGGTAAGAACCTGATCGACGCGACGCTGGTGGCGGCCCGTCAGCGCCTGCGGCCGATCCTGATGACCTCGCTTGCCTTCATCCTCGGCGTGCTGCCGCTGGCGATCGCCAATGGGGCCGGCTCCGGCAGCCAGAACTCGATCGGCATCGGCGTCATGGGCGGTATGATCTCGGCGACCGTCCTCGGCGTCTTCTTCATCCCGCTGCTCTTCGTCTCCGTCCGCCGTATCTTCAAAGGCAGGGTCGGCCCGGTGACGACGCAGGAGACGCCAGCGCCCGATAGCGGCACCACGCACTAAATAAACGCCGCCCGCCCTCAGCATCGAGAAGCGGGTGGTTTTAATCCAGACTCGAACAAAAGGCTCCGGTGTAACACCGGAGCCTTTTGCTTTCCTGGCTCAATGGGAATCGGAAACAGCGGCAGGAACAAGATCTGCAATGCGTAAGCTGGGACCGTTTCAGCTTGAGGAAGCCGGAACCGGCGCGGCAGGCTGCGGCTTCGGCGACCATTTCGCATGTAGCTTGGCAAGCATCAGATAGATGATCGGCGTCGTATAGAGCGTCAGCACCTGCGAGACGACAAGACCGCCGACGATGGTGATGCCGAGCGGGCGGCGCAGCTCCGAGCCCGGACCGGTCGCGATGATCAGCGGAATGGCGCCCATCAAGGCGGCAAGCGTCGTCATCAGGATCGGCCGGAAACGCTTGAGGCATGCCTGATAGATCGCCTCCTCCGAAGACAGACCGAGCGTACGCTCGCCCTGCAGCGCAAAATCTACCATCATGATGCCGTTCTTCTTGACGATGCCGATCAAGAGGATGATGCCGATGAAGGCGATGATCGTTAGTTCGGTACCGCTGATGGCGAGTGCAAGCAGCGCACCGAGGCCGGCAGACGGCAGCGTCGAGATGATCGTCAGCGGATGCGCCAGGCTTTCGTAGAGAATGCCGAGAACGATATAAACAGTCAGCAATGCCGCCAGCAGCAGCAGCGGCTGGCTGCCGGACGATTGCGTGACGCTCGCCGCATCGCCGGCAAAATCCGCATGCAGCGTGTCGGGCAGATGCATGTCCAGCACCGCCTTCTGGATGGCATCGTTCGCCACCTGCAGCGGTGTATTGAGCGCCAGATTGTAGGAGATGGTGACGGAGGGATATTGGCCCTGGTGATTGACCACCAGCGGCGCCAGCGTCCGGTCGATCGACGCCACCGCGCTCAGCGGCACCTGCGTGCCGCCAGACGCTGGCACGTAGAGCTTGGAAATATCATGCGGATCGAGCGCATAGTTGGGATCCGCCTCCAGCACGACACGATACTGATTGCGCTGCGTATAGATCGTCGAGATCTGCCGCTGCGCGAAGGCGTTGTTGAGCGCCGAATCGATGGACTCAATGTTGACGCCAAGCTGGGAAGCGAGGCTGCGATCGATATTGACGGTCGCCTGCAGGCCGTTGGGCTGCCTGTCGGTCGCAACATCGGTCAATCCCGGAAGCGCCTGCAGGCGCTCCAGCAACTTGGGCGCCCATTCCACCAGCTCGTCATAGTTCGCGCCCCAGATCGTGAACTGATACTGCGACTGCGACTGGCGGGCGCCGGCCCGGATATCGCCGGGCGAAAACAGGAACGTGCTGAGGCCTGGAACAGCCATCAGCTGCTTGCGGAGCCGGTCTATGACCTCGGCCGTCGACGCCCGCTCCGATTCCGGCTTCAGCGAGATATAAAGCTGGCCGCGATTGATGGAACTGGAAAAACCGCCGCCGCCGACGGAGGAGCCGAGGCCAGAAACAGCCGGGTCTTTCGAAGCGATATCCGCCGCCTGCTGCTGCAGCTTGACCATGGCGGGATAGGAGATGTCGGTCGCCGCCTGCGTTCCGCCCTGGATGAAGCCGGTGTCGTCCTGCGGGATGAAGCCCTTCGGAACCTTGACGTAGAGATAGCCCGACATGACCACGCAGCCGATGATGACGAGCACCGACAACACTCGGTGATGCAGCACCGCCCGCAGCGTGCGGCCATAAAAGCCGGTAATGGCGCCCAACGTGCCCTCGACGACGCGGCCGAACAGGCCGGGCCGGGCATCAACATCATGCTGGCGCAGGCGATGGCCGCAGATCATCGGCGTCAGCGTCAGCGACACCAGCGTCGAAACGACGATGGTGAAGCCGAGCGTCAATGAGAAGGTCTGGAAGAAGCGGCCGACGATGCCGCCCATGAAGAACAGCGGAATGAAGGCGGCGAGCAGCGACAGGCTGATCGAAACCACCGTGAAGCCGATCTGCTTCGCCCCTTCGAGCGCCGCCCGCATCGGCTTCATGCCGGTTTCGAGATTGGCATAGATATTCTCGATCATGACGATGGCGTCGTCGACGACGAAGCCGACGGAGACGGCAAGCGCCATCAGCGAGAGATTGTCGATCGACAGCCCGAAGAGCCACATCGCGGCAAAAGTGCCGGCAAGCGACAGCGGCACGGTGACACCGGCAGCGACAGTCGGCGTCGCGCGCCGCAGGAACACGAAGACGACGGCCATGACCAGGCAGATGGTGGCAAGCAGCGTCCACTGCATGTCGTTGACGCTGGCATGGATCGTCGTGGTGCGGTCGGAAAGGATCGATATTTTGACGCCGGCGGGAATGAGCCGCTGCAGCTCCGGGATCAGCTGCTTGACGCCATCGACGGTGGCGATGACGTTCGCATCCGCCTGCTTGGTGATGTTGAGCAACACGGCCGGCTTGCCGTCATACCAGGCATCCGAGCGGCTGTTGCGCACGCCGGGCTCGACGGTGGCGATATCGGAGAGGCGTACGGCGGTGCCGTCGCCGCTCTGCACGATGATCCGCCCGTAGGCCTCCGGCGTCCGCAACTGGCTGTTCACGGCGAGGGAGAAAGCTCCTCCGGCTCCATCAATGGAACCGAACGGTCCGAGCACGCTGGCATTGACGATCGCCGTGCGGACGGCGTCGAGCGACAGGCCCATGGCCGAGAGCCGATCGGGGTCGAGCCTGACGCGCACCGCCGGCTGATCGGCGCCGCTGACGGTAACGCCACCGACGCCATCCACCTGCGAAATGCGCTGCACGACCACCGTGTCGGCCGCATCATAGATGGCGCTCGCAGGAACGTTGTCGGATGTCAGCGCCAGGATCAGGACGGGTGCCGCGGCCGGGTTGATCTTGCGGAAGGATGGCAATGTCGGCAGATCGCCTGGCAGGTCCGTCGCCGCCGCGTTCAGAGCCGCCTGCACATCCTGGGCAGCGCCATCGACGCTGCGCGAGAGATCGAATTGCGCGATGATACTGCTCGACCCGAGCGAGCTGACCGACGTCAATTGCGTGATGCCGGCAATGGTGCCGAGATGACGTTCGAGCGGCGCCGCGACGCTTGCCGCCATGCTGGCGGGATCGGCGCCTGGACGGCTGGCGGAGACGACGATCGTCGGTAGGTCCACGGTCGGCAGGCTCGCGACAGGCAGGAAACGATAGGCAACGATACCAAGGATCATCAGCCCGATCGCCAGAAGCGTCGTCCCGACAGGGCGTTTGACGAACGGCTCGGAGATGTTCATGTCTCGCCACCCGCCAAGTCGTTCATCTCAGCGCTTGGCATGCCGCTGGTGCGGCCGACGACCTTGGCGCGCAGGCGCTCGAAGGCGAGATAGATCACCGGCGTCGTATAAAGCGTCAGGAGCTGCGAGAGCACGAGACCGCCGATGATGGTGATCCCAAGCGGAATGCGCAGCTCGGCGCCCGTGCCCTGGGCGAGCGCCAGCGGCAGGGCGCCGAAAAGGGCTGCGAGCGTCGTCATCATGATCGGCCGGAAACGCAGGATCGAGGCTTTCAAAATGGCCTCGCGCGGCTCGAGACCTTCCTTGCGCTCCGCCTCCAGCGCGAAGTCGATCATCATGATCGCATTCTTCTTGACGATACCCATCAGGAGCACGATGCCGATCAGGGCGATGATCGACAGATCCTGCCCGAACAGCATCAGCGCCAGCAGCGCGCCGACGCCGGCCGAAGGCAGCGTCGACAGGATTGTCACGGGATGGACGGCGCTCTCATAGAGCAGGCCGAGCACGATATAGATCGTCACGACAGCCGCCAGAATCAGCCAGGGCTCGCCGGCAAGCGACGAGGCGAATTCCTCGGCATCGCCCGAATACTTGCGCTGGATATTGTCGGGCATGCCGATATCCAGTTCCGCCGCCTTGATCTCAGCGACGGCGTCGCTGAGCGACGCTCCCTTGGCAAGATCGAAGCTGAGGGTCACGGCCGGGAACTGCTCGTCATGACTGATGACCAGCGGCGCCGTCGTGAAGGTCGCGGTCGTGAAGGCATTCAGCGGCACCTGCGTGTCGCTCGCGCCAGCGACATAGAGCTTGTCGAGCGATTTCGGATCCGACTGATATTGCGGTGCCGCCTCGAGGATGACGCGGTACTGGTTGGCCTGGCCGTAGATCGTCGCGATCTGCCGCTGGCCGAAGGCGTCGTTCAGCGTATCGCTGACAGCCTGCATCGACACGCCGAGCCGTGAGGCAGTCTCGCGATTGACATCGACGAAGATACGACCGCCGCCCATTTCAACTTCGGAGGAGACATCGATGAGCTTCGGGCTCTCCTGCAGGCGCTGGGCGAGCTTCTGCGACCAATCGACCACTGTGTTCGTGTCCGTGCCCGTCAGGGTATATTGGTAGGGCGCGCGGCTGGCCCTGGTGCTGATCGAGATGTCGCGCACGCTCTGGAAGGTGACGTGGATGCCGGGCATGCCTGTCACCTCGCCGCGCATCCTGTCGATGATCTGATCGGCGGAGGCGTTGCGCTGGCTGCGCGGCTTCAAGACCAGGCTGAGATTGCCGGTATTCAGCGTCAGATTGCTGGCGCTGGCGCCAATAACGGAAACCACGCCGCTGACATCCTGATCCTTGCGCAGCCGGTCGGCCACATCAGCCTGGATCTGCTTCATGGTCTCGAAGGATGTCGTCGGCTCGGCCTCGATGACGGCGGTGATGAGGCCGGTGTCCTGCGCCGGCAAGAAGCCCTTGGGGATGACGACATAGAGCGCGATCGTCGCTATCAGCGTCAGCACCGTGATAACGAGCATCAGCGCACTGCGATCCACGGCCCAGACGAGGCTGCGCCGATAGCCTTCGATCATCCAGTCCGTGAAGCGGTCGGCACCGGCCAGGAAGCCGCCTTCACGCTCCTTGGGCTTGCGCAGGATGCGCGCGCACATCATCGGCGTCAGCGTCAACGAAACGATCGCCGACACGACCACGGCGATGGTCAGCGTCAGCGCGAATTCGCGGAACATGCGCCCGACAATACCGGTCATGAAGAGCAGCGGAATGAAGACGGCAACCAGCGAGACCGTCAGCGAAATGATCGTGAAGCCGATCTCGCCGGCGCCCTTCAGCGCCGCCTGCATCGGATGTTCGCCCTCCTCGATATGGCGGGCGATATTCTCGATCATGACGATGGCGTCGTCGACGACGAAGCCGGTGCCGATGGTCAGCGCCATGAGCGAGAGATTGTCGAGGCTGAAGCCGGCGAACCACATGACGCCGAAGGTCGCGATCAGCGACAGCGGCAGCGCCACGCCGGCAATGAAGGTTGCCGTCATCGTCCGCAGGAACAACAGCACCACGAGGATGACGAGACCGATGCTGATGACCAGCGTCCATTGCACGTCATGGATCGAGGCCCGGATCGTCTCGGTGCGGTCGTTGACGATATCAAGGGAAACGCCGGCCGGCATGGCTTGCTTCAGCTTCGGAATCTGCTTCAGCACATTCTCGACCGTCTGGATGACGTTGGCGCCTGGCTGGCGCATGATATCGAGAATGACGGCGGGCTGGCCCTGATACCAGGCGCCGACGCGATTGTTCTCCAGCCCCTCGACGACCGTTGCGACGTCCTTCAATTGCACCGGCGCACTATTGCGATAGGCGATGATGACGGATCTGTAGACATTGGGATCGACGATCTGGTCGTTGGCCGCGAGCGTGAAGCTCTGCTGCGTGCCGTCGAGCGAGCCCTTGGCGCCGGCAACGCTGGCATTGGTGATAGCCGACCGGATATCTTCCAGAGCGAGCCCATAGGAGGCGAGGCGAGGCAGGTCCACCTGGATGCGGATGGCCGGCTTGACGCCGCCCTGGATGTTGACGTCACCAACCCCCGACACTTCGCTCAGGCGCTGGGCCATCATCGTATCGGCGAAATCGCTGAGCTCGCGGATCGAATAGCTGTTGGAACGCAGGGCCAGCGTCACAATCGGCGTATCGGCCGGGTTCACCTTCGAATAGGTCGGCGGATAGGGAAGCGTGCGCGGCAAGGTCGAGCCGGCTGCGTTGATCGCCGCCTGAACATCCTGCGCGGCGCCATCGATATCGCGACCGAGGTCGAATTGCAGCGTAATCCGGCTGATGCCGAAGGCGCTCGACGAGGTCATGGAGGCGAGCGACGGGATCTGTCCGAGCGGTCGCTCCAGAGGTGCCGTCACCAGCGCCGCCATCGTGTCGGGATCGGCGCCTGGAAGCTGCGTCGTCACCTGGATCGTCGGAAAATCCACCTGCGGCAACGGCGCGACCGGCAGGAACAGGAAGCCGAGAATGCCGCCCAACAAAACCGCTACCCCGAGAAGCGAGGTGGCGATCGGCCTGGAGATGAAGAGCGACGAGACGTTCATTGTTGCTGTGTCGGCGCGGCGGAGGAATTGTTGGAGGCCGAGCCGTTGCCCGTATCCGCACCTTGCGCGCCACCGGCGGCAGGCTGACCATCCTGGCCGCGATGGCCATTGTGACCGCCGGCACCGCCCTGACCACCTTGACCACCCTGGCCATTGTGGCGGCGATGCGGGCGTTCGCTCGCATTTGCAGTACCAGCGCCGCTATTCTGCGAGTCGTTTTCAGCGACCGGCTGCCCGTTGTTGTCGGTTGAGGGAGCAGCCGGCGACGCCTGATCCGGATTGGCCGAAATCTGCACCTTCGATCCATTCTGAAGCCGCGCGAAGCCTGTTGTCACCACCTTGTCGCCAGGCGAGACGCCATCGGCGATGACGGCGAGCGTATCGTCCTGCTGGCGCACCTTCACCGGCTTCATCGCAACGGTCTGATCCTGGCCGATGATATAGACGAAGGTGCCGTTCGGTCCGCGCTGCACGGCACCGCTCGGAATGACGGTGACGCCCTTCAGCGTCTCGACGAGCAGGCGGGCATTAACGAAGGCGCCGGGCCACAGCGCCAGCTTGTCGTTGGGGAAATTCGCCTTCAGCTTGACCGTGCCGGTGGTGGGATCCACCTGATTGTCGACAACGCCAAGCGAACCATTATCGACCACCGTCTCGCCATCATTGCCCATGGCCTGAACGGCAAGCGTCCCAGCCGCACTTGCCGCGTTGATGCGGGCAAGCTGCTGCTGCGGAATGGAAAACAGCACGGAGATCGGCTTGATCTGCGAGAGCGTCACGATACCGGTCGTGTCGGACGAGCTGACGAGATTGCCGACATCGACGTTGCGAATGCCGGTGCGCCCATCGAAGGCCGCTCTGATCGTCGTATAATCGAGTGTTGCCTGCGCACTTTCGATGGACGCCACGTCCACCTGGACCTGCGCGGTATATTGCGCCACCAATGACGTCTGCGTGTCGACCTGCTGCTGTGTGCCGGAGGCGCTCTTCACCATCAGCTGATAGCGGACGAGATCGCGCTGGGCGCCCGCGAGCAAGGCTTCATCCTGCGCCTTCTTGGCGATTGCCTGGTCGAGCTGTGCCTTATAGACGGAATCGTCGATACGGGCGATGATGTCGCCCTTCTTGATATCCTGGCCCTCGACGAAATTGATTTCGACGATTCGTCCATTGACCTGCGCACGCACCGTCACGGTATTCAGCGCCTTCACCGAACCCACGCCATTGATGTAGACAGGCACGTCCGCCGTCGTCGCATCGGCAGCCAGCACAGGAACCGGCCCGCTGAACTGCGACATGCTGCGCCGTCCGCCACCGCCCTGCCCCTGGCCGCCACGGCGTCCACCCTGGGCTTGCTCCCCGGGTGCAGCAGCGTTCTGATAGCCAAGCAGCTTTTCTGCCGGCGCAAGCCAACGATCGCGGGTCGCATAGGCACCGTATCCCACAGCGCCGATTACCGCCAGCCACACCACGACCCGAAATGTCCGAGCCATCCAAACACCTTTCCTCAAGACCTCGGGCGATCTCTGACCCCCGAAACTGACGGCGCGACTTTAGCTTGCATCATGCCGATTAGGAATTTGGTATAGCCATTAAATTTTGTCCATTTTAGCGCCACTTAGCGTAACAAACTGTAATATTGGACGAAAACCAGGGTTGTGGTTGCAAGGCGGCCGCACCTACCCGCAGCAGCCGTTTCGACAGCTCAAAGTACGCCCCATCCGCGATAGCGGCCACGGCCGGTCATTTCGCGCAGGCCGAGTTCGGACACCAGGTTGAGCGCGCCCCTGGAGGTGACGCCGACATGGCGCGCGATCATCTTCGCCGAAACGATCGGCCGCGACAGCACGATATCGATCACCTCGGGCAGGCTGCTGTTCGATCGCCGATCCTTGAGCCGCAATTCCATCTGCAGCCTAGCGAGAGACAGGCGATCCAGCTCCTTCAGCCCGGAATCGGCCGAGAGCGCCATGGCCTCCAGAAAGGCTATCAGCCGCGTGATGCGATCCGGCGCGCGCCGACGATCGTGCCGGACGGCCTTCAGGCCGACATTCAGGCAGAAGAGATGCGACGTGACCTTGCCGCGGCTGCGCAGATAGGCGCTGACCAGCAAGCCGCCGAGCCAGTGCTGCCGCCGCAGCGGCTCGATCCGCTCCCAGGCATCGAAGAGCACCGCCGCGCCGAGAGCCGCCGGCAGCAGATCCGCCTCGCGGATGACGGCGCGCCAGCTCTCCAGCCGCTCGTCCTCATCCCAATCCTCATCACGGATGAGTGCGAGGGGATCGTCAACATCAACGGTTGGCTGCCGGGCTTCCAGAATGCCGCCATTCAGGATCTTGTCGGATCGAGCGAGGATGGCGTCGATCTCGGCAAAATCGACACCGAAATCGTCCTCTTCGCTCTCCGGCTCGTCGAGTTCCATAGTTTCTGCAGGCGTCGAGCGCGGCACAATCGCGTCCTCGGCCTCGCCGACGTCACCGCGCAGCACGGCAAGACCGGCCGCCTCCAGGCCCCAGGAGGGATCGGCGGTCCAGAGGCGCCGCCGGCTGCGCAGCACCGCGTGGGCGATGGTCAGTTCATGCGTCGGGGTGCGCGTATCCATGCGCGCATCGTGCAGGACGAGATCCTCCACATGCACCAGTTCGCCGCCGACCCAAAGCGCGCCGGCGGCATCGAAAAAGTGCCCGCGCTCGCGAAAGCCATCCGCCACCGCGTGCCTGAGGACACGCTCATCCAGCCGCGCCAGCATATCTTCCGCCTTGACGATGGCAGGCAGAAGCGTGGCAAGGGGGAGCGCGGTCAGATCATATCGCATTGGAATCACTTCATTGCATCGATCTTACGGAACTTATCATTGCGCTCTTAAGGGGGATAGGAAGGAGGCCCTGTGAACTGTGGATGGCAATCACTATTTTTCGTCTTGACCTTCCAGCGATAGGAAGGTTGATAAAATCATCCGACGCCTCTCAGGCACGGGAGTATGACATGGCACCGCACGACGAACACGATCACGGCCATCATGGCCACGGTCATCACCATCATGATGACGTCAGCACGCAGGATGTGATGACCCGCGATCCCGTCTGCGGCATGACCGTCGATCCGAACGCGGGTAAGCCGTCGCTGGATTATCACGGCCGCACGTTTCACTTCTGCAGCAACGGCTGTCGTGCAAAGTTCGAGGCTGCGCCGGAAGATTACCTCACCGCAAAGGACCCGGTCTGCGGCATGACGGTCGACCGCGCCACGGCCCACCACTTTCTGAAGCACGAGGGCGAGAAATTCTACTTCTGCTCCTCCGGCTGCAAGGCGAAGTTCGAGGCGGATCCGACCTCCTATCTCGAAGGTAACAAGCCCGCGCCGAAACCGATGCCGAAAGGCACGCTCTATACCTGCCCGATGCACCCGGAGGTCGTCAGCGACCATCCGGGCGATTGCCCGAAATGCGGCATGGCGCTGGAACCGATGGGTGTCCCCGCCGCCGATGAAGGTCCGAACCCGGAACTGGCCGATTTCACGCGCAGGCTCTGGATCAGCGCCGCGCTGTCCTTGCCGCTGCTTGCCATCAGCATGGGTCCGATGATCGGCCTGCCCATCCGCGACTGGATCGGCGAGCCGATTGCCACATGGATCGAACTTATCCTCGCGACCCCGGTCGTGCTGTGGGCAGCACTACCCTTCTTCCGCCGTGCCTGGAATTCGCTCGTCAATCGCAGCCCCAACATGTGGACGCTGATCGGCCTCGGCGTCGGCACCGCCTATGTCTATAGCGTCGTCGCCACGCTTGCCCCCGGCCTCTTCCCCATGAGCTTTAGGGGGCATGGCGAGAGCGTTCCCGTCTATTTCGAGGCGGCTTCCGTCATCGTCGCGCTGGTCTTCGTCGGCCAGGTGCTGGAACTGAAGGCTCGCGAACGCACCGGCTCGGCCATCCGTGCGCTGCTCGACCTCGCGCCGAAAACGGCACGGCGGATCGACGCCAAAGGCGGCGAACTCGATGTGCCCGTCGATGAGATCCAGGCCGGAGACCGGCTGCGCGTGCGCCCCGGCGAGCGTGTTCCGGTAGACGGCTCTGTCATCGAAGGCCAATCCACCATCGATGAATCGATGATCACGGGTGAACCCTTGCCCGTCGAAAAGGACAAGGGCGATGCGGTGACAGGCGGCACGATCAACCGCAACGGCACCTTCATCATGCAGGCCGAAAAGGTCGGGGCCGATACGACGCTCTCGCGTATCGTCGAACTCGTTGCCAAGGCGCAGCGCTCGCGCGCGCCGATCCAGACGATGGTCGACCGCGTCTCCGCCATCTTCGTGCCCGCCGTCGTCGCCGCCGCCATCATCGCCTTTGCCGTATGGGCCTTCGTCGGGCCGGAGCCGCGGCTCGCCCATGCGCTGCTTGCAGCCGTCGCGGTACTGATCATCGCCTGCCCTTGTGCCCTCGGCCTGGCAACGCCGATGTCCATCATGATTGCCACGGGCAGAGGCGCACATGAGGGCGTGCTGGTGCGTGACGCGGAAGCACTGGAACGCTTTGCAAAGGTGGACACGCTGATCGTCGACAAAACAGGCACGCTGACCGAAGGCAAGCCGAACCTGACCAACATCATCGCTGTAACAGGCATTGACGAGGCACGCCTGCTTTCGCTCGCCGCCAGCCTGGAGCGCGGCTCCGAACACCCGCTCGCCGAAGCGATCGTTGCCGGCGCCGAGGAACGCGGCGCGCATTTCGTCGAAATCTCCGGCTTCTCGGCTGTGACAGGCAAGGGCGTGGAAGGTCGCATCGGCGAAACCGCGATCGCGCTAGGCAATGCTGCGATGATGGCCGATCTTGCCGTCTCGACCGACGCATTGAAGGCCGAGACCGAGCGCCTGCGCGGCGAGGGCAAGACCGTCATGTTCGTCGCCATAGACCGAAAGCTCGCCGGCCTGGTCGCCGTCGCCGACCGGATCAAGCCGACCACGGCAGCAGCCATCAAGGCGCTGCACGAAAGCGGCCTCACGATCGTCATGGCGACCGGCGACAATGGCAAGACTGCGGCTGCCGTCGCGAGAGAACTTGGGATCGACGAAGTGCGCGCCGACATGCTGCCGGAAGGCAAGAAAGCGCTGATCGACGAGCTGCGAGCCAAAGGCCACGTCATTGCCATGGCCGGCGACGGCGTCAACGACGCGCCCGCGCTTGCCGCCGCCGATGTCGGCATCGCCATGGGCACGGGCGCCGATGTCGCAATGGAAAGCGCGGGGATCACGCTGGTGAAGGGCGATCTCAACGGCATCGTGCGGGCACGCCATCTCTCGGAAGCGACCATCCGCAACATCAAGCAGAACCTTGCCTTCGCCTTCGGCTACAATGCGCTCGGCGTGCCGCTCGCAGCCGGCGTACTCTATCCGGTCTTCGGCCTGCTTCTATCCCCGATGATCGCCGCAGCCGCGATGAGCCTGTCATCGGTCTCGGTCATCGCCAATGCGCTCAGGCTGCGGCTGGCGAAGTAGTGCGATGCCGGAATATTGGACACAACAAATGGCCGATGCCAGTATCCGTATCCGAAACAAGACAACGGATCTGGCATGAATAGGGATCACTTTCAGCTGAAGCGACGGAGCGATGATCTGGCCTATACGTTTCATCGCAAACAGTTGCCCGACGGAAAGATCGGCTACAGGCGCGAGGACGCCGATCTCTGGATCAGGTTTCAAGGTGGCTTCGGTTGGGGCGCTTGGGATGATGAAGACGGAGCCTTGCTCGGCAGGCCGTGGAACGTGCCGCTTCCGGAACAAGACGCCGATTATCCGCCGGAATGCGAGTGGGTGAGCAAGAAGGGCGCGAAATCCTACGTCTACGAACTGGTCTATATTTAGCAGCATGGAGAGGGCGTGCCACGTTGCCCCTCACCCCAGCCCTCTCCCCGCCTGCGGGGAGAGGGAGTCTCAGTCGATAGCCTACGATCTTTTACGCAAATTCGCAGCCTTGCACGGCCGTCCCTTCTCCTCGCATGAGCGGGGAGAAGGCTAGGATGAGGGGCCATGCCCGCAGGCGCGGCGTCAATAGGCGTGCCTGACCAGCCCCTATATCGCTAGAGTCAGCCGACCCGCTCCACAGCGATTGCCGTCGCCTCGCCGCCACCGATGCAGAGTGCGGCAACGCCACGCCGCACTCCTTGACGCTCCAGCGCATGCAGCAGGGTCACGATCAACCGCGCGCCTGTGGCGCCGATCGGATGGCCCAGCGCGCAGGCGCCGCCGTTGACATTCAGGCGATCGCGCGCAATGCCAAGCTCCTTCGCGGCTGCCATGGCGACGACGGCGAAGGCCTCGTTGATCTCGAAGAGATCGACATCGCCGATCTTCCAGCCGATCTTGTCAAGCAGCTTGCGGATCGCGGGGATCGGCGCTGTCGTGTACCAGGCGGGCTCTTGGCTGTGCGTGGCATGCGCCTTGATTTCGGCCAGGATCGGCAGCCCCTCGCGCTCGGCAAGCGAACGGCGCGTCAGGATCAAGGCAGCCGCACCATCGGCATTGGCCGAGGCGCTGGCGGCGGTAATCGTGCCGTCCTTGCGGAAGGCGGGCTTGAGCGTCGGGATCTTTTCCGGCGAGACCTTCTGCGGGTGCTCGTCCCTGGCAATCGTCACAAGGCCACCCTTGGCGGCAACAGAAACCGGCGTGATCTCGGCTTCGAAGGCGCCATTCCCGATTGCGGCGCGGGCGCGCGACAACGTTTCGACGGCATAGGCATCCTGATCGTCGCGGCTGAACTGATAGGCCTCGACCGCCATCTCGCCGAAATCGCCCATCGAGCGGCCCTTCTCATAGGCATCTTCCAGCCCATCGAGCATCATATGGTCGAAGATGCGATCATGGCCCATGCGATAACCGCCGCGTGCCTTGGCGAGCAGATAAGGCGCATTCGACATGGATTCCATGCCACCGGCGATCGCGATCGAGGCCGAACCGGCGAGAAGCAGATCATGCGCCAGCATGGTCGCCTTCATGCCGGAACCGCAGACCTTGTTGATGGTAGTGGCGCCGACGGCATCCGGCAGGCCAGCCCCGCGAGCAGCCTGCCGGGCCGGCGCCTGTCCCTGCCCCGCGGGCAGGACGCAGCCGAACAAAACTTCATCCACCCGCTCTGCCGAAAGGCCGGCACGCCCCAGCGCGGCTCGGATGACATGCGCGCCAAGCTCGGGCGCCTGCAATGGCGAAAGATCTCCCTGGAAGCGGCCGAGCGGCGTGCGCGTGGCGGATACGATGACGACGGGATCGATAGCAGACATGACATCTCCTCACGGTCAGCAAACGATATCTTCACCTGAGTCCTATCACGTTAAATGATGATCGTCATCTAAATATCGTGGGAAATAGGATGCAAACCGGCGGCGGATATGATTGCCCTCACGGCATACAGGCCTTAAGGATATCCATAAAATTTGAAGGGATATTCCATGCCACTTTACATCAAGGACGATGCCATCGACCGACTGGCGCGGCGCTATCAGGCGCTGACCAAGGCCACCACCAAGACGGAAGCCGTGCGGCTTGCCTTGCAGAAGGCGCTGGATGAGGAGCTGACCAAGCCGGCCCTTGCCGACGTCGCCGTCGCTTTCTGCCGCACTCTCAAGCAGAAGGCCATCGCCAAAAGCGAAAGCGCCGACATAGCGGGAGAGATTTGATGTTCATCGACGCTTCAGTACTGTCGGCTATGATGACGGACGAGGAAGAGGCGCGCGCCTTCGCCATCCGCATGCAGCGGGCAACGGCACGAATGACCTCGCCGCTTGCCGCAGCGAATGCCGCAATCTTGATCTCTGAAGCTTTGAGATTGTCGCCGACCGAGGCCGGCGAAGCGGTGCGCACGTTTCTGCAGCTTATGAACATTCAGCCGCTCGCCGTGCCACCTCGAGCCGCCGCTCTGGCGACGGAAGCATATGAGCGTTATGGCCAAGGCGGCCAGCCGGGGCGCCTCAGCCTGGACGATTGCATGACCTATGCCTGCGCTCGTTATTATCGCCAGCCGCTACTGTCGAAAAGCGACCAGTTCAAGCAAACGGACATCGAGCTGGCCTAAGCTGCTCCAACGGAGGCGAGGCCGGCCCGATGCGATCTGTTGTTACGGGCAAAGAGACGAAGGGCCTGCCGCGAACGTGTTCGAACGAACGCCGACTGCATTCGGGGCAGCAGCGCATTGCAGGCGGGACATCGAGTCGCCGGCGCGGATCGGGCCGGTCACCGACGGGTCGGTGTTGATCGTGCCATCCGGCAGGATTGCGTCCTTCGAATGATCGACATTGCCGACATCGGTCTGGAACGCCTCGACATTGACGCGCTTGGGATGATGCTTGTGCACCTGCTCTGCCATGGCGGCGCTGGACACGCCGAGGACGAGAGCAGAGATGGCGAGGGTTCTGAGCAGCATGGGACTGCCTCCTGTGGGAGTTGACGCGAATTTCATATGGGAACTGGCAGGCCATTTTACAGCGGCTTGCCTGTCAATATCGTTAAGAATTTGAAGGTTTTGATCAGGTCTTCACTTTATGGCGGGATACCTCTGCGCCGGCATCGTGCGGCAGGCTGATAAAACGCAATGCGGAGATGCCACCGATAAGGCCAACGACAAGGAAAGCCCAGCGAAAATCGACGAGCGAGAGCGTTTCCTCACCATGAATCGTGCGCGAGAGATTGAGGACGGCGGCAGCGACGGCAACGCCGAGCAGCAGCGAAACCTGCTGCAGCATACTCGACAATGTCGAGGCAGAGCTGCGCTGCGCGGCATGGATATCGGCAAAGCCAAGCGTATTCAGCGCCGTGAAATTCATCGACCGCGAAAGCCCGGCAATGAATAGCAGACAATATATCAACAGGTCCGGCGTCGATGGAGACAGAAACGCACATCCGGCAATGCTGGCCGATGAGATCAGACCGTTAACGACAAGCACGTTGCGGAAACCGAAGATCCTCAACATCTGCGTGGTGATCGCCTTCATGCCGAGATTGCCGGCGAAATAGAACAGCAGATAGGTGCCGGCATCGATCGCCGTGCGGCCGAAGCCGACCTGGAAAAGCAGCGGGATCAGGAAAGGCGTGGCATTGATCGCGACGCGGCTCGCCGTACCCGCCGAAAGCGTCGACATGGCGAAGGTCTGCACCTTGAAGGCGGAGAGATCGAGCAAGGGCTCGTCAACCTTCAGGAAATGCCGGGTGGCAATGATGGAAAAGACCACGCCGACAGCGATCAAGCCGACGCTGGCCACGAGCGCCGTCGTGCCCTGAACCACGAATTCCAGACCGGCGAGCAGGAAGGTCAGCCCCGCCGCCGATTGCAGGAAGCCGACCACATCGAGCCGCGCGACCTTTTCCTCCCGCTGATCCGGCACGAAGCGCAGGACGAGACCAAGGCCAATGATGCCGATCGGGATATTGATCAGGAAGTTCCAATGCCAGGTCAGGTAGGTGGTGATTAAGCTGCCGAGCACCGGGCCAATGACTGGAGCCGTCAGCGCCGGCCATACGATCATCGACATCGCATTGACGAGATCGGACTTGCGCGCGTTGCGCAGCACGATGATGCGTCCGACAGGCGTCATCAGCGCACTGCCGAGGCCCTGAACGGCACGAGCGATGATGAATTCGGTCAAATTGCCCGATAGGCCGCAGAATAGCGACGCAACGGTGAAGATGGCGATGGATGCCAGGAACACCCGCCGGGCGCCATAGCGATCACCTGCCCAGCCGGCGAGCGGCACGAAGGCCGCCATGGTGAGCAGATAGACCGTGATACCGATGCTCATCGAGACCGGCTCGACACCAAAACTTACCGCCATCTGCGGCAACGAGGTGGTGATGATCGTCCCGTCCAGAAACTGCATGAAAAAGGAGACGGCGACGACAAAGGCGATGACGCGGGATTGCCGGCCGAAATTGTCTTCGGAAGGCTGTTCTATGGTCCGGGCAACGGTCATGATGTGAAATTTCAGAAGATAGCGTTCAAACGGACCGGAAGTTACCGGCAACAATCATACGATCATTGAATACGCCCATGATAGCGCCTTGCAAAGCCGCAACCCGAACCGGCGCCATCAAAAATTGGCACAGTGACAAAGAAATCGCGACCCTTGCCGCATCTGCTTTGGCGGCACCTCACGCCGAAATCAATCGTCGGAGTAACGCTGCTCCCGCCACGGGTCGCCATACATATGATAGCCATTCTTCTCCCAAAAGCCGGCGCGATCGGAGCCGATCAGCTCGATGCGGTTCAGCCACTTGGCGCTCTTCCAGAAATAGAGATGCGGCACGACGAGACGCATCGGGCCGCCGTGCTCGCCGGTCAGCGGCTGGCCTTCCCAGCCGGTGGCGAGGATCGCATCCTCGGCCGCGAAATCCGAAAGCGGCAGGTTGGTGGTATAGCCGTCATAGCTCGTCAGCAGCACATGATGCGCCTCGGCCGTCGGCATGACGAGGTCAAGGAGATCGCGCGTCGAAACTCCTTCCCAGCGATTGTCGTAACGCGACCAGGTCGTCACGCAATGAATGTCGCTGACATGGGTGCTTTGCCCGATCGCCTGGAAAGCCGCCCAATCCAGGCTGAGCCGCTTTTCCACGAAGCCGAACACATCGAGCCGCCAGCTCGACAAGGACACCTGCGGCTGCACGCCAAGATCGAGCACCGGCCAGTTCTTCACGAGATGCTGCCCCGGCGGCAGCCGCTCAGTCTCGGGCCGGCTGATGCGCCCTGTCAGAAACTTGCCCTCCGCCGCCCAGCGACGCTTGGAAGTCGTGAGCTTGCTATCGGCGGGAATCTGGTCGTCGCTCATGCAGCTATCCTCTCTGCTGAGCAGAAATAGGATTACCGAGCTGGGCAGGTGTCAAGTCAAGGAGCGGCAGATAGCCGACTATATTGCCGTGATGGCGATGCAGAAGAGCCGCGCCTTGCCGGATATCGACCGCCGTGCGGCATCACCATTCGAGACAAGCAGGCAATCGTCCGCATCAAGCATCGTGCCATCGATCTCCGCGTTACCGCGATGGCAAAGAACAAGGGTGATCCCGTTTCCGAAAGTGACCTCGCTATATCCATCGACCGAAACGCGCCGCACCGAATGCGTGAAACGTCCGCGCCGCGTCATCACATTGAGGTCGGTAATCGTGCCATCGATCAGCGTCGCCGAAGTCGGCGCATCCGCTGCGAAAGGCAGCGGCTCGCTCGCCTGCGTCAGGCGTTCAGGCTCCCGCCCCTCGATGAAGAGGGTCATGCCCTCGCCATCGAGAATGGATAGCGTGCGATCTATGCCGGGAAAGACCGAGAACGGCCCGTCCGAGGCAACGGTCGCCATGCTGACGCGCCAGTCGAAGTCGGCAAGCCCGGTACCGTCGGGCGAAACGGCGATCTCAACCGTTTCTCCGCCGCCGTTTTTCCAGGGCATGCGCTTGTGATCACCGGCGCGCAGCAGCTTCATCTTAGTTCCCCAGGATGGCCGGCAGGCGCAGGCCCTGCTGCTTGGCCCAGTCAAGCGCGATGTCGTAGCCGGCATCGGCATGGCGCATGACGCCGGTTGCCGGGTCGTTCCAGAGCACGCGCTCCAGACGCTTGGCCGCATCATCGGTGCCGTCGGCGCAGATGACCATGCCCGAGTGCTGAGAAAAGCCCATGCCGACGCCGCCGCCGTGATGCAGCGACACCCAGGTGGCGCCCGATGCGGTGTTGAGCAGGGCATTGAGCAGCGGCCAGTCGGAAACGGCGTCCGAGCCGTCCTTCATCGCTTCCGTTTCACGGTTCGGCGAGGCGACCGAGCCGGAGTCGAGATGGTCGCGGCCGATGACGACAGGCGCCTTCAGCTCGCCATTCCTGACCATTTCGTTGAAGGCGAGGCCGAGGCGGTGACGATCGCCGAGGCCAACCCAGCAAATGCGTGCCGGCAGACCCTGAAAGGCGATGCGCTCGCGCGCCATGTCGAGCCAGTTGTGCAGGTGCGTATTGCCGGGAGTGAGTTCTTTCACCTTGGCGTCGGTCTTGTAGATATCCTCCGGATCGCCCGAAAGGGCAGCCCAACGGAAGGGACCGATGCCGCGGCAGAACAGCGGACGGATATAGGCCGGCACGAAGCCCGGGAAGGCGAAGGCATTTTCAAAGCCTTCGTCCTTGGCGACCTGGCGGATGTTGTTGCCGTAGTCGAGCGTCGGCACGCCGGCATTCCAGAAATCGACCATGGCTTCGACATGAACCTTCATCGAGGCACGAGCGGCAGCTTCGACGGCCTTTGGATCGCTTTCGCGCTTGGCCCTGTGTTCGGCCACAGTCCAGCCGGCCGGCAGGTAGCCGTTCAGCGGGTCGTGGGCGGAAGTCTGGTCGGTGACGATATCCGGACGCGGGCCGCCAGCCTTCATGCGCTTTACGAGTTCCGGGAAGATTTCGGCGGCATTGCCGAGCAGACCGACGGACTTGGCTTCACCGGCCTTCGTCCACTTGTCGATCAAAGCAAGCGCTTCGTCGAGGCTCGATGCCTTTTCGTCGACATAACGGGTGCGGAGGCGGAAATCGATGCGGGTTTCGTCGCTCTCGACCGCAAGGCAGCAGGCACCGGCCATGACGGCCGCCAGCGGCTGTGCGCCGCCCATGCCGCCGAGGCCGCCGGTCAGGATCCACTTGCCCTTGAGATCGCCGTTATAATGCTGGCGGCCGGCTTCGACGAAGGTTTCATAGGTGCCCTGCACGATGCCCTGCGTGCCGATGTAGATCCACGAGCCGGCCGTCATCTGGCCGTACATGGCAAGGCCCTTCTTATCCAGCTCGTTGAAGTGATCCCAGGTTGCCCAATGCGGCACGAGGTTGGAATTCGCGATGAGAACGCGCGGCGCATCCTTGTGGGTGCGAAACACGGCGACCGGCTTGCCGGACTGCACGAGCAGCGTCTCGTCTTCGTTGAGCGTCTTCAGCGTCGCGGCAATACGGTCGAAGTCGTCCCAGGTGCGGGCAGCGCGGCCGATGCCGCCATAGACGACCAGCTCGTTCGGGTTTTCGGCAACGTCCGGGTCGAGGTTGTTCATCAGCATGCGCAGCGGCGCTTCGGTCAGCCAGCTCTTGGCGTTGAGTTCCGGGCCGCGAGGAGCGCGGATTTCGCGGATATTATGGCGCGGGTTGGTCATGTCACATCTCCAAGGAGGGCAGGATGTCGGTTGAGATCGAGGCATTGAGGGCGCCGGAGGCAATGAGGTCTGCGGCGAATTTCAGGTCGTTTGCCATGTAGCGGTCCTCTTCGAGCGAAGGCACGGCGGCGCGAATGGCAGCAATGGCAAGCGTCAGTTCAGGGCTGGTCGTCAGCGGCGCGCGCAGCTCGACACCCTGAGCAGCCGTCAACGCTTCGATGCCGATGATGGCGAAGAGGTTTTCGGTCATCCCGAGCAGGCGACGCGCGCCATGGCAGGCCATAGAGACATGGTCTTCCTGGTTGGCCGAGGTCGGCGTCGAGTCGACGGAGGCCGGATGCGACATCTGCTTGTTTTCGGACATGAGCGCCGCCGAGGTTACTTCGGCAATCATCAGACCGGAGTTCAGGCCCGGCTTCTTGGCGAGGAAGGCCGGCAGACCATAGCTGAGCGCCGGGTCGACGAGCAACGCGATGCGCCGCTGGGCGATCGCACCGATTTCGCAAACCGCAATCGCGATCTGGTCGGCAGCGAAAGCAACCGGCTCGGCATGGAAATTGCCGCCGGAAACGACGGAATTGTCCGAAAGCACGAGCGGATTGTCGGTGACGGCGTTGGCTTCGATTTCGAGCGTGCGGCCGACGGAGCGCAGAAGGTCGAGGCAGGCGCCATCCACCTGCGGCTGGCAGCGGATGCAATAAGGATCCTGCACGCGCTCGTCGCCCTCGATATGGCTTTCGCGGATCACGGAACCCGCCAGCAGGCCACGAAGGGCAGCAGCGGTATCGATCTGGCCCTTATGGCCGCGCAGCGTATGGATATCCGGATGGAACGGCGCCGAAGAGCCCATGGCCGCATCCGTCGACATGGCTCCGGTGATGAGAGCTGCCTGGGCGGCGCGATGGGCGCGGAAGAGGCCGGCAAGCGCAAGACCGGTCGACACCTGCGTGCCGTTGATCAGCGCCAGACCTTCCTTGGCAGCGAGCACGACCGGCTTCAAGCCGGCCTTTTCGAGCGCTGCCGCGCCGGAAAGCCGCTCACCGGCATAAAAGGCCTCGCCATGACCCATCATCACGGCGGTCATATGCGCGAGCGGCGCAAGGTCGCCCGATGCGCCGACGGAACCCTTTTCAGGGATGAGGGGAATAACGCCCTTTTCAAGCATGCCTTCGATCAGCCGCACCAGCTCCAGCCGTACGCCGGATGCACCGCGGCCGAGCGAAACCAGCTTCAGCGACATGATGAGGCGAACGACGTTCTCGGGCAGCGGCTGGCCGACGCCGCAGCAATGCGACAGAATGAGGTTGCGCTGCAGCGTCGCGACATCGGCGCTGTCGATCTTGATCGATGCAAGTTTGCCGAAGCCGGTATTGATGCCGTAAACCGGCGCATTGCCAGCAGCAATTTCGGCGATGCGGGCGGCCGCCTTGGCGATACCGGCATCGAACGAGGCATCGAGTTTGGCGGACTCGCCGGTCCAGTAGATTGCCGCCAATTGCTGCAGCGAAACGGAGCCGGGATGGAGAACGACGGTCATCGGTTGAACCTTTTTCCCTTGAAGACATGGGCATGGAGGGGATTGAAGCCGATGCGGTAGACGAGCTCCGCCAGGCTTTCGACATCCCAGATGGCAAAATCGGCGGACTTGCCGGCCTCGAGTGTACCCGTTTCGGAGAGCAGCCCAAGAGCACGCGCGCCTTCGCGCGTCGCGCCGACGATGCATTCCTCGACCGTCAGGCCAAAGAGGGTCGCGGCCATGTTCATGGTGAGGAGCATCGAGGTCAGCGGCGACGTGCCGGGGTTGCAGTCGGTCGCGATCGCGATCGGCACACCGGCATCGCGCAGCGCCTGAACCGGCGGCTTCTGCTTCTCATGAATGGCATAGAAGGCGCCGGGAAGCAGCACGGCAACGGTGCCGGAAGCAGCCATTGCCTTGACGCCATCCTCATCCAGATATTCGACGTGATCGGCAGAAAGTGCACCATAGGATGCCGCAAGCTTCGCGCCGCCGAGATTGGAGAGCTGTTCCGCATGCAATTTCATCGGAATGCCGAGCGACTTGGCGAGATCGAAAACACGAGCGATTTCCGCCGTCGAAAAGGCAATGCCCTCGCAGAAGCCGTCGACCGCATCGACGAGCCCTTCGGCATGAGCTTGCTTAAGGCCAGGCAGCACGACATCAGTGATATAGTCGCCGTTGCGGCCCTTGTAGTCGGCCGGCGTGGCATGGGCGCCGAGATAGGAGGTGACGACGCGAACCGGGCGAACTTCGCCGAGCTTACGGGCGGCGCGCAGCATCTTCAGTTCGGATTCGATACTCAGACCATAGCCCGACTTCACTTCGATGGTCGTCACGCCTTCGGAAAGCAGCGTATCGAGCCGCGGCAACGCGACGGCAACGAGTTCATCGACGGAGAGAGCACGGGTCGCGTTGACGGAGGAAACGATGCCGCCGCCGGCGCGGGCGATTTCTTCGTAGCTAGCCCCTTCCAGCCGCATCTCGAATTCGCGGGCGCGATTACCGCCATAGACGATATGCGTATGGCAATCGACGAGACCGGGCGTCACCCAGCGCCCCTTAAGATCGATCGTTTCGGCACCGGAGGTATCAGGCAAATCGGCTTCGTGGCCGGCAAAGACAATGCGGCCATCCCTGGTCAGGATCGCACCCTTCTCGATCGTGCCGAGCCAGGCCTCGCCCTCTTTCAGGGTCGCAAGGCGAACATTGCGCCACACGCGGCTTGCCGCGCCATTTTCCTGGCTATCGTCGGAAAAATTGTTCCCACCCATCAGCTTTACGCCTTTCCTCGTTGGCTCATAATGTATATACATAATCGAAAGGCTGACAAGAGGGATTTTGGACTCCGTGTCCGAAAGGAAAGGGTGAGACCATGACGAGACTTCATGCACGCACGGCTTTGCTTGGCGACGGATGGCACGAGAATGTGCGACTGACCCTCGAAGGCGGCCGGATCGCCGGGATCGCGACGGATGTTGCACCTGATGCCGGTGACAGCAGGCAGGATGTTCTGGTGCCGGCGATGCCGAACCTGCACAGCCATGCCTTCCAGCGCGCCATGGCCGGCCTTGCAGAAGTCCGCGGCCCGGCCAACGACAGCTTCTGGAGCTGGCGCACCGTCATGTACAAGTTCGCCCTGTCGATGACCCCGGATCATGTCGAGGCCGTCGCCGCGCAGCTTTATATGGAGATGCTGGAAGCCGGCTTCTCCCGCGTCGGCGAATTCCACTACCTGCACCATGACAAGGACGGCAGCCACTATGCCAATATCGCCGAACTGGCCGAGCGCATCGGCGCCGCCAGCGCCGAAACCGGCATCGCGCTGACACTCCTTCCCGTTTTCTACGCCCATTCCGGCTTCGGCGGCACCGCTCCCATCGAGGGCCAGCGCCGCTTCATCAATTCGGTCGACAGCTTCGAAGCGCTGATATCAGGCTGCCGCACGGTCACCAGCCGCCTGCCCGGCGCCGAACTCGGTATCGCGCCGCACAGCCTGCGCGCCGTCACGCCGGAAGAACTGGCAAAGCTCGTGCCGATCGCAGGCGATGGACCAATCCATATCCACGTTGCCGAGCAGGTGAAGGAAGTGGAAGACTGCATCGCCTGGTCGGGTGCCCGCCCTGTGCAATGGCTGCTTGATAATGCGCCTATGAACGAACGCTGGTGCCTGATCCATGCCACGCACATGACCGAGGATGAAACCCGCCGCATGGCCAAGAGCGGCGCGATCGCCGGCCTTTGCCCGATCACCGAAGCCAATCTCGGCGATGGCGTCTTCGCAGCTCCCCTCTTCCTGGAAGAAGGTGGCCGTTACGGTATCGGTTCCGACTCCAATATCCTGATTTCGGTACCCGAGGAGCTGCGACAGCTCGAATATTCGCAGCGCCTGGCACTGCGCGCCCGCAACGTCATCGCCGAGACCGGCGGCTCCACCGCCCGCATGCTGTACGACGGCGCATTGGCAGGCGGCGGTGCGGCCCTGAAGGCGCCGGCGGGTCTTGCGGTCGGCAATCACGCCGATATCGTTTCGCTCGATGTGAGCGCAGTGCCCTATCTCTCCGGCGATCGCATTCTCGATCACTGGACCTTCGCCGGCGGCGTTACCGTGGATGGCGTATGGAGCCTCGGTAAAAAGCAGGTCGAAGGCGGCCGTCACCAGAAGAGAGAGGCGATCTCCGCGCGGTTCCGCAAGGCGATGGCCGAACTCATCGGTTAGAGCATGATGCCGAAAAGTGTCAGGGGATTTCGGACAACATCATGCTCTACTTCTTTGATTTTAGAGCGGATTCAGATTTCAGGTCGTTTCGACCTAAAATCATCCGACTCTCAGAAACCGCTTTTCCTCCCATCGATTGACCCCTAAATAACTTGCGGGAAATCCCATGTCTCACACGGAACAGACGGGCGGCATGACCACGGGCAAAGAGGCGACCCTGCATCAGCGCATCCTCAGCGATATCGAGGGCCAGATCGTCTCCGGCGTCTGGCCGCCAGGACATCGCATTCCGTTCGAAATGGATCTGGCGGAGCAATATGACTGCTCGCGCATGACGGTGAACAAGGTGCTGACCCAGCTTGCGCGTGCCGGCCTGATCGAGCGGCGAAAGCGCTCGGGCAGCTTTGTCACCCATCCGCAGGCGCAATCCGCCGTACTTGAGATCCATGACATCAAGTCCGAGGTTCTGTCGCTCAATCTGTCCTATTCGCACAGGCTGATAAAGCTTGCCGAGCGGCGCGGACGGCCGGAAGACGCGCGCAGACTGCAGTTTGTCGGCTCTATTCCGGTGATGGAGATCACCTGCATCCACTATGCCGGTCCGCGCCCCTTCTGCCTGGAAAACCGCGTCATCAATCTCGACGCCGTGCCGGAAGCGGCAAAGGCGGATTTCGAGACATTGCCGCCAGGCCCCTGGCTGCTCAACCAGGTGCCGTGGAGTACTGCCGAACACCAGATTCGCGCCATATCAGCCGAAGGCGACGCCGCCGCCAACCTCGATATCCAGAAGGGTACGGCATGCCTCGTCGTCGAACGTCGCACCTGGAGCGCCGCCGGCCCGATCACCCACGTTCGCCTCACCTATCCCGGTGATCGCCACAGCCTTGTAGCTCGTTTCACACCGGCAAGCTGACCGTTTTCCCAGCACTGTTTCAGGGACGTTGCGGAGACTCGGTCGGCGGCGGAATGAGGCTCTCGGATTGACGGACAGGCTGGGCGGGATCGACCAGCAGGATGCTGAGCGCAATCAGAACCAGTGCCAGAATCAGGAGGATTCCGATCAGAAGGGGACGAATCGCGGTCATTTCGTTCTCCAATCTCCCCAGCCCAGCGCTAAGCGCGATAGGGAATTCGAGATAACCAGCGCAGTCTAACGGTAAATGTTAAGCAATGCTTGATGTTCTGGGAAATAACAGGCCTTTTCCAAGAATTTCTGGCCGCGCCGGATAAGACCGCCATCTCACGCTTGTTTGAATGGCGGACAGCGCAAGCGGCGCATAGGATCGCAATGTAGATGGCTTCGAAGCCGTTCCGCGGCCTCCGTCGACCAATTCCAACCTTCTTATCAGGGACGACCGGCGCATCGCTCGTCCGATATCTCAAGGGAGACCCCACCCATGGATCGCAAACGTCTGATCGCGGCTGTGCTGACGCTCTCCGCCGCCATGCTCGCCACGCTGCAAAGCGCCGATGCCGCCGAACGCGTGAGGGTGCGCGGCACCGTGGAGAGCCTTGATGGCGATACGCTCAAGGTCAAGTCTCGCGACGGCAAGGACGTTACCGTTGCGCTGAAATCCGGCTGGAACGTTGGCGGCGTCGTCAAGGCGGCCGTCAGCGACATCAAGCCTGGCGATTTCGTCGGCATCGCGTCGCAGCCGACCGATAGCGGCATCAATGGTGCGATCGAGGTGGTCATCTTCCCTGCCTCGATGAAAGGAACCGGCGAAGGCGACCGCCCTTGGGATTCAAAGCCGAACAGTTCGATGACCAATGCCACGGTCGCCAATGCCGTGACCTCGGTCAGCGGCCCGACCTTGACGCTCACCTACAAGGGCGGCGAACGCAAGATCAAGATCCCGGATGGCACGCCTGTCGTGACGCTGACGTCAGCAACGAAAGCCGATCTGAAGCACGGCGCCGGTGTCTTCATCACAGGCGAGCAAACCGGCGAGACCACAGTCTCCGCCGACCGAGTTGCAGTGGGCCTCAACGGCACCGTACCGCCGATGTGATCGATGCCCGATCAATCGGCTGATTTGCATCCAACGAAAACAGGCGGACCGCAAAACTGCGATCCGCCTGTTTTCCTAGCACTTGGCGAATGAGCAGGAGGCCTTACTCGGCAGCCTGCGCATGCGGGCGATGATCGATCGCATCATCCTCGTCATCTTCCACCGGCTTCGGCTGCTTCCAGGCGATCAGGCGGTAGAACATCGGGATGAAGAAGGTAGCGATGAAGGTTGCCGCCAGCATGCCGCCGATGACGCCGGTGCCGATGGCATGGCGGCTGGCGGAGCCTGCGCCGGTGCTGATGGCCAGTGGCACGACGCCGAGGATGAAGGCGAGCGAGGTCATCACGATCGGGCGGAAGCGCAGCCGGGCTGCCTCGAGCGCTGCTTCCGCCGCGCTCATGCCTTCCTTGCGTTTCAGCACGGCGAACTCGACGATCAGAATGGCGTTCTTTGCCGCCAGGCCAATCAGCGTCACCATGCCAATC
Source organism: Rhizobium sp. ZPR4 (assembly GCF_040215725.1). Classification (NCBI taxonomy): domain Bacteria; kingdom Pseudomonadati; phylum Pseudomonadota; class Alphaproteobacteria; order Hyphomicrobiales; family Rhizobiaceae; genus Rhizobium; species Rhizobium sp. ZPR4. Next base: position 3,237,506 of record NZ_CP157967.1, read on the forward strand.
TGGAAGTAGACGTCGTTGGTGAGCCCGCGCAGATAGGTGGCCAGCAGCGCACCGAACAACGCGAAGGGGATCGCGGTGATGACGGCGAGCGGCAGGCTCCACTTTTCATACTGCGCAGCGAGGATCAGAAACACCATGATGACGCCGAAGATCATCGCTTGCGTGCCGGCGCCGCTCGTCTCCAGCTCCTGATAGGCAGAACCCGTCCACGCGATCTGGAAGCCCTGCGGCAAGGTCTCGGCTGCCACCTGCTGCATGGCCTTGATCGCGTCGCCTGACGTATAGCCGGGCGCCGGGTTGCCGGTGATCTTGGCGGCATTGAAGGCGTTGTAGCGTTCGAGCTGGTCCGGCCCGATGGCGCGCGTCACCTTGATGAGCGTATCGAGCGGAATCATCTTGCCGCTGTCGGAGCGGACGAAGACTTGGCGCAGATCGTCGGGCGATTCGCGGAATGGCGCTTCCGACTGCAGGTTGACCTGATAGTTGCGGCCGTAAAGCGTGAAATCGTTCACGTAGAGGCTGCCGAACGTCGCCTGCATGGCGTCGAAGACGGAGTTGATCGGCACGCCGAGCGCCTTGGCCTTCTCGCGGTCGAGATCGGTACGGAACTGCGGAACGTTGGTATCGAGCGTGGTGCGGACGCCGGCCAGCTCCCGCCGCTTCGAGGCCGCCTCGACAAGCTTCTGGGCCTCATCGGAAAGCCCGGCAACACCCTTGCCGCTGCGATCCTGCAGATAGACCTCGAAACCGCCCGTCGTCGAAAGACCCATGATCGGCGGCGGGTTGAAGGCGAGCACCATGGCATCCTTGATGCCCATGTTGGCGCCGATCATCGGGCCTGCGAGATTGCGGGCATCGAGTTCCGGCGTCTTGCGCTCGCTCCAGTCCTTCAGCGTCACGAAGGCGACGCCGGCACTGCTCTTCAGGCCGCCCGACAGCAGGTCGAAGCCCGAGACCGCAAAGACGTTCTCGACGCCGGGCAGCTTCTGGGTGTTGACCATCGCCTCATCCATGACCGCCTGCGTGCGCGTCAGCGACGCCGCCGGCGGCAGGATGGCGATCTGGAACAGCGAACCCTGGTCTTCGTCCGGCACCAGCGACCCCGGCAGCGTATAGAAGAGATAGCCCGTCACGCCGAGCAGGCCGGCAACCAGAACGCAGCCGACGATGACGCGCTTCAGGAAGAACGCGACGCCCGCAGCATAACCCTGCGTCAGCCGGTCGAAGGCCCGGTTGAAGATGCGGAACGGCAAGACCGGCTCGTGATGGCCGGGCTTCAGGATCAGAGCGCAGAGTGCCGGCGTCAGTGTCAGCGCCACGATACCGGAGAGCGTGACCGAGATCGCGATGGTGACGGCGAACTGCTTGTACATCTGGCCCGCCAACCCGCCCATGAAGGAGACCGGAATAAAGACGGCGCAGAGCACCAGCACGATGGCGATGACCGGACCGGTCACTTCGCCCATCGCCTTGATGGCCGCCTTTCTCGGGGACAATTTCTCTGTTGTCATCAGACGCTCGACGTTTTCGAGCACGACGATCGCGTCGTCGACAACGATACCGATCGCCAGCACCAGCCCGAACAGGGTCAGAAGGTTGATCGAGAAGCCGAGCAGATACATGCCGGCAAACGTGCCGATGATCGAGATGGGCACAGCGATCACGGGAATCAGCGTTGCCCGCCAGTTCTGCAGGAAGACGAAGACCACGATGATGACGAGAAGGATCGCCTCGATGAAGGTCTTGATCACCTCCTCGATCGACACCTGGATGAATTTCGTCGTGTCGTAGGGGATCTCGTAGGCGACGCCTTGCGGGAATGACTTCTGCAGTTCATCCAGACGCGTCCTCAGTGCCTTCATCGTGTTCAAGGCATTGGCGCCGGGCTGCAGGTAGACGGCAATCGGGATGGCCGGCGTACCATTGAGGCTGCTCTGGACGGAATAGCTCTTGGTGCCGAGCTCGATGCGCGCGACATCCTTGAGGCGCAGCGTCGCAGCGTTGGCGGTCGAACGCAGGATGATTTCGCCGAAGGCGTCGACGTCGGGCAGACGGCCCTGCGTCGTCACGGTATAGGTGAAGGCCTGCGGATTGTTGCTCGGCTGGTCGCCGAAGCGGCCGGCGGCAAACTGCGAGTTCTGCTCCTGGATGGCGGTCGCGACATCGCTCGGCGTAAGATTATACTGTGCAAGCTTGTCCGGCCGCAGCCAGATGCGCATTGAATAGTCGATATCGCCAAGCAGGTTGACATCGCCCACGCCCGGAATGCGCTTGAGGTCGTCGATGACATTGAGCAGCGCATAGTTGCCGACATAGGCACGGTCGTAGCGGCTGTCGGTCGAGTACATGGCGATGAAGCCGAGGATCGAGGTCGAGCGCTTGGTAACGACGACACCCAGCCGCGTCACATCCTGAGGCAGCGTCGAGACCGCGCGCTGTACGCGGTTGTTGACGTTGATCGCAGCCTGGTCCGGGTCGGTGCCGAGCGCGAAGGTCACCGTGATCTGCATGGAGCCGCTGTTGGAGTTCGTCGACTGCATGTAGAGCATGTTTTCGACGCCGTTGATCTGCTGCTCCAGCGGGGCGGCAACGGTCTGTGCTACCGTCTCGGCACTGGCGCCGGGATAGGTCGCGGTCACCACCACCTGCGGCGGCGTCAGCTCCGGATATTGCGCGATCGGCAGGATGCGCAGGCAAACCGCGCCCGCAAGCAGGATGACGATCGAGATCACCGCCGCGAAAACGGGACGGTCGATAAAGAATCTGTTGCCCAACATCAGTTCTGCGCCACCTTGTTCGTATCCTTGGGCGATGCATCCGCCGTCGCCTGCACCGGCGCGCCGGGGCGCACCTTGATGATGCCTTCGGTGATCAGCTTGTCGCCGGCCTTGAGGCCTGACAGTACCAGCCAGCTATCGCCGATCTTCTGGCCCAGCGTCACGGGATTGACGTGCGCCTTGCCTTCCTGGTCGATCGTGTAGACGAACTGGCCCTGCGGGCTCTGCATCAGCGCCACTTCCGGGATGGTAATGGCGTTGTCGAGCGAGACGCCTGTCACCTTCGCGCGAACGAACTGGCCCGGCAGCAGCCGGCGATCGGGATTGTCGACCACGGCGCGGGCCTGCAACGTGCCGGTCGACACGTCGATCGTGGAAGAGGTGAAGTCGACCACGCCGTCATGATCGTAGGTCGAGCCGTCGCCGAACGAGATCTTGACGCCGAGATTCGGCGCCTCTCCCTTGGCCTTCTTCATGTCGATCAGCCGGCGCACCTCGGCAGCTTCGGCATCCGAGAAGGAAAAATTGACGTAGACCGGATCGAGCTGCGTGATGCTGGTGAGCAGGCCGGTATCGCCCGTGGTGCCGATGAGGCTTCCCTCGGAGACCTGTTCCAGGCTGGTGATGCCGCCGACCGGCGCGGTGACCTGCGTATAATCGAGATTGAGCTGCGCCGTCTGAACCTGCGCCTGCGCGGCGGCCACGGCCGCTTCCGCCAACTGCCGCGTCGAAATCGCATCGTCGCGCGCCTTCTGGGTGACCGCATTCTGGTCGAACAAGGTGATGTTGCGCTTTTCCTCGCGTTGCCCCTGGGCCAACTGGGCCTGGCTTTGCTGCAATTGCGCCTGGGCCTGGGCAAGTGCTGCCTTGTAAGTCGCCGGATCGATGAGGAACAGCACGTCGCCGGCCTTCACTTCCGCACCTTCGATAAAGTTTCTTTTCAACAGGATACCGCCGACGCGCGCCCGCACATCGACTTGCCTAAAGGCAGAGATGCGCGCAGCATATTCATAAGAGAGCGCCACGGTCTGTGGCTTGACATCGACCACCGTCACCTGCGGCGGCGGCATCTGTCCGGCCTGCTGCGCGAAGGAGGAAGACGCGCAGAAAAAGAGCAATCCGGCTACAATGAGGCTGCTGCGCAGGAGGAGGGATTTATGCGTCGTCATGGGAAAATCACCGCGAGATTCGACATTCTTGTTGCGGCGCAATATACAAACATACATGAATGATTGTAAATATCAAATCAATGTGACTTCTATGGATGATATGGGGAACCGCATGCAGCTTTGAGATATTGATGCATGAAATCAGAGATATAGAGCGAGACGAAATCCCCCTTTTCGTTCGCCGAAATTTTGAGGAGGCGCATGCGCAGAACCAAGGAAGATGCCGCCAAGACCCGCGAGGAAGTCCTCGCCGCCGCCGCCGAGATCTTCTATGAAAACGGCGTCAGCGGCTCGAGCCTCGAAAAGATCGCCCAGCGCGCAGGCGTAACGCGCGGTGCGATCTACTGGCATTTCAAAGACAAGGCCGAGGTCCTGACCGCGCTGCACAGCGAGATCCGCTTGCCGCAAGAAGCTATGGTCGACTATGCGATCGAGCACGGACATGACGATCCTCTTGGCCTGATCGAGCAAGGCACAATCGAAGTTCTACAGATCCTGGTGAATGATGAGCATCAGCAGCGCGTCTTCGCCATCATGATCCTCGGCTGCGAGTTTACGGAACATCTGTCCGACGCGGCCCAGCGCATCATCACGGCCAATGCCGAAATGTTCGGCAAGCTGCAGAAACTGATCGAGATGGCGGATGAACAAAGTTCGCTTGCAGCGCTATGGACCGCCGATTCCGCCGCCCGCGCCATTCAATGCTCGATGAACGGCCTGCTTGCCGAATGGCTTCGGTCCGGCAAATCCTTTCCGCTGGTCGATGTCGGCGAGCGGCTGGTCCGCAGCCTGATCCGCTCCATGCGCGGCAACGAAAACCGCTAGCTAGAGCAATTTCAGGAAAAGTGCGGAGCGGTTTTTCGTCCGGACTGCGTAAAGAAACACGGATATAGAGCGTTTTTGCGATTCGAAGAAAAGCGGAAACGTTCTAGGCGCCCGCATGCCGCGTGGCCTCGGCCAGCGAAATATCCGACTTGATCTCCCGCGTCGACATCGAAGTCACCGTATGCCTGACGCCGGGCAGCCGGTTGAGCTCCTGTCGCAGCAGCCGGTCGAGTGCGGCCATGTCGGTGGCCAGAATATGCAGGAGATAATCGGCCTCGCCCGTCGTCGCATGGCAGCGCCAGATCAGCGGATGGCGGCGCACGGCGGCTTCGAAAGCATCGAAACGCTCGACATCGATCGACACCTGCACGAAGGCTTCCAGCCCGAAGCCGAGCCGGGCCGGGTCGAGAAGTGTCCTGTATCCCCGGATCACGCCCGCCGCCTCCAGCGCCTTCACCCGCTTCCAACAGGGTGTCTTGCTGAGACCGGCCAGATCGGCAAGCGCCGCAAAGGAGAGGCGGGCATCAGCCTCAAGCGCGGTAATGATCTTGTGGTCGAGCGCGTCCAACTCCATCGTTCTCTCCATGGCTATAAGGATGATCGATCGTACTCCGTTTCTCATAATTTGAATGACAAATAGGAACAATGTTCAAGTTGAATTTCGTATCCTTGAGGGTGAGCAAACATGCTTGGCGGCCGAGGGCCGGAACAAAGGGAACGAAGATGCAGAAGAAAGACTATTACGCGCGCATCGAGGCGCCCGAAATGCGCGACTATGGCGTTTACCTGCAGTGCGACAAGCTGCTTGCGTGTCAGAAGCCGTTGAACGGGATGGTCAACGGCGATGAATTGCAGTTCCAGATCGTCCATCAGGTCGAAGAACTCTGGATGAAGCTGATGGCCTATACGCTGGTCGATGTCATCGGTTTCATGGAGGAGCGCAATACGCATCGCGTCGTGACCCTCATGGGCCGCGTGCACCGGATCATGCGCATGATGACGGCTCAGCTCGATCTTCTCGAAACCATGTCGCCCAAGGAATATCAGCAAATCCGCCTGCAGCTCGGCAATGGCAGCGGGCAGGAATCGCCTGGCTTCGGATTTCTGCTGCGCATGCCGCCGGATCTCTGGCACGCCTTCAAGGCGAACTATCTCGATGCCGCCGGCCTGACGATCGCGGATATCTATGATGGGAAATACGATCATGGCGACAGTTACGTGGTCGCCGAGGCGTTGGTCGAATATGACGAGCTGTTCCAGAAGTTCCGTGCCAACCACATCTATCTGATCCAGCGTTCCATCGGGCTCGGCTCGAAATCTCTGAAAGGCCGCCCCGTCGAGCTGCTGCAGGCCGGCACGCGCCATCGCTTCTTCCCCGATCTCTGGGATATTCGCCACGAAATGACTGATCGCTGGGGCGGTCAATATGGCATCGTCCGCGATTCCATTTCCAAGCACGATGCAGCCGAATAGGCGCTGACGGAAAGCCGCCTTTCGCCGTCTTGAATGGCGAAAGGCCTTCTGATCCTGAACGAGATCGAGCAAGCCGCCAAACCCGCCGGCGCATTGGTACGCCACACAGGGTCGCCAACCGCTCCTCCCTCCGCCTCCCTTGCTCAAAAACGGCTACGCACTCCGCCGGCAAGAGGGCTTCTTCGCCCCGATCGCAACCTTCGGGTTGATCCGCCCCCCTCAAAGGCTCAGGCATCGCCGGCGCCGACCAGCGCGGCGTTCGTCCCGCAGGCAAACGACCGGCAGGCCAGGGCTTCGGCCGAAGACAATGCAATGGCCATTGAAATATAGCCTATTGCATAATTCTGATATCGGTCATATTTGTTTAGTAGTCTCATAGCTTGACCCTCCCGGAGCCCCGCATGACGCAAGTTCAGGAAGCTGCAGCGCAGCGGCGCGAATGGCAGTTTGCCAGCCGCGACGAGGATGATCGTCCGAGCCTTCCCGAAGTCAATGCCACGGTTAAGGTTCCTCATGGCGGCAGCTGGATTCGGCGCCTGATTGCTTTCGTCGGCCCGGGTTACATGATTTCCGTCGGCTACATGGACCCCGGCAACTGGGCGACCGATCTCGCCGGCGGTGCGCAGTTCGGCTATACGCTTCTCACCGTCATCATGTTGTCGAACCTGATGGCGATCCTGTTGCAGGCACTTTCGGCAAGGCTCGGTATCGCCACCGGCCGCGATCTTGCGCAAGCCTGTCGTGATCACTATCCGCGGCCGGTCAATCTGGCGCTGTGGTTTGCTTGTGAGCTCGCCATTATCGCCTGCGACCTTGCCGAAGTCATCGGCACGGCCATCGCGCTGCAGCTGCTCTTCGGAATCCCGCTGATCGGCGGCGCGCTGATCACCGCGCTCGACGCTTTCCTGCTGCTGCTTCTGATGAGCAAGGGCTTCCGCTATCTCGAAGCTTTCGTCATTGCGCTGCTGACCGTCATCGCCATCTGTTTTGCCGTCCAGATCGCAGCGGCCGCGCCGCCGGTGGCGGCAATCCTCTACGGCTTCATCCCCTCACCCGAAATCGTCACCAACCCCGCAATGCTCTATATCGCCATGGGCATCATCGGCGCGACGGTTATGCCGCATAATCTCTATCTGCATTCTTCCATCGTGCAGACCCGCGCCTACAAACGCACGGAAGAGGGTCGCCGCGATGCCATCAAATGGGCGACGGTCGACAGCACCGTCGCGCTGATGCTGGCACTCTTCGTCAATGCCGCGATCCTGATCGTCGCCGCTGCCGCCTTCCATACCACCGGCCACTCGGATGTGGCCGAGATCGGCCAGGCCTATGAGCTGTTGTCGCCGCTGCTCGGCCTCGGCATCGCCTCGACGCTGTTTGCCGTGGCACTGCTCGCCTCCGGCCTCAACTCGACCGTGACGGCGACACTTGCCGGCCAGATCGTGATGGAAGGCTTTCTCCGGCTCAGGATTCCGCATTGGGCAAGGCGACTTTTGACCCGCGGCCTCGCAATTATTCCGGTTGTGTGCGTGACCGCCATTTATGGTGAAAAAGGCACTGCGAACCTGCTCGTGCTGAGCCAGGTCGTGCTATCAATGCAATTGCCCTTTGCCGTTATTCCATTGGTCCAATTCGTGACAAATCGCGAGAAAATGGGCAGTTTCGTCATCTCCAGAAGCATCGCCGTGCTATCATGGATAGTTGCCGCGATCATCCTGGTGCTGAACTTCAAACTGCTCTACGACACCATCTTCGGTTGACGAATCATCTGGAACGCGCGAATCTCGCCCTGTGGACGATCACGGCAATTAACTGACTCGTAATATTTGCCTAGATTTCGCCATGATTTGCCCTAGTTTGGGCCCACCGCAATCTGCAGGGTTCCTCACTTCATGGCCGAAAGTCCATTGCGCGTTCAATTTCCTGCAGAGGCTGCTATCCAGGCGCGGCCGCATCATGATTTTCATATTCCATTTCTGCCCCGCTCCGCCCATCTTCGCCACCTGATCGTCATCGGTCTCGCAGGTACCGCGTCCTTCGGCCTGCTCGCCACCGTGCTCTATCCCTTGCTGGCGCGTCACACGATCGAGCGGGCAACGCCGGTGCGCACGGCCCAGCTCGCGCGCCCTCAGCCGGCCATGCGCAAAGCCAGCCGGCTGGCCGCAAAACAGCATTTCGACGGTTCCCGCTTTGCGCAGGTGGCCGAAAAACTCTCAAGCGGCGAAACCCGCATCTTCACCTATCATCGCACGACGCTGGTCTTTAAATCCGACGAAACCGCCCTGGCACGTGATGGCGCAAGCGCCATCAATGCCTCCTATGGCGACGAACGCGCCGACAACGTGGTATTTTCGCCTCCGTCGCTTTCGGATATCCGCCACGGTATCTATCCGCAGACCACGCATTATGATGCCGTGCGCCGCTCTCGCTTTCCGGTTCGCGGCGTGCCGCTGAACGTCAGCGTATCGCGCGCGACGACCGGCGAAACCGGCCGCGAGTTCCACCGGCTCGTATCCATGCCGAAGGATAAGCAGGATTTGCAGGACATCCTGGCGTCTGCCGGCCTGAGCAGCGATGCCGGCGACGAGCTGCAGCGCGCACTGGAGACAGACACCGTTTCCCCCGGCGATAGCCTGGAACTGCTGCTTGAGAAAAAAGGCCCCAATGCCCGCCCGAAGCTGATTATGGCTCGCCTCAGCGGCGACAAGACGCGGGAGCGCGTCGTTGCCCGCGACGATGCCAATGGCTTCGTTCCGATGGCCAATGACAGGCTGTTTTCCACGCTCTACAGCGAAAGCCAGGCCGACGCTCCATCCTCGACGGAGGTTGCCGCAGTCGATTTGAAGGGTGTTGACGAGAGCGATGAACGGGCAGTCAGTGACAAGCTCGAAAGAGCCGGACTGACCAAGGAATATGCCTCTCAGCTCATCAAGCTCGCCAAGGCCAAGGGCATTTCGCTCACCAGCATCGACGATGCTCCCGACAGCGTCGACCTGCTCTTCCGCAAGGCGGATGACGGCCGGAGCGAGCTGATGTTCATCGAATTCCACGCCGATGGCGACACGCATCGCTTCTACCTGCATAAGAACGAAGGTGAAGGCCCCTCGGAATTCTATGACGAGAGTGGTCACTCGATCGCGAAGTCGCTCGTGCATCGGCCGGTGCCGAACGGCACGCTCGGCGATGGTTTCGCTTGGCGTATCCACCCGATCCTGGGTGTGAGGAAATTCCACAACGGCGTCGACTTCCGCGCGCCGATGGGAAGCCCCATCCAGGCCGCCGGCGATGGTGTTGTCGAGAAGATTTCCTGGGAAACCGGCTACGGCAAATATGTCCGCATCCGCCACGACGGCGGTTACGAAACCACCTATGCCCATATTTCGGCAACGCCTTCGGATCTGCGCGTCGGCCAGCGCGTCACCCAGGGCCAGGTCATCGCCTATGTCGGCTCGACGGGTTACTCGACCGGCCCGCATCTCTATTACGAGCTGCGCGTCAATGGCCGTTACGAAAACCCGCTGACAGCACAATTGCCGGCCGGCACCAATCTGACGGGCAAATCGCTCGACAGCCTGCGCTCGCAGGTCAACCATGTCGAGAACATCATGAGCTACCTCGACGTTCCCCCGGCTCGTGACAATCCGCCCACCCCCTTCGCCAATTTCGAGCAAGGCCCGAGCTTCGGGCCGAATTCAGGATCGGACTTCGGACCGAACCTGGGACCAGGCTTCGGGCCAAACCATTTCGGCGCACCGTCTCCATAAGCCGGCCAGAAATCCGCACAAACATCCTTCCCGATTCTCGCAAACCCGATTCCCGCTTGCGGCAATGGCGCCTCGATGCCGAATGCGATAACAATCCTCCTGTATTTCGCCATGGAGAAGATATTGCCGCGCACTATCTGACGCGAATGCCGGATATCATCACGTGGCAATCCGCAAGGAGCAGAAATTGGCGCGCAAGCCGTTGCCGGAACCGAAGACTATGCTGCCGAATGAAAGCAGGCGTCTGCGCGCCGACGCGCGACGCAACTATGACAAGTTGATCGAAGTTGCAGCACAAGCCTTCGCCAGCCACGGCACCGCCGCCTCCCTGGAAGATATAGCTCGCCGCGCGGATGTCGGGATCGGAACGCTCTATCGCCATTTTCCGAGCCGGGAACACCTGGTGGAAGCGGTTTATCATCACGAAGTCGAGGCGCTGTGCGATGCCGCCGAAGAGCTTTCGCGCGAACACGCACCGGATGAGGCTCTGGAGGAATGGATGAACCGCTTCGTCGGTTACATCGCAACGAAACGCGGCATGGCCGACAGCCTGCGCATCCTCATCAGCAGCAATTCCAAGCTCTTCGCCGATAGTTACGGCAAGGTGCCGGTTGTGCTCTCAGGCCTGATCGACCGTGCGGTCGCCGCCGGCTCGATCCGCACCGATGTCGACAGTACCGATGTGCTGCACGCACTGTCCGGCACTTATTCCATGCCCAGTTCGCCCGAATGGTACGACCGGTCTCGCCGCCTCGTGCGCCTGTTGATGGATGGCCTGCGCTGGGGCGCCCCGAAAGCACGAGCTCCGCGAGAGACCTGATAATCGGCAGGACGCTTCCTATATGCATTTGAACTGAGAACGTCAGGCAAGTTTCCTGCTGCCGCGGTTTCGTGCTTGGCCCCTCATCCTAACCCTCTCCTCGTTGAAAGGGGGGGGACGATCACGCAAGACAGCATGTCTGTTCACCGGAGTTATTCCCATTTTAAAGCCCCCTCTTCGCGCAAAGCGGCGAGAGAGTGGGGTGAAGGGCCAGGCACATAAGTACGACAAAACCGAGCTTCGCCGACTGTCATCAAAGCTGAGGAGAGCAAGAATGCCCGAAAAGCTGGTCAAGATCCCCGGTCCGGATCATCCGATCACGATCGAGGAAAAGCAGGCCCATGTCACCGTGTCAGTCGCCGGCAAGGTCATCGCCGATACGCATGAGGCGCTGTCGCTCAAGGAAGCATCCTATCCGGCCGTGATCTATATCCCGCGGAAGGATGTCGACATGTCGTTGCTGGAAAGGACCCCTCACGAAACCTACTGTCCCTACAAGGGCGAATGCTCCTACTACAGCATCCCGGCCGGCGGCGAGCGCTCGGTGAACGCCATCTGGACCTATGAGACCCCCTATCCTTCGGTCGGCCGGATCAAGGACTACATGGCCTTCTATCCGGATCGCGTCGATTCCATCGATATCGTGACTTAAAGAGCAAGACCGCTCGACGCGTCGAAGACGTAGACTTGCTCCGGGCTCACCGAGACATTCAGCGGCTGGCCATAGCGCACCGGCGCCTCGCCATCGACGACGGCCGTCACCTGTTCGCCGGCGAGATCGAAAAGCACATGGGTCTGCGCGCCGGTCGGCTCCACAAGCAGCGTTTGGCCGGTGAGCGGCGAGCCGCCGCTTGCAAGGCTCAGATGCTCGGGCCTGAGCCCGATCTTCACGCTCTGGCCCACCTTCACCTTGCGTTCCCCAGCGATGCGGATCGGCGTGCTGTCCTTCAGCCGCACGGCCGGCGCGCCATCGACACCCTCGACCGTACCGTCGAGAAAATTCATGGCCGGCGAGCCGATGAAGCCGGCGACGAAGAGATTGGCCGGCTTGCGGTAAAGCTCGATCGGCGTGCCCTGCTGCTCGATCTTGCCCTGGTTCAGCACGACGATCCGATCGGCAAGCGTCATCGCCTCGATCTGATCGTGGGTGACGTAGATCGAGGTGGTCTGCACCTTCTGATGCAGCGCCTTGATTTCGGAGCGCATCTGCACGCGCAGCTTCGCATCGAGGTTGGAGAGCGGCTCGTCGAACAGGAAGACGGCGGGGTTGCGAACGATGGCGCGACCCATGGCGACGCGCTGGCGCTGACCGCCCGAGAGCTGTGCTGGCTTGCGGTCGAGTAGCTTGGTGAGATCGAGCATGCGCGCGGCTTCGTTGACCCGCTGTTCGATCACCTGCTTGGTCTCGCCCGAGAGCTTCAGGTTGAAGCCCATATTCTCCGCGACCGTCATATGCGGATAGAGCGCGTAGGACTGGAAGACCATGGCGATGTTGCGCTCGCGCGGCGTCATGGCGTTGACCACCTGACCGCCGATCGACACGTCGCCATCGGTGATCTCTTCCAATCCGGCGATCATCCGCAACAGCGTGGACTTGCCGCAGCCGGAAGGGCCGACGAGCGCGATAAACTCGCCGTCCTCGATCGAAAGCGAGATATCGTGGATGACGGTGAGCGCCCCATAGGCCTTGTGGATGTTGTGCAGTTCGACGGATGCCATGTTGTTTGTGCTCCGATGAGAGCAATTCCAGGGAAAGTGCGTAGCGGTTTTCCGTCCGGAATTGCTAAAAACAAAGAGATAGAGCGGTTCAGAGTTTTCGTGAAAAGCTGAGCCGCTCTAGGCTCAGGATTTCACTGCGCCGGCGGTGAGGCCGGCAATGATGTGCTTCTGCGCCAGGAAGAAGACGATGACGGTGGGCAGGATGGTCAGCGTGATGAAGGCAAGCACCAGCTCCCATTCCGTGCCGAATTCGCCGCTATAGACCATCATGCCGAGCGGCCAGGGATAGATCGAGTCCGAGTTCAGCATGATCAGCGGCAGGATGTAGCTGTTCCAGCTGCCGACGAAGGAGATGATGCTGACGGTCGCAATGATCGGCCGCGAGAGCGGCAGCGAAATATGCCAGAAGAAGCGAATATAGCCGCAGCCGTCTACAAAAGCGGCCTGGAACAATTCTTCCGGAAGGTTTCGAAAATAGTTCCGGAAGAGCAGGATGCTCATGCCGAGGCCGAAAGCCACCTGCGGCAACACCACGCCCCAATAGGTATTGAGCAGGCCGAGATCGCGGATGCGGATGAAAAGCGGGAGGATGGCGGTGGCCGCCGGAAACATCAGGCCGATGAGGAAATAGTTCAGCAGGAAGTTCGAGCCGAAGAACTTCACATGCGCGAAGGCGAAGGCAGCCATGGCCGAAACCGACAGCGTCAGGAAGACGGTGAGAACGGCGATGATCAAGGAATTCATCATCTGCCGCCAGTAGCGGTCACCGAAGAGGATGCCGGTATAGTTCTCGAAGTGCCACTCGGCCGGCAGGCCGAACGGATTGGTGCGGAGATCGCCGAGCGTCTTGAAGCCGCCGAGCGCTGTCGTCAGCAGCGGGATCAGCACGATGGCGGCAATGATGGTCAGCGACACATAAAGATAGATCTTCGTGCCGGTGCTCAGTCGAACGGATGAGGCCAGATCAGTCATTGCGCATAAATATCCGTTTGTAGCCGAAGGCGAGGGTAACGCAGATCACGAACAGCACGACGCCGACGGCGCTGCCGAGGCCGACCTGCATGCGGGTGACGCCGAAATTGTAGAGGAAAGTCACCATCGTCTGGGTCGAGTTGAACGGGCCGCCGCCGGTGAGCGGCATGATCATGTCGAAAAGCTGCAGCGATCCGACGACGGCGAAGAACACGGAGAGACGCAGCGTCGAGCCGAGTAGCGGCAACGTCACGTAGCGGAACTTCTGCCAGCCGGTGGCGCCGTCGATCTCGGCCGCCTCCAAGACGCTCTTGTCGAGCGACTGCATGCCGGCGATGAACAGCATCATGTGAAAGCCGAAATATTTCCACACGATGACGCCGAGCACGGCGTACATCGCCAGGTCTTTATCGGCGAGCACATAGGGCGTCGGCGTGCCGAGAAAATGCGCGATTGCTGCAAACAGGCCATAATCGCCATCATAGACGAAGCGCCAGATCAGGCCGGCGGCCACTTCGGCGAGCACGTACGGCAGGAAGAAGATCAGCCGAAAGAGCACGACGCCGCGAATGCGGTGCGCCAGCATCGTCGCCAGCCAGATGGCAAGCGGCACCTGGATCGCAATCGACACGACGATGATCAGCGCATTGTTCTTCAGCGACGTCAGGAAGGCGCCGTTCTTGAACAGCACCTGGAAATTGCGCAGCCCTACGAACTCGGTCGGCGGGCCATAGCCGTTCCAGCGGTAGAGGCTGTACCAAGCCGCCTCCCCCATCGGCAGGATGACGAAGATGGTGAAGAGCAACAGCGCCGGCGGCAGGAATAGCAGGATAACGGGCAGGCGACCGCGCGCGGCCGGCGATTTTCGCTTCGCGGCGGGTCTTGCTCTTGCGACAGAGGGCATAGTGGTCGTAGCGCTGACATCGGTCATGGGCAGTCTCGACGATTGCAGTTCAAAGAAAAACCGGCGCCGACACAAGGGAGCGGCCGGCGCCGGATGCCGCTAGAGCTGGTCCTGTTCGAAGGCGTCCTGGACCTGCTGCGCGCCATCCTTTGGCGAAATCTGGCCGGAGACGATACCGACGGCCACATCGTTGACGACGCGGCCGACCGAGGGGCCGAGATCCTGGTCGAAGAAGTTCTGGTGCCAGGTCGAATGCGCGAGCTGATCGGCGGCCTCGTGCATCAGCGGACCCTTGACACCGTCTTCGGCGCCGACGGCGACCGGGATGATCATGCCGGCCTGCGCCATGGTGCGCTCGTTTTCGGCATTGGTCAGATAGGCGAGGAAATCGAGCGCTTCCGGTGGGGCCTTCTTGGTGACGGCCCAGCCGTTCAGGCCACCGAGCGTATCGGTCGGAAGGCCCGCACCGCCGGTCACGGCGGGGAAGGCGAAGCGGCCGACATTGTCATCCGCCAGGCCCTTGCCGTCGCCGGCATTGGTGCGCTGGTTGGCAACCGTATTTTCGAAGCCGAGGATCATGGCAGCCTTGCCGTCACCGAAGACGCCGAGCGCCTGCGGCCAGGTCGTGCCGAGATAGCCGGGCTGGAAGGGTTCGAGCTTGCCGAGCTCGGCAAGCTGCTCGCCGGCCTTGATGATCGAGGGATCGTTGAAGCCGTTGCCCTTGCCGTTCTTGGCGTCGTTGAAGACCTGCTGACCGCCGTCGCGCATCACCAGATAGCTCCAGTAGAAATGGATCGGCCACTTCTCGCCGCCGCCGCCGGCGATCGGCGCAATACCGGCAGCCTTGATCTTCTTGACCGCGGCCATATAGTCGTCCCAGGTCTTGATCGCACTCGCATCGACGCCAGCCTTGGCGAACAAGGCTTTGTTGTAGAAGAAGGAAACCGTGCCGAGCTTGTAGGGTACGGCGCTGATTTTGTTATCGAAAGTCAGGCCCTTGACCGCCGCCTGATTGTAGCTTTTCAGCCAGGCGCCATCCTTGGCATTCATCGCTGCGGTCAGATCCAGCAACGTGCCGGTCTGTTGCTGCTGCTTCAAGACGCCGCCGCCCCAGCTGAAGAAGAAATCGGGAGCGTCCTTCGATTGCAGCAGTGTCGGCAGCTTCGCCTTGAAGGCCTCGTTGGCCAGGAACTGCATCTCGATCTTCGTGCCGGGATGCTTGGCCTCATACTGATCGGCGATCTTGCGCCAGACGGCGACATAGGTCGGATCGGTTTCCAGATGCAGCCATTTGACGACAGTGTCGGCGGCAGCGCCCGTCGCGCCGGCCAGGATTGCCAGCCCTGTGGTGGCGGCAATAGCGGCGATTCGAAGGGCCTTGGCCCCACGTAGATGGATCATGATTTTCTCCTCCCAAGGGAACCAAGAGCCTCAGATATTTTTTCCCTTATGCGGAATAATTCAACGGAGCTTTGCTGAAATGTCAACCGCCATCGCTAAATTTTCGCCATATTGGCTGCAAAATGGCTTGACATTGGGCAAGTGCCATAGGTTATTTAATTCGCATTCCGTTAAAAATACCAGGCCGCAGCCGAGCGGGTCCGTCATTCGGCACGAATCTCATGAAAACAGCAGATCCCGAGCTTATGCGGGCGATAAACCGCTTCAATGTGCTGGATACGATCCGGCGGGCGGGTTCCATCGCACGTATCGAAATCAGCGACCGCACCCAGCTTTCGACCACCACAGTGTCGGCAATCACAGCCTCGCTGCTGGATGACGGGCTGATCCTGGCCCGCACCGAAGGCGACCTGCGCGAGGCGGCGACCCGCGGCCGACCCCGCGTCATGCTGGAGCTTAATCCCGATGCCGCGCGCGTCGTCGGCGCGAAAATCGCCGCCAATCGCATGGTCTTCGTCGTGACGGACTTCTGCGGCGAGGTTCTTTCGACGCTGACGCTGGCGCTGCGCGTCGACCGGCAGCCGATCGGCGTCATTGCCGATCTGATCGAAGACGGCGTGCGCCGTTGTGTGGTCGATGCCAACCTGGCGCTGGACGAGATCGATTCCGTCTGCCTCGGTCTGCCCGGCGTCGTCGAGCATCGCACCGGTCATATCCGCACCAGTCCGATCTTTCGCGAGACGGGCGTCGATTTCGCCAAGGAAATGTCGGAGCGGCTGGGCGTCACCACCATCGTCGAAAGCGATGCCCATGCCATCACGCTCGCGCATCACTGGTTCGGCCAGGCAAAAGACCTGGACGACATGGTGCTGGTGTCGCTGGAACAGACGCTAGGGCTCGGTGTACTGCATGGCGGCCAGCTCTTTCGTGGCGCCGGCGGCCTCAGCCACAATCTCGGCGATCTCGTGCTCGGCATGGGACCACAGGGCATCATCCGACTGGCGAGCCTTGCCGGCGAAAGCGCCATTCTTGGTGACCAGCCGAGCGGCCGCTTTGCCGAAGCCATCCGCCTCGGCCGCGGAATGGCTCACGCCAAGACGCTGATCGACGCCGAAGACATCTCGCTGATCAGTGCTGCCATCCGCGCCGGCGAGGCCTGCGGCATGGCGCTCGCCAACATCGTCACGCTGTTTGCCCCGCCGCGCGTCATTCTGGTGGGATCGAGCCTGGCGCTCGGCCAGCCCTTCCTCGACAGCCTGCGGGATGCCTATTCGCTGGCCATCCCGCCATCGATCAAGGGCGTGACCGAACTCGTTTTCGACCAGTCGACCGACGAGACCTGGGCGCAGGGCGCAGCGGTCGTAGCACTACGCGAACTCTACGAATCGCCCTGGGGAACGACGGGACCGGCACCGGCCCTGTGATCCCCACAGCAATTCCAGGAAAAGTGCGCAGCGGTTTTCCGTCCGGAATTGCGTCGAAACAATAGGATAGAGCGGTTCAGCGCTTATGTGAAACGCTGAACCGCTTCAGGACAGACAAGACAATTCATCTGGAGGAAGCTTATGAATAAGGTCGGTATCGGCATAATCGGCTGCGGGAACATTTCCGGCGCCTATCTCACCGCCATGAAATCCTTTCCCATTCTCGACATCAAAAGTGTCGCCGACCTCAATCGCGAGCTCGCCGAGGCAAAGGCTGCCGAATTCGGCCTGAAGGCAGTCGATATCGCCACGCTGCTGGCGGACCCCTCGATCGAGATCATCGTCAACCTGACCATTCCGAAGGCGCATGTCGCCGTCGGCCTTCAGGCGCTTGACGCCGGCAAGCACACCTATTCGGAAAAGCCGCTGGGCATCAATTTCGCCGAAGGCAAGACGCTTGCGGATGCCGCGGCCGCCAAGGGTCTGCGTATCGGTGCAGCGCCTGATACCTTCCTCGGCGGTGGCCACCAGACGGCCCGCGCCATCATCGATGAGGGCGCGATCGGCATCCCCGTCGGCGGCACCGCCACCTTCATGTGCCCCGGCCACGAGCGCTGGCATCCGAATCCGGCTTTCTATTATGAAGTCGGCGGCGGCCCGATGCTTGATATGGGTCCTTACTACATTACCGACCTCGTCAACCTGCTCGGCCCCGTCTCGCAGGTCGCCGGCTTTGCCGTCACCCCGCGCAAGGAGCGCATCATCACCAGCGAGCCGCGTAATGGCGAGCACATCCCCGTGCATGTGCCGACGCATGTTGCCGGTGTCATGGCCTTTGCCAATGGCGCCGTTGTCCAGATCGGCATGAGCTTCGATGTCGCCGGCCACAAGCATGTGCCGCTCGAAGTCTACGGCACCGAAGGCACGCTGATCGTGCCCGACCCCAACCGCTTCGGCGGCCCGGTGGAGTTCCTCAAGAAGGGCGGCGAATTTGCCGAACGCGAGATCACCGCCCCCTATGCCGATGGCAATTACCGCTCGCTCGGCGTCGCCGACATGGCGCACGCCATCCGCTCGAACCGCCCGCACCGCGCCAATGGCAGCCTCGCACTGCATGTGCTCGAAGTCATGGAAGCCTTCCAGACGGCTTCCGACGGCGGGCGCACGGTCACCATCACGACGCAAACGGAGCGTCCGGCCCCTCTGTCCGAATCCCTGGTGGATGGACAGATCGGCCGTTAATCGAAAAAATTCAGGAGGATTATCATGCGTGAAGCACTTATCGTCTGGGGCGGCTGGAGCGGCCACGAACCGCAGGAATGCGCCCATATCATCCGCGACATGCTGGAAGAGGACGGCTTCAAGGTCTACCTCGAAAACAGCACCGAGGCCTTCGCCGACCCTTCGATCCACGATCTCAGCCTGATCGTGCCGATCGTCACCATGTCGAAGATCGAGAAGGAAGAGGTGAAGAACCTTGCCGCCGCGATCGAAAGCGGCGTTGGTATAGCCGGCTATCATGGCGGGGCCGGCGACTCGTTCCGCGAAAGCGTCGAGTATCAGTTCATCATCGGCGGCCAATGGGTCGCCCATCCCGGCAACATCATCGACTACACCGTCAATATCACGCGGCCGGACGATCCAATCATGGAGGGGATCACCGATTTCCCCTACACGTCGGAGCAATATTACATGCATGTCGACCCGTCGAACGAGGTGCTGGCGACGACAACCTTTACCGGCGACCATGCCTACTGGATCGACGGCGTCGTCATGCCCGTCGCCTGGAAGCGCAAATACGGCGAGGGCCGCGTCTTCTATTCCTCGCTCGGTCACCAGGCCAAGGAATTCGACGTGCCGCAGATGAAGACCATCTTCCGCCGCGGCGCCAACTGGGCGGCGCGCTAAGCCCCCGCGCATTTCGAAAATTGCCGCCCCTCATGATGCTTGAGGGGCGGTTTTGCGTCGGCCATCCCGATGATGGCGCAATCGCACGCACGGCGGATTTCATCGTTTCGAGCAAATGATGAGCAGGCGGGACAGGCGGCCGTGAACGGAGCTTGGGCAAGCACTCCATCCCGCATCCCGCAGCCAACCATCGATCGCCCTCATTTCACCTTGACGTTGCAGATCCTGCCTCGCATTCCGTGCCAGGCTTCACTCCTCATTTTGATCGCACGACTGTCAGCACGAGCGATCAGGCTCCGTTCGGCCACAATGCGCCTGGACGCATCGAAAGGTGCATCAGCCTCCATTTGCAATTCCGATCAATTGCTTACCAGATTGATAATAAATCGCTAAAACACGCCTGAGACGAGATTTATGAAGCGAAACTGAAACGCGATCAGTTTTCGTTTGACATTCCTTTATCTTCATTTATCGTCATTCTTGTTTCGGTTTTCGCGTGAGGGATGCAAATCGAAACAAGGGGAGGGATTATTGTCCAAAAATCAGATCGATACGGAAAACGGCGTGGTTGGCGGTATCGGCCGCATGGCCACTGACGTCGCCTGGCGCAATCCTTGCCGGCGCGACGGTTCCGCGGGCAGATCGGCACAATCCACTTCCGAACAATCATAATCTCAGCAGCAGGCACCGTCCGGCAACGACAGGACGGATCGGTCTCTTCGCAATCCTCGCGGCAGCATTGATATGCGGCGCATGGAAGGAATCTATCGTGCTTGAACTCAGGGGCGTATCGAAGTCTGTCGGCGGCGAAACGCATATCGCGGAAACAAATCTGACGCTGCAGCGCGGCACGCTGAACGTACTGCTGGGACCGACGCTTTCGGGCAAGACGTCGCTGATGCGGCTGATGGCTGGCCTCGACAAGCCGACCACGGGCACGATCCATGTCGACGGCGCCGATGTCACGGGACAGCCGGTGCAGCGCCGCAACGTCGCCATGGTCTACCAGCAATTCATCAACTACCCCGCCATGACCGTCTACGACAACATCGCCTCGCCGATGCGATTGAGTGGCAAAAGTGCCGCTATCATCGACCAGGAAGTGAAGAAGGCAGCCGATCTTCTGCGGCTTGGCCCCTTCCTCGATCGCCTGCCCTTGAGCCTTTCCGGTGGCCAGCAGCAGCGCACGGCGCTCGCCCGCGCCATCGTGAAAAACGCCGGGCTGGTGCTGCTCGACGAGCCTCTCGCCAATCTCGATTACAAGCTGCGTGAGGAGCTTCGCGCCGAACTGCCGAAGATCTTCGCCGAATCCGGCGCGATCTTCGTCTATGCCACCACCGAACCGTCCGAAGCGCTGCTCCTCGGCGGCAATACCGCGACATTGTCGGAAGGCCGCATCACGCAATTCGGACCGACGATCGATGTCTTCCGCAATCCCCGCGATCTGATTACCGCCACGACCTTTGCCGATCCGCCGCTGAACACGATCACGCTTGACAAGCGCGGCCGGGAATTTGTGCTCGACAGCAACATCCACCTGCCGGTACCGAGAGGTTTGGAAGAGCGGCCGGATGGCCGTTACACGATCGCCTTCCAGCCGCATCATCTGGCGCTTGCGCCGCAGACGCCGGAAGCCGTCGCCGCCCCGGCAAGGGTCATGGTGACCGAGATCACCGGCTCGGAGAGCTTCATCCATATCGATTTTGCCGGCCGGCGCTGGGTCATGCTGACTCAAGGGGTGCAGGACATCGATGTCGACGACGCGATCGATGTCTATATCGACCCGCGCCACATCATGGTCTTCGACACCGATGGCGCTGCCGTCACTCCCGCCCTGCAACAAGCCGCCTGAGGAGAGACCATGGCCCGCATCGATCTTGACCACATCCGGCACGCCTACAACGATCACCCGAAATCCGATGCCGATTACGCGCTGAAAGAAGTCAATCACAGCTGGGAAGACGGCAGCGCCTATGCGCTGCTCGGCCCCTCGGGCTGCGGCAAGACCACGCTTCTCAACATCGTCTCCGGCCTGGTGCAGGCTTCCGAAGGGCGCATCCTGTTCGACGGCAAGGACGTGACCCGTCTTTCGACCCAGGAGCGCAACATCGCCCAGGTTTTTCAGTTCCCGGTCGTCTACGACACGATGACCGTCTACGACAATCTCGCCTTCCCGCTGCGCAACCGGCATGTTCCGGAGGCTGAGGTCAAACGCAAGGTCGATGAGATTATCGAGATGATCGGCCTTTCCGACAGCGCGCACCGCAAGGCCCGCGGGCTGACCGCCGATGCCAAGCAGAAGATCTCGCTCGGCCGCGGCCTCGTGCGCTCGGATGTCAATGCCATCCTCTTCGACGAACCGCTGACCGTCATCGACCCGCATATGAAGTGGGTGCTGCGCTCGCAGCTGAAGCAGCTGCATCGCCGCTTCGGCTTCACCATGGTCTATGTCACCCACGACCAGACGGAGGCGCTGACCTTCGCCGACAAGGTGGTGGTCATGTACAATGGCGAAGTGGTGCAGATCGGCACGCCGAACGATCTGTTCGAGCGCCCGCGCCACACCTTCGTCGGCTATTTCATCGGCTCGCCTGGCATGAATGTCATGCCCGTCGAAATCGAAGGCAACAATGCGCGCCTCGGCAACCGCACGATTACGCTGCCCGGCGCGCCGCTTGAAAAACGCAGTGGCCGTTCCGAACTCGGCATCCGCCCGGAATTCGTCCGCATCGGCCGCGAGGGCATGCCCGCCACCGTCACCAAGGTCGAGGACCTCGGCCGCCGCAAGGTGGTGCGCGCGAAGCTCGACGGCCAGGACATCGTCGCCGTCATCGGCGAGGACCAGACGGTGCCGGCCGAGCCGCACATCGCCTTCGATACCGCCGGCATCAATATCTACGCCGACTCCTGGCGCATCGAGATGGGAGCCTGACGATGGACAAGACCTGGAACAACAAAGCCTGGTTCATGCTCATTCCGGTTCTGCTGCTCGTCGGCTTTTCCGCTGTCATCCCGCTGATGACTGTCGTGAACTATTCGGTGCAGGACACCTTCGGCAACAACGTCTTCTTCTGGGCGGGCACGCAGTGGTTCGAGGAAATTCTTCGGTCCGGCCGCTTCTGGGATTCGATGATCCGCAACCTGATCTTCTCCTTCGTCATTCTGGCGATCGAGGTGCCGCTCGGCATCTTCATCGCCCTCAATATGCCGAAGAAGGGTGTCGGCGTCCCGGTCTGCCTGGTGCTGATGGCCTTGCCGCTGCTCATCCCGTGGAACGTCGTCGGCACGATCTGGCAGGTGTTCGGTCGCAGTGACATCGGTTTGATGGGCTACGTCCTTGTCAATCTCGGCATCGACTACAACTATGTCTCCGATCCCGCCGACGCCTGGGCAACCGTCATCGTCATGGACGTCTGGCACTGGACGAGCCTCGTCGTGCTGCTCTGCTATGCCGGCCTTGCCTCCATTCCGGATGCCTTCTACCAGGCCGCCAAGATCGATGGCGCCTCGCGCTGGTCCGTCTTTCGCTACATCCAGCTGCCGAAGATGAACCGCGTGCTGCTGATCGCCGTGCTGCTGCGCTTCATGGACAGCTTCATGATCTATACCGAACCCTTCGTCGTCACAGGCGGCGGCCCCGGCAATTCGACCACTTTCCTGTCGATCGATCTCGTGAAGATGGCGCTCGGCCAGTTCGATCTCGGCCCGGCGGCCGCCATGTCGCTGATCTACTTCCTGATCGTGCTCCTGCTGTCCTGGGTCTTTTACACCGTCATGACCAATTACGATGCGGGAGCAAGCCGATGAGCGGCAAACCCCTCTCCAACACGGCCGATAACGCCACCATGCACAAGCTTGCCGCTTCCGATGCCGCCGCCAGTGCGACCGCGACGACGGGCGCACAGGTTGCCCGCCGGCACTCCGAAAAAGGCCGATGGGCCTGGCTGGTGCCGACAATCTACATCATCTTCCTGCTGCTGCCGATCTACTGGCTCGTCAATATGAGCTTCAAGACGAACGAGGAAATCATTGGTGGGCTGACGCTCTATCCGCACCAGCCGACGCTGCGCAACTACGCGATCATTTTCACCGATCCGTCCTGGTACAAGGGCTACATCAACTCCATCACCTATGTCGTCATGAACATGGTGATCTCGGTTGCCTGCGCCCTTCCCGCCGCCTACGCCTTCTCGCGCTACCGCTTCCTCGGCGACAAGCATGTGTTCTTCTGGCTGCTGACCAACCGCATGGCGCCGCCGGCGGTCTTCGCACTGCCCTTCTTCCAGCTCTATTCCGCCTTCGGCCTGATCGACACTCACATCGCCGTGGCGCTGGCGCATTGCCTGTTCAACGTACCGCTGGCGGTCTGGATTCTCGAAGGCTTCATGTCGGGCGTGCCAAAGGAAATCGATGAAACCGCCTATATCGACGGCTATTCATTCCCGCGCTTCTTCATCAAGATCTTCATCCCCTTGATCGCAAGCGGCATCGGCGTCGCCGCCTTCTTCTGCTTCATGTTCTCCTGGGTGGAGCTGCTGATCGCCCGCACGCTGACGACGACGGACGCCAAGCCGATCGCCGCCATCATGACGCGCACGGTCTCGGCCGCCGGCATGGACTGGGGCTTGCTTGCCGCCGCCGGCGTACTGACGCTGATCCCCGGTGCGCTCGTCATCTACTTCGTCCGCAACTACATCGCCAAGGGCTTCGCGCTCGGCCGCGTCTAAAGGAAAACCGCCATGAATACTGACTTTTCCTGGATGGCTTGGACACTGCCGACGGCGCTGTTTTTCGCGACGATCTTCATGCTTTTGATCGGCATGGCGGTCTGGGAATATGTTTCGCCGGGCGGTAATCCGCGCCTCGGCATCCTGCGCTTCGAAACGACGCGCGGCGACCGGCTGTTCATCTCGCTGCTCGGCGCCGCCTTCATTCATCTCGCTTGGCTGGGCCTGGGAGGCCCCAGCCTGTGGTGGGCTCTTGCTCTTTCCGTGGTCTACGCCATCGGCGTCTTCCGTCTGGTCTGAAGCAAACCGATATGGCGGCCGGGAGGTCTGGCCGCCCTGACATGCATTCGCAACCTGTAGGGAGGAATATATGCGAAGACATCTCTTGACGACGACGGCTGTCGCGCTGCTGGCCCTGGCCGGCACGGCCCATGCCGGAATGGATGAGGCCAAGGCATTCCTGGACAAGGAGGTCGGCGATCTCTCGACGCTCTCGCGCGCCGACCAGGAAAAGGAAATGCAATGGTTCGTCGATGCGGCCAAGCCTTTCAAGGGCATGGAAATCAAGGTCGTTTCGGAAACGCTGACGACGCACCAGTATGAATCGCAGGTTCTCGCACCGGCCTTTACCGCCATCACAGGCATCAAGGTCACCCACGACGTCATCCAGGAAGGCGACGTCGTTGAAAAGATCCAGACGCAGATGCAGACCGGCCAGAACCTTTATGACGGTTGGGTCAACGATTCCGACCTGATCGGCACGCACTGGCGCTACAAGCAGGTGCGTAACCTGACGGATTGGATGGCCGACGAGGGCAAGGACGTCACCAACCCCAATCTCGATCTCGCCGATTTCATCGGCAGCAGCTTCACCACCGCTCCCGACAAGAAGCTCTACCAGCTGCCTGACCAGCAGTTCGCAAACCTTTACTGGTTCCGCTACGACTGGTTCAACGACCCGAAGAACAAGGCTGATTTCAAGGCGAAATACGGCTACGAGCTCGGCGTCCCGGTCAACTGGTCGGCCTATGAGGATATCGCCCAGTTCTTCACCGGTCGCGACGTCGACGGCAAGAAGGTCTTCGGCCATATGGACTACGGCAAGAAGGACCCGTCGCTCGGCTGGCGCTTCACCGACGCCTGGCTCTCGATGGCCGGCAACGGCGACAAGGGCCTGCCGAACGGCCTTCCGGTCGACGAATGGGGCATCAAGGTCGATGCCAATTCCCGCCCTGTCGGCTCCTGCGTTGCGCGCGGCGGCGACACCAACGGACCGGCCGCCGTCTACTCGATCCAGAAATATCTCGACTGGCTGAAGGCCTACGCTCCGGCAGAAGCACAGGGCATGACCTTCTCCGAATCCGGCCCCGTTCCGGCGCAGGGCAATGTCGCCCAGCAGATATTCTGGTACACGGCCTTCACCGCCGACATGGTCAAGCCCGGCCTGCCGGTCATGAACTCCGACGGCACGCCGAAGTGGCGCATGGCGCCCTCGCCGCATGGCGTCTACTGGAAGGACGGCATGAAGCTCGGCTATCAGGACGTTGGCTCCTGGACGCTGATGAAATCGACCCCGGTCGACCGCGCCAAGGCCGCATGGCTTTATGCGCAGTTCGTCACCTCGAAGACGGTGGACGTGAAGAAGAGCCATGTCGGCCTCACCTTCATCCGCGAATCCACCATCCGCGACAAGAGCTTCACCAAGCGCGCTCCGGAACTCGGCGGCCTGATCGAGTTCTATCGCTCGCCGGCCCGCGTACAGTGGTCGCCGACCGGCACGAACGTTCCTGACTATCCGAAGCTCGCACAGCTCTGGTGGCAGGCGATCGGCGACGCCGCATCGGGTGCCAAGGATGCTCAAGGAGCCATGGACGCGCTTTGCGCCGATCAGGAACGCGTCATGCAGCGCCTGGAACGCGCAGGCGTTCAGGGCGACATCGGGCCGAAGCTCGCTGAGGAGCACGATCTTGCCTACTGGAACGCCGATGCCGTCAAGAACGGTCATCTCGCTCCGCAGCTGAAGGTCGCCGACGAAAAGGAAAAGCCCGTCACCATCAACTATGACGAGCTGGTCAAGAGCTGGGCCGACGCCAAGCAATAAGCACCCCGTATACGGAGATGCGGCAGCGCCGGGGCCTGAAAAGGCCCCGGCTTTTTTTACGCCAAGGCACGCATGCCCGAACCCAGAGCAATTCCAGGAAAAGTCCGCAGCGGTTTTCCGTCGGGAATTGCGTAAAAGCAAGGAGCATAGAGCGGTTTAGAGATTCCTCGAAAAACTGAACCGCCCTAAAAGCCGGAAGAAGCGCCGCCGCCCCCTGTCACAGACTTGACACACTTCATCGACGCACGAACTATCCTTACCCGGATCATGAAATTCCGACGCTGGTGATTTCGGATGTCCATGGCAGATTTCAACAAAGGGAGAACAGCATGAGAAGCGGATATTGTGGGCGGTGGGCGCTCTTTACAGCTATTGGTCTTGCCGCCTTGCCGGCCTTTGCCGCCGATCTGCCGGAGGCCATGCCCGACGACAATCTCAACGCTGTTCTCTGGGACCAGACTTCGGTCGAGGCGCAGGCCAACGCGCTCGGTGCCTACGCACTCGGCCACATCAGGCTTGACGAAGCATTGGCTGACAAGACCTGGACTGCCGCCCCTGTCGAGCAGATCGGCAATTTCCAAGATTTTCCGCCCGCCATCATCCTCGATGTCGACGATACCATCCTCAACACCTCGCCCTATCAGGCGCGTAACATCACGACGGGTACGAGCTTCAAGCCGGAAACCTGGACGCAATATGTGAATGCGCAGCAGGACAAGCCGATTCCCGGTGCGGTAGAATTTACCCAATATGCAGCGTCAAAAGGCGTGAAGGTCTTCTATGTCACCAACCGCACGGTCGACGAGGAGAAGCCGACCGTCGAGGAATTGAAGCGGTTCGGCTTTCCGATGGGCGACAATGTCGACACCTTCCTCAGCGCGAAGGAGCAGCCCGACTGGGGTTCCGCCAAGGGCACGCGCCGCGCCTTCATCGCCAAGAACTATCGCATTCTCCTGATGTTTGGCGATAATTTCGGCGACTTCACCGACGACTACAAGGGTACGGTCGAAGAGCGGCAGAAGGTGTTCGAAGCCAACAAAGCGCATTTCGGCCACGACTGGATCGCCATCGCCAACCCGACCTATGGCTCATTCGAAAGCGCACCCTACAAGGGCGATTACAAGCTGCCGCCGGAAGAACAGCGCCGGATGAAGCAGAATGCGCTGACGCCCTGGGATGGGAAGTAGGCTCTTTCGAAGGTGATTGTCAGGCGAGTTCAAGTCTGCGGGATCTTTGCGCCTGGCCCCTCATCCTAGCCTTCTCCCCGCAAGCGGGGAGAAGGGACGATCGAGAAGTCGCCGATCTTCAAGAAAACTGAAGCTAAATCAGGCACGATAACCCCCTCTCCCCGCTTGCGGGGAGAGGGTTGGGGTGAGGGGTCAGGCACAGAATCAAGGCAAAGCCAAACCAGCCTGACCGTCATCCACCCGCATAGCCAACTATCAATCAGCTTTTCCGCTTCAACTTCGTCGCACCTTCCTCCACCAGCCGCTTCGCCGCCTCGGCGACCGTGATCTTGCCGAAGGCGAGCTGGTCGGCGACCGGGCGGGCGACGTTCACGTCGAATTCCTGAGAGCCGAGCGGCGCCGGCACGGGATAGGTGCCGACCTGATCCTTCAACAGCTCGATATAGTGCACGGTCTGCTGCTCCACCGGATTGAGCGTCGGCAGGATGGCGGCGCGCACGGCGGGTGACATCGGCACGCCGCGCTCGACGCCGAGGATCTTGCCCGCATCGACATCGTTGACGAAGAAATTGATGAACTTCGCCGCCGCTTCACCGTTCTTGCTGGTGGCGCCGACGCTCCAGATCAGCGCCGGGCGATAGTAGTGGCCGGAGGGGCCGTCCTTCTTCTCGCGCGGCAGCATCGTGACCGCGAGCTTGCTCTTGACCACGAGCTGATAGCCGACGAGCTGGTTGGAATAGGCCATGCCGATGGCCGATTTTCCAAGCGCCAGGCAGTTGCTCTCGATGACGTTCTGGTCGAGCGTCTGGACATCGGCGGAAACCGTACCGCCGCGTTTGCGCAGCTCTTCCCAGTAGTTATACCATTCCTTGGCGTCATCGACGCCAAAGCCAAGCCCGCCCTCCTCGGTGAAGAGGCTCTTGCCGCGCTGGCGCAGCCAGACGTCGAGCACATAATTGTAGCGGGCGCCGTACGGACCGCCCCAATAGCCGCGCTTGCCGGCAGCCTTGGTCATTTCCACCGCGAGATCGGCATATTCGGCCCATGTCGTCGTCGGACCGGGCGGTGTCAGGCCGGTCTTCTTGAACATGTCCTCGTCATAGAACATCGCGAAGGAATTCAGCCCGAGGCCGACGCCATAAAGCTTGTTGTCGACCGTGGTCAGCTTCAGCACATCCTTGCCGAAGCTGTCGATATTCAGCGTCGAGGGAACGAACTGGTCGAGCGGCATGCAGGCGCCGCGCTTGGAATAATCGGAGATCGTGCTCGGCTCGAGCTGGAAGACATCGGCGATGTTCTGGCTGGCCATGCCGGTCGCAAGCTTGGCCCAGTAGCCGTCCCCGCTGATGCTCTCACCGATGACAGACAGATCAGGGTTCTTACTGTGGAACAGTTCGGCCACCGCAACCGTGCGCTTGCCGCGATCGGGCGAGCCCCACCACATTGCCCGGAGCTGGGTCGCATCGGCAAAGGCGGGCATTGCCCCTCCTCCGAACACAAGACCCGCAGCGGCTCCGGCGGTTCCGATCATGAACGAACGACGATTCATGCGCATGAGATTCCTCCTTCTCTTGCGTTGTCATCCGCGGCGATCTCCCCGACGCCTTCAGCGGACAAGTCGGCGCGACGATATGCAACTTCACAGCATTGTGCAATAAAAAATCTTTCTATTGCAAATTTGCATAATTTTGCATACCGTTTGCGATATGAACGATCTTCGCTCCAAACGTATCAGGCAGGCCGATATCGCCACTGCCGCCGGCGTCTCCGTCTCGACGGTGTCGCGGGTCCTCACCAATGAGCCCGGCATCAGCGAAACGATCCGCCAGCACATTTTCAAGGTCGCAAGCGATCTCGGCTATCCGCTGAAGACCGCAGCCGAGACGGCGGCTGGCGGCCTGGCACTGATCGCCAGCGACAGCGTCACCGGCGGCTTGAGCGTCTTTTACGAGGGCATTCTGGAAGGCCTGCGGGCGGGTGCTGCCGAGCGCGGCATGCGCTTCGACATCCGCCTCATCCGCGAGGCGAGAACCGAGCCGGATCTGGTCAAGGAATATCTGCAGACCGCCGGCGCCGAAGGCCTCTTTCTCGTCGGCATCGATCCCTCGGAAGAACTGTGCCGCTGGCTTGAGGCGAGCGGCACGCCGACCGTGCTCGTCAACGGCACCGATCCGAAGCTGCGCTTCGACGGCGTTTCGCCGTCGAATTTCTTCGGCGCCTATAACGCAACCCGGCGCCTGCTCGATGCAGGTCACCGCCGCATCCTGCATCTCACCGGCTCGCATCGCCAGACGATCCGCGAGCGCATCCGCGGCTTCGAGGCAGCCATCGCTTCGGTGGAAGGTGCTGAAGGCCGCATCGTGCCGATGAATTTCCGGGGCAGCTCCAGCCACGAGGCCCATGACAAGACCGCCGAGATCCTGGCCGCCGGCGAGGGCTATACCGCCGCTTTCTGCATGAACGACTTCATTGCCGTCGGCGTGCTCGACGCTGTCACGGAAGCTGGCCTGCGGGTGCCGGAGGATTTTGCCATCGTCGGCTTCGACGACCTGCCATGTGCCCTGATGACCAACCCTCGGCTGGCAACCATGCGCGTCGACCGCGCAGCGCTCGGACGCGAGGCCATCGGCCTGATGATCGCGCGCTTCCGCGACCGCGATGCGCCGGCCCGCCACATCTGCCACGGCGTTCAACCGATCGCCGGCGGCACCCTTCCACCCGAAAGCTGAGCCTTCCCCAAAGCGGAAACAATCGAGAGAGCCATGCCGATGATCTACGACCCCGCCAGCGCCAATCCGCTTGCCGGAAACCCGTTGAAAAACCTCGGCGACATGCGCCGCGCGCTGACCGACCTGTTCGATCCGCTGCTGCCCTATTTTTCCGAAGGCAATGCCCGCGTCCGCATCGATGCCGCCGGCGCGCATTTCGACCGCGCCGCCGCCGATCTCGAGGGCTTCGCCCGCCCGCTCTGGGGCTTGGCGCCACTCGGCGCCGGCGGTGGCGACTTCCGCCATTGGGATCGTTACGCTGAGGGCCTCGCCAATGGCGTCGACCCGAAACATCCGGAATATTGGGGCACGGTCAATGGCCGCGACCAGCGCATGGTCGAACTGGCCGCCCTCGGCTTCGCGCTTGCGCTCGTGCCCGAAAAGATCTGGGAGCCGCTCGATCAGCGCGCCCGTGACAATCTGATCACCTATCTCAAGCACGCCCGCACCTTCGACTATGCCGACAACAACTGGAAGTTCTTCCGCATATTCGTCGATATCGCGCTTGACCGGCTCGGCGCCTCCTTCGACCGCAGCCTGACCGAAACCTATCTGAACGAACTGGACGGCTTCTATATCGCTGACGGCTGGTATCGAGACGGCAATATCAGACGCATCGACCACTACATTCCCTTCGCCATGCACTTTTATGGGCTGATCTACTCCAAGCTCGTCAAGGACGACCGCG
The DNA here is from genome assembly GCF_040215725.1 of Rhizobium sp. ZPR4. NCBI lineage: Bacteria > Pseudomonadati > Pseudomonadota > Alphaproteobacteria > Hyphomicrobiales > Rhizobiaceae > Rhizobium > Rhizobium sp. ZPR4. The sequence goes on from NZ_CP157967.1 coordinate 3,268,133, forward strand.
CCGAGCGCTATCGCGAGCGCGCCATACTATTTGCCAAGGATTTCCGCCATTGGTTCGCGCCAGACGGCGCCACAATCCCCTTTGGCCGGAGCCTCACCTATCGCTTCGCCTGTGCCGGCTTCTGGTCGGCGCTCGCCTTTGCCGATGTCGAGGCGCTGCCATGGGGCGAGATCAAGGGCCTGTGCCTCCGGCACTTGCGCTGGTGGGCCGACAAGCCGATCGCCCATCGCGACGGCACCCTGCCGATCGGCTTTGCCTATCCCAACCTCTTGATGTCGGAGAACTATAATTCCGCCGGCTCGCCTTATTGGGCGTTCAAGGCCTTCCTGCCCCTGGCGATCCCTGAAGCGCACCCATTCTGGACAGCGGAGGAAAAGCCACCGGAAAATGAGCCGGCTATCATCGCACAGAAGCATCCCGGCATGGTCCTGATGCGCGGCAAGGATGATGTCGTCGCGCTCTCCTGCGGCCAGGAAAACCAGCAAATGCGCTTCGGCGCCGAGAAATATTCGAAATTCGCCTATTCCGCCCGCTATGGCTTCAGCGTCGAAAGCGACGAGCGCATTTTTGCCGGCGGCGCCTTCGACAGCATGCTTGCCTTCAGCGACGATGGTCTGCACTACCGCGTGCGCGAAACCAACGAGGAAGCCAAGCTCGCCGGCGATACGCTCTATGCCAAATGGTCGCCCATGCCCGATGTGACTGTCGAAACATGGCTGGTGCCGGCCGCGCCCTGGCATATCCGCCTGCACAAGATCATCACGCCCCGGCCGCTGCAGACGGCCGAAGGCGGCTTTGCCATCGCACGACGGGATTTCGACAGAGACACGCTCTCATCCGCAGCCGGTGCCGCCTATGCGATCGGCGAAGAGGATTTCTCGGGCATTCTCGACCTCGGCTCGACGATCCCTCGCGAAGGCATAGCGCAGAAGGCACCGCCGAATACCAACCTCATCGTTTCCAAAACACTGGTACCGCAGCTGCGCGGCACCATTTCCGCAGGCGAGACCATTCTCGTCTCTGCCGTACTTGCGGAGAAAGACCCCGCTGCCGTCGATCACGCCTGGAGCAAGCCGCCAACAAAGCCCGATATCGACGGCTTGCGCGCCCTCGTCAAAGACAAGGGCATCACAGTCAGCGCCATCGAGGCACCGGGTCGCCTGCCATGACGTCATCCCTCTCCGGCCGCCCGGCCATCGCCCTTGCCATGCAGCCATCGCGTACGCGGCATGTTCTGCCGGAAGCACTCATTCAGCGCCTCGATACTATCGGCCGCGTGCTCGATGCAGCGCCGATGCAAAGCTTCGACGACGCGCGCGCGGCCAGGTTGCTCGCGGAAACCGAAATCCTGATCACCGGCTGGGGTTCGCCGACGATCGATGCTGCGGCGCTGGCGCAGGCGCCGCATCTGAAGCTGGTGGTCCACGCCGCCGGCACGGTGAAGGGGTTGCTCGGCGACAGCCTGTTCGATCGCGGTATCCTTGTCAGCCATGCCGCCCAAGCCAATGCCATGCCGGTCGCCGAATTCACGCTTGCCGCCATCATCTTTGCCGGTAAGAAGGTCTTCCGGTTCCGCGATTTCTACGTTGCCGACCGCAATCGCCAGCGGACGGTGCCGATGCAGACCGACACCATCGGCAATTACGGCCGCACCATCGGCATCATCGGCGCCTCGCGCATCGGCCGGCGGGTGATCGAGCTGCTTGCTCCCTTCGACTACCGTATCCTGCTCTATGACCCGATGGTCGATACGACTGAAGCGACACGCCTCGGCGTCGAAAAGGCCGAGCTGGAAGCATTGATGGCATCGGCCGATATCGTTTCGCTGCACGCACCATCCCTGCCGGCGACGCGCCACATGATCGACGCCGGCCGCCTGTCGCTGATGAAGGACGGAGCGACGTTCATCAATACGGCACGCGGCGCGCTGGTCGACGAAGCCGCCCTGATCGCCGCGCTAAGGACCGGCCGCATCGACGCGATCATCGACGTCACCGACCCGGAAATTCCCGAGGTGGCATCGGCTTTCTACGATCTGCCGAATGTCTTCCTGACGCCGCATATAGCCGGCGCCGTCGGGCTGGAGCGAACCCGCCTTGGCGAGATGGCCGTCTACGAAGCCCTCCGCTTCATCGAGGGCAAGCCATTGCTCTATGAAATCCGCCGCGAGGACATGGCGCACATGGCATGATGCGACGCAGCAAATCCATGAAAACACCCTGAAATCGCCCCATTTCGGCACAGGCGAACAACTCGTTTTTAATCATTCCGCGCTAGCACTCTTCTTAGCGCATGATCTCAAAAGTTCGACTTCGAATTTTTGAAAAGGATCATGCGCCAACAAAGTTGTTGCTGCGTCCTTTGCGCGCCTGGAAGACGCGCGGCGCAGCAATGAAGAGGTTCTAGTAATGCGTACCCGCGTCCTTTCCATTCTGGCCGTAATGCTGCTTAGCGTGCTGGCAGGCTGTGCCACCGCACCGTCGCGCACCCGCAACATCTGCGCGATCTTCGACCAGCGCGACGGCTGGTTCAACAACTGGCAGCGGGCGGCCGAGCGGACGGAACGCAAATACGGCGTGCCGGTGCCGATCCTGATGGCGACGATCTATACCGAATCCGGCTTCCGGCCGCGCGCCCGGCCGCCGCGCCGCTACTTGCTCGGCTTCATTCCCTGGAAGCGCCCGACGACGGCCTACGGTTATTCGCAGGCGCTGGACGGCACATGGGACAAGTACAAGCGCGAGACAGGCAACTGGACAGCAAGCCGCACCAATTTCGCCGACGCCATCGACTTCGTCGGCTGGTATCACTACCAGACCCACCTGCAGACGGGCGTTGCCCTGAATAACTCCTACGATCTCTATCTCGCTTATTACTCAGGCCCGAAGGGCTACCTGCAGGGATCGTGGCGCGGCAATTCGACCGCACTCGCCGGCGCCAGGCGTTTCAACGGCATGACGCGCATCTACGCGCAGCAGCTGCCCAGCTGCAATTGATCGCAACGCTGGGCAAGAAGCCGTTTCCATTCAGGTATAGAGCGGCAAACCCTAGAGCAATTCCAGGAAAAGTGCGCAGCGGTTTTCCGTCCGGAATTGCGAGACAACAAAGAGATAGAGCGGTTCAGAGATTCCGTGAAAAACTGAACCGCTCTAGGGCCGCGGCTCCAGCAGATTGAGGCCGCCATCCTCGCCCCAGATATCGGCCACCGATACCTGCTGGCCCGTGCGGCTGCTTTGCAATGCGGCGATACCGCAGAGGACAGACATTGCCCCCGCCCGCGAGCCGGCGCGCTGCTTGAGCTCATCATTCGGGCCGGAGCGCAGGAGCATGTTGCGCAGCCGGTCGTCGCCGCCATAGTGTCCGCCGGATGAGTGCGGCACCCAGATGCGCTCGACATCGCCGAAATTCTTCATGACGACGATCTCGTCCGCCGGGGGCATCGTCCAGTTCTGCTTCTCGTATTGGCGCAATTCGATGCGCCCCTTGTGGCCGTTGAAAGCGATGTGATGGCCTTCGATCGGCATATAGGTGTTGAGGGAATAGGAGACGTTGACGCCGTTGCAATAGCGGATGGAAGCAACCATCGTATCGGGGATATCGATATCCTCGCGGAAGACGCAGGCATCGCGCACATAACCGTCGACGGCAGAGGGGTCTTCATAGAGGCTCTCAAGTAGCGGCGTTGCGCTGATGTCGAGATAATAGTCGCACTCGTCCTTGTATCGACAGCCGCGACAGCGCTCGCCGCGGAACGGACCCTTGCGGCCGTAATGCTTGAGCTCGGCAAAGGCGGCGACCGTTTCCGGATCGGAATCCAGGTACCAGTTCAGAAGGTCGAAATGATGCGTCGCCTTGTGAACGAAGAGACTGCCGGAATTTTCGACGAAGGCATGCCAGCGGCGGAAATAGTCGGCGCCGTGGCTGGTGTCGAGATACCAGTGGAAGTCGACAGAGGTGACATCGCCGATGACGCCGGAATTGATCAGTTCCTTGATCTTCGCCGCCGTTGGCGCAAAGCGGTAGTTAAAGGAAATATCCAGCCGCTTGCCAGTCCGCGCCTCGGCATTGAGGATGCGCTTGATCTTGTCGACGGTCGTCGTCATCGGCTTCTCGCTGATGACATTGGCGCCGGCTTCCATGGCTTTGACGATCAGATCGTCATGCGTGGAATCGCGGGTGCAGACGATGACGAGATCCGGCTTTTCCACCCGCAGCAGCTCATCGAAGTCGGTATAAACGGGCACGGATGCACCGATATAGTCGAGCGCCCGCTTGGCGCGCATGGCATTGAGATCGCACACCGCCACGAGTTCGACCTCGTTGCTCCAGCGCTCCACCAGATCCTTGCCCCACATGGTCGCTCCACGGTTTCCCGTGCCGACCAGAACGTAACGTTTCTTCGATGACTGCATCTGCTCCTCCAGAATCTGCAAACAGCGATTATGAGGCCTCTGCGGCCTGAATTTACCTCGGAGGCGTGCCCGAGAGGGTTCAAAGCCTCACGATCGCGACCGAAATCCTAAGTCGGCGACCTCTCCATCGCCGACCAATCCGGCGCAACCGACGAACCAAGTCCAACGGCATTGATGACCGAGCCTATCGCAAGCTGCCCCGCCTCGATCCGCAGTCGCGTGCGGCCATTGCTGACGCGGTAAAGATCGGAATGGACCTCGGCGAAAGCGGCCTGCTCCGCCTCCGGCGCGCCGGCCATGCCGTCGACATAGTGATGGCCGTTGCGCTCGATATGCGTCATGCCGATGAGGGAAGCGAGCGCCAGGTCCTGCTGCACGGCAAGGCCCCCTTGTGTCGTCAGGTCTTCCGCCGACATGAAATAGGGAATGCCGTCCTCCGCACTCCATTTGGCGACGCGCGCCCGGTTCAATAGCGAGCGATAGAAACCCTTGCAGGATTTCGAAGAGATCCCGGTGTAGCCAAGCCCTCTTGCCGTGACGAAGGCATCGATGTCGGCATCGGATTCGTCGATCTCTACCGGCTTGAAGGCGGCCAGCGCCCTCACCGGCTTCTCGAAGGCATGGGCGCGGGCGATCGGCTGCTCGACGAACAGGATCGAGGCCGCAAACCGTTCGAGCCTGGGCTCCTCCTTCACCCGAGACAGCAGATCGGCGACCGCTTCGGCGGATGAGAACTGCTCGTTGCCGTCAAGCGTTACCGAATAAGAGGGCACCTTGGCGTCGATGATGGCAGCGACGCGGCAAAGGCGGTCGATATCGGCATCCGGGGCGCCGGAAACCTTGACCTTGAAGAAGGTCAGGCCATAGGCTTCGATCGCCTCCTCGAAACTTTCCGGCAGGCCGTCGTTCAGGCGCTCGCTCGCCGGAATATCACCAGACACGATCGCATCGACCAGGCCGACGGTATGGCGCGCGGCAAGGCTTGCAGCCGGCTGCAAGGTCGCGAGGAAACCGGAGAGATCAAAGCCCGAAAGATCGCGCGCGGTGGAGTGATCGATGCCGGGGCGATTTGCCTTGATCGCCTGCGAGATCGTCAGCCCTTCCAGACGGCAGAGCGCGTCGAGGATGGCCCGGTTGGCAAGCGCCAGACCGAAGGAGGCCACCAGCCCGTTCAGCTTCTCAGCCGCTGCCCGGGCATGGTGCGAGGCCTCGACAGCCGCATGCAGGCCAAAGGCCGTTCCCGACCCCGCACTCTTCAGCGCATCGAGCGCCAAAGCCAGGGAACGGCGCAGCTGGTTTTCATTGTCGGCATTGGAAAGTTTGGGCGATTTGTCGAACCATTTCGGCACCATCAGCTCGGCGGCCATCCCCTTGGCCGAGCGTCCCTGCGCATCCTCGATGCGCACACGCAGAAAAATCTGCCGCGCCTCCCGCAGCGTCGCCGCCCCAAAACGGAAGGGAAGCCGCAGCTTGACCGGGCGCTCGAATGCCTCGGCTTCGACAAGCCTGATGTTCAATGGTTCGGTCATGATGCTGGCGGCTCCCGTGATTGTCAGGCAAGTCTGTGTATCTGGGCTACTGGCGTGCGTGGCCCCTCACCCCGCGTGCGGGGAGAGGCTATGTAATTCATTGCAGAACCAGTTGTACCGTCGTCAGCCGGTCGCATCGCCTTGCGGCAGGCGACGGGTCATGTCGATACGACAGATTTCACGCTATCTCCTCCATGCCCGGTTCCCTCCAGAACCAGGAAAAGCAAATATTTGGCCACCTAAGTAATGTAACCATATGGTTACAAGATCGCGCGTTGTCGTCAGCCTTGTCAATCACCTTTTGAAAATTTCTCGAAGGCACCGGAGCCCCCGTTTCTAGGCGCCGTGTACGCGGATCGAAGCGAGCGTAACGGCAACAATATGCTCACCCCAGTCATTCAGCGCATCCGGCGCCGTCAGCTTCCGCGCAAAAATCGTCGACAAGGTGTGACGGTTCGACAAATAGAAAAAGCCGAGTGCCGCGATCGTGAGATAGACCGATATGGGATCGACCGCCGGCCGGAAAATGCCGAGCGCCTCGCCGCGGCGCAGCACATCCGCAAGTTCGTCGATCAGATGCGAATGCATGGCCGAAACTTTGTCCGACCGCTGCAGATAATGCGCATGATGCAGGTTTTCGGTGGCAAGCAGGCTTAGAAACTCGGGATGCGCAAGGAAATGCCGCCAGGTGAACAAGGCCAGCTCCCGCATCCCCTCCTCCGGATGGCGGCGTGCCAGATCGAGCTGTTTTTCGGCGTTGCGGATCGTCGCATAGGTCGCCTCCAGCACGGCGAGATAGAGCCCCTCCTTGTCGCCGAAATAGTGATACAGCATCCGCTTGTTGGTCTGCGCCCGCGCCGCGATAGCATCCACCCGGGCGCCGCCGAAACCGTGCGCGGCAAATTCTTCCGTTGCCGCTTCCAGGATCGTTTCCTGGGTGCGCTGCGGATTGCGCGACACCTTCTTCGATCGCTTCGCGACGGCCTTATCGGCATCCGCTTGTGCTGTATTTTCAGTCTCTTGTCTCGCCCTGCCCGCCATAGACGATCTCCTTCCCGAACGATAGCATTAGCGATGGATGCTGCCGGCTCCCGCACGCCTCGTTTTCATTACGACGCGATTGGTGCTTGACAGCGATCGCGTTTCTATCCAACTTGTAACCAAATAGTTATATCATGCAAAGCAGTTCGTAAATCATCGGTTCGCTGGGGAGGAGACCAGGATGACGTTGACGATCGACCGCCGGCAGTTGCTTGCCGGAATGGCAGCCACGCTAGCTTTCAGCAGTATCGGACTTTCCCGCGCCAATGCGGCAACCGCGATGCGCCTTCTTTGGTGGGGGTCGAAGGAGCGCAGCGACCGGACATTTGCAGCCGTAAAGGCCTATCAGGCGAAGAACCCGGATATCACCATCGCCGGCGAATCCTTCGGCTGGGACAGCTACTGGACGCGCTTGGCCACCCAGACCGGCGGCGGCAACGCGCCCGATCTCATCCAGATGGATTACCGCTACATCTTCGAATATGCCCGCCGCGGCGCGCTGCTCGATATGACGCCCTATCTCGGCAAGAGCCTGGCGATCGAGGATTTCGGCCCGGCCAACATCGATTCCGGCAAGGTCGACAACAAGATCTACGGCGTCAGCCTCGGCGTGAATTCCTTCATGGTCGTCGTCAACACGGCCGCCTGGACGGAAGCCGACGTCGAACCGCCGCATGACGCCATGACGTGGGAACAGATCGGTGATGCCTGCGCCAAGGTAACCGCCGCCAAGAAGCGCCGCGGCTTCTACGGCACGGCCGATGCAAGCGGCGGGGAGCCGGCCCTCGAATGCTGGCTGCGCCAGCGCGGCAAGGCGCTCTACACGACGGACGGCAAGCTCGCCTTCGAAGCCAAGGACGCGACCGAATGGTTCGATTTCTGGGGCCATATGCGCAAGATCGGCGCCTGCGTCCCGGCCGACGTTCAGGCGCTCGACCAGCAGACGCTCGAAACCGACATGCTTGTCACCAAGAAGGCGGCGATGAGCTTCGCCCATTCCAACCAGTTCGTCGCCATTCAGGGCCTGAACAAGGAAAAGCTCGAAATCGTCTCCTATCCCGTCGCGGGTGCGGACAGCAAACCCGGGCAATATCTGAAGCCCTCCATGCTGATGTCGGTCTCGGCAACATCCGCGAACAAGGATGCCGCCGTCGCCTTCGTCAATTATCTGGTGGAAGATCCGGAAGGCGCAAAGACGCTCGGTCTCGAACGCGGCGTCCCAGCCTCGCCGAAGATCCGCGATCTGCTGACACCGGATCTCGATGCTACAAGCAAACAGGTGGTCGATTATATCGGCCGGCTGACGCCGCATGTCGGAGCGCTGCCGCCGTCTCCGCCGAACGGCGCCGGCGAAAATGCATTCCTGCTGAAGAAGATCGCCGAGGAGGTGGCTTTCGGCAAAACCAGCGCGCAGGACGCTGGCGCGAAGTTCACCGAACAGGCAGCAGCAAACATTACGCGAGGCTGATACCGTGGGTACAAACAGCAAGAGCGTTGCCGGCGACTTGGTCGTCGGCACGCCCGCGCCGTTGCGCGTGGAAACCACCTATAAGGCGCCGGGCGCATTCGCGCGCAACGCACCCGGCTATCTCTTCCTTCTACCGTGGTTCATCGGCTTCTTCGGCCTGACCCTCGGACCGGCGATCGCCTCGCTCTATCTCTCCTTCACCGACTACAATCTGCTGCAGTCGCCGAACCTCGTCGGCATCGACAATTATGTGCGGATCGCAACGGCGGACGACAAGTTCCTGTCGTCGATGAAGGTGACGCTGTTCTATGTCGTCTGCTCGGTACCGCTGAAGCTGGCCTTCGCGCTGCTGGTGGCGCTGCTGCTCAATCGCGGCATCAAGGGTCTGCCGGTCTATCGCGCCATCTTCTACCTGCCGTCGCTACTCGGCTCCAGCGTTGCGATCGCGGTGTTGTGGCGGCAGATCTTCGATGCCGACGGCATCGTCAACACCCTGCTCTGGTATCTCTTCGGCATCAACGGCCCGAGCTGGATTTCAAATCCGGATTATTCGCTCTATACGCTCGTAATCCTTGCCATCTGGCAGTTCGGCTCGCCGATGATCATCTTCCTCGCCGGACTCAGGCAAATCCCGACCGATCTTTACGAAGCCGCCAGCCTCGACGGCGCCTCCAAGGCACGGATCTTCTTCAAGATTACGCTGCCACTGCTGACGCCGGTGATCTTCTTCAACGCCGTGGTCCAGACGATCGACGCCTTCAAGGCCTTCACGCCGGCCTATGTGATTTCCTCCGGCACCGGCGGGCCGATCGATTCGACGCTGTTCTATACGCTCTATCTCTACCAGGAAGCCTTCGGCTATTTCCGCATGGGTTACGCGGCTGCCCTCGCATGGGTTCTGGTTGTTATCATCGCGATCTTCACCGCCTTCTCCTTCCTCTCCGCTCGTTATTGGGTCCACTACGATGACTGACGCGAAGCTCACCCATTTTGCCGAGGACATGAAGCCGCCGCGCGAGCGCCCGTGGTTCCTCTCCGTCCTCATCCACATCGCCCTCATCGCCGCGTCGATCGTGATGCTCTATCCGCTGCTGTGGATGCTCTCAGGCTCGATCAAGGACCAGAACGAGATCTTCGGCACGGCATCGCTGATCCCGTCGCATTTCGATTTCAGTTCCTATGCCCGCGGCTGGTTCGGCGGCCAGGTCACCTTCGGTACCTTCGTCTGGAATTCCGCCGTCATCGCCGTGCTTTCGGTCATCGGCAACGTGATTTCCTGCTCGCTCGCGGCCTATGCCTTCGCGCGACTGAACTTCTGGGGCAAGAATTTCTGGTTCGCGCTGATGCTCGGCACGCTGATGCTGCCCTATCACGTCACGCTGATCCCGCAATATATCCTCTTCCTGAAGCTCGGCTGGGTGAAGACGATGCTGCCGCTCGTCGTGCCGAAATTCCTCGCGGTCGATGCCTTCTTCATCTTCCTGATGGTGCAGTTCTTCCGCGGTATTCCCCGCGAACTGGACGAGGCTGCAATGATGGACGGCTGCAGCCCGTGGCGTATCTACTGGCGCATCATGCTGCCGCTGTCGCTGCCGGTCATGGCGACGGCCGCCATCTTCTCCTTCATCTGGACATGGGACGATTTCTTCGGGCCGCTGATCTACCTCTCTGATATCAACACCTACACGGTGCAGCTCGGCCTGCGCTCCTTCGTGGACTCCACCGGAAGTTCCGACTGGAGCAGCCTGTTTGCCATGTCGAGCCTGTCGCTGATCCCGGTCTTCCTGATCTTCCTCTTCTTCCAGAGGCTGCTGATCGACGGCATCGCGACCGCCGGCCTCAAGCGCTGATTACGAATCCGCAGTCCCGAATACCCAAGATTTGGGGCTGCGAACCAAGAAACCCACTGAAAGGAAATGTCGCATGAGCGCGTTGCGCTTCGCCGCCATCGGCCTCAATCACGATCACATCTATGGCCAGGTCAACGTCATGCTGCGGGCCGGCGCCGAACTCGTCGCCTTCCATGCCGTAGAAGATGACCTCGCTGCCGTCTTCGCCAGCCGCTTCCCACAGGCTAAACGCGTCGCCGACAAAAGAGAAATCCTGGAGGACAACTCCATCGCGTTGATCGTCAGCGCGGCGATTTCCAGTGAGCGGACCGGCCTTGCCATCGAGGCCATGCGCCACGGCAAGGATGTGATGCTCGACAAGCCCGGCATGGTGACGCTGGATCAGCTGGCCGACGTCCGCAAGGTGCAGGCCGAGACCAAGCGCATCGTCTCCATTCTCTATTCCGAGCATTTCGAGACGGCATCGACGGTCAAGGCCGGCGAACTGGTGAAATCAGGCGCCATCGGCAAGGTCATCCACACGACGGGCCTCGGCCCGCATCGGCTGCGCAAGCCGACCCGGCCGGACTGGTTCTTCGACCGCAAGCGCTACGGGGGCATCATCACCGACATCGCCTCGCATCAATGCGAGCAGTTCCTGTTCTTCGCGGATTCGCTGGAAGCAGAAGTGCTGTCGGCGACAGTGTCCAACCGCGCCAATCCGGAAACACCCGGCCTGCAGGACTATGGCGATTTCCATGTGAGGACGCCCGACGTCACCGGCTATGTCCGCGTCGACTGGTTCACACCGGACGGTCTCTCCACCTGGGGCGACGGTCGCCTCTTCATCGTCGGCACCGAAGGCACGATCGAACTGCGCAAATATATCGACGTTGCCGGCCGCTCCGGCACCGATCACCTCTTTCTCACCGACCGCAAGGGCATGCAGCATATCGATTGCACCGGAGTGGAGCTGCCCTACGGCCGCCAGCTTGCCGCCGACATAAGAGACCGCACCGAAACGGCGATGGGCCAGGAACATTGCTTCAAGGCGATGGAGCTGGCGCTGAAGGCGCAGGCGCTTGCCGAGGCAACATCGCTCAACAGCATTCAGAGGTAATTGCGTCATGTCCGACATCAAGAAAGTCGCGATCATCGGCCTCGGCATCGGCCGCTCCCACATAACGGAAGGCTATCTGCCTCACTCTGATCGCTACGAAGTCGCCGTTCTCTGCGATCTCAACGAGGAGCGCCTGAACGCGGTCGGCGATGAGTTCGGCATCGAAAGGCGCGTGAAGGATTTCTCCGAAGTCCTCAACATGCCCGATATCGACATTATCGACATCTGCACGCCGCCCGGCTCGCATTTCCAGCTTATCATGCAGGCGCTTGCCGCCGGCAAGCATGTGGTTTGCGAAAAGCCGCTCGTCGGATCGCTCGCCGATGTCGATGCCGTCATCGCGGCCGAAAAGACAGCCAAGGGCCGGCTGATGCCGATCTTCCAGTATCGCTATGGCGACGGCATTCAGAAGGCCAAGCGCATCATCGCTTCAGGCATTGCCGGCAAGCCCTATGTCGCCACGTCGGAAACGCATTGGGTGCGCGGCGCCGATTACTACGCGGTTCCCTGGCGCGGCAAGTGGGATACCGAGCTCGGCGGCGTGCTGATGACCCACTCGATCCATCTGCACGACATGCTGACCTATCTGATGGGGCCGATCGCAGGCCTCTTCGGCCGTGTCTCCACCCGGGTCAACGACATCGAAGTGGAGGATTGCGCCAGCGCCAGCCTGCTGATGGAAAACGGCGCGCTTGCCACCATCAGCGCCACGCTCGGCTCGCAGGAGCAGATCAGCCGCCTGCGCCTCGCCTTCGAAAATGTCCTGATCGAAAGCAACCATGAGCCATATAGCCCCGGTCAGGACCCTTGGAAGATCGTTCCGGCCAATGACGAGATCGGCGCAAAGATCGACGCGTTGCTGGCCAACTGGTCGCCGATCCCGAACCGTTTCAACACGCAGATGAAACTGTTCCATGAAGCGCTGGTGTCGGGCGGACCGCTGCCGGTGACCACAGTCGATGCCCGCCAGGCGCTGGAGCTGGTCACCGCCTTCTATGAATCATCGGAAACCCGCACCGAAGTCCGCTTCCCCGTCGGGCCGGAAGCCAAGAAATACAAGAGTTGGAGGCCGTCATGAACGTTGCCCCGCGAGCCATCAGGACCAACAAGGAGGGAGCGCCCATGGCGACAAGCGTATCGCTGCAGAAAGTTATCAAGCGCTATGGCGAGCTTCAGGTGGTTCACGGGATCGACCTTGAAATTGAGCCGGGGGAATTCACCGTCTTCGTTGGCCCTTCCGGCTGCGGCAAGTCCACGTTGCTGCGCATGATCGCCGGGCTGGAACCGATCTCTGGCGGCGGGCTTTACCTCGACGGCAGCCGCATGAACGATGTCCCTGCCTCCAAGCGCGGCATCGCCATGGTCTTCCAGTCCTATGCGCTCTACCCGCATATGACCGTCTACAAGAACCTCGCCTTCGGCCTCGAAACCGCGGGCATGAAGAAGCAGGACATCCAGCCGCGCGTCGAAAAGGCCGCCGAGATCCTGCAGATCAAGCAGTTGCTGCAGCGCAAGCCGAAGCAGCTTTCCGGCGGCCAGCGTCAGCGCGTCGCCATCGGCCGCGCCATCGTGCGCGAGCCCAACATCTTCCTCTTCGACGAGCCGCTATCGAACCTCGATGCCGAGCTGCGCGTGCAGATGCGCGTCGAGATCGCCCGTCTGCACCAGCGGCTCGGCAACACCATGATCTACGTTACCCACGACCAGACCGAGGCCATGACCATGGCCGACAAGATCGTCGTGCTCAATGGCGGCAAGATCGAGCAGGTCGGTGCTCCCCTTGACCTCTACAACAAGCCGAAGAACAAATTCGTCGCCGGCTTCATCGGCTCGCCGAAAATGAATTTCCTCGACGCAAAGATCGTCGCCTCCGACGATGGCTCCGCCGTCATCGACCTCGCCGGCCAGACTGTGCGCCTGCCGCGTCGGCTGGGTGGTCTCCAGCCGGGACAGCCCGTCACCCTCGGTGCCCGCCCTGAGCATCTCAACGTCGGCGATCGTGGCGTAGGGCTGGGGAGTGCTCGCGTCGATCTCGTCGAGCACCTCGGCGGCCAGACGATCCTCTATGTCACGCTGCATGGCGGCCAGGCACTGACGGTCGCGCTGGAAGATCAACAGACCATCCGCGCCGGCGAAACGGTCAGCATCCACATCGATCCCGAACGCTGCCATCTGTTTGGGCCTGATGGGGTGACCTTGTAGGAGCATGTTGAAGCAGGTGGAGCTTATCTCGCCCTGACGGGCGAGATAAGCTCCCGTAGTCTCTCACACCTCTACGATCCGCCGACTGCCGATAGAACGGATCTGACCGGATGGAATGACATCGGCTGGAACACCCTCCCGCCGGTACAGGCGAAGCCGTCTGCTGCCGGGCGCAAGATGGAACCAGTCATCCTCGGCCCGATAGGCCTCCAGATCGATCTGTACCGATTGCGCAAAACGGTCGGTACTCAGATCAAGGAACCAATCCTCGCCCTCCTGCACCGCTGATGCCGTGATCTCGGCATCATGGAATGCCTTGCTTCGCCCAAGCGGAAAGTAGAAGGCCTGGGCGACGACCGCGCCGGTCGCCGGGGACGTCAACCGCGCGACCGTGACATCATGCGACGGCGGACCGAAACGGAAGGCGTAGGTCGAATCGAAGAAGGCGCCGAAAAGTTCAGTGCAGGCTATCTTTTGCTTGCCACGGGCCTCAAGCACCAGATCGCGGCCGCCGCCAACGACGATCTGGCGGCCGTCGCGCAAGCAGGAGACCTCGACGGTCAGGTCGAGCGCCGCATCGCTTTCGTTGATGACATGCACATCGAGACCATTCGTGCCCTCGTCCATGAGCAGCACCTGCACCGGCCGGAAGGCGCGGCGCAGCCCGTACCAGACCGGCTTCGGCTCTCCGGTCGCGTCGATCACCCCCCAGCCGGCGCCGGGAAGCAGATCCTGCAGCGTCCAGACGAGCGCGCCGTTGCAGCCGGAACCTTGGCGGCGCCACTCGGCATAGGTCTCTTCGGCGACTTCGCCAGTCACGACACGCGAAAGGTTGAGATAGAGATCCGGGTCTTCCCGCCGCAGTCGGTTTGGCTCGAAACCGTAAAGCTCCTGAAGATAATGATCGCGCACATCCTCGAAATCCCAGGAGGCGCCGCGGTCGCGCGGCACGCGCTCTTTCCATAGCGGGCTATGGACTGCAGGAACGGGAAGATGCTGACCGAGCGTGCGGGCTTGCGGCACATGCGCGAAAGCCAGGCTCTCGGCAGCAAAGCGGGCGTCGGCGCGGCGCGCATCGGCAAGCGGCCGCATATAGGCGCCGACGCCATAATAATGCGTGACGCCGACATTCGAAGAAAACGGCATCGGCCCGCCGGAGGGCGAGTTGACGACATAGGGCACGTCCGGCCGCAGCGATTGCACCAGCGGCGGGATGATCTCCTCGACAACAGGGCTCTTCCAGAACTGTTCCGGCAGGCCCATCATCGCCGCCTGCTGGTGGATCTCGCTGCCGCCGCAAAGAACCGCCAGCGAAGGCGACAGGCGCGTACAGCTCAGAAGCTGCAAGACCTCGGTTTCGACATGGCCATTGAAAGCCTTGTCGTTCTTCGGATAATCGAAATTGGCGAACATGAAATCCTGCCAGACCATCAGGCCGAGTTCGTCGCAGAGACGGAAGAAGTCCAGCGTCTCATAGGCCATGGTGCCGCCGATACGGATCATGTTCATGCCGGCCTCAGCCGCCAGCCGCAGCCAGCTCCGGTAGTCGTCGCTGCTGCCGGGCAGGCGCACGATATCCGCCGTGGTCCACACGGCACCTCGGCAGAAGATCCGTTCGCCATTGACGATCACAGCGAAATCCTGCCCATCGGCGCCGCGATCGACCGACAGCCGGCGAAAACCGGTCTTTCCAAGCGCATGTTCGACGCCATCGACGATGAGCGTCACATCATGAAGCTGCGGCGTGCCATGCGTATGCGGCCACCAGGGCGCCACACCCGGAATTTTCAGGATTGCGGTATAGCGCCCGGGACCGTCCTTCTCGAACGCCTGCTCCGTCTCCCCGCACTTCAGCACCAGCTCGTTGATATCGCCCTCGGCCGTAAGCGAGGCATAGAGCCTGCCCTCGCCGTTTTCCAGCAAGTCCGGCCGCAGGGAGAGATCGCGGATGACGGGCGCGCCCGGCCGCAACAGCGAAATCGGCCGCCACGGGCCGACCGCCTGAACCTCCGGGCACCAGCCGGGCATGTGGCCGAGCAGCGTCGTGCGGACCATCCGCAGGCCCTGCGGCGTGATCATCTGCGGCCGCCAGCGGGCGCGCGGACCGGGCTCGGAAAGCCTCGGCTCCAGCGCGCGGAAGCAAAGCGCCAGCTCGTCCCCGCCAAGCAAGGTAACGTCGACGTCGTGCGCTTCGAACATGCTCTCGGAGACGAGGATTTGCTGGCCGTTCAGGAAGACTTCGCACAGCGTCGCCAGCCCTTCGAGCCGCAAGACCGCCTCGCCGGCCTCCGCATCCACCAGACGGCAGATGTACCAGGCATCGCGGTCATGAAGCGGCTCAGGCTTCGTCCGGTCGAAACGACCGGCCTTTTCCAGGGCTTCCGCCACCGTGCCCGGCACGGGCGCCGGGATGAAGCCTGACGTCAGCGGCACATTGGATGGCGAGATGCAGGTGCCTGCCTCCGTCAATACCAGATTCCATCCTTCGCTCAGCCGCATTCCACCGCCGAGATCCGCCAAGCGCCCGCCCATGACATCTTCCGGGGATTTCCCCCGCCCCAATATTCTCTGAAATAACCCAGCCGTATGACGATCGAACGGAAGCTGCTTAAAGCTTCCGTTCAAGCTCGCTCATCATGGAATCCCACGCATCGGCGGCCGGATCAAGGGCCGTGCGCAGCGGCTCGAATTTCTTGCGTGTGATGGCGCGGGCCAGCTGAAACTGCACCGACTTCGCCGTCTCGGAAATTTTCCGCGCCTCGCCAGCCGCATTGGCCAAATCGGCCGAGAGCCAGTCGAAATGGCTGCCGGCAAGTTCGAAGTTGGCGCCGAGCTGGCGCAGCGTGTTGAAGGCATATTTATGGAAGAAGCCGAAAGGCCGTTCAGCGATCGCTTCTACCTGCGTAGGGAAAACCTCCGCAAAGGCACGGATCGGATTGGCGCCGGGGCGTCGACGGAAATGGAAGGCGAGGAGCTGCCGGGCCGTCTGACGGATCGCAGCTTCGGCCGGTGTCTTCTCCGGAAATTTGGCAAATTCCGTGTAGGGCAGGAACGGCAGATCCTCATCCGTCAGATGCAGCTGGAACAGCCCGTCGAAATCCTCACCGGACAGCTGGAAGAAGCCGCCATTGTGGAAGTAGTCGAGCGTGCGGCCTTCCATGTCGAGCCGGTTGATCGCCACCGTCGTCTTGCCGTGTTCGCGGCGATAACCGACGCCCTGCGTATCCGGCATGAAGAAGGAGTCCATCTCCACCAGGCAGAGCCGGCCACGGCCGATCTGCTCGGCGACATGGTTCTCGACCTTGTCGTAGATCGCAAGTTCGGTGCAGCGCACGCCATAGAGCGCTTCCAGATCCTCAAGTGGCACCTTGAAGAAGGTGAACTGGTCACCTTCGAAATCTTGGCCCACCGTGAAGCCGAGCATGGCTTCCGGCGGCAGCTTCAAGGTCGAAAGCACCTCGATCCAGAGATCGATGTAGCAATTCGTCTCCGGCCACATGCGCTCGCTGTCGTGCAATGCATGCGGCTTGTAGGCGGCGGGATCCAGCCCCTCAAACACGGCAGCCATGGACGCGATCAGCCCCACAGCACCTTGCGCACGCTCTCGGGCCATTCCTCGACGTCGAGACCGTGGGTGTGGAACAGCGCCAGCGCGATGCGCTCCAGGCCGAAGCCGACGCAGGCCGTGTGCACGACGCTGCCATCGGCAAAATTCAGGCCCCATTTCGTCCCGAAGGCATCCTGATGGTAGTTGAAGCTCATGCAGGCGGTCGGGTTGGCAGTCGAGGTGATCGGGATCAGCAGCTCGAACTTCAGGTTCTGGTCGCGCTGGTTGTTGGCCAGCATCTTGCCGGCGCGGCCGAAGAACGGGTCGTTGGCGACGTCGATGGTCACGTCGAGGCCGACGGCCTTCATCATCTCGACGCCGCGATCCATCCAGCTCTGACGGAAGTCGGTCACATGCTTTTCGCTGCCCATGCAGACATATTCGCGCATGCGGAACAGCTGCTGGCGAGCCGGGTCCTTGGAGGGCTCGTGGCGGAAGCAATAGGACTGCAGGTCGAAGAGCGCGCCATCTTCCGAAATGGCGCCACGCTTGGCGACCGTGGGATAAAGCGGATAGCAGGCCGCCGGCGTCAGCACGATATCGGTCGCCTGCTGGTCTTTCGTCCAGTCGTCGCCGACTTCCATGCACTTCAGCAGGCTCATATGGTCGAGCTCGTTGCCGCAGAAACTGTGCACTGTGCCGGCGAGCTGCGGGAAGCTCTTCATGTAGCCGCTGGTTTCGAAGAAGGCACGGTTCATGCCGGGCGGAAAGCGGATGGCTTCGGCGCCATCGGCACCGCCGAACTTGTCGATCAGCCGCTCGAAAGCGGCAATGACGTCTTCGAACTGGCCGCTGCGGCCATAGAGGCCGTCAACGCCGGTGTCGATCAAAAGACCGGAATCGAAAAGACGGTCGAGAAACGAGGATTGCATATCCATGACGGTTACCCCAACAGGCTAGTATCTTGTTTGTGGACGAGCAGCATGGTCGACGTATTGCCGAGAATGCGGTCATTCGAGATCATCAATTGCGCCGAGTGCGCATCGCGCAGGTGGCGGCCGAGGCTGTAGGGCGTACCGTTCTTGTAGCCCATGATGCCGCAGATCAGCATGGCGTGGTTGATGATCGGCAGGATCATCTCGGACGAGGCGATCTTGACGTTGTTCATCGCCACGGCAAAAGCCATCGACGAGAGACGGTCTGCATCGAGCTTCGCCTCTTCATAGGCCTTCAGCCCGGCAACCACGTTGGATTTCACCATCTGCAGCATGCTGGAGGCTTCGGCGAGACGCAGCGCACCGGGCGGTGGTGCGCCGGGAGACTTGCGGGCGGCGGCACGGACGAAAGCCTGCGCGCGGGAAACCGCATCAGCGGCAATGCCGTACCACACGCCGCTCCAGAGCAGATGCGAACTTGCCAGCATCGATTGCGCGGCGATCTCGGCAAACGGCTTCGGCAGGATCTGCTTGGCCGGAGCCTCGCCCTTGAACAGGAAGCCATCGGAGCAGGTGCCGCGCATGCCGAGCGTGTTCCACTCGACGGTGCGCTTGATGTCGTACTGGTCCCTAAGGAAGCAGGTCAGCACCTGATCGGAGGACGCCGCCTCGGCATGGCTGCGTGAGGTAATCAGGATGGCGTCGGCATGGGCGCCGTAGGAAATGACGGTCGCATCCTTTTCAAGGGAGCAGGTGTCGCCTTCGACCTTGATGGCGCAGATGCTGTTGCGCAGGTTACCGCCGATCCCGCCTTCGGTCGTTGCCGAAGCGAGCAGCAGCTGTTCCCTTGCGATACGGCGCATGAAATCGCGGTGCCAGTCGCTCTCGGCGCCGTGCTCGACCAGGCTCGAAAGCTTGATCTGGTGCATGGCGAAAACCATGGCGCTGGCGGCGCAGGCCTGACCGAGTATCGAGCAGAGCTCGGCGATTTCGGTGATCGACGCGCCCTCGCCGCCGAGATCGGCGGGGATCTGCATGGAGAGCAGCTTTTCGGCGCGCATCGCGTCGACGGCTTCGCGTGGGAACCGACCCTCGGCATCGACGGCATCGGCGTGTTGGCTGGCGATCGCTGCGACACGGGCGGCGCGCACCGCCGCTCCCTCGCCCGTCCCAACCTCAAGTATAGCGACCGCCGCAGTCATTACGCGACCTTTCTACTGTCGAGGATCATGCCGACGGTTCTTTCGATCGCGGCGATGCTGGCGAAGGACTTGCGGTTCAGCAGATTGTCGGGAAACTCGATATCGAAGGCTTCCTCGATGCCAAGCATCAACTGCACGGAAGCGAAGGAAGACAGTCCGGTTGCGTAGAGATCAGCATCGTCTTCAATCTGATCGATAGCAACGGGAAGCGCGCCGAACTTGGCCAGCAAATCGCGAATCGTCTTGTTCATAGTCTAGTCCCTTCTGGCAATGGTAAGCATAACCGCAGTTATACAGTCTTATCGTTCACCAAGAAGTAACAGGCAAAATAGAACATTCCGCTAAGCGACGTGGTAAATACAAACAACTTATAATTCGTAGAAAATTGCTATATTCTAGATTTTTCTGATTGAAATTTACCAAACGTAAGCCATCTAAGGCGCGGCCCGCACACAAATATCAACAATAACTAATATGAAGGCGTAATGATTTCTGGAAAGAACCGGGCGCCAAGAAGGTTAACGCTCCAAAATTCGCCACTACGTTTTATTCAAAAAACGTCATCACAATCAGAGCGTCAGTAAACTATAGACTTGCGCAGCGGCATTTAACCTTCCGGCGGATAAATGTGCTCACCGCCGCGATAGTCCGAAACCGAATAGCAACCTTCGCGCAACTCGCGAACCGAGCCTTGGCCGATGTCGGCCTTGCCGTAGCCACCCGGTATATCGAGAATATAGGTCGGTTGGCAAAGGCCCGAGATGCGGCCGCGCAGCGCCGCAACGATCGCCTGTCCCTCGGCGATGCCAAGGCGGAAATGGCTGGTGCCGGGCGCGAGGTCGGGATGGTGCAGATAATAAGGCTTTACCCGCGTTTCGACGAAAGCCTTCATCAGCGCCGCCAGCACATCGGGATCGTCGTTGACGCCCTTCAGCAGAACCGACTGGCTGACAAGCACGATGCCCGCATCGACCAGCCGGGCGCAGGCAGCCCGCGCCTCCTCCGTCAGCTCGCGTGAATGATTGGCATGCAGTGCGACATAGATGGTCTTACCGCTCGCCTTCAGCGCCGCGATCAGCGTCGCATCGACCTTCGAGGGATCGACGACGGGGATGCGCGTGTGGAAGCGGACGATCTTCACATGGTCGATATCGGCAAGCTGCCTCAAGATCTCTTCGAGCCGCCGCGGCGAAAGCACCAGCGGATCGCCGCCGGTAAGGATAACCTCCCAGATCTCCCTGTGCTCGCCGATATAGGCAAAGGCGCCGTCGAGCGCATCGCCGTCCAGCGTGCCGAGCCCTTGCGGTCCGACCATCTCGCGGCGGAAGCAGAAGCGGCAATAGACCGGGCAGACATGCACGGCTTTCAGAAGCACGCGGTCCGGATAGCGATGCACGATACCTTCGACCGGGCTATGCGCGTGATCGCCAATCGGATCGGCGCGCTCCTCGGGCGTGACGATGAGTTCCGCCGCATCAGGCACGAACTGCCGGGCAATGGGATCGGCGGGGTTCTCGGGGTCGATGAGACGCATCACGGTCGGCGTCAGGGCAACGGCATAGCGCTCCGCTACCACTTCGAGCGCAACTGCCTGGTCGGCATCGATCAGCCCGGCACGTTCAAGCTCGCCGATGGTCCGGATCGGGCGCATCACATTCATGCGTCATACTCCACAACCGGCGCCCAGAGCACCTGCTCGATCCGCGAGGCGCCGGTTGCCAGCATGACAAGCCGGTCAAAGCCGAGCGCGATGCCGCTCGCCTCGGGCATGACCGCGAGCGCTTCCAGAAACTCCTCGTCCAGCGGATAGGTCTCGCCATAGACGCGCTGCTTTTCCGCCATCTCGATCTCGAACCGGCGGCGTTGCTCCTCGGCATTGGTGAGCTCGCCGAAGGCATTGGCAAGCTCGACGCCACAGGCATAGAGCTCGAACCGCTCAGCAACGCGATGATCCCCGGCCGAGGGCCGCGCAAGTGCTGCCTCGGAGACGGGATATTCGTCAAGAATCGTGGCACGGCCGAAGCCTAGATTCGGCTCGATCTTCTCGACCAGCACTCGGCTGAAGAGGTCCTGCCACAGGTCGTCCTCCGCCACGCGCATACCGGCCTGGCGCATATCCGCCGCCAGGCGCTCGCGATCCGTCGACCCATCGAGGCCGATAGAGGCAAAGAGATCGATGCCGGCATAGCGCTCAAAGGCGGCCGCAACACTGATGCGATCGGGCGTAAGGAACGGATCAATCTCGGCGCCGCGATAGCTCAGTTTTTTAGCCCCCACCGTTTCCGCAGCAAGTGCCAGCAGCGCGGAGCAATCGGCCATCAAGGCCTCGTAGCTCTCACTCGCCCTGTACCATTCGAGCATGGTGAATTCCGGATGGTGCAGCGGCCCACGCTCGCGATTGCGGTAGACATGGGCAAAGCACGCGATGCGCTCTTCGCCGGCCGCAAGCAGCTTCTTGCAGGCAAATTCCGGCGATGTGTGCAGATAAAGCGGCAAAGCCTTGCCGTCTGTCGTCAGCGCCTCGGTCTCGAAAGCATGCAGATGCGCCTCGTTCCCGGGTGACACCTGCAGCGTCGCCGTATCCACCTCGATGAAGTCGTTGCGCGCAAAGAAAACCCGCAGCGCCGCCTGGATGGCATTGCGGCCGATGAGGAACGGCCGCCGGTCCGCATGGACATTGCGGGTCCACCAGGGGGACGCTTTGCTCGTCTTTGGCTTCATTCCTAGCTTTCTTCCGCGCACCGGCCACGTTGGGGGGTGGCAATTTCCGTTGATTTAGGGTAGTTGCGCCCCCAAGCAAACAAAAGCTGCGTCTCGGAGAGCATTCAGACAGTCCCTCTACGACGCAAAACGCAGCGTTACAAGGAAGTCTTATGGTCAAGGTCATCGCCTCTTCCGTCCGCAAGGGCAACGTTCTCGACGTCGACGGCAAGCTCTACGTCGTTCTCACCGCTCAGAACTTTCATCCGGGCAAGGGCACTCCAGTCACCCAGGTCGACATGCGCCGCATCGTCGATGGCGTGAAGGTCTCCGAGCGTTGGCGCACCACCGAGCAGGTCGAGCGCGCTTTCGTCGAAGACGTGAACTTCCAGTATCTCTATGAAGACGGCGAAGGCTTCCACTTCATGAACCCGGCCACCTACGACCAGGTCGTCGTCGACGTTGAAACCATGGGCGACCAGAAGGCCTATCTGCAGGAAGGCATGACCTGCATCCTGTCGATCCATGAAGGCATTCCGCTGGCACTCGAACTGCCGCGCCACGTGACGCTCGAAATCACCGAGACCGAACCGGTCGTCAAGGGCCAGACGGCATCGTCTTCCTACAAGCCTGCCATACTGTCGAACGGCATCCGCACCCTGGTGCCGCCGCACATTACCGCCGGCACCCGCGTCGTCATCGCCACGGAAGACAATTCCTACGTCGAGCGCGCCAAGGACTGAGCGATCAGCTTCTTTCCGTATTGAAAAACGCCCCGTCCCGGTGACGGGGCGTTTTTCGTTTTGGGCAAATTGAAGCCAGAGCGGCGGCGATGCGAGGACTTACCCTGCCGCCCTAGTTACGGCGCGCTTGGTTACGGTGCACTGGCCTTTTTCTCATCCGTCTGCGCAGCACCGGCAGTTTCGGCAGGCGTTGGCATATCGGTGCTGTGCTCATGCGGAGCCAAGGACTGCAGGTGCAGGACGCGCGGCGACATGGCGTGCATGAAAGCATCGGAGCGGCCGATATAGATCAGGGTTGCATCCTCCAGTTCTGCCAGCAGAGCAAAGGCCTTCGCCTGAACTTCGGCCTCCAGCCCTTCCAGGGCATCGTCGAAAACGACCCATTTCGGCTTCGCGAGCAGCAGATGCGCAAAGCCGACGGCCTTCTGTTCTTCTGTGTCGAGCAATCGATCCCAGCGGGCCTGCGTGTCGAGACGGCTCTTCAGGCGGCCAAGCCCCACCTTGTCGATGACGGTATCGACGGCGGCATCGTCATAGGCGTCCCGATCGTCCGGAAAACAGATTGCCTCCCTGAGCGTGCCGGTCGGCACATAGGGCGTGTGCGGCACAAACAGCATATCGTCCATCGGTGGCAGGCTGACCGTGCCGGAACCGCTGTACCATTGATGCGCCAGCACCTCGAACAGCAGCCTGCGGTTCACGCCGTGATCGCCGTTGATCATCACATGCTCGCCAGCATTGATCGTCACGGTACCTTCCGCGATCCGGAAGCCGTTTTCCGTCGCCTCGTCATTGGTCTTCGTCGAAATCTCCAGATCGGTCCAAACCATCGTGCCCGGTGCCGCCTTTTCGAAGACGAGGGTGTGCGGCATCGGCGTCTTGTCGTCCATTTCCGTCAGCGCCTTGCGGAAATCGGTCACGCGCATCAGCGTGGCACGCCATTCGGCAATCGGGCCGAAATTGGCGACATACCAGCGCAGCGCGGAATTGACCTGATTGAAGGCGCCAACCGCCACCATCAGCTGGCCGAAGGTCAGGCCGCCGGAGAAATAGGCGGGCGCGGCAACGAGGATGGGAATGATCAGCACCAGCCAGCCGTAGCCGGCAGAAACCCAGGTAAGATTGGTATTGGCAATGGCGAGCTGGCGGATGACGGCAAGCACGGCTGATATATCGAGATTGATCCGCCGGCGCTCGTTCTCCTCGCCGCCGGCAATCGTGATCGCCGGCATGTGCTCGTTGGCATGCATGAGCGCGAAGCGCAGCTCAGCCTCCTTCGAATAGCGATCCGCGTTCAGCCGCACCAGACGGCGGCCGACGAATTGACTGAGGAAGGACGCCGATCCGGCATAAAGGATCGCCGCCCAGACCATATAGCCCGGAATGGAGAAGCTCATGCCCCTGAGGTGAAAAACCATGCCGCTGGAGAGCTCCCAGAGCACGCCGATGAAGCTCAAAAGCAGGATCGTCGCCTGCACCAGGCCGATGGCCAGACCGGTCGAGCTTTCGGCAAGATTGCGGGCGTCCTCATGCAGCCGCTGGTCGGGATTGACGCCGATAAGACCGGAGGAAGCAAGGCGAAGCGCACGCTTGGCCTGCAGCCATTGATCGACCAGATCGCGCGCCAGCCCTTCGCGCATATAGAGCGCGGTCATCTGGTTGAGCCAGGCCTGGACGACGTTGAGGACCAGCAGCGAGCCAGCTATGATGCCGAAGACGCCGAGCTGATGGAAGAAAGCGGAAATATCGCGCCTTGCCAGCGAATCGTAGAAGGGCGCATTCCAGCTATTGAGCAGCACCTGGACATAGGCCGTGACCAGAATGATCACGAAGAGCGCGACAGTCAGGGAAATGATCTTGATGCGAACAGCCGAATTCCAGAAAGCGGAGAACATCATCCTCAGCCGAAAGAAAAGGCTCAAATCGTATCCGACCTGTTCGTTTCCCTGGATATTCGGCTTGGCTTGCTTTTCAACTGCCATCAGCACTTCCCTGCGACGCGTCCCGTCAGTTAATCATGACCCGCCCTCATGTCCACCCTTGCAATAGATCGGTGGGATCACATTCCTATATACACGGTTTCGCGTCTTGAACCGAATAAGGTCAGCAATTAGCTTGCACTCGAAAGATTGAGAAAGCCTTCCGATGCAATTCCAGGGAACTGCCGACTATATCGCCGACAAGGATCTGATGGTCGCCGTCAACGCCGCCATAAGACTGGAGCGCCCGCTTCTGGTAAAGGGCGAGCCCGGTACGGGCAAGACCGAACTTGCACGCCAGGTGGCCGCCGCCCTCGGCCTCGACCTTATCGAATGGAATGTCAAATCGACGACGAAGGCCCAACAGGGTCTCTACGAATACGATGCAGTCTCTCGCCTGCGCGACAGCCAGCTCGGCGACATCAGAGTTCATGATGTCAGGAACTATATCCGCCAGGGCAAGCTCTGGCAGGCCTTCACCTCACCGAAGAAGTGCGTGCTGCTGATCGACGAGATCGACAAGGCCGATATCGAATTCCCGAACGATCTCCTGCAGGAACTCGACCGCATGGAATTCCATGTCTACGAGACCGGCGAAACGATCCAGGCCGCGATCCGCCCGATCGTCATCATCACCTCGAACAACGAGAAGGAATTGCCGGATGCCTTCCTGCGCCGCTGTTTCTTCCACTATATCCGTTTTCCCGACATGGAGACGCTGAAGCGCATCGTCGAGGTGCATTATCCCGGCATCAAGCAATCACTCGTCCATGCGGCGCTGACGCAATTCTTCGAAATTCGAGACGTGTCGGGCCTGAAGAAGAAACCCTCGACCTCCGAAGCCCTCGACTGGATTCGCCTGCTGGTCGCCGACGACGTCGATCCCGAAACGCTGCGCGCCGATGCGAAGAACGCGCTGCCGAAGCTGCATGGCGCATTGCTGAAGAACGAGCAGGATGTCCATCTCTTCGAACGGCTGGCCTTCATGGCGCGAGGGCAAGGAAAATAATGCAGCCGGATGCCGTCAAGGTCCTGATCTACGCCGTTCGGGATGGACATTTGCTTGTCTTCGACGAGCCGGATTTCCCAACGATCGAACCGCAGGTGCCGGGCGGTACGGTCGAGGAAGGCGAAGATCTGGCTCTGGCAGCAGCGCGCGAATTTGCCGAGGAGACCGGATTGATTGCGGATGCCATTCATCCCCTCGGCGTTAGTGATTATCGATTTGAAAAGAATGGGCGTAGCCATCTCTATCGCCGGCATTATTTTCGCTGCCATGTGCCTGAAGCGACACCGGCCGAATGGCATCATTTCGAAACGATGCCCTTTGGCGGCGGCGAACCCATCCGCTTTCGCTTTTTCTGGATACCGGTTGCCGAAGCGCGGAAGCGCCTGGGCTACGACATGGACGCACTTCTCGACCATCTGTGAGGGAGAAACGACACCAGAGAGCGGCCGCACGGGCGACCCGTTAGCCCATTGACCCGCCGGAATGACAGGTTTATGAAATCTCTCTCGTGGTGATTTGGCCGGCCGGCTTGCAGCCACGTTAAATAAGTCGCTAAAGGGCCGCGTGCGGACCGGTAGCGATTCATGATCGCGGCCGGTTTTTTTGTATTTGGCGAGTGAAAAGATGCCCATCAAGATTCCCGATACGCTCCCCGCGTTTGAAACCCTTCAGAATGAGGGTGTGCGGGTGATGACCGAAACGGTGGCGTTCCGTCAGGATATCCGCCCCCTTCAGATCGGGCTCTTGAACCTCATGCCGAACAAGATCAAGACCGAGGTCCAGATGGCGCGCCTGGTCGGCGCATCGCCGCTGCAGGTGGAGTTCTCGCTGGTGCGCATCGGCGCGCACAAGGCAAAGAACACCTCCGAGGAGCATCTGCTTGCTTTCTACGAGACCTGGGAAGAAGTGAAGCACCGCAAGTTCGACGGCTTCATCATCACCGGCGCGCCGATCGAGCTGCTGAACTATGAAGACGTCACCTACTGGAAAGAGATGCAGGAGATCTTCGAGTGGACCGCCACCAACGTCCATTCGACGCTGAACGTCTGCTGGGGCGCGATGGCGGCGATCTACCATTTCCACAACGTGCCGAAATATACGCTGACGGAAAAGGCCTTTGGCGTCTATCGCCACCAGAACCTGAAACCCTCCTCAGTCTATCTCAACGGCTTCTCCGACGATTTCGCCATTCCGGTCTCGCGCTGGACCGAGGTAAAGCGCACCGACATCGAAAAAGTGCCCGGCCTGCAGATCCTGATGGATTCGAGCGAAATGGGCGTCTGCCTCGTGCACGAACAGGCCTGCAACCGGCTCTACATGTTCAATCACGTGGAGTATGATTCCACCTCGCTGGCGGACGAATATTTCCGCGATGTGAATGCGGGCGTGCCGATCAAGATGCCGCACAACTACTTCCCGCATAACGACCCGGAAATCTCCCCGCAGAACCGGTGGCGCAGCCACGCGCATCTGTTCTTCGGCAACTGGATCAACGAGATCTACCAGACCACGCCGTATGATCTGGAGGAGATCGGCCAGGAAAGGACCTGAGGCTTGTTCATTCCCTTCTTCCTGAAACTGAAGGAAGCGAAGGTGCCGGTGACGCTCCGGGAATTCCTGTCGCTGCTCGGGGGAATGGAAGAAGGGATTGCCGATTACGACGTCGAGGCCTTCTACTATCTAGCCCGCGCGACGCTGATCAAGGACGAGCGCTTCATCGATCGCTTCGATCAGGTCTTCGCCGACTATTTCCGCGGCGTGGAAGCGATCGGCGGCAATACCGAGGGCGATGTGGTCGAGCCGAGGGCCATACCCGAGGAATGGCTGCGCAAGCTCACCGAGCGGTATCTGACCGAAGAGGAAAGACGAGAGATCGAGGCGCTCGGCGGCTTCGACAGACTGATGGAGACGCTGCGTGAGCGGCTGGCCGAGCAGAAGGGCCGGCACCAGGGCGGCTCGAAGTGGATCGGCACGGCAGGCACCTCGCCCTTCGGCGCCTATGGCTACAATCCGGAAGGCGTGCGCATCGGCCAGGAAACATCGCGCCACCGCCGCGCGGTAAAAGTCTGGGATCGGCGCGACTTCCAGAATCTCGACGACGGCGTCGAGCTCGGCACCCGCAACATCAAAGTGGCGCTGAAACGCCTGCGCCGCTGGGTGCGCGAGGGGGCAGCCGAGGAGCTGGATCTCTTCGGCACCATCCGCTCCACCGCCGAGCATGGCTATCTCGACGTCCAGACGCGGCCGGAGCGCCGCAACGCCGTCAAACTCCTGATGTTCTTCGATGTCGGCGGCTCGATGGACGACCATATCCGCGTTGTCGAGGAACTCTTCTCCGCCGCCCGCGCGGAGTTTCGTCACATGGAATATTTCTACTTCCACAACTGCCTCTATGAAGGTGTCTGGAAGGACAATCGCCGCCGGCGCGTCGACATTACTGCAACGACGGACCTGATCCGCACCTTCGGCCCCGACTACCGTGTCGTTTTCGTCGGCGACGCCTCGATGAGCCCCTACGAGATCACACAGCCCGGCGGCTCGGTCGAGCATTGGAACAAGGAGGCAGGGCAAGCCTGGCTCGCCCGGATGACCGGCCATTTCCGCAAATGCATCTGGATCAACCCCGTGCCGGAAAGCTATTGGGGCCATACGACCTCGATCTCGATGATCCGGCGGCTGATGAGCGACCGCATGTACCCTCTGACACTCGGCGGGCTGGAAAAGGCGACGCGGGAATTATCGCGCTGAATGTTCAGCATTTGCCTCTCGCGGCGCCACCAAATAACCACAACCATTTGTAGAAAGAGAAGGATGATAGATACCTCCCCGCATCTTCGGGGAAATCGGTGGAGATATGCGTGCACTACGCTGTGAAATTTCTTCTCTTCATCGCAACCATTTTGCTCGTTTCGCAGCAAGCAAGATCCGAAGAAGGGGGCTTCTCCGGACAATGGGAACAGATCGACTCCAACGCCAGCGTCGGTGAAAAGTGCCGCATGGGAATAATCAGGCAGGGCAGGTTTATGAGGATCAGCACCAGCAATGGCTGGAGCGCTACTGCGGAGACGAGCAGTTATGGAAACGCGAGTTACGCGGCGGGTATAGGACGCTGGAGCTCCTATATGGAAAAATACGGTCAAAAGGCGTTCCATATCCTTCTCGCCGTTCGCGGTGACAGGTTGATGGTGATCATGGAGGCCGAAAAAGCGGATGGGTCGAACCAATTAATTCGCACGCTTTTCAGCAGACAGACAACCAACTCTCTTCACGACAAGCCGGACGGATCAGGACGAAATCGACTGCCTTTCTTATGCGCCTCACATTCACAGCATAACGTGTCAGTCTACTAGTTATGGGCAAAGCCTAATCAGACCTTGCTCCCTTTCCACCCGCCCCTAAATTTCGCCATCGGACTGGTTGCGGAACGACGAGAATGGGGGCAGGGTCTGGCCTCACATACTCAAAAGCAATGGATGAGTTGATATGACGGAAAGCACTTTGCAGCGGGAAGTTTTTGGGACGACAGCCGATGGAGATACGGTCTATCGCGTCAAGATCGTCGGTGGCGGGTTAACCGCGCACATCATGTCGTGGGGCGCGGTCATCCAGGATCTTCGCCTTGAGGGCCACGAGCCCTCGCTCCTGCTCGGCTTTGACGATTTTGCCGATTATCCCGCCCATTCCTCCTATTTCGGCGCCACGCCCGGTCGCTGCGCCAACCGCATCGGCGCCGGCCGCTTCACGCTGGATGGCAAGGAGTATCAACTCGAGCTCAACGAAAAGGGTGTCACTCACCTGCACGGCGGCAAGGACAATATCGCCAAGCGCAACTGGACGATCGTCGAGCACGATACCGACCGCGTGGTCCTGAAGATCGTCGATCCCGATGGCCGCGCCGGCTATCCCGGCAACTGCGCGATCCAGGCGACCTACCGGGTACATGGCAACGGCGAACTGTCGGTCACCTACGAATCCACAACCGACCAGCCGACCCTCGCCAATGTCTGCCAGCACGCCTATTTCAATCTCGACGGCCGCGACGATGCGCTCGGCCACGACATCATGATCGCCGCCGATCACTACACGCCGACGGACGACAAGCAGGTCCCGACCGGCGAGATCCGCTCCGTCGAGAGCACCGTCTTCGATTTCCGCGAGATGTCGCCGATGAAGCGCTTCGACGGAAGCGAACAGGCGCTTTACGACCACAATTTCTGCCTGTCGACCGAACGCACCGCCAAGCGCTCCGTCGTGCTCGCCCGCAGCGTCAATTCCGGCGTATCGCTTGAGGTCCGCACCACCGAGCCCGGCGTGCAGTTCTATACCGGCTTCAAGCTCGATGTGCCGGTTCCCGGCCATGACGGCCGCAAGATCGGCCCGTTCGCCGGCTTCTGCCTGGAGACGCAGGTCTGGCCCGACGCTATAAACCACGAAGGCTTCCCAAATGCCGTGCTCCGCCCGGGCGAAGTATTGCGGCAGGAAACGGATTACATTTTCACCAAGAACTGAACCGGGCGCGCGCCGCTTTCCTGACATTCGGCCGGGCGTCCCAAGCGCCCGGCCGATTCTTTTTTGCGCTTCGACCAGATTCATCTTGTGAATTGGTTCTAAATAGGTTCTATATGGCAGCCATGGATAGAACCAGTTTGATCGCCGAATTGAACAATCGCGGCCTCAGCGATGGGACTGGGAGCGGGCCGCTTTACAAGCGCCTGGCACAGGCGCTGACCGGCCTTATCCAGGAGGGTCTGCTGAAACCAGGCACGGCGCTGCCGGGCGAGCGCGATCTTGCCAGCGCACTGGAAATCGGCCGCGTCACGGTCAGAACCGCCTACCGCGACCTCCTCACCTCAGGCGTCATCGAATCCCGCCATGGCAGCGGTACCTTCGTTTCGCAGCATGTCGAGCGCATCGAGCAGCCGCTCTGGCGCCTCTCCTCCTTCTCGGCCGACATGCGCTCGCGCGGTCGCGAGCCGGGAGCTCGCATCCTCCAGCGCACCATCAGCACACCGGCGCCGGAAGAATCCTTCCTGCTCGGCCTCGGCCTCGATGAGCCGGTGTTGCGGCTCGACCGACTGCGCCTCGCCGATGGTCAGCCGCTTGCCATCGAGCGCGCCGTCGTTCCCATCAAGTTCCTCGGCGAAAACGCCATATCCGAAGGGTCGCTCTACGATGCGCTGGCCGCCAAGGGCTTCAAGCCCGTCCGTGCCCAGCAAAGGCTGACCGCCGTGACGCTCGACCCCACCTCCGCATCGATCCTGACCGTCAAGGCCGGGGCGCCGGCGCTGCTGATCGAGCGCGTTTCCCGCCTGGCCGACCAGCGCGTCGTTGAATATACCCGCTCGCACTATCGCGGCGATGCCTATGATTTTGTTGCCGAATTGAGAATTGGAGATGACCTATGAGCGAGACCCAATCCCTGATGCTGACGGAAGCCGGCCAATCGCCTGAGGTGGTTGCGACCCTGCTTGAAAAGGAAAAGCCCGCCTTCGCCGAGATCGCGAAGCTCTTCTCGACCGGCCAGCCGTCGCTGATCACGACGGCGGCGCGCGGCTCATCCGACCATGCCGCTACCTTCTTCAAATATCTCTTCGAAATCTCCTGCGGCATCCCGGTCGCCTCAGTCGGCCCGTCGATCGCCTCCGTCTATGGTGCACCGCTGAACCTGAAGGGCGGCATCCACTTCACGGTGTCCCAGTCCGGCGGCAGCCCTGACATCATCGCCATGCAGGCGGCCGCCAAGAAGGGCGGCGCGACCACGATCGCCGTTGTCAACGTCACCGACAGCCCGCTCGCCAAGGAAGCCGACATCGTGCTCGGCCTCAATGCCGGCAAGGAACAGAGCGTCGCCGCCACCAAATCCTTCATTGCCTCGGTCGCAGCCCTTGCCGGCGTCACGGCTGCGGTTTCGCAGGATAAGGCCCTGATCGACGGCCTTGCCAAGCTGCCGGAAGCGCTGGCCGCCACCTCGGGCATCGACGGCAAGGCTGCCGAGGATGTGCTCTTCCACGCCTCCTCGCTCTATACCGGCGGTCGCGGCCCCGCATTTGCGATCGCGCTCGAAGCGGCGCTGAAGGCCAAGGAAACCGCCGGCCTTCACGCCGAAGCCTTCTCACTGGCCGAACTCATGCACGGCCCGATGCGCCTCGTGCAGCCGGGCTTCCCGATCGTCGCCTTTTCGCCCGACGATGCCGCCTTCGCCAACAACGCCCAGGCGCTCGAGCGCCTGCAGAAACTCGGCGCGACCGCCGTCTCCTTTTCGACCGCACCGCTCGCCGGCATCAACCTGCGCATGCCGACGACAGGCAACGGCCTGCTCGACCCGCTGGTGTCGCTGCTATGCTATTATCGCCTCATCGAGTCGGTGACGCGTCGCAAGGGCTTCGATCCGGACAAGCCGGCTAATCTTCTAAAGGTAACGGAGACCATGTGATGGACTACAAGGTCTTTAAAGGCGCGCGCATCTTCGATGGCGACCGCTTTCACGAGGATAGCGCATTGGTGATCGGCAACGGCCGCATCCATGCCATCACCGGCGTCAACGATGTGCCCGACAACGCCGAAACGATCGAATTGAGGGGCGGCGTCCTTGCGCCCGGCTTCATCGATGCGCAGGTCAATGGCGGCGGCGGCCGCATGCTGAACGACGAACCTTCGGCCGACTCCATGTATATGATCGCCGCCGGGCATCGCCCCTACGGCACGACATCTCTGCTGCCGACGCTGATTACGGATGTCGCAGCCGCAAGCGCGGCAGCGATCGAAGGCGCCATCGAGGCGGTAAAAGCCAATCGCGGCGTCGCCGGCCTACACCTGGAAGGCCCGCATCTGGCACCGGCGCGCAAGGGTGCGCATCTTGCCGAGCTCATGCGCCCGGTCGAGGACAGCGACGTCCGGACCTTCATCCGCGCCCGTGAGGAAATCGGCACCTTGCTGGTGACGATTGCCGCCGAACAGATCACCGAGCGGCAGGTGCAGGCGCTGGCCGAAGGCGGCGTCATCGTCAGCATCGGCCACAGCGACTGCACGGCGGAAGCCGCCGATGCCCGTTTCGATGCCGGCGCCCGCGGCGTCACCCATCTTTTCAACGCCATGAGCCAGATGGCGCATCGTGCACCCGGTCTCGTCGGCGCGGCGATCGACCACCCTGCCCCCTGGTGCGGCATCATCGCCGATGGCCACCATGTCGACCCGATAGCGCTGCGGGTCGCGCTGCGCGCCAAGCGGGGCGAAGGCCGGCTGTTCTTCGTGACGGATGCCATGTCGCTCGTCGGCACCGACCTTTCGAGTTTCACGCTGAACGGCCGCACGGTCTATCGCACCAAGGGCGGCTATTGCTCCAAGCTGACGCTCGACGATGGCACACTGGCCGGCTCGGATGTCGATATGGCCTCCACCATCCGCTACGGCGTCAATATCCTCGAGCTGCCACTGGCGGAAGCCCTGCGCATGGCGACGTCCTACCCCGCCCGTTTCCTGCGGCTTACGGATCGCGGCCACCTGACGCCGGGAATGCGAGCCGATCTCGTTCACATCAACGACGGCATCGAAGTCACGGAAACATGGATCTCGGGTCAACCTTCGGCCTGATCCAACATGCAAGGACATTCGGCATGAGCGCAGTCACGGACAGCTATTTCTCGGCCCTTATCGGCCGACTGGAAACCTTGCGTGAAACGCTGGCCGAGCCCATGTCGAAAGCTTCCGCTGCCATCTGCGCCGCCGCCCGCGCCGACCGCCGCGTCTATGTCTTCGGCACCGGCCACTCGCATATGCTGGCCGAAGAAGTGCATTATCGCGCCGGCGGCCTCGCCTTCACCATTCCGGTGCTTGTGGGCTCCGCCATGCTGCATGAAGGCGCCGTCATCAGTTCGGTCTATGAGCGCACTGAAGGCCTCATTCGACCGGTCTTCGAACGCTACGGTATGCAGCCGGGCGACGTGCTGATCATCGCCTCCAATTCCGGCGTCAATGCCGCGCCGATCGAGGCGGCGGATTATGGCCGCGAGATCGGCGCGACGGTCATTGCCATCACGTCGCTCGCCTATTCGGCAGCCATCGCCAATGGCCGCCGAAGACTTGCCGATATCGCAGATATCGTGCTGGACAACGGCCTGCCGCCGGGCGATGCCATGATCGACCTGCCGGGCACGGAGCTGAAGGTCGGACCTGCCTCGACGGCCGTCGGCACGACGGTCCTGAACGCTATCTTCGCCGATGTCGCCGCCGAACTCTGTAAGGATGGCAATCCGCCCGTCTATCTCAGCGCCAACATGCCGGGCGCCAAGGAAACCAACCAGCAGCTGGTCAAGAAATATCGACCGCGCAACCCGCATCTTTAAGGCATCTGCGGAAGACGCCTAGCCATTTCCCATCTGGAACCGCGTGAAAACAATCAGATAGAACAGCCGAGCGATTCCCGTGAAACGCTCGGCCACTCCATCAGAGATCATTGCGCTGCATCGGCCGCCGAAGGCTCCTGCGCGGCTTCCGCCTGCTTGCGCCGGCGGCGCAGGACGACGTAGAAGACCGGCGTCAGGAACAGGCCGAACAGCGTCACGCCGAGCATGCCGGAGAAGACCGCCGTGCCGAGCGACTGGCGCATTTCCGCACCCGGGCCGGTGGCGATCATCAACGGCACGACACCGAAGATGAAGGCGAAGGCCGTCATCAGGATCGGGCGCAGACGCAGATGGCTGGCCTCGATCGCTGCTTCGACGGCACTTTTCCCCTCAGCCTGCGCCTGCCGCGCGAACTCGACGATCAGGATCGCATTTTTTGCCGCAAGGCCGATCAGCACGATAAGCCCGATCTGCGTGAGGATATTGTTGTCCATGCCCCTGAGATGCACCCCGATCAGCGCCGCGAGAACCGCCAGCGGCACGATGAGAATGATGGCAAGCGGCAGGATCCAGCTTTCATACTGCGCCGACAGCGCCAGGAAGACGAAGATCACCGACAGGGCGAAGATATAGATCGCCGTATTGCCGGTATGCTTCTCCTGATAGGCAAGCTCCGTCCATTCGAAGGTCGTGCCCGCAGGCAGGAGGTTTTTTGCCAGCCCCTCCATGATGTCGAGGGCCGAACCTGTGGAAACGCCCGGCGCCGGATTGCCCTGCACGGGAACAGAGACATACATGTTGTAGCGCTGCACGAGCGTCGGTCCGGTCGTATCCCGGATGTCGACCAGCGTGCCGAGCGGCACCAGAGCCCCTGTCGCCGAGCGCACTTTCAGCGCCAGAATATCCTCCCGCTCCATGCGATATTGCTGATCGGCCTGCGCCCGCACCTGATAGACGCGGCCGAAAGCGTTGAAGTCGTTGACATAGGATGTGCCGAGGTTGATCGACAGCGTCTCGAAGATATTTGGGATCGGCACGTTGAGGGCACGCGCCTTGTCGCGATCGATCGCCAGGAAATATTGCGGGCTGTTGGCCGAGAAGGTGGTGAAGACGCCGCTGACGCCCTTGTTCTGCGCGGCCGCTCCCATCATTTGATAGGCGAGCGGCAGAATGCGGCGCATATCCGGATTTTCCCGGTCCATGATCTGCATCTTGAAGCCGCCGGAATTGCCGACGCCGCGGATCGACGGGGGCGGAATGGCAATGATGAAGGCTTCCTGGATGCCCTGCAGGCTGCCGAAGAGCTGGCCGATGATCTTGGTGGCCGTGTCGCCGGTCTTCAATCGCTCCTCGAACGGCTTGAACGGCGTGAAGATGACGCCGGAATTCGAGGCATTGGTGAAGGTTGCGCCGTTGAAGCCGGCGAAGGCGACAGCATTGGCGATACCCGGCGTCTTGGTGATGATCTCCGTCGCCTTCTGGATGACGGCGTTGGTACGCGCCAGCGACGCGCCGTCAGGCAGCTGCACGACGACGATGGCATAGCCCTGGTCCATGGTGGGAACGAAGCCTTGTGGTACGATCCTGCCCATATACCATGTGCCGGCCAACAGCCCGGCGAAGACGAGAAGCGCGCAGGCAAGCGCCGCCCATGTCGTCACAAGGTGGCGCACGATCCAGGAATAGCCGCTGCTCATCCACTCGAAACCGCGGTTGAACCCGTCACCCAAGGCGCGGCCGAACCGCGCGAAGACATTGTTGGATTTCTCGTGACTGTGCGGACGCAACACGATCGCCGCGATCGCCGGCGACAGCGTCAGCGAATTCAGACAGGAAATCGCCGTCGCGACCGAGATCGTCACGGCGAACTGCCGGTAGAACTGCCCCGTTATGCCCGGAATGAAGGCCGTCGGCAGGAAGACCGCGATCAGCACCAGCGAGATCGCAAGCACGGCCGTGCCGACTTCGTTCATCGTGACATGCGACGCCTCTTTCGGCGTCATCCCGAGCGCGAGGTTGCGCTCGACATTCTCGACCACCACGATCGCATCGTCGACGACGATGCCGATCGCAAGCACCAGGCCGAACAGCGTCAGCATGTTCAGCGAGAAGCCGAAGGCGAGCAGGAAGGCGAAAGTGCCGATCAGCGACACGGGAATGGCGACGATCGGAATGATCGCCGTCCGCCAGGATTGCAGGAACACCAGCACGACGATGGCGACGAGGACAGCCGCCTCGAAGATGGTCTTGTAGACTTCGCTGATCGACTCGGCGATGAACTCGGTCGGATTGTAGATGATGCGGTACTCAAGCCCCTGCGGGAAATCCCGCGACAGGTCCTCCATCGTCTTCTCTATATCGGCGGCAGCGGCGAGCGCATTGGTGCCGGGCCGGGCAAAGACGCCGAGCGCGACCGCCGGACTGCCGTTCAGATAGCTGTTGGTCACATAATCCTGCGCCCCGAGCTCGATGCGCGCGACATCCTGCAGCTGCACGAGACGGCCGTTGCCTGTCGCTTTGACGATGACGTAGCGGAATTGCCGTGCGTCGGAAAAACGCCCCTGCGTCGTGACGGTATATTGGAAGGCATTAGTGCCGGAAACCGGCGGCCCGCCGATCGAGCCGCCGGAAACCTGCACGTTCTGGTCCCGCAGCGCCTGCACGATATCGCCGGCGGTCATGCCGTAGGCGGCAAGCTTTTCCGGATCGAGCCAGATGCGCAGCGAATATTGCCGCTCGCCGAAGAGCTGCACGTCGCCAACGCCATCCAGGCGCACGAGAACATCGCGGATGCGCGTGCGGGCATAGTTGGAAATATAAAGCTGGTCGTAGCGATTGTTCGGCGAGAGGAGATGCACGACCATCATCAGATCGGGCGAACTCTTGACCGTGGTGATGCCGATGCGGCGGACATCGTCGGGCAGGCGCGGTTCTGCAATGGCGACACGGTTCTGCACCAGCACCTGCGCCTTGTCGAGATCGGTGCCGAGCTTGAAGGTGATCGTCAGCGCCATGGAGCCGTCGGCGCTGGAATAGGAGGACATATAGAGCATGTCCTCGACGCCGTTCACTTCCTGCTCGATCGGCGTTGCCACCGTATCGGCGATGGTCTGGGCATCGGCGCCCGGATAGGACGTGCGCACGACGATGGTCGGCGGCGCGACTTCAGGATATTGCGCCACCGGCAGCTGGAAATAGGCAATGCCGCCGACGATCAGCAGCACGATGGATAGAACCGATGCGAAGATCGGTCGATCGACGAAGAAGTGGGAAAACCTCATTGGTTCGTCCCCTGTGCATCGGCCTGAGCCGGCGGCTCGTCATTCGTCGCCTGCTGCGGCAGCTCGATCAGCTGCGGCGTCACCTTGACGCCGGGCCGGATGCGCATCAGCCCGTTGACGACGATGGTCTCGTCGCCGGTCATGCCGTCGCGGATGACGCGATAGCCATAGAGTTTCGGTCCGAGACGGACGGACTTCGGCGTGATGTTGCCGGCAGTATCGACGGTATAGACGACACGCTGGTTCTGATCCGAGCCGATGGCTTCGTCCGGAACGAGGATCGCCTTGTAGCTGTTGGAGCCCTGTACCTGGACGCGCCCGAAGAGGCCGGGCTGGAGGATAAGATCGGGATTCGGGAAGCTGGCGCGGACGCGGATCGTGCCCGTTTCGTTATCGACGCGGTTCTCAGCGAAATCGAGCTTGCCCTTGAACGGCTTCTGGCGGGAATCGGCGATGGTCACGGTCACATCGAGCCCGCCGCCGCCTTGCTGCAGGGCGCTGCCGTTCTTGCGGGCTTCGTCGGCATAGGAAAGCAACCGACGCTCGTCGACATCGAAATAGAAATCGATCGGGTCGAGCGACACGATGGTCGTCAGCACGGTTTGATCCGCCTGCACGAGATTGCCCACCGAGATCAGCCGGCGGTCGATACGGCCGCTGAGCGGTGCGGTGATCTTGGTGAAATCCATGTCGAGATTGGCGCGGTCGACGGCCGCCTGCGCGCCGCGCACATTCGCCTCGGCGGAAACGAGATCTCGGCGGCGGTCGTCGAGGGTCGATGCCGACTGGCTGCCCGTCGTCGACAGGGACTGAGCGCGCTTGAACTGCGCATCGGCAAGCGTCAGCGACGATTTCGCAACTTCCAGCGAGGCCGTCGACTCGTTCAGCGCGGTCACGAAAGGCCGCTGGTCGATGACGAAAAGCAGGTCGCCCTGCTTGACCATGGCGCCATCCTTGAAATGTACTTCCTGCAGGTAGCCACCTACCCGCGAGCGGATAGAAACCTCATCGACTGCCTGGAAGCGCCCGATGAACTCGTCACTGTCAACGACATCGCGGACGATGGGTTTGGCGACCGTGACGGGCGGAGCCGTCGGGGCGCCCTGCGCCAGTGCTTGGGCACCGGAAAAAACGGCAAAAACACAGCTAAACAAAACGGCACGCGGCAGCATCGGCAGAAGCCCCCCTCGAAAAACCGCATGCGGCATCAAGCGCCGTCATCACGGTAAGCGCTCACGAAATTTGCCTGTAACTTTCCGCGAAGAACCTGTCGCCATCAGGCGCAATGAAATCAGGTCGCTTCGGACTTCCCCAACATGCGCCACGGGCCACGTCGGCCCGGGGGTATCAACCGGCTCGTCGTCCGGCAGCATGCGTTAATGTATAAACGGTTTATCGGATTCGACAACAGGGAATGAACCGGCTGCGGCCGAGCGCAACCGATTGTTTTTACTACATAGTAAAGACGCGCATAAGGTGAGCGGATATGAGCCCTAGCCCTCCAGCTCCTCACGCAGCATTTCGAGCTCCAGCCATTCCTCTTCCATCTTGCTCAGGCTTTCGCGCAGCTTTTCCATCTCCGCAGCAAGACGGTTGAACGTTGCGGCATCCTTGGAAAAGAGGTTCGGATCGGCCATTTTCTGCTCGCGCGCAGCGATTTCGGCTTCCGCCTTGGCCATTTCCTTCGGCAGATTTTCCAAAGCGAATTTCTGCTTGTAGGAAAGCTTCCCCTTGCTCTTCGAGGCGTCGGAAGCCGGCGCCGAAGCTTCGGCCAATTTCGGCTTCTCGGCAGCCTTTTCCGCCCGCTTTCGCTCCTCGATGGCCCCCTTTCGCTGGGCGAGCATGTCGGAATAGCCACCGGCATATTCGATCCAGCGACCGTCGGGATCTTCCGGATCGGCCGGCGCGATCGTCGACGTCACGGTACGGTCGAGGAAATCGCGATCGTGACTGACGAGGATGACGGTGCCGGCAAAGCCGGAGACGATTTCCTGCAGCAGGTCGAGCGTCTCGATATCGAGATCGTTCGTCGGTTCGTCGAGGATCAGCAGATTGGTCGGCCGCGACAGGATGCGCGCCAGCATCAGCCGGGCGCGCTCGCCGCCGGAAAGATTCTTGATCGGCGTGCGCGCCTGCTCCGGCTGGAACAGGAATTCCTTCATGTAGCCGGTCACGTGCCGCTGCTCGCCGTTGACGAGCAGGTTCTCGCCGCGTCCGTCAGTCAGGTAGTTGGCGAGCGTATCTTCCGGGTTCAGCTCCTCGCGCTTCTGGTCGAGCGTGGCGATTTCCAGATTGGTGCCAAGCTTCACCGTGCCGCTATCCGGCTCCAGCTGACCCGTCAGCATCTTCAGAAGCGTCGTCTTGCCGGCACCGTTCGGGCCGACGAGACCGATGCAGTCGCCGCGATGCACGCGGATCGAGAACGGCGCGACGATCGACCGATCGCCATAGGTCTTGGTGATCTTCTCCGCCTCGATCACCAGCTTGCCGCTTTCCTGCGCGTCGGACGCAGCCGCCTGCACGGTGCCGAGAGCGCCCTTGTGGCCGCGATAGCGGGAACGCATGTCCTGCAGCTCGCCGAGGCGGCGCATATTGCGCTTGCGCCGCGCCGTCACGCCATAGCGCAGCCAGTGCTCTTCGCGCTCGATCTGCTTGCCGAGCTTGTGCTGCTCCAGCTCTTCGGCCTCGAGCACCTGATCGCGCCAGACTTCGAAATGCGCAAACCCCCTGTCCAGCCGGCGCGAGGTGCCGCGGTCCAGCCAAACGGTCGCGGTCGAGACCTTCTCCAGGAAACGACGGTCGTGCGAGATCAGCACCAGCGCGCTGCGGCTCTTCTGCAGCTCGCCTTCCAGCCATTCGATGGTCGGCAGGTCCAGATGGTTCGTCGGCTCGTCGAGCAGCAGGATATCCGGCTCCGGCGCCATGACGCGGGCGAGAGCCGCGCGACGCGCTTCGCCGCCGGAGAGATTCTTCGGATCTTCCTCGCCGGTCAGGCCGAGATGGGAAAGGAGATAGGTGACACGATAGGGATCGTCGCCCGGCCCGAGGCCAGCCTCGGCATAGGCCGCCACCGTCTTGTAACCGGCAAAATCCGGCGCCTGCTCAAGATAGCGCACAGTCGATGACGGATGACGGAACACCTCGCCGGATTGCGCTTCGACGAGACCGGCAGCGATCTTCAATAGCGTCGACTTGCCGGAACCATTGCGGCCGACAAGGCAGATCTTGTCACCGGGCTCCACCTGCAGGCCGGCACCGGCGAGCAAGGGCGCACCGCCGAAGCTCAGAAAGATGTCGTCAAGTTTCAGAATGGGAGGGGCCAAGATCAGACTCCGGAAAGATCATAAGGGCGGGCAAGAACAATCGCCCTGCCGCTGCCGAGCGAAAAGCGCACGTCGCCTTCCGCCACGTTGGAAATGGTGCGCGATCCGCCAAAGGACAAATGAAAATCGCGCAAGGGATAACGGGCATTCTCAATGAACAGGCCCTTCAGATCGCTGAAGCTGAGGACGGAAAACAGCGAGCCGGCCGGCAGCGCCAGCGTGAGATTGCCGGGCGGAAGCGGCACCGCCTCCTCGTCACCTGAGGTCAGCAAGATATCGAGGCCCTTTTCGGCCAGATGCACGCCATAGAGCAGATGCTGGATCGCGTGATCGGAGCGTTCGCCGCCCATGGCGCCTGCAAGGATCAGTCTCGTGGCACCGCGATCGATCGCTTCCGAGACGGCAATCTCACCATCGGTCGCCGCTTTCGCCGCTGGATAAGGCTGCTTGGGCACCTTGGGAAACGCGCCCTGCAAATCGGCAGGCGTGGAATCGAAATCGCCGACCCACACCTCAGGCTCCACGCCGAGCGCGAGCGCATGGCGCATACCGCCATCGGCCGCGATGAAACGACTGCCGGAAACCGCAGCGCGCAACCGCTCCGTCAGACGGAGCTCGCCGCCGAGCAGGATGGTGAAGGTGGTGGACTGGCTCATGAGGCAAGCCCATAGCGCAAAGTCATATCCCTAGGGAAGAGCACCATGGGCAAGAACGGCCGCGACGACGGCTCAGTCGTCCGTTTCCTTGATGCGCGCCTGGAAAACCTGCTCGTAGCCACTGACGTAACGGTCGAACAGTAGCGAGAAGCTCTCGATCTCCTCCGGCGTCCAGTCGGCAAAGATGCTGCCGATGACGGAATATTTCTGTGCCTGGATTTCCGACAGCAATCTTTGCCCGAGAGCGGTGAGCACCACCACGATGCGCCGCGCA
The DNA here is from genome assembly GCF_040215725.1 of Rhizobium sp. ZPR4. NCBI lineage: Bacteria > Pseudomonadati > Pseudomonadota > Alphaproteobacteria > Hyphomicrobiales > Rhizobiaceae > Rhizobium > Rhizobium sp. ZPR4. The sequence continues at coordinate 3,309,725 of NZ_CP157967.1, forward strand.
TCCGCCTGCGATGCCTTGCGCCGCAACACGCCGCGCGTCACCATGTCGGCAACGATACGGCTTGCTCGCGAGGGATCGATGCGCAGCATCTCGGCGATGGTACCGACGGTGACTTCACCCGTCGCCTCCGCCCGCCTGACGACATCGAGCACATCGAGATGCGAAAGCTCAAGCCCTGGCGCCACGCTCTGGATGGCAAGCCTGCCGATCATGCGGCGCCCCGTCAGCAGACGCATGCGCGTCATGGCATGGCCGATGCGCAGCAGATTCTCATCATCGGTCTGGGCCTGGGCTTCAACTTCACGTGTATTGGTCGCAGATGTCATCTTTCCACCATATCAGAGGCAGAAAACAAATAAAACATGCAAACAGCATTCACCTGTCATTGACAATTATATGCCATTAGCACATATATCTCAACTATGAAAACCGGGGCGTCCCGCGCATTCGATCGACCGCGCAGCGTTTCGGCCAAGCTCGGATTTCCTGCCCCATGGACATGCAGACAACCTTCGCGCCGCTCGTGGCGGATCATAAGCGGCGGCTTATCCTTTTCCTGTTTCTGATGACTGCCATGTTCATGGCAACGCTCGATAACCAGATCGTCTCGACGGCACTGCCGACGATCGTCGGTGAGTTCGGCCATCTGGAGCGCTTCGGCTGGATCGGATCGGCCTATCTTCTCTCGCTCTCCGCCGTCATGCCCGTTTACGGCAAGCTCGGCGATCTCTTCGGCCGCAAATATGTGATGATGACGGCGATCGCCATCTTCACCGTCGGCTCCGCCGTCTGCGGCCTCGCCGTTTCGATGGATACGCTGATCGCCGCCCGCGTCCTTCAGGGCCTCGGCGGCGGCGGCATCCTCGTGTCGATCTTCGCCGTCAATGCCGATCTGTTCGAGCCGCGGGAACGTGCCCGCTACCAGAGCTATTCGAGCCTCGTGCTCATGGCGTCGGGTGCCATCGGCCCCGTTCTCGGCGGCACGATGAGCGATCTCTTCGGCTGGCGCTCCATCTTCCTCGTCAATGTGCCGATCGGCTTTATCGTGCTGGCCGGCCTTGCCACCATGCTTCCCTATCGCAAGCCGGCCCGCCGACCGAAGATCGACTATGCTGGCGCGATCGTCCTTGCGCTGACGACGACGAGCATCGTGCTTGCCGCCGACGGTACCGAACTCTTCGGATCGTTGCTGTCGCCGCAATGTCTCGGCATCATCGCCTTCGGCGTGATCTGCGCCGTCGCCTGGGTCTTCATCGAGCGCCGCGCACCAGAGCCCATCGTGCCGATGACACTGTTTCGCAATCCGACATTCGGCCTTCTGCTGATCATCTCTATCACCAGCGGCGCCGTCGCCATCGGTATGGTGAATTATTTCGCGCTCTTCCTGCAGACGACGACGGGCCTTTCGCCCTCGATGGCCGGGCTGCTGTTCATTCTCCTGACCGGCGGCATCGTCTGCGGTTCGCTCTCGGCCGGACGACTGATCGCCGCGAGGGGCCGCTACAAGCCCTTCGCCGTCGCAAGTGCTGCCTGCAGTGCCATCGCATTCGGCTCGCTCGCCTTCATGCCTGCCGGCACGCCCATCGTCTTCATCGGCGGCCTGATGCTGCTGCACGGCATCGGCATCGGTCTTGCCCAGCAGGTGCCCGTCATCGGCGTGCAGAATGCAGCCGCTGCCCGGGACGTCGGTGCAGCAACCGGCGCTGTCACGCTCTCGCGCATGGGCGGCGCCTCCATCGCCATCTCCATCTACGGCGCCATCATCGCCGCCAAGCTCGGCAATGTCGGAATCTCCATCGCCGGCGTATCCGATATCGAACAGCTGACACCGAAGATGATGGCCGCATTGCCGGAAGCAACCCGCGAGGCCGTCGCCAACGCCTATGCGAGCGCCTTCAGCCCGCTGTTCATGACGGCCGCGGGCATCTGCCTCATCGGCCTCCTGACCTCGCTGACGCTGAAGAACGTCCAGCTCCCGGGTGCGGCGAAGAAATTCGACAGCCCGACGGCCGCCGCGCACGCCGCCGAGTAAGCTCCTCCGGCCTGCAATCGGCAAGGGAATCATTTCCCTTGTCATCCCTTCGTCACAAGGCTAAATCTGCCAACGCTCTAACGGGGTGCCTTATGTCCTTACGGACATCCGGCTGAGAGGCTTTGACCGGCCAACCCGCGGAACCTGATCCGGCTAACACCGGCGGAGGGATTAGACGCGTGACGAAATCATAGCGCCCTTTTCCCCTTCAAGACGAAACCAAAGAGGAGGCGCTACCATGCACAACCGTTCGCCATTGTCATTTTTCGCCGGCCTGGCGCTTGCCGCCGGAACGGCCTTTCTGGCCGCACAGCCTGCCGCTGCAGCCGACAAGACCCTGACCATCTACACCTATGAGAGCTTCACCGCCGATTGGGGTCCGGGCGCCAAGGTCAAAGCTGCCTTCGAAAAGACCTGCGGCTGCACGGTCAATTACGTCGCCGTCACCGACGGCGTCGCGCTTCTGTCGCGTCTGAAGCTGGAAGGTGCAGGCACCAAGGCCGATGTCGTTCTCGGCCTCGACACCAATCTCGTCGATGAAGCGAAGGATACCGGCCTCTTCGATGTGAGCGGCGTCGACACCTCGGCCCTCAAGGTTCCCGGTGGCTTCAAGGATGATGTCTTCGTACCCTACGACTACGGCCATTTCGCCGTGATCTACGACAGCCAGACCGTCAAGAATCCGCCGAAGAGCATGAAGGATCTCGTCGAGGGCGATCCCACCCAGAAGATCGTCATCGAAGACCCACGCACCTCGACGCCCGGCCTCGGCCTGCTGCTCTGGGTCAAATCGATCTATGGCGACAAGGCGGCCGATGCCTGGGCAAAGCTCAAGGGCCGCGTCCTGACGGTGACGCCTGGCTGGTCGGAAGCCTATGATCTCTTCACCAAGGGCGAGGCACCGATGGTGCTCTCCTACACGACCTCGCCGGCCTACCATATGATCGAGGACAAGACCGACCGCTATCAGGCGGCTGCCTTCTCGGAAGGGCACTATATCCAGATCGAGGTCGCCGGCCTGATCAAGGCCTCGCCGAACAAGGAGCTTGCCCGCGACTTCCTGAAGTTCATGGTTTCCCCCGGCTTCCAGGACATCATCCCCACGAGCAACTGGATGATGCCGGCCTCGGCCACTTCCGCGCCGCTGCCGGACGCCTTCAGCAAGCTCGTGGTGCCGTCGAAGACCTTCCTGATGAGCCCTGCCGACGTCGACAAGAACCGCAAGGCCTGGATCGACGAATGGCTGACCGCCACCAGCGGCAACTGACGTCCTGATCATGCTCACGGCACCCGAACGACGACGTGCCATTTCCGGCGGGGCATTCAGCTTCGCCGGCATCGCACTCTTCGTCGGGATCGCCGTGCTCACCCTGCTCACCGCCGGCATCGAATCCGGCGGTGATACCTCGCTGACCGACCCTTACCTGCTACGCGTCCTGCGGTTCACGCTGCTGCAGGCGGCGCTGTCGACGCTGCTCTCCGTCGCCCTCGCCATACCCGTTGCCCGAGCATTGGCCCGCCAGCCGCGCTTTCCCGGCCGGCTGTGGCTGATCCGGCTGATGGCCGTGCCGATGGGCCTGCCTGTCCTGATCGGCGCCCTTGGCCTGCTCGGCATATGGGGCCGGCAGGGGCTGCTCAACCAGATGCTCGCCGCCCTCGGCCTGTCGCAACCCGTCAGCATTTATGGTCTTGCCGGCATCCTGCTTGCGCATGTCTTCTTCAACATGCCGCTCGCCTGCCGGCTGATGCTTGCCGGGCTGGAGCGCGTGCCGGCGGAATATTGGCTCGTGGCCGGCGGGCTCGGCATGCGGCCTGCCTCGGTCTTTCGCTTCATCGAATGGCCTATCCTGCGCGGCCTCATTCCCGGCATTGCCGGCCTGATCTTCATGCTCTGCGCCACCAGCTTCACGCTGGTCCTGATCCTCGGCGGCGGCCCGGCCGCAACGACGCTGGAGGTGGCGATCTATCAGGCGCTCCGTTTCGATTTCGATCCTGCCCGCGCCGTGTTGCTGTCGCTGCTGCAAATCGCCGTCACTCTCGTCATCCTTGGCGCCATGACGCTGTTTCGCGCACCGGACGATCACGGGCTCACCAGCGGCCGCGCCCTGCGACGCATCGATGGGCAAAGAGCGGCTGCACGATGGGTCGACGCCATCATGCTGTCGGCGGCCACACTCTTTCTCGGCCTGCCGCTCGCTTCGGTCGTCGTGACCGGCCTCGAGGCAAATCTCTTGAAGCTCATCGGCCAGCCGATCTTCCTGCAGGCGGTCGCTACAAGCCTGGCGATCGCGCTCGCTGCCGGCCTTCTGGCCGTTCTGCTATCCTTTGCGATCATTCGCGCCCGCTCGGTGATATCGGCAGATCGCCGCAAAACCTTCAGCCTGCGTGGCCTGGCGATCGCGTTAAGCGCAAGCTCTTCGCTCATCCTGCTGGTGCCGCCGATCGTGCTGGCGACGGGCTGGTTCCTGGCGCTGCGGCCATTGGGCGATCCCAGCCGTTTCGCCGCTCTTCTGATCGTGATCATCAATGCACTGATGGCGCTGCCCTTCGTCATCCGTGTCATCGAGCCAGCCCATACGGTGCATCGCCTTCGCACCGAGCGGCTGGCGGCAAGCCTCGGACTTCACGGCAGTGCCCGCCTTCGCCTGATCGATTGGCCGGGTTTGCGCAAACCGTTCTTCACGGCGCTCTCCTTCGCCATGGCCCTGTCGCTCGGCGATCTCGGCGCCGTGGCGCTCTTCGGCTCCAACAGCCTGATGACCCTCCCCTGGCTGGTCTACAGCAAGCTCGGCAGCTACCGTACCAACGATGCCGACGGATACGCCTTGATCCTCGGCTTGGTCTGCCTTCTCTTGACCATGGCCGGCACAGCCGGTCAAAGCGTACGCGATGACGAAAGCAGGCGAAATGGATGATGGCAGGGACATGAAGGAACAGGGCATCGCCATGGCCGGCGTCGAACTGCGCCTCGGCGCGCATGACTTCCGCTTCGACTGCACATTGCCGCAGGGCAAGATCATCGCCGTCGCCGGACCTTCCGGATCAGGAAAATCGACCTTCCTCAATTTGCTAGCCGGCTTCGAACAGCCCGACCGCGGCCGCATTATGCTCGCCGGACAAGACGTGACCGGCCTGCACCCCGCCGAACGACCGGTATCGCTTGTCTTCCAGGACAACAACCTCTTTGCCCATCTCGACCTCTTCACCAATGTCGGTCTCGGTATCAGCCCGTCCCTGAAACTCTCAGCTCATGACCGGCATAGGGTCTCGGAAGCCTTGGTGCGCGTTGGACTGCCTGACTTCGAGAAGCGCAAGCCGGGAACGCTCTCCGGCGGCGAGCGGCAACGGGCCGCCTTCGCCCGGGCGCTGGTGCGCGACAAGCCGATCCTGCTGCTGGACGAGCCTTTTGCCGCCCTCGATCCCGGCCTGCGCTCCGGCATGGTCGAACTCCTGAAGACCCTGCATCGCGAAACCGGCAATACGGTACTGATCGTCTCGCATGATCCGGCCGAAGTGCGGCGCCTTGCCGACCATGCCGTCTTCATCGATGGCGGCATGATCAAGCTCGCCGCTCCCATCGGGACCTTCCTGGAGACGGACGGCATTCCGGCATTGACCACATTTCTGCGGCATTGATTGCGCCGCAGCATCTTGTCGCCGATTTTGCCTTAATTTCGTCGCGGCAAGCGGCTGAAAGTCCTGGGGAATGCTTGCTAAAATACAACGCCGCCACATTTAAACGGAGTCTCGCTATGCAACCGGTGCCAAAATCGGCTACAGCAAGGGGTGGAGACCGTCGGGTAAATGCGGATCGATGGGGGCGGAACTAACCTTTGTCGGCGCGCGACGATGATCGGCCCGGTAACGATCAACCGGATTTGGCGCCGAGCCGGCATGACAGCGAAATGAGTAGGATACAAGTCCTGAAGCAGAGCAAGCGAGCAGAACGAAGGATCAGCGCGACCGTCGCAGCCCGTTTGCGCCGCTTTGTCCCCTTCCTTGCAGCCGCAATGATATTGAACAGCTGCCAGACGGTGCTGGACCAATCCTATCAGCCGAGCGTTTCCCCCTCCGCCAATCCGCAGATCGTTTCCGAGGTGCAGAAGAACGATCCGCGCGCGCAGATGGGCGCTCGCGAGCATCCGCGCATTCTTGCAAGCTATGGCGGCGAATATAAGGATGCCAAGACCGAGCGGCTCGTTGCCCGCATCGCCGGCGCCTTGACCAGCGTGTCGGAAAATCCGCAGCAGTCCTACCGCATCACCATTCTCAACTCCCCCTCGATCAACGCATTCGCGCTGCCGGGCGGCTATCTCTATGTCACGCGCGGTCTCTTGGCGCTTGCCAATGACGCTTCCGAAGTCGCTGCCGTGCTGGCACATGAAATGGCGCATGTGACAGCCAATCACGGCATCGAGCGGCAGAAGCGCGAAGAAGCCGAAGTCATCGCCAGCCGCGTCGTCGCCGAAGTCTTGTCGAGCGATCTCGCCGGCAAGCAGGCGCTTGCCCGCGGCAAGCTGCGCCTCGCCGCCTTCTCGCGTCAGCAGGAATTGCAGGCCGACGAAATCGGCATCCGAACGCTCGGCCAAGCCGGCTACGACCCTTATGCCGCTGCCCGCTTCCTGAACGCGATGGAGGACTACAGCCGCTTCATGTCGGCCAATTCCGACGTGGACCAGAGCCTGGACTTCCTTTCAAGCCATCCGAGCACGCCGCAGCGCATCGACCTTGCCAAGGCGCATGCACGTGAATTCGGCGAGGAAGGCAAGGTCGGTGATACCGGCCGCGACTATTATCTCAACGGCATCGACGGCCTGCTCTATGGCGACAGTCCCGAGGAAGGCTATGTGCGTGGCCAGACCTTCCTGCATGGCGGCCTCGGCATCCGCTTCGACGTGCCGCCCGATTTCCGTATCGACAACAAGGTCGAAGCTGTCATGGCGACCGGCCCCGGCGATATCGCCATCCGTTTCGATGGCGTTGCCGACACGCAGAACCAGAATCTGACGAACTATATTTCCAGCGGCTGGGTCACAGGCCTCGATCCGTCCTCGATCAAGTCGATCACCGTCAACGGCATGCCCGCCGCTACGGCGCGCGCCTCTGCCGATCGCTGGGATTTCGATGTGACCGTGATCCGTGATCGCACGCAGATCTTCCGCTTCCTGACGGCGGTGCCGAAAGGAAATATCGCCCAGCTCGATCAGACGGCCAATGTGCTGCGCGCGAGCTTCCGCCATATGACGCCGGACGAAGCCGCTTCGCTGAAGCCGCTGCGTGTCCGCGTCGTCACCGTCAAGCCCGGCGATACGATCACGACACTTGCAGCCCGCATGATGGGCACCGACCGCAAGCTCGATCTATTCAAGCTGATCAATGCCCTGCCGACCGGCGCAAATATTGCACCGGGCGACAAGGTCAAGATTATCGCGGAATAGAGCAATTCCAGGAAAAGTGCGAAGCGGTTTTCCGTCCGGAATTGCCTAAGGGAGCGTTTTCGCAATTCAAAGAAAAGCAGAAACGCTCTAGCGGCTGTTACCGTCCCCGGCTGAGAGACAGGATCTCTCAGGCGTAGCTTGCCATGCGTGGATCGGCATCGACCAGCGCGGAGCGAAGCTTGTCCATGGCGCGGCTTTCGATCTGACGCACGCGCTCCTTGGAAATGCCGAGATCGGCGCCGAGTTCCTCGAGCGTTGCCCCATCTTCGACGAGACGACGCGCCCGGATGATCTTCATCTCGCGCTCGTTGAGATGCTTTAGCGCCGATGCGAGCCAGATGCGGCGGCGTTCGCCGTCGATCATGTCGGAGACCTGCTCATCGGGAAGCGGTTCGTCGCTGATCAGAAAATCGATGCGTTCGGCGCTTTCGGAATCGCCGGCTATCGAGGGCGCCTGCAGCGAGGTATCGCTGCTGGAAAGGCGCGCATCCATCGTCTGCACATCGGCGAGGCTGACGCCGAGCGTGACGGCGATTTCCTCATGGATGGACTGGACAGTGACGCTGGAATTGCTGCGGGCAAGCTTGGCGCGCAGCCGGCGCAGGTTGAAGAACAATGCCTTCTGGGCGGAACTTGTGCCGCCGCGCACGATCGACCAGTTGCGCAGGATATAGTCCTGGATCGAAGCGCGAATCCACCAGCTTGCATAGGTAGAGAAGCGAACCTCCCGTTCCGGTTCGAAGCGGGCAGCCGCTTCAAGCAGACCGACATAACCTTCCTGCACCAGATCGCTCATCGGCAATCCGAAATTACGAAATTTTCCCGCCATGGAAATGACGAGGCGCATATGGGCGGTTGCGATCTGATTGCGGGCACCACGATCCTCGTGGTCCTTCCAGCGAATGGCGAGATCGTGCTCTTCGTCGCGATCGAGATAGGGAGCAGCCATCGCAACTTTGATCATGCGCCGATCTGCAGACATATTCGTCATATGCATCTCCTGGGTTCGGCCTCAAATCGTCTCTATGCCGCGGTCGACGAAAAGGGCAGTAAGCATCGTTTCCGAACATCGCTGTTCGGATGGAAATCAATGAATGAAATTGCAAATTGGAAACCGATATCCGGCTCGCCGGATGATCGATGACTAGTCTAGTTCGATCTCATCGAACGGGTCTGACGATTGAAGCATCTTCAGATCGCCGGGGAGCTTCGAGTGAAAACGCATAGGCCGGTCCTCGTGAACGTCTATAAATACGGCCTTTATGGAACCCCTCTCCACAGGAGCGCACCCACACCGACCGGTAACACGAGGTTTAAACGCGGCAGAACGGAAAAGGTTCCAAAGAAAAAACCCGGCACGAAGGCCGGGTTTTTTGAAGCAATATTGGCGCCTTGGCCTTATGCGGCTTCGTCCTGCGAGTCGTCGTCGTCAACGACCTTGCCGCGCTTCGGACCCTTGTTCAGATTGGCCTCGACAAGACGAACGGCTTCGGTTTCCGACATCTTGTTGACGGCGGCAATTTCGCGCGCCATGCGATCGAGGGCAGCTTCGTAAAGCTGGCGTTCGGAATAGGACTGCTCTGGCTGGTTCTCGGCACGATAGAGATCGCGAACGACCTCCGCGATCGAGATCAGATCGCCGGAATTGATTTTGGCATCGTATTCCTGCGCGCGGCGCGACCACATAGTGCGCTTCACACGGGCCTTGCCCTGCACGACCTTCAATGCACGCTCGACGAAATCCGTCTCGGAAAGCTTACGCATGCCGATGCTCATGGCCTTGGCCACCGGCACCTTCAGGCGCATCTTGTCTTTCTCGAAGTCGATTACGAACAGCTCGAGCTTCATGCCTGCGACTTCTTGTTCTTCGATCGCAGTGATCGTACCGACACCATGGGCCGGATAAACGATCGCTTCACCAGTCTTGAAGCCGTGGCGTGCTGCTGAAGGTTTTTTCTGCTGGGTCGTCATTCTTTTCAAAAACTCCCTGTTACGCGCCCCGTTAGGGCCGGGGTGCCGGGTCAGTCAGGCCCGGATGAGACGGACGTACCGTCGGGTCACTTCATCCTGGTCCAGCCAGACTTATGCAAACAGAAACCCATCCATCGCGATCCGGGACCCGACAACACAATACGTTGATATGTCAAGGAAACCGCGTACGGATTGGTGATTTGCTTTCGTGATGGTTTTGGGCATGCGAAATGCCGCAGTGGATCAGTGTGAGGAACCTATCACAAAAATCTGAGGAAATCAATAATTTGCTGCGCGCGCGCCAAAATGGCCACGTTGACCGACCAGCGGCCCAACGGCAATGATTCGCTTTCTGCGATATCGACTACACCTTTATCGACGGCCTGTCACGACCTTCGATCAGTCGCCCGCGCCGGGGTTGGTCGAGAAATACTTCTCGAATTTACCCTGTTCGCCGTCCATTTCCTTGGCTTCCGGCATCGGGTCGCGCTTGACCGTGATGTTCGGCCAGATGGCGGCATATTCCGCATTGACCTTCAGCCACTTGTCGAGACCCGGCTCCGTATCGGGCTTGATCGCCTCGGCAGGACATTCCGGCTCGCAGACACCGCAATCGATGCATTCGTCGGGATGGATGACAAGGAAGTTCTCGCCTTCGTAGAAGCAGTCGACGGGGCAGACTTCCACGCAGTCGGTGTATTTGCAGCGGATGCAATTGTCGGTCACGACATATGTCATGAAGCACTCCAGGAATGTCTCTAGCTTTCCGCGGATGCGCAACCTGGAACGTCGCACCTTTCCACGGAGCCGAACGGACAGACGAATGCGCCACGCACAAACGCGCCGTCCGGCTGTTTACCGGCGGGTTGATCGTGAGGTATCGACTTTGTCAGCCAATTTCAAGGACAAACAATCTTGAAAACCGCCTGCAGCAGGCAGAGTTTTCTAATCCTTGTCGGAGGTGAGCCGATCGATTGCGCGCCGATCCCTTTTCGTGGGTCTGCCGCTGCCCGGCGTCCGTAACGCCTGCTCGAATGGGGTGAGGCGTTTTGTCTCATCCGGCGGCGGCGTCAGATCTTCGTAAAGCAGCCTGGCTTCCTCGAATGGGCCTCTGCGATCGCCGGATGCGCGTACGATCAGTATGACATCCCGCCGCTCCAGCGAGAGTTCGATGCGGTCGCCGGCCTTGATGCCATGGCTCGGCTGTACGACCCGCTCGCCATTCACCCGTACGCTGCCGTTCTGCACATAGAGCTGCGCCAACGAGCGGGATTTCACCATACGGGCAAAGAACAGCCACTTATCGATGCGCTGGCGCGAACCGGAAAATGGCTGTTTCTCGTCCGTCATGGGCTCTATTTCTTCATCTGCTCCTTGAGGGCAGCGAGCTTGGCGAAAGGAGAATCCGGATCGATCGGCTTTTCCTTGCGCGGCGGCTTGGCCTCGAAGCGCAGCGGCTGCGACGCGCCGCGATTGTTGCGATCATTCCGGTCGTTGCGTTCGCCACGGTCCTGACGATCACCGCGATTGCCCTGATGCTGCGGACGACCGCCTTCGCGGTTGCCGCGCGGACCCTTGTTGTCGCCGCCGCGATTGTCACGGCCATCACGACGATCGCGTCCCTCACGATTGCCTTCGCCACCACTTGCCTGCTGTTCGCTGCCGCCACGGCGATTGCCGTGCTGACCGCGACCCTCGCCCTGCTGGCCACGACGGTCACCATGACCACGGCCACCCTGGCGCTGCTGGTTGTCGCTTCGGCCGCCCAGGCGCCAGAGCAGAACCGGCTTCGGTTCCGCCGGTTCAGCGGCCGCTTCCGCAACGGCAATGGCTTCGACAGCCACGGCGACTTCGGTCTCAGCCGACGCCTCGGCGGGAGCCGCCGTTTCTTGCGAAACGGCTTCTACTTCCTTAGCCGGCTCTTCAGTCGCAGCGTCGGCATCATCGTGATCGGCCTTTTCGGCAACGACCTCAGCAGCCGGCGCCGCCGGTGCCGCAGCCGCGTCCTGCTGGGCGAGAAAGGCTGTTGCCTCCTCCGCCTTTACGGAATCGGCGCGATAACCGAGACCCTTGAGGATTTCCTCCATGTCCTCGAGCGTCGCGCCGAGGATGGAGAGCATCGCGGTGGTCGTCGTGAAGCGACGGCCGTCATAGGCGCCGTCGGGGCGTGAAGCCTGGCCGGGCTTCCACTGCAGCAGCGGACGAATGAGATCCGCCAGGCGCTCGAGGATGTCGATACGCACCGCGCGCTTGCCGAGGAACCGGAAGCCCGCAAGCTTGTAGAATGTGCGCTCATAGCCCGGATCGGTGACAACAGAGGTACGGCCGGCAGCAAGAACCGGGATCAGATCGCCATAACCCGGCTTGTCGAGACCATCATTCTTCAGCGCCCAGAGCAGCGTGATGAGCTCGGCCGGAGCCGGCTTCAGAAGCGCAGGCACGAAAATATGGTAAGCGCCGAAGCGAACACCGTAGCGGCGCATGGAGGCGCGCCCATCCTGATCCAGCGACTTCACTTCTTCGGTCACGTCGCGACGGAACAGAACGCCGAGATTTTCCACCAGCTGGAAAGCCAGCCCCTTGGCAAGGCCCTGCAGATCCTCGGCGCGCTGGAGATCGTCCAGCGGCTTCAGGATCGTGCTGATATGATGGTTCACGAAGCGCTCGATACGAGCGGCGACATGGTCGCGCGCATTGCCCGTCAGCTGCTCGTCGGCGAGCAGGATGACGCGCGGACGCATGACATGATCACTGCCCGACAGGCGTGCCACGGGATCGCCGAGCCAACGCACCAAGCCATCGGCGCTGATCGCGAGATCGCCGTTGCCGGCCGCATGCAGACGTGCGGCACGTGCCTCGAATTCCAGCGCGAGCGCCTTCTGCGAGGCCGTCTGGACAGCCTTGGCATCCGGCCCTTCGGTCCCTGCGATAGGCGTGAACCGGAATCCGGTCAACTGCCCCACATGATGTCCCTCAACGAAGACATCTCCATTCACACTGATTTCAGCTTCCAGCATCGCATTCTCTCTCAGGCGCTTCATGAGCACAGATGTCCTGCGATCAACAAAGCGTTTCGTCAACCTCTCATGTAACGCGTCGGACAATCGATCTTCGATTTCCCGCGTCTTTTCTTGCCAGTGTGTCGGATCGGCAAGCCAGCCGGGCCGGTTCGACACATAGGTCCAAGTCCTTATCTGCGCGATTCGCGCCGAAAGCGTGTCGATCTCGCCATCCGTCCGATCGGCGCGGTGCACCTGTTCGGCAAGAAAATCCTCTTTCACCGTGCCATAGCGCACGAGGTCGGAAAAGAGGGCGGCAATGAGATCGGCGTGCTGGGCAGGCGTGATGCGCCGATAGTCTGGAAGCGCACAGGCTTCCCATAATTTCTCAACCCGGGCCGGGTTGCTGGCAAGATCGACTATCTCCAGATCGCGTGACAGATATTCCAACGCCTGCTGGTCTACCGCAGGCAGCGCCCGCGTCAAGCCCTGCACGCGAGGCGCGTCTTCCAAACTGCTGCGCAATGCCGCGATCGAAGCAAAATTCAGTTCTTTGGTGCGCCATTGCAGCACCTTGACCATGTCGAATTCGTGTCCCTCGATCCGGCGCACGAGTTCGTCGTCGAAAGGATCGACCTGCCCGGTCACGCCGAAGGTGCCGTCCTTGAGATAACGACCGGCGCGACCCGCAATCTGTCCGAGCTCGGCCGGATTGAGATTGCGGAACTGATAGCCGTCGAACTTGCGGTCCTGGGCGAAGGCGACATGATCGACATCGAGGTTGAGACCCATGCCGATCGCATCGGTCGCAACCAGATATTCGACATCGCCGGCCTGATAGAGAGCCACCTGCGCATTGCGGGTTCGCGGGCTGAGCGCTCCAAGGACGACGGCCGCCCCACCGCGTTGGCGGCGGATAAGTTCTGCGATCGCATAGACCTCGTCGGCAGAGAAGGCGACGATCGCCGTGCGCTGCGGCAGGCGGGTGATCTTCTTCTGCCCGGCATAAAAAAGATGCGACAGCCTGGGCCGTTCGACGACGGTGATCCCTGGCAGAAGCTGCTCGAGGATGGGCCGCATGGTGCCCGCGCCGAGCAGCAGGGTTTCGTCGCGCCCGCGCAGGTGCAGGATACGGTCGGTGAAGATGTGCCCGCGCTCCAGATCGCCCGCCAGCTGCACCTCGTCGATGGCGACGAAGGAGGCGCGTGTCTCGCGCGGCATGGCCTCGACGGTACAGACGGAATAGCGCGCATTTGGCGGCGATATCTTTTCCTCACCCGTCACCAAAGCAACGTTGTGCGCCCCGACCTTTTCGACCACGCGCGTATAGACCTCGCGCGCAAGCAGCCGCAGCGGCAGGCCGATCACGCCGCTGCCGTGCGCCACCATGCGCTCGATGGCGTAATGGGTCTTGCCGGTATTGGTCGGTCCGAGCACCGCGGTCACGCCGCGTCCGCTCAGGATCATGGGCTGCGAAGTCTGAGTCATAGGTCCGTGCATGGGCGAGAAACCGCCGTCTTCCGATCAGCGTGCTCCTCTTGGAGGAAACGAACAGATGACGACCATATGTGACAAAGGCAAGACCTGAATGAAAAAACAGATGCGGCAACAATCGATTTCATATTTGATCGCTTCAACCATAAGATACATTTTCGCTGCATCCCATGCGAGTCCCGGCGATTCCGGAACAGCTTGAGAACGAATCGGAGACGAATCGCTGACTCCGTCGAGTTCCTTATTTGTTCACGACTACATATGGATTTCAATAAAAAGATTCCCACCAAATACTGAATCTTGTTTATGCAGCTTTTCCACGGCAAAAGGAGTCAAGCGGAGAATCCTCAGCCAGCGAAATTTCGCGTAATTTTATAGTTAACAATCTGCAAATAATGACATTTCTCGTGAATCATCCAGCCCTGTTAACGTCTGGCTCAAAGCCGGAACGAATCGGAGACGAATCGTAGATTCGAAGCGATTCCACTTTTGTTCTCCACAACATCTAGCGTTTCCTGGGCAAAGGCATACCGGACTCTGAATGGTTGAGACCGGGATTCAGGCCGAATCTGCGATTGCAGTTAATCTTTTAGCGAGCGTAGCTATTATGAATCAATGAACACACGCATTAAGTGCGAACGTTAACATCTCGATCAAAGCCGGAACGAATCGGTGACGAATCGCTGACAGGCACCGGTATCGTCTTTGTTCACGGCTACATGTTGTATTTCGCCGGGCCAGCATCGCCACATAGGGATCGGCATGAACGGCGATACTGCCCGAAGGCTCGTGGCGAATTAACCAATCGGCTCGTGAATGCACCACCCAAGCGATATTCGCCACCGGTCCCGCCTTGCCTCTCGGCACGCCGGCAAAGGCCCTGCGGTTAACTAAAGTCCAAACACAGAACGAATCGCAGACGAATCACAGACATCAGGTCTTTCTCGTTTCGTTCACCGCAACCTATTGTATTTTAATCATATTTTAACCATAGAAGCAGGTCAGCCGCGACGTCCTCGGCAGTTGCGTCGCGCCAGCGCGTTAACATTTCGCTAGTCACGGGAGCGATCGCCTGACCGCATTTTTATTTCTTAGCCGGAACAATTATCGGGCAGGCAAGTTTCTATGAGCAGAGTTGAGGAACTCCGCCCATTCACTGGAAACAGATTTGAGCTGGAGTCGCTGGAAGCATACCGCCGTGTCAGATGACGATATTGGCGGGATATTCGAGCGATGGACATGGAGGAGACATATCATGCTTGGTACGGTATTGCTTGTGATACTGATTCTGCTGCTGATCGGCGCATTTCCCAGCTGGGGTTACAGCCGCGGTTGGGGGTACGGCCCATCGGGCGGTCTCGGGCTTGTTCTCGTCATTGTCCTCATTCTGTTATTGATGGGGCGGATCTGATCCGCAGGTTATTGCTTAAACCTCGCAACACCAGGGAGCTAACACCATGAAGAAGATCATCGTCGCGATCGCCCTCGTCGGCGCATTGGCGTCGTGCACCGCAACGGAAAAGGGTACGGCGATCGGCGCCGGTACCGGCGCGCTGATCGGTGGCGTGGCCACGCATAGCTGGGGTGGTGCCGCTGTCGGCGCCGTCGCCGGTGGCGTCGTCGGCAACCTCATCGGACGCTCCCATGAGCGCCGCGGCTATTGCATCTATCGCGACCGCTACGGTCATCGCTATGAGGCCCGCTGCCGCTAAGACCGACCTTTCGTGACCGGTCGTTTCCCACGGCTCGTCGCAAGTATCGGATCTATCGACAGGCTCGGGGAGCCATAGTCGCTAAGAATAATCCTCTTCCCGCGCCATCTGTCGCGGGAAGGCAGCAGTGTTTTGAGGAAGGAACGGCATTATGGCCGCAATCATCGCAAGCATTGCAGCACTCGTGCTCATCGGCACCACATTCTGCGCGCTCGCAAGCGCGGCAAGGGCACGGGGCAAGGAGAAACGGCAGGTCGCATTGGAAGCCGTCATCCTGGAATTCAAACCACGACGCCAGCGGCAAGCAGGCTCAGGCCAGGGATGATTGCCGGGTCGGGCCGGCAATCCCGTCTCTTATGCAAGTCATCTCAAGCGGCTCGGCCCCGTGAAAGCGCCGAACCGCTTTATCTCATTGATTTGTGCAGTTTAGATCGAGAATCGCCGCACATTTTCCAGCAATTGCCTTAGACGAAGAACTGGCCGCCATTGGCTGTAATCGTCGATCCCGTAATGAAGCCGGCATCGTCGCTGGCAAGAAAGACCGCGATGCGAGCGATTTCCTCGGGCTCGCCGAGGCGTCCCACGGGGATCTGCGGGATGATACGCTCGTTCAGCACTTTCTCCGGCACCGCCAGCACCATCTCCGTACCGATATAGCCAGGGCAAATCGCGTTGACCGTAATGTTCTTGGCAGCACCTTCCTGCGCCAGTGCCTTGGTGAAGCCGAGATCGCCGGCCTTGGCGGCGGAATAGTTCGCCTGCCCCATCTGTCCCTTCTGGCCGTTGATCGAGGAGATGTTGATGACGCGGCCGAAGCTGCGGTCGCGCATGCCCTGCCAGACGTGGTGCGTCATGTTGAAGAGGCCGGTGAGGTTGGTATTGATGACCTCGTGCCACTGCTGCGGCGTCATCTTGTGGAACATGGCGTCGCGGGTGATCCCGGCATTGTTGACCAGAATTTCGACATGGCCGAGATCATGCTCGATCTTGGCGATGCCCTTGCCGCAGGCCTCGTAGTCGGTGACATCCCACTTGTGAACGGAGATGCCGGTCACATCGTGGAAAGCCCGGGCTTTCTCGTCATTGCCGGCATAGGTTGCCGCCACCTTATAGCCTGCATTGTGCAGCGCCATCGAAATGGCGGCGCCGATGCCGCGCGTACCCCCGGTTACCAATGCCACTCTGCTCATGTGCCACTCCCCTTTGTTGCTGCGGAAACTGGACGCCCGAATGCCGGGTCGCCCGCTCCGCTTTCACTACTTCTTCCGGAAAATTCCGTTCGAGACGCCTTGGAGCATGATGCCGAAAAACGTGAGCGGTTTTCGGACGTCACCATGCTCCACGTCTTTGATTCTAGAGCGCCTCGAAGCACATAGCGACACCCATGCCGCCACCGATGCACAGCGTAGCGAGCCCCTTGCGGGCGCCGCGGCGCTTCATTTCGAACAGCAGCGTGTTGAGGACGCGGGCGCCGGAGGCACCGATCGGGTGGCCGATGGCGATTGCGCCGCCGTTGACGTTGACGATAGACGTATCCCAGCCGAGATCCTTGTTGACGGCGCAGGCCTGGGCGGCAAACGCCTCATTGGCCTCAACGAGATCGAGGTCACTGGCAGACCAGCCGGCCTTTTCCAGCGCCTTGCGGGAGGCCGGGATCGGTCCGGTGCCCATGATCTGCGGGTCAACGCCGGCCGTTGCCCAGGAGACGATGCGGGCAAGCGGCTGAATACCGCGACGGGAGGCCTCGGCCTCGGTCATCAGCACGGCAGCGGCAGCGCCGTCATTGAGGCCGGAAGCGTTGCCGGCGGTGACGGAGCCCTCCTTGTCGAAGGCCGGACGCAGCTTCGCCATGGCCTCCATCGTCGCGCCATGGCGGATATATTCGTCGGCATCGACAATGATGTCGCCCTTGCGCGTCTGGATGGTAAAGGGAATGATCTCGTCCTTGAAGCGGCCGGCCTTCTGCGCGGCTTCCGCCTTGTTCTGCGAGGCAACGGCAAACTGGTCCTGCTCCTCGCGCGACAGCTGCCATTGACGGGCGATATTTTCCGCCGTGATACCCATGTGATAGCCATAGAAGGCGTCCGTCAGGCCATCCTTGATCATGGTATCGATCATCTTCATGTCGCCCATCTTGGTGCCGGAGCGAAGGTTCGCGGCATGCGGCGCCATCGACATCGATTCCTGGCCGCCGGCGACAATGATCTTTGCGTCACCGGTCGCGATCTGCTGCATGCCGAGCGCCACGGCGCGCAAGCCGGAGCCGCAAAGCTGGTTGACGCCCCAGGCGGTCGCTTCCTGCGGAATACCGGCCTTCATTGCGGCCTGGCGGGCAGGGTTCTGCCCCTCGCCAGCCTGAAGCACCTGGCCGAGGATCACTTCGTCGACTTCCCTGGCATCGACACCGGCGCGCTCCAGCGCACCCTTGATCGCGGCAGCGCCGAGTTCATGCGCCGGAACGGTCGCGAAAGCGCCATTGAACGAACCGACCGCAGTGCGGGCAGCGCTGGCGACAACGATGGATGAACTGCTCATGGAAGCCTCCTCACAAAATGAACACGTATATGAGGCGAAACTGTCAAAGCTTTGCGTCCGAGTCAAACAGCAAGAATTTTCATCGCGCAGATTTCACGAAGCTGTCACCGCCTTCAAAAAATCCAATCAAAGGAAAGGCCTTGCCGCATCGCACAAACCGATTGTCACCAAGCTTCTTTTGCGTCTACACTCCGGAGTGGAGGAATATTCCATACAATCAGACGGGGCCAGGAGACTGATAATGGCAAAGAATGAGGGCCAGATCGTAATCAAGAAGTATGCCAATCGCCGCCTATACAATACCGGCACCAGCACCTATGTGACGCTGGACGATCTGGCGGAGATGGTGAAGAAGGGCGAGGAATTCATCGTCCAGGATGCCAAGAGCGGTGAAGATATTACGCATTCGGTCCTGACACAGATCATTTTCGAACAGGAATCGAAGACCGGCAACACGCTGCTGCCGATTTCCTTCCTCCGGCAGCTGATCGGCTATTACGGCGATCAGATGCAGATGGTCGTGCCGAGCTTCCTCGAGCACTCGATGCGCGCCTTCACGGAGCAGCAGACGCAGATGCGTGAACAGATCAATCGCGCCTTCGGCGAAACGCCTCTCGGCAAGAACCTGCAGTTGCCCATGCAGATGGTCGAGGAACAGGTCCGCCGCAACACCGAGATGTTCCAGCAGGCCATGCAGATGTTCTCACCCTTCATGCAGCAGCCGGCCAAGGAAAGCCGCAAGGCCGAAGCGAAGGACATCGACGAGCTGAAGGAACAGCTCCGCGCCATGCAAAACAAGCTGGATAGCCTTTGAAATCCTGGCGGCGTGCCTATGAATTCATGGAGAGCTTTCACCCCCCTCTGTCACTGACGTGACATCTCCCCCACAAGGGGAGAGATCGGTAGCGCGCAGAATCCCTTCACCTCAAGCGGATATTGAATCCGCCGAACTGCAGCTTATCGGTTTGGTGAGGACAGGCAGCATACTCCCAACAATCTCCCCCTTGTGGGGGGAGATGTCCCGAAAGTGACAGAGAGAGTGTGTGTGAAAGGTCGGGCACACGAACGGCCAGTTTTTCACGCACCCAGCACATCCAGACCAAACAGAAAAAGGCCGGCGAACTGCCAGCCTTTTCATTCATGCCATCAAGGCAGCGCTAGATTATGCGCTTTCCTTCGGCGTCAGAACCTGACGGCCGCGATACATGCCGGTCTTCAGGTCGATGTGATGCGGACGACGCAGTTCGCCGGAGTTCTTGTCTTCGACGTAGGTCGGAGCCTTCAGGGCGTCAGCAGAGCGGCGCATACCGCGCTTGGACGGGCTCGTTTTTCTCTTCGGTACAGCCATTCTCGTTACTCCATGTACGGACGAAACATATCCACGGCCAGCAAGGCGGCCGAAACAGACATGCATCAATTTCGGAAATTGGGCGGGCTTATACATGGCTTGCCGGGCTTTGACCAGTCCCTTCCCGCATTTTTTGCCCGCCACGATGGATTCCCGAATATTCGGGGCCGAATCAGTGTTCAGATTTCGTAATCCGGTATGATCCATGTTTCCTTCAACGCCGCCTCCTCCCACTTCTTCCAAGCAGGCAGAGCCTTCATCGCAGCCATATAATCGCGCGTGTCGGCGGCAACCGCAATGTCGTATCGTTCCAGGCGGCAGACGACAGGCGCAAACATCGCATCCGCTCCGGAAAACGCCCCGAACAGGAAGGGACCACCGGAAAGAGCCCGTGCCTCACGCCATATGGTCTCGATGCGCGCCACCTCTTCCATGACCTCCTCGGGCAAATCAAGGCGGCTGACCGGGCGGTGCATGTTCATCGGGCAGGCACTGCGCAACGCACGGAAGCCCGAAAGCATCTCCATGCTGTAGGACCGCGCCAGCGCGCGAGCCTGCCGGTCTTTAGGCAGAAGGCCGGCATCCGGGAAAAGTTCGGCCACATATTCGATGATGGCGAGCGATTCCCAGACCTTGAATTCGCCATGGACCAGCATCGGCACCTTGCCCGTCGGCGACACCTCGCGGATGCGTGGATTGCCGCCCACAAAATCGAAGGGAATCAGCACTTCTTCGAAAGCAACGCCACAACCCTCCAGCGCGATCCACGGCCGGAACGACCAGGAGGAATAATTCTTGTTGCCGATATAGAGGCTGAGCTTGTCCATGATCGCATAATTCCTTTCTTAATCTCGAACTTCGAAGGCGAGGAGCTCCTCGAAATGGTTCATATCCTCGAACGAGCAGAAGGCCGGCGGCCGCAATTCCAGAACGGGCACCTCGGCGCGAAGCGTATCAGCGGCATCATCCAGCATCGTCTGCCAGCGCGGCAGGGCTTCGTCGGCCAATCGCTCGATGACATAGGTGAACGTGATGTGAAAAACATAAGTCTCATGATCGGGATGGCGATAGCCCAGGAGATCCGCGAGGGCATTGCGCCAATCGCGCATGGCCTTGCGATCGCTTTCGGTCGCGCCGGCAACCACCAGGCCACTGGGCCGCGCCTTGATCACCGCCATCTCGAATGGGTTGCGTCCGGAAAAGGCCTTCAGCCGTTCACCCATGATTTCGGTCATCTGGTCGATCGGCGTGTCGAGCGCGACATCCGCGGGCCAATAGGGCTGAGCGCGGCGATATTCGATGATCCCCTGGAACAGGGTCATGTGCAGGCTGGAGACCGGTGTGAAGGCGAATTGCCGGGCCTCCGGCATGTCGAGATATTTCTGCCTCGCCGCAACGATAGCATGCTGCGTCGCTGAACCCTCCGCCAGATGGCAGACGACCGTGTTGCCGGGCTCGGGCTGAAAGGCACCGGAACGATCGTAGCGGGTGCCGAGATAGCGCGGCGGTGCCGGATGGAGGGTTTTGGAATATTGCAGCAGTTCGGGCGAAAAGGCGTCGAAGTCCATGGCAAGTCCGATCATCGTTGGCGGATCAGCCGCCCTTCCGTCATTGGCCGAGAATGCCAGATGACAACAAGCCGATCGAACGACAAGTTCTGATCTCAATCATAAAGGCATTTGATATATGCGTCGGCGTTCCGCGCGCGGCGCTGGATCAACGAGGCGAGCTGGCTGAGGCCCCGTCCAGGCTTGCTTGCCACCCGATCGATCGGATTGGGAAGCGATACGGCGAGAAGTGCAGCCTGGCGTGCCGTGAGCTTGGAGGCCGGCACCTTGAAATGGTAGCGTGCCGCCGCCTCGATGCCGTAGATGCCCGGCCCCCATTCGGCGATATTGAGATAGATCTCCATCATCCGACGCTTCGACCAGACGGCCGAGGCGGAAACAGCAAGCGGCAGTTCCAGTGTCTTGCGCACGAAGGAGCGGCTGTTCCATAAAAACAGGTTCTTGACGGTCTGCATCGGGATGGTGCTGCCGCCGCGGGTGGATTTGCCGCTCAGCGTCTCCTCGACGAGGACCCGCATCTCACCCCAATCGACGCCGCCGTGAAAACAAAACTGCCCGTCCTCCGAGACCATGACGGATTTCACCAGCACCGGCGCGATTTTATCGAGCGGGACCCAGCGGCGGTCATATCCCTGAAAGGTGACGGCATCGCCTATCATCAGGGTGGAAACGGGATGGATGAACGGCAGCAGGTAGAAGACGATGAAGACGTAGGGCAGCAGCAAAAGGCCGATCAGGACGAGGACGATGCGCTGCCAGAATGGACGGTCTCTGAAGCGCGCCAACAGGGAGGAGCGTCGCGGCACCTCGGCTTCCTCCTCCTCATTGTCCGTCGATATGTCCAAATGCCTGACGTCCACGGTCGCTCCAGCCCGGTACAGCCTTAGTCCATCCGGGAAACGCTCTGATGCTGCACTCGTCATACCGTCTACACAAAGCGATGACCAGAGTGCGGCGCAATTCCCCACCCGGCTGTTGACAATTCTCGTTGCCAGCAACCGCCTCTCATGCCAAACAGCCGCCATGGACAGCACCGATACCTCATTCGAACAGCGCCTCAGGGACAATGCCGGCAAGACCGAAGCACTGCTGGCCCGGCTGCTGACCGACACCAGCCTCAATGACGAGATCGTTCGCCCCGACAGACTGCTGAGTGCGATGCGCCATGGCGTCCTGAACGGCGGCAAGCGGCTGCGGCCCTTCCTCGTCATGGAATCTGCGGCGCTCCTCGGCGGCAATGCAGAGGCCGCGCTCAGGGTCGGCGCGGCGCTCGAATGCGTGCACTGCTATTCCCTCGTCCATGACGACCTGCCTGCCATGGACGACGACGACCTGCGCCGCGGCCAGCCGACGGTGCATATCGCCTTCGATTACGCAACGGCGATTCTTGCCGGCGACAGCCTGCTGACCTATGCCTTCGATATTATCGCCGCCCCTGAAACGGAGCTGCCGGCGGATCGGAAAATGGCGCTCGTGCTGGCGCTATCACGCGCAGCCGGCGTCGGCGGCATGGCCGGCGGCCAGGCGCTTGATCTCGCCGCGGAGAAAGAAACGCCCGACGAAAGCGGCATCACGACGCTGCAGGCGATGAAGACAGGCGCGCTGATCCGCTTTGCCTGCGAGGCCGGCGCCATCATATCAGGCGCCTCGACTGAAGACCGCAAGCGCCTCCGGAGGTTCGGCGAAAAGATCGGCCTCGCCTTCCAGCTGGCCGACGATCTCCTCGACCTGACAGCCGACACCGCCACCATGGGCAAGGCAACCGGCAAGGATGCCGCCCGGGGCAAGGGCACGCTGGTCGCCCTGCATGGCCAGGAATGGGCAGAAACAGCGCTCGCAAGGCTGATCGGCGAAGCCGCTGACCTGCTATCCGGCTATGGCGACAAGGCGGATGTCCTGACGGAAACCGCCCGCTTCGTCGCAAACCGCAAGAGCTGACCCCGAAGACTTCCACATGGTGTTGCCTGACGGCAAGCGACTGACCTTCAGACCGGGGCGGCGATAGGCATCTGCCATCCGTTCAATGACGGCTACCCATTCAGTTCCGGAATGTCACCATAACAAGAATCCATGCGTTGCCGGGCGTTGCCGGGTGATTTCCGCTGCATTTTGTGACACATTCCCGTCCCGAACTGGCCTCTAGACGCAGAATTCTCCGCGCCGGCCAACGCCCCCCGGGAATAGTCTCCATGCGCGAAACGCTTGCCTATCTGCCGCAAATCCTGCCGGCCTATATCGCCTACATCGTCGCCGTCGTCAGCCCCGGCCCCGCCATCATGGCCATCATCGGCACATCGATGACCCATGGCCGCAAGGCCGGCATGACCTTGGCGCTCGGCATCTTCGGGGGATCGCTGACCTGGGCGATTGCCGCGGCGGCAGGTCTCGCCACGCTGCTGCAGACCTATGCGATGGCGCTGGAAGTTCTGAAAATCTTCGGCGGCCTCTATCTGCTCTACCTCGCCTACAAGGCATTCCGCGCCGTCCGCGCCAGCGGCGACCTGCCGACCGCCGCCGAAGGCCCGAAAACGCCCAGCTTCAAATCGCTGGTCCTGCGCGGCTATGGCATCCACGTCACCAACCCGAAGGCCATCTTCGCCTGGCTCGCCATCATCGCGCTCGGCATGCCGCAGGGCGCACCAGGCTCGGTCGCGATACTGATCATCGGCGTCTGCGGTGTGACCGGCTTCCTGGCGTTCATGGGTTATGCGATCCTGTTTTCGACGCCGCATGCGCTGAAAATCTATCGCAATGCGCGCCGCTGGATCGAGGGCGCCATGGCCGGCTTCTATTGCTTCGCCGGCATCAAGCTGCTGACGAGCAATATATGATCCGGCCTTAGCTCGAGCGGCGGATCACTCCGCCGCGACGGTCTTCTGGCCGAACCGCTTCTCGATATAGTCGGTTACCAGCGCCTCGAAATCGGAGGCGATGTTTGGACCGCGCAGCGTCATCGCCTTCTGGCCATCGATGAAGACGGGGGCGGCCGGCGTCTCACCCGTGCCGGGGAGCGAAATGCCGATATCGGCATGCTTGCTTTCGCCGGGGCCGTTGACGATGCAGCCCATGACGGCAACGTTCAGCGCCTCGACGCCCGGATATTTCTCACGCCAGACCGGCATGTTCTTGCGGATGTCGTTCTGGATGTTCTGCGCCAGTTCCTGGAAGACCGTCGAGGTCGTGCGGCCACAGCCGGGACAAGCAGCGACGACCGGGATGAACTGGCGGAAGCCCATGACCTGCAGCAGCTCCTGCGCCACCTGCACCTCGCGGGTGCGATCGCCATTCGGCTCCGGCGTCAAGGAAACGCGGATCGTGTCGCCGATACCATGCTGCAGCACGTAGCCCATGGCGGCGGACGAGGCGACGATGCCCTTGGAGCCCATGCCGGCTTCGGTGAGGCCGAGATGCAGCGCATGGTCGGAGCGCTCAGACAGCATGGAATAGACGGCGATCAGGTCCTGGACCTGGCTGACCTTGGCCGACAGGATGATGCGGTTGCGCGGCAGGCCGATTTCCTCGGCAAGATCGGCCGAGATCAGCGCCGACTGCACGATCGTCTCGCGCGTCACCTGACGGGCCGACAGAGGCGAGCCTTCGGCGGCATTCTTGTCCATCAGCGCGGTCAGGAGATCCTGGTCGAGCGAACCCCAGTTGACGCCGATGCGCACCGGCTTGTCGTAGCGGATCGCCATCTCGATGATTTCGGCGAACTGCTTGTCCTTCTTGTCCTTGAAGCCGACATTGCCGGGATTGATGCGGTATTTCGCCAGCGCCTCGGCGCAGGCCGGATGATCGGCAAGCAGCTTGTGGCCGATATAATGGAAATCGCCGATCAGCGGCACGTCCATGCCGAGGCGCAGCAGCCGCTCGCGAATCTTTGGCACGGCGGCAGCACTTTCATCGCGATCGACGGTGATGCGCACGAGTTCCGAGCCGGCTTTGTAGAGCGCAGCGACCTGGGCGACGGTCGAATCGACATCGGCCGTGTCGGTATTGGTCATCGACTGCACGACGACGGGGGCACCGCCGCCGACGATCACGCCGCCGACATCGACGGCAACGGAGGAACGGCGCGGTTTCGGATCGAAATCACTGGCGGACGACATGGAAAACTCTCGCAGGCCTTTGAAAGGGGTGCCTTTCAGGTGGATCACCAAGCGGTCCTTGTCAACCGCTGCGTCAATCTCTTTTAATCTGGCTCTTTTGATCGGACTGACTTTAGCCGTTAGCGGGCAAAAGCGACGAAATTAATGCTCACTCTCGCCGATGCCGTCGGCGTAACGCGCCAGCGACGACAAGGCGAGCACGACGAGCAACAGCACCGGCAGCGCCATCAGGACGGGCGAGAAGCCGACATGCTCGGCGGCAAAGCCGATCGCTGACGGCGCGACCAGCATGCCGGAATAGCCAAGCGTGGTGACGACCGAAATGGCGATGCCCGGCTGCAGCCCCGGAATATTGCCGGCAGCCGAAAAGGCGATCGGCACCATGTTGGAAATGCCGATGCCGCAGAGTGCAAAGCCGAGGATGGCGATTTCCGCATTCGGCGCGAGTGCTGCCGTCAGCATGCCGACGATGGCAAAGACCGTGCAAACGCGCAGCGTGCGCACAGCGCCCAGCCAGTCGCGGACGAAATCACCGGCAAAGCGCATGGTCGCCATGGTGGCCGAGAAGGCGGCAAAGCCGAAACCTGATAGCGCGACCGATGCCCCCTTTTCCTGGCCGAGATAGAGCGCGCTCCAATCGAGCACGGCACCTTCCGGCACCATGCAGAACAGCGCAACTATGCCAAGCAGCCAAGGCAGCGGGATCATCGGCAGCTTCGCCTTCGGCTTGGCCTCGTCAGGATGGGGCTGGTCGCCAAACACCATCGGCCAGGCGACGACCAGGAAAAGGACGGCGAGAGCCGTCGAGGCCTCGGCATGACCGAGAATGCCCAGGCGCGAGATCAGCAGCCCGCCGATTGCCGAGCCCAGGAGGCCGCCGAGGCTCCAGAAGGCATGGCAGGAGGACATGATCGCCCGGCGCATGGATTTTTCGACCGAGACGGCATTGGCGTTCATGGCCACATCCATCGCGCCGATGAAACCGCCGAAGAGGAAGAGCGCGATCGCCGCCGTCCAGACGTTCGGCGCCAGCGTAAGCGCCAGGATCATCGGCAGCAGCAGCACTGCAAAGGCACGCACCACAACGCGCGAGCCGCGCACGGCGATCTGCGCGCCGGCGAGCGGCATCATGACGAGCGAGCCGATACCGAAGACGAGGATCATCAGGCCGAGCTCGAATTTCGAAAGCTGCAGCCGCTCGGCAAACTCCGGGATTTTCGGCGCCCAGCAGCCGACCATGAAGCCATTCAGGAGAAACATCAACGAAACGGCCGCACGCGATTTTGTGAAAAATCCAGTCCTGCGCACCTCGAGACCCTCGAATCCAGCCCTATCGTCCATGATATCCCCCCAAATCAGCGCCGCAGTCTATTTAAATCGATTGAAATCACAACGACCGAAAAGACTGAAATGGTCACATTTCGTCTCCGTCTGTTACTGATAATTCCCTAAAGCGGGATCGATTTAGGGAATTATGCAGCAGCTTTAATGTGCTAAGCCGCCTTTGCGCGTCATATATAACGCGCAACGCTGTAGAACGGAGGCAAAGACGCCACAACCCCGAATAAATCATTCATATACGCACGGCATTGGCAAAATGTCCTATTGACGCCGAAAAAGTAGGCTCCTATCGGTTGAGGCCTGAAAGATTATTCAGTCGACCCCGAGTCGGGTCATCCTCTGGTGCATCCCCGTGAAAAACCCCATCAGCTATGGCATCCTGCTTACGGTGTTTGCCTACATGCTGTTCACCGCCCATGATTCGGCGGTGAAGCTGCTCGTCGCCTCCATCCCCGTCTGGCAGGTCCTGTTCATCCGAAGCTGCACCATTCTTGCCGGCTGCTTCGTCTTCGAAGGCCCGTCGTTGGTCCGCAAGGTGGCGCGCTCGCCGATCATCAAGCCGATGATCGTGCGCAGCGTCATCATCCTGATCGCCTGGATTTCCTATTATTCGGCCGCCTCCTATCTGCAGCTCGCCGAGGTGACGACGCTCTATTACGCCGCACCGATCGTCGGCACGATCCTGGCGACCATCGTGCTGCGGGAAAGGGTCACCGTCGCCCGCTGGATGGCCGTCGGCGTTGGCTTCTGCGGCGTGGTAATCGCCTCCAATCCCGTGGGACTATCGATCTCCTGGCCGGTCTATCTGGCGCTGCAGGCGGCTGTCCTCTGGGCATGCGGCATGGTGCTTTTGCGGAAAACCGCGCTGCACGAGAAGAGCCATATCCAGATGGCCGTTTCCAACATCATGTTCATCATCCTGACAGCCGGCATGGCAATCGCCCACTGGCACACGCCGACACCCTTCCAGATCGTCCTGCTTGCCTTGACCGGCATCATCGCCGGCGCCGGCCAGCTCGCCCTCTTCGAAGGCATGCGCCAGGCGCCTGTCTCGGTGCTGGCGCCATTCGAATACACCTCGCTCGTCTGGGCCTTCCTGCTCGGCTACTTGATCTGGGGCGACATCCCCGGCGCCAACACCTTCATCGGCGCGATTTTGATCCTGAGCGCCGGGTTCATCATCATTATCAGCGAGCGGATGAAGCGAAGGACGGCTACGGCTTGACGCGAGAGTGTATGGTGATTGCCGGACTCGCGAGCATTGCCGCATCAGTTGGATATGCTCACGGTCCGACATGGTTGTTTAGCATTGAAAACGACCGTCCTGTCCGCCGGATTCATCAGCCATTTGCGTCTCGAGAGTTAACGCATCAGGCGGCCTGAGCCGGTGCGAACCGCCGTGCGGCGCGTGCCACGCGCTCGCCGTAAACGCGAGCAGTCTCGAGGTCGCCGACCGACATTTCGCTCGGAGCTGCGTCGGCATCGGACTGCGCCATTGGCGCGATGTATGATCCCATCCTGTTTGCATCGTCCCGCTTCGACGCCTTCACATTCGCTGGCTTCATCCCCAGACTGACCCACAGACCGCCATGCTGTCCCGCCAGAAGAACGAAATATTCGAGAGTGTTGAGCTTGTCGCCGTTCAGACTGGCGCTGTTGGTGAAGCCGCCGAAAATCTTGTCCTGCCATTTGTTGGTGAACCAAGCCTTCGAGGAAGTGTCCGCAAACTTCTTAAACTGCCAGCTCGGGCCGCCCATGTACGTCGGCGATCCGAAGATGATGGCGTCAGCAGCGTCCAACGCAGCCCATCCGTCATCTGAAAGATTGCCGTCGGCGTCAATGGCGTGAAGCGTACCGCCCGCGCCTTCGGCAACGGCTTCCGCCATCCGCTGGGTGTGACCGTAGCCTGAATGATAGACGACGACTGTAGTTGCTGTACGATTCGACATGGTGATCTTGGCCTCCTTCAGGCCGTTGCTTTGCGCTGTCCGGAAGCGAGTTCGCTCCGTCCGACACGTTCCTTCAGATGTGTTTGTGATTGAAGTTTGGATGGCACCCGATGCTCGGCGATGGAGAGCATTATCCAGCCGGTTGCACGCTGGCTCTCATATGTATCGCCTCTGTTTGCCCTGAAATGCTCAGGCGTAGCCGCTGATATCGGCTAGTATCAGCAGCAGCAGGAACAGCATTGGCGGCGGGAGTTCCCGATAATTCCGGACACGGACAATAGCCACGATCGCGGTGAGCATGATGCAGGCGCCTAACGCGACCCCGATGTATCGGATGCCGGCTATGACCAACAGCACTGCGGTTAAGAGCTCAAGGGCAGCCGTGACCCAGCACCACCAGAACGGAAATCCAAGGCGCACGAAGCCCGCGCGGATTTTTTGATGGCCCGTCGCATTGACGATGGCACCAGCGAGAAACGCCGCTGCGGACAGCCAGACAAGGACGGTATTGAGCATCGTTGGACCCGTGAAAATTTGAACTGGAAGATTCATGGATATTCTCTTCTCCGGCGAGCCATATCGCGGCAAATTATTATAGCGTTATCATATATTCTAGCAATGCTAGTTTGTCAATCGACGTTCTTTTTGATAGCCATAACGTCAGAGAAATCGTGCAAATGGAGATAGAGGAACAACGTGGGCATCAGCGAACGCAAGACCCGGGAAAGGGACGAACGTGAACGCAGGATCGTTGTCGCGGCAAGGACGATTGCGGAACGCGACGGCTGGGCTTCGGTCACGATCCGGCGTCTCGCCGACGAGATAGAATACAGTCAGCCGGTTCTCTATTCGCATTTCCAAAATCGCGATGAAATCGTCGGAGCGGTCGCGCTCGAAGGCTTCGGCGAGTTGGCCGTGATACTGCGCGCCGCGATCCGGCCATCGTCCACACCCGGGGAGTTAGTGGAGAGCGTGGCGACAGCCTATCTCGATTTCGCTTTTGCCCGGCCGGCGATGTACGAGGCGATGTTTATCCTTCCAACCGGTCTCCGCTTCGCCAGGTCGGATACGCCGGCACAGCTCCGTGAGGGCTTCGGAGCCATGGCGACGGTGATCGCGCCGTTCGCCCAGGACGTGGATACCGCAACTGAAACTTTCTGGGCGGCACTTCACGGATTGGCGGAGCTTGAGCGCCACGGCAGAATAAGACCCGCTTTCCGGTCTCAACGGATCACCCTCGTCATGCAGATGGTATCGGGTCAGCGCTGAGGGCAGATGTTGCAGGTGATATGATCTCGCACAAATGGCTTTGGGAACGGGGGACGAGGCGAAGGGCTTAAGCCCTGAATTTGGGCGCGTCGGGCCGGAAAGCGGAAGTGCCCTCCAGCTCGCTCTCTTCGAAGGCATGCGCAAGCGAGGATTGCCTGGCGAGCGACGCTTCCGACCCGCATCGAGACCTCGGATTTCACTCCGCCGCAGCAGCAGTCCGCTCGACAGGTTGCGGCCGCCGCATCAGAAAGGCCTGCATCGGCCGTTCGAAGAATTTGAAAAGCACCACCGAAATCCCGATCGTGCAAAGCGTGGCTAGCGCCAATATTCCCGTCGCAGCGGGTAGGGAGAGGTGCTTGCCCAGCAATTTGACCGGAAGCTGAAACGTGTAGGGGTGAATGAGGTAAAGCGAGTAGGACGCGTCTCCCAGCAGAACCAGAATGGCCCATATTTTCCCGGACGGCATCCGCATGAGCAGGAAGCCTGAAACGAACAGGACCGCAAACAGGCTCGAGGCGAACAGACTGGGACCGGCGAATGTCACAATGAAAAAGTAGGCCCCGCATGCCAGGAGAACGAGCGCAACGGCGGCGGCATTCGATCCGCTCCTGATGGCGCCGGAGGCCGAATATGCCTTGTGGAGCATCATGCCGAGAACGAATTCGATCAATATCGGACTTGTATAGAAGCGCCATTCGACGGATCCCTCCGGCCAAATCGCATGCAGCGCGATCAGGAAGAAGATAGCCGCGGAGGCGAACCAGGTTGCCCTGGCGCCGAAGATCAGGCAGGCGCCATAGATTACGTAGAAAAACACCTCGTAACAGAGCGTCCAGCCCAGGAAAAGGATCGGCTGTATGGCGCCTCCGCTTTTCTGATAAGGGATGAAAAGAAGAGATTTGATCACCGTGTCCACGGTCACCACAGTCGAATTGAGCAGGTCGGGCTTCACAAGCGCGATCAAGACGATCACCAGCGTCAGCAACCAATAGAGCGGAACTATTCTCGCAACGCGCTTGCGTGCGAAATAGACAAGCCCGCGGCCCGGATCGGAGGAGTAGCTGATGATGAAGCCGCTGAGGACAAAGAAAATGTCGACGCCGACGGCGCCCATGTCGAAATAATTGCGATCGACATGGTACTCGAGCACAAGAGTACGCCCGAAATGAAAGAGAACGACTGAGAAGGCGGCCACAAACCGGAGAAACTGGAGAGAGTCCAATTGCTTCGAGTTTGGCCGCCGAATGGGAAGCATCTGCCCGTTAACCATGACGGCCCCGATCCGCTTTGATTGCTTGTTCCAACACATCCGCCATTGCCGCCTGGGTGCTGCGGCTCGGATGCCAATTGCATCCAAAATCCTTCGGTTTGACGCGTAAGCTCAGATAGCGAAGGCGGCTTTCGCCTTTCGCGACGCTCGTCTGAACGACGGCTTTGATGGCCTTCTCGGCCGTATCGAAATCCTTCTGTGGCATCATCGGACCGAGCGCGGCGTAGAGATACGCTTTTGGAAACTGATATCTGAGCTTGGAGAGAAGCTTGGCGTATTCCCCGCCGAAATCGCTGGGATTCTTGCCGTCCGAAAAGTCGTTCGTCCCTAGATTGATAATCACCGCGGAAACACGCTCGTCAGGAGGACCGGGCGTAGCGCTTCTCAACAACGTCCCGTTGTCGATGACGTCAAGCATGGTTTTCGTGCCCTTGCGAGCATGCGAAAGGCCAATTCCCGAAACCGCGAGCGTCGTAAGCTCCATCCCGAGGCTACGCGCTGCGACGGCAGCATATGTCAGATATTGATTTTCAGTCCCGGGTGTAAATTGACATCCGGGACCGACACCCTCGACGCCGTAGCCCGCAGTGATGGAATCGCCTATTGCCACCATCTCTTCGGTCGATGCTATCGCTGGGAGGAACGACCCATCGGTTTCGGCGGAAACGAATATGGTATCGCCATTCCATCCTTCGGTGCGACGCATCACACGAGCACTATGCACGCCTTGCTGCAAACCATCGGCAAGCTGATATCGGTGCTGCCCCGCCTGCAGATCAAGGCGCTGGGGAGCGCCGTCCAATTCGATCTCCAGGCTGTTTTGCCCGGTATCAACGAGAGTAACCGAGAGCGATGTGCCTTCGAAGCGCAGCGCAAAACCGCTGCCGGGCCAGCCAAACGCCGCATCGCTGGTTGCAACGCGACCGATCCATTTCGACGGCCGTTCGATCGTTTCCGCCGCAAAGGTCGGCAGGGCTGTACTCAAAACCAGAAAGAGAGACGCAACCGCGACATCAAGCCTGGTAACCGGCCAAGGCCGCCAGCGCGCAACGATAGGCAATTCCCCACCTCTTCGGCTGTGTCAGATCAATTCTTGTATTTTCGCTTTCTGATAGAAATGCAATTTGATCGCCGGCGGTGTCTCGTTTCGAGCCGCCAGGATGCACTCGTCGACGCGCATGCCTTGCACGAAGAATGGCATACCCAAGACAATAATCAGATGACGACATAGGGCAGTGTTGAGAATTGTCACCATGCTCCCTCACGTCATCGTCCATCAGCGATTATTGAGGATAGACGGACACGGCGGCTCTCGCAGCGGCACAATCCCAACCTCTTGAGAAAAATATTCGCAATTGCCCATTTATCTCGCAGTTTTCTACGCTTTCGCGATGCAATTTTTCTGCGATGTATGCGACATTGAATGAAACCGCTCCAGAAACGGAAGAGAACGATGAACTGGTTGAAGACTGTTGCCGCCGCCGCCCTCGTGCAGGCTGCATTCCTGCTCCCCGCCCATGCCGGCGAAAACCTCAAGGCGATCCAGTCGGCCGGTGTATTCAAGGTCGGCACGGAAGGCACCTACGCTCCCTTCACCTATCATGACGAGAGCGGCAAGCTCACCGGCTTCGATGTCGAGATCGCCGAGGCGATCGCTTCCAAACTCGGCGTCAAGGCGCAGTTCCTCGAAGGCAAGTGGGATGGCCTGATCGCCGGCCTCGACGCCAACCGCTACGATGCCGTCATCAACGAAGTCGGCGTCACAGAAGCCCGCAAGAAGAAGTATGATTTCTCCGAGCCCTACATCGCCTCCAAGGCCGTGCTGATCGTCAAGGACAGCAACACCGACATCAAGGATTTCCCCGATCTGAAGGGCAAGAAGTCCGCACAGTCGCTGACCAGCAACTTCGGCAAGATCGCCACCGAGGCTGGCGCCGAACTCGTCGGCACCGACGGCTTCGACCAGTCGATCCAGCTCGTGCTGACCGGCCGCGCCGACGCCACCATCAACGACAGCCTCTCCTTCCTCGATTTCAAGAAGCACAAGCCCGATGCGCCGGTGAAGATCGTCGCCCAGCAGTCCAACGCCGATTTCTCCGCCGTCATCATCCGCAAGGGCGAGCCGGAACTCTTGGCCGCCATCAACAAGGCGCTGGCCGATATCAAGGCCGACGGCACCTATGACAAGATCTCGCAGAAATACTTCGGACAGGATGTTTCGAAGTAAGAAGGCATAGGCAGCGACATAAAACTGTGAAAAAGATGCGTCCGGGGTCACCTCCGGACGCATTCTCTTATCGAAAGGCTTCTCCGTGGAGCATTGGTTGCAACTGATGTGGGAGTCATTGGGCACACTGCTTTGGGCAGGGCTCGTCTTCACCATCCCGCTCACCTTGATTACCTTTGTCCTCGGTCTGCTACTCGGTCTACTCACCGCCGTCGTCAGGCTTTTCGGCCCGCCGCCGCTGGTGGCGATCGCCCGCTTCTATGTCTGGGTGATCCGCGGCACGCCGTTGCTCGTGCAGCTTTTCGTCATCTTCTACGGCCTGCCGAGTCTCGGCATCCTGCTCGATGCCTTTCCGGCCGCCGTGATCGGCTTTACGCTGAGTGTCGGCGCCTATACGTCCGAAATCATCCGCGCCGTCATTTCTTCCGTGCCTAAGGGCCAGTGGGAAGCCGCCTATTCGATCGGCATGAACTGGCGCCAGGCCATGAGCCGCACCATCCTGCCGCAGGCAGCGCGCGTCGCCGTGCCGCCGCTGTCGAACACCTTCATCTCGCTCGTCAAGGACACGTCGCTTGCCGCCGCCATCACCGTGCCGGAGCTGTTCCAGGCGGCACAGCGCATCGTGGCGACGACCTATGAGCCGCTGATCCTCTATATCGAGGCCGCCATCATCTATCTCGTGCTCAGCACCTTCCTGTCGACGCTGCAGGGCTACCTCGAACGCCGCTTCGCCCGCTCCGGCGGCACGCTGGAGGCACAGGCATGATCGAGCTATCGCATATCGAAAAGCGCTTCGGTGACAACGTCATCCTCAAGGATATCAACCTGATGATCCCGGAGGGAACGGTGACGGCGCTCGTAGGCCCCTCGGGCGGCGGCAAGAGCACGCTGCTTCGCTGCATCAACCTGCTTGAAATCCCGACATCAGGCACGATCCGCATCGGTGGGGAGACGGCCACCTTCCAGCCGGGCAAAAAGCCGTCCTGGCAGGAAATCCAGAAAATCCGCCGGCAGACGGGCATGGTTTTCCAGAATTTCCAGCTCTTTCCGCATCAGACCGCCATCGGAAACGTCATGGAGGGCCTGACGACCGTATTGCGCTGGCCGGCCGACAAGGCCCGCGCCCGCGCCGTCGAGCTTTTGACCAAGGTGGGAATGGCGCACAAGATGGATGCCTGGCCTTCGACGCTTTCGGGCGGCCAGCAGCAGCGCGTCGCCATCGCCCGGGCGCTTGCCCCCTCACCGCGCGTGCTGCTCTGCGACGAACCGACCTCGGCGCTCGATCCGGAACTGGCGGCCGAAGTGGTCGATGTCCTCGGCAAGCTCGCCAACGAAGGCACGACCATGGTCATGGCAACGCACGACCTGCGCCTTGCCTCGAAGATCGCCAACAACGTGGTGTTCCTGGAAGCGGGCAACATCGTCGAGACCGGCTCGTCGCGCAACATCTTCTCCAACCCCTCGCAGGAGCGGACGAAGCAATTCATCTCGACGCTGAATTCCGGGCTCAGCTACGACATCTGAGCCGGCAACCTGAGTTAAAACGGCCTCAGTTTTGGACAAAGCCGCGCATTGACGGCATGCGGCTTTGCGGTTAGCTCTAATGCCATGAATACGGCACTCGTTCTCGTAGTGGTAGGAAGGCGCATGGGCAGGATGGTGTAACCATCCGGCGAAAGCACCCATGCGCGGTAAGCAGGCTCCTGACGGGGCCTTTTTTATTGCCCGGATTGCGGGCGGCGCCTCGTCAGATCTCCCTCGACCTTCCACCCATATGACGGACAAGGCCATGACGCGCACCGAAAGCCGCATCGACCCCTCAGCCAAGCAAACCAACAACGACACGACCACCGAAAGAGCCGCCGTGCAGCCTAGGCTGACGACCCTCATCCTGCTCTCGGCCCTAGCCGTGCTGCCAGTCAACATGATCCTGCCATCGCTGCCGAAGATATCATCGGCATTCCACGCCGATTTCGCCCTCGTGAACCTCTCCGTCGCCGGCTTTTCCATCGTCACCGCAACCCTGGAAGCCATCGGCGGCGCGATATCGGATCGTTTCGGCCGCAGGCCAGTCGTCCTGATGGCGCTGGCCATCTTCATCATCGCGTCGATCGGCTGCGTTCTCGCTCCGAACATCGGCATCTTCCTGCTGTGCCGCATGATGCAGGCGTGCATCGGCCCCTGCTACTCCGTCGCCCTCGTCATCATCAAGGAAACATCTGACGATCGGGAAGCCGCCAGCAAGTTCGGCTATCTCGCCATGGGGTGGGCGCTGGCTCCCATGGTCGGCCCCCTGTTCGGCGGTTCGCTGGACGAGCTTCTCGGCTGGCGCGCCAGCTTCGTCGTCCTCGCGATCCTCGGCATTGCCGCCTTCCTCCTCTCCACGCGCGAGTTAAGAGGCTCGAGGGCGCCAAAATCTGCCGCGCACAAGAATTATCTTGCCTCCTATGCGCTGCTTTTGCGTTCGGCGCGGTTCTGGGCCTATACGCTCTGCATGGCCTGCTCGATGGGCGTGCTTTATATCTTCCTCGGCGGAGCGCCGCTCACGATAGGCGACACGCTCGGCGGCTCGAGCGCCAGGCTCGGCTTCTACATGGGCCTGGTTCCCGCCGGTTTCATTCTCGGCAGCTATCTCGCCGGTCGCTACGGGGCAAGAATTCCGCTCGGCATGATCCTCGTCGTTGCCCGGCTGCTGACCTGCATCGGCCTGACAGTCGGCCTCGCTTTGTCGCTGTGGGGCATGACGGAGGTTCTGGCGTTCTTCGGCCCCTGCGTCTTCATCGGCATAGGCAATGGCCTCACCATGCCGGCCGCCAACAGCGGCGCCATGTCGGTCCGATCGGATATGGTCGGCACAGCCGCTGGGCTTGCCGCCGCCATGCGGATTGCTGGCGGCGCACTCATCGGGTCGATCGGCGGGGTTTTCATCGCGCAATCGGCAACGATCCATACGCTTTTCACGCTGATGCTGGCATCCGCACTGCTCGCCCTGCTGGCGGCAATCTGGGCAGCCTTGATCGGCAAACGGAGGTAATTGCGGCTTATCCGATATTCTTGCTCATATGGACGAGGAAGCCGTCTTTCAGCGGCTCCTCGCGGTCGATCGCATAGCCATACCTAAGATAGAGCTGCACATTCTCGGCAAAACGTTTGTTGGTGTAGAGCCGGATATCTTTCAGGCCAAGCGTGGCCGCGACTTGCTCCGCATGGGCAAGCAGTCTCCTGCCGATACCCTGCCCCTGATGTCGCGGCGATACCGCGACGTTCTCGATCAACAGATGATCCGAGGCCGGCACTATCTCGATCAACGCCACAAGCTCACCACCCACCTCCACGAGATCGATGCGATGCTTGCGCACGGCCTCGGCATAATCAGCCGTCATCGGCAGCGGTTCGCGGCCGATGAGAGGCACCCATTTGCCGTAAGCCTCACGCGTCAACGCCCGGATGGCGTCGACATCGGCCTCCGTTGCCGCCCGCAAGGAAATCGCTTCCGTCACTCCTCCACCTCCGATAGCACCCAGACGTCTTTCGCGGCGTTTCTCACGGTCTTCGTGGAACCACGCAAGATGGCCAATTTCCTTGCCGGCATCGGTCTCACGCCGACAGGATCCTGTAGCCCTTCGGCTCCCGCTTTACGCGCCCAAAGCCGGTGATGTGGCCGCCGGCGACGATCCAGCCTTCGCGGGCAGCATCCTCCAAAGCAATCTGCCGGGTTCTAACCGCCTGCTCCGGATCGAGATCATAGGCGAGGCCGATCTTCGGATCGATCGGCTGCAGGTCCCCCAGATGCAAGGTATCGCCCCAGATCAGCAGAGAATCGTCGTCACCGCGCAGCAGATAGCCAGTGTGGCCGGGCGTATGACCCGGCAGCGGATGCACCTCTATATCAGGCAGCACTTCGCCAGCCCCGATCCGCCTTATGCTCGACCCGTAGACGCTCTGCAGCTGTTCGGCCGCCTTGAAGCCACCCCGCCGCGCTTCCGGCATCGCCTCGCGCACCACTGGATCGGTGAAAAAGGCAAGGTCACGCTCCGGCACGAACACATCGGCAGAGGGGAAATACGGCTTGTCTCCATCGAGCAAGCCGAGAGCATGGTCGCCATGGATATGGGTGAGCAAAACGGCCTGGATTTCATCCGGCGAAACACCCGCTTTATGCAATGCCGAGCGCGCATGGCCGTATTTCGGCCCCCAGGACGTGCCCGTGCCGGCATCGACCAGAATGGCGCCGCCGGGTCCGCGCAGGAGGAAGCAGTTCACATCCACCTGCAGCGTCGGCTTGCCCCAGGTTGCGATCGCCTGCTGCCTTGCAGCATCGCCATCTGCGTGGATCAACACATCCGCCGGCGCCTCGAAGAGGCCATCGAGCAGGAGGGTAACGTCATATTGCCCGATATGCAGGGAACGATCAGTCATGGCTGCGCCTCCGCCAGAAAAGCTTCACAAAAAAGGGCCGGATCGATGCCGGCCCCTTTCGTATCTTTATGGACGTTTAGGCGCCGTAGACGACGAGCAGATCCTTGGCATCGATCTGGTCGCCGGCGCGCACCAGCACCTCGGAGACCGTGCCGTCCTTTTCGGCGTGCAGCGCCGTCTCCATCTTCATGGCTTCGATGGAAACGAGCACATCGCCGGCCTTGATCGCCTGGCCGGGCGAAACGAAGACCGTGGAGATGACGCCTGGCATCGGCGCGCCGACATGCGCGGCATTGCCGGTCTCGGCCTTGCGGCGGATAGCACTGCCAGACGCGCCATGGGCGCGATCGGGCACCTTGATGCGGCGCGGCTGGCCGTTGAGCTCGAAGAACACCGTGACCATGCCCTTCTCATCGGTCGCCGTCATCGCCTGGTTGACGATGACGAGCGTCTTGCCCCTCTCGATTTCGGCAAAGAGCTCGTCGCCTTCCTTCAGGCCGTAGAAATAGGCCGGCGTCGGCAGCACCGAGACCGGACCATAGGTGTCGGCTGCCAACGCATAGTCGGTGAAGACCTTCGGATACATCAGGTAGGAGGCGAATTCGAAATCGTCGACCTTGCGCTCCAGCTTGGTCTCGATGACCTTACGCTCCGCATCGAGATCGGCCTCAGCCAGCAGCGAGCCGGGGCGAACGACATAGGGCTTGTCACCCTTCAGCGCCTTCTTCTGCAGCGCTTCCGGCCATCCGGACGGCGGCTGGCCGAGATCACCCTTCAGCATGGAAACGACCGAATCCGGGAAGGCGATATCCTTGGCCGGGTTTTCGACATCGGCAACCGTCAGATCCTGGCTCACCATCATCAGCGCCATATCGCCGACAACCTTGGAGGACGGCGTCACCTTGACGATATCGCCAAACATCTGGTTGGCGTCGGCATAGGCCTGCGCCACCTGGTGCCAGCGGGTTTCCAGGCCCAGCGAACGGGCCTGTTCCTTGAGATTGGTGAACTGACCGCCGGGCATTTCGTGCAGATAGACTTCCGAGGCCGGCCCCTTGAGATCGCTTTCGAAGGCGGCGTACTGGTGGCGCACGGCTTCCCAGTAGAAGGAGATGCGGCGGATCCATTCGGGATCGAGGCCGGGATCGCGCTCGGAGCCTTTAAGGGCTTCGACGATCGAGCCAAGGCAGGGCTGCGAGGTATTGCCCGACAGCGCATCCATCGCCGCATCGACGGCATCGACGCCGGCATCGATCGCCGCGAGCACGGTTGCGGCCGCAATGCCCGACGTGTCATGCGTATGGAAATGGATCGGCAGGCCGGTCGCCTCGCGCAGCGCCTTGAACAGCACCTTGGCCGCCGCCGGCTTCAGGAGGCCCGCCATGTCCTTCAGGGCGATGATATGGGCGCCGGCCTTTTCCAGCTCGACGGCGAGATCGGTATAATATTTCAGATCGTATTTCGGGCGGGCGGAATTGAGGATATCGCCCGTATAGCAGATCGCCGCCTCGCAGAGCTTGTTCTCTTCGGCAACGGCATCCATCGACACGCGCATGTTCTCGACCCAGTTCAGGCAATCGAAGACGCGGAAGAGGTCGATGCCGCCCTTGGCCGCCTGGCGGACGAAGTATTTCACGACATTGTCGGGATAGTTGGTATAGCCGACACCGTTGGCGCCGCGCAAAAGCATCTGCAGGAGCAGGTTCGGCGCGCCCTCGCGGATCAGCGACAGACGCTCCCACGGATCTTCCGTCAGGAAGCGCATGGAAACGTCGAAAGTGGCGCCGCCCCAGCATTCCAGCGACAGCAGTTGCGGCAGGGCGCGCGCATAGGTGCCGGCGACGCTGGCGATATCGTAGGTGCGCATGCGCGTCGCCAGCAGCGACTGGTGACCGTCCCGCATCGTCGTGTCGGTCATCAGCACGCGCTTTTCGCCGCGCATCCATTCTGCAAATTTCTGCGGGCCGAGCTTGTCGAGCAGCTGCTTGGTGCCGTCGGGAATATTGCTGTCGATATAGGGCAATACCGGCTCGGCAACCTTCGGCGAGGGCGCGGGACGACCGCGCGTTTCCGGATGGCCGTTGACGGTGACATCAGCGAGATAGGTCAGAAGCTTGGTGGCGCGGTCCTGGCGCTTGACCTGCTGGAACAGTTCCGGCGTCGAATCGATGAAGCGCGTCGTGTAGCTGTTGTCGCGGAATTTCTCGTGCGTGATGATCGCTTCGAGGAAGGTGAGGTTCGTCGCCACGCCGCGAATACGGAATTCGCGCAGCGCACGGTACATGCGGGCGATCGCCTCCTGCGGGTTCGGCGCCCAAGCCGTCACCTTCACCAGCAGCGGATCGTAATAACGGGTGATGATCGCACCGGTGTAGGAGGTGCCGCCGTCGAGACGGATGCCGAAGCCCGAGGCCGAGCGATAGGCAGTGATGCGGCCGTAATCCGGGATGAAGTTATGTTCCGGATCTTCCGTCGTCACACGGCACTGCAGCGCATGGCCGTTGAGACGGATGTCTTCTTGGCGTGGAACACCCGATTCCGGCGTACCGATGGCAAAGCCGTCGAGAATATGGATCTGCGCCTTGACGATATCGATGCCGGTGACGACTTCGGTCACCGTATGTTCGACCTGGATGCGTGGATTGACTTCGATGAAGTAGAATTTGCCGGTATCGGCGTCCATCAGATATTCGACGGTGCCGGCGCCGATATAATTCGTCGCTTTGGCGATCTTCAGCGAATGGGACGCCAGCTCCTGACGCTGCGCGTCGCTGAGATAGGGGGCCGGTGCGCGCTCGACGACCTTCTGATTACGGCGCTGGACCGAACAGTCGCGCTCGAACAGATGCACGACATTCCCATGCGTGTCGCCGAGAATCTGGCTTTCGACATGGCGGGCGCGCTCGACGAGCTTTTCGAGATAGACCTCGTCCTTGCCGAAGGCGGCCTTCGCCTCGCGCTTGGCTTCCGTCACTTCCTTGGCGAGATCGGCCTCGGAGCGGATGACGCGCATGCCGCGCCCGCCGCCGCCCCAGGAAGCCTTGAGCATCACCGGATAGCCGATCTCAGCCGCCATCTTGGCGACTTCAGCCATATCGTCAGGCAAGGGATCGGTGGCCGGCACGACCGGCACGCCGACCGAGATTGCGAGATTGCGGGCCGCGACCTTGTTGCCGAGCTGACGCATCGTATCGGCGCGCGGGCCGATGAAGATGATGCCGGCGGCATCGCACGCATCGACGAATTCCGGGCTTTCCGACAGCAGGCCGTAGCCCGGATGGATGGCATCGGCACCGGAAAGCTTGGCAACGCGGATGATCTCGTCGATCGACAGATAGCTCTCGATCGGCCCGAGATCGCGGGCAAGATGCGGACCGCGGCCGACCTGATAGCTCTCGTCGGCCTTGAAGCGATGCAGCGCGAGTTTGTCTTCCTCGGCCCAGATGGCCACCGTTTTTATGCCAAGCTCGTTGGCGGCGCGGAATACGCGGATGGCGATTTCGGAACGGTTGGCAACCAGGATCTTGGAAATGGGCAATGCTGTCTCCTCACGGCATCGAAACGGGCAATGCTGCACCCGCGAAGAGAATTCTTAACTTCTTGTCACAGGAAGTTCAATTTCTCCTGCGACATCCGACATCAAAATAGTTGCCATTACGGAATAAGTCCGTTTCTGAAAGCGATGGCAACGATGTGTTGCCGATTTCTGGCCTTCAGCTTGTCCTGGATGCTGTTCATGTACCAGTCGACGGTATGATTGGAGATCGTCAGCAGCCGGCTGATCTCGATCGACGTCATGCCGTCGGCCAGATGGTTCAGCACCTCCATCTCGCGTTTGGTCAGTTTCACATCGACCTTTCCCTGCTCCTCGATCGATTGCGCTTCGTCACGCAGCTCCAGAAGTCGCCAGAAGGCCTTTCTGGCCACGGCATCGAAGAGCGAAAGCTCCGTCGGGGATAGATCGACCGCCTCCCCGCCCATCGTCATGCTGCCAAGCAGACCGCTTCGTCCGTGAATCGGAAAGATATAGCCGTCGATCAGCCCGTTGGCACGGGCGTCCGCCATCATCTGCTCCATCCGGCGCCGGAGCGGATCAGATTTCTGCGCAGCCACGGCATCGCTCCAGCGGAAGGGGCGCTGCGCCCGGGTGGCATAGCGCGCAACCGGATCGACGAGCATGTATCTCTTGCGGACATAGGTTAGCGGCCATTGATCGGGCCAGCGGCCTGCCAGCATGAAACTGGCAATATCGACATTCGGCCGCGTCTGCCTCAACAGACCGTAGAAATCGAATTTGTAGGAACGGAGCACAAGCTCGAGCTCGGCCACGACATCCTTGGTACGCTTGCATTCTTCGATGACCACAAGCAATTGTATTAGCGAATGGATATTCACATTTACCCCTCGGCCTCGCAGCCTGAATTATCGGCGGACGAGCGTTGCCACCTTGCTCGCCAGGCCCCATAGCGCGCTTAATCGCCGGCAACATACTCAGGCCGACGGGAAATTGAACGCCTTTGGCGATTTTTTTACCATTCAACCCTGAATGGCCGCCTTCGGCGTGACTTAATAGTAACGGATGATGCCGCGGCAGGGTCGTCCCCAAATTGTCACATTTCTGCGGCGACCGATAGCACCTCGCCGTGACAGCACGCGTTGCGCGCGAAATTCCCTTGAAAAAACAGCTTCAGATTCCGTTAATCGCCGGTTCAGGTACCGATCTGTAGTGTCGCAGCATTCCGAGTTTTGCTGATGCACAGAGGGTGCCTGACGTGTCACTGTTCAAAGTCTATGCAAGAGCCCTGAAGTATCTTGGCGCGTATCGATACCGCGTTTGGATGGTCGTGATCGCAAACATCGCGCTTGCGATGACCACCATCTATGAACCGGTTCTGTTCGGCCGCATCTTCGACGCCATTGCCAAGAAAGAAGCCGTAACACCGACCATGATGCTGTGGGCCGGTTTTGCCGTCTTCAGTGCTGTCGCCTTCATCGTGGTGTCCCGCGAGGCCGACCGCCTTGCGCATGGCCGCCGCGCCTCCCTGCTCACCGAAGCATTCGGCCGCATCATTTCGATGCCGCTCTCCTGGCATAGCCAGCGCGGCACGGCGAGCGCGCTGAACACGCTTCTGCGCGCCTGCGAAGCGTTGTTCGGCCTGTGGCTCGAATTCATGCGCAACCATCTGTCGACCGCCGTTGCGCTCGTCATCATGGTTCCGACCGCCATGGCCATGGACCTGCGCCTGTCTGCAGTCCTCGTCCTGCTCGGCGTCTTCTACTGGATCATCGGCCGTCTGGTCATGAGCCGCACGAAGGATGGCCAGACCTCGGTCGAAAGCCACTACAACACGGTTTTCTCGCATGTCAGCGACTCGATCAGCAATGTATCGGTGCTGCACAGCTACAATCGTATCGAAGCTGAAACCAAGGCGCTGAAGTCCTTCACCGAACGCCTGCTCGCTGCCCAGTATCCGGTCCTTGACTGGTGGGCGCTTGCCGGCGCGCTGAACCGCACGGCCTCGACCGTCGCCATGATGGCGATCCTGATGATCGGCACCGTCCTCGTCCAGGATGGCAGCCTCAGCCTCGGTGCCCTGATCACCTTCATCGCTTTTGCGAACGTGCTGATCGGCCGTCTGGAACAGCTGCGCAACTTCGCCAACCAGATTTTCGAAGCGCGCGCCAAGCTCGTGGACTTCTACACGCTGGAAGATTCGGTTCGCGACCGCGAAGAGCCGGCCGGTCTTGCCGAAATCAAGGACGTCAAGGGCGAAGTGGAATTCCGCGACGTATCCTTCGGCTTCGCCAACTCCTCGCAGGGCCTGCACGACATCTCCTTCAAGGTGAAAGCAGGCCAGACCGTTGCTATCGTCGGCCCGACCGGCGCCGGCAAGACGACACTCGTCAACCTGCTGCAGCGCGTCTTCGACCCGCAGAAGGGCCAGATCCTCGTCGACGGTCACGACATCACCAAGGTGACCCGCAAGTCGCTGCGCCGCTTCATCGCCACCGTCTTCCAGGATGCCGGCCTGCTGAACCGCTCGATCAGCGACAACATCCGCCTCGGCCGCGAAGGCGCGACGCAGGAAGAAATGATCCGTGCCGCCCAGGCCGCCGCCGCCAACGACTTCATCGAAACCCGCGAAGGCGGCTACGATACCCGCGTCGGCGAGCGTGGCAACAAGCTCTCGGGTGGTGAACGCCAGCGTATCGCGATCGCCCGCGCCATCCTCAAGGATGCGCCGATCCTTGTGCTCGACGAAGCGACCAGTGCGCTCGACGTCGAAACCGAAAACCGGGTCAAGACCGCGATCGACAACCTGCGCCAGAACCGCACGACCTTCATCATTGCGCACCGCCTGTCGACGGTCCGCGAGGCCGACATGGTCCTCTTCCTGGACAACGGCCGCATCATCGAGAACGGCAGCTTCAACGAGCTCAGCCAGAGCAACGGTCGCTTCGCCGCCCTCCTGCGCGCCAGCGGCATCCTGACGGACGAGGAAGTCCGCAAGGCACACGCAACGGAAAACGAAGCCGCCTGATCTTCGCAAGGGGCCCAAGATCAAAGCCGGGAGAGCAACGCTCTCCCGGCTTTTTTGTGCTCGGCACAAGAAACCCCCTCTCCCCATAAGCAGTGCGAGGGCTGGGGTGAGGGCCGCAAGCTACCGACTTGATGGAGAGTGCTGATTTGTTTCGCGCTGGCTGCGCCTTGGGTCAGACACGCCCAC
The DNA here is from genome assembly GCF_040215725.1 of Rhizobium sp. ZPR4. Taxonomy (NCBI): domain Bacteria; kingdom Pseudomonadati; phylum Pseudomonadota; class Alphaproteobacteria; order Hyphomicrobiales; family Rhizobiaceae; genus Rhizobium; species Rhizobium sp. ZPR4. The sequence goes on from NZ_CP157967.1 coordinate 3,354,134, forward strand.
CGCCTTCTGCAAGCCACCCATCGCAAATGGCACCCATGGTTTTAGGAGCCGACGGTATCGCTTATGGACGATCGACAGCATCACGCAATTACTGTCTTCGCAAACAGGCCCTCACCTTGGCCCACTCGCCGCTTGCGAGGAGAGGGGACTATCCGGCAATGCCGCCTGCCTGGACTAGGGGATGCAGTTCAAATCAGCATCTCGCCCATGCTGCTCCACGCATCGATGCCCTTTGCACAAATTTGAGCGACCAGGGCAAGCCAGACAAAATGACTGTGGCACTGTCATCGGCAAGATGATCATCATTCTCAACGCATGATTAGGCAACCGGATGGCATCCCCGCTCGCCCCACGACGCCCGCTGCTTTTGGTGTGTGCCTCGGCTGTTGAGTAGCGGCGCAAGCACTGCGGTCGCGATCTTGAAAGCCAGGTGAGCAAGAGCGAAGCTTGAATTTAGTAAAGGCCAGCGGAGCCCAAAGCTGGCGCCATTCACCGCGGACGGGCATCCATAGGCAGGCACCCGGAACAAGAAAGACCCGGCGGGAAAACCGGGCCTTTCCGTTTTCTGATCGGAGGTCAATACGGACGAATGCTGACTGGAGTTAGGGTCGGCACCCGACCGGCATCGGATCAGAACTTGCACTCGAAGCTGAACAGGCCGTCCATTTGTCAGTGCGGGCCCCGTGAGCCTGGTCGCCGCGATCTCAGCAACGGCGGGAAGATCAATGGGCCGAACCGCGTGCGGGCACGCGGCGCGGCGGAACCCTTCAATGACGCTTTCCGAAATGAGCAGGCATTGCGATCGGTGCTGCAGGCGCCTTCGCCGCGCGCTGGCCGGCAAGCTCAAGCCGCTTGTGCTCGAGATGATAGGCATAGAGGAACTGCGCGGCGATGCCGAAGACGACATAGATCGCACCGACGACGGAGCTCTTGTTGGTCACATAGAGAAGGACCTGGCCGGCCATGGCGAGTATCGTGCCTGCAACGAAGATATTCAGCGAATGCCGCCCGAGGATCGTCAGCGGGTGGCTTGCCGAGCGGCGCAGCAGCGCCGAAATGGAAGGTATGCTGATGATCAGATAGGCGAGCGCCAGTACATGCAGCAGCCGCGGCAGCGACAGGAAGGTCTTGTCGAAGCCGGTGACCACGGTCGGCAGGCCGAGCATGGCGAGGTAGTCGCCGAGTATCCATAGCTTGTCGGTCACCCAGATGAAGGACAGGAGCACATAGGCGCAGGCCAGCGCGATCAGAACCGGATGGGCAGGGATTTGCCCGCCGCGCTTGACATGCATGCTGGCGACGAAGCCGATGACGAAAAGCAGCTGCCAGGATAGCGGATTGAGGAACCAGAAGCCGTCAAGCAGCGTCGTGTGCGGCGCGATGTAATAGATGCCCGACACCAGCCAGACGCCGACCGAAACTGCGAGCAGAAGCAAAGGACTCCTTGCCTCCAGCAGCATGATCAGCGGCAGCATAAGGAACAGGGCGCCGTACATGGGCAGAATGTTGTTGTAGCCGATCTGGTGCCCGAGCGTCAGCAGCGCGGGAATGCCGCGCGCCGGGTCCATCAGCAGGGCAAGAATGTTCACTTCGCAGAGCAGGCCCTTCTGGTGGAAAATCCACGCGCCGGAAATGAAGAGCACCAGCGTCACGAAAGTCGTGATCATATGCGCAGTATAGAGCGTGAAGGCGCGCCTGACCGCCTTCCATGCCATTTTCAGCCGATCGCCCGGAAGAAACCGCGTTCCGTAGGCAAGACCGACGGAAATGCCGGAGATCAGTACGAAAGCCTCGGCGCCGTCGGAAAATCCGAAATTCTTGGAGGTCAAATCTTCGAAGATCTGCCCTGGCACATGGTTGATAAAGATCATGATCAGAGCCAAGGCTCTCAGAACATCCAGTCGGGTATCCCTCTGGGAGACCGGCTTCGGCAAACTCACTCGTTGTGCCGGCACCGGGCTCATATTCGCCCTTGAATTCATAAAACTCTCCTGTTCCGACAATCAAATGCAATCGGGGCCAAAGAGTTCCCCCTTTGGCCCCGATCGTCGAAGCGAAACAGTGCAGAAACGCTACTGTCCGACCGGAAAGCCCTCTTCGGGATGGGCGACCGCCCTGTCATTGATGGTCACCGAGTATCTCGCCGCATCGGGCGCTTTTGAGACGGAAATACGGTAATTTCCGCTCGGCAGTTCGATATCCGCCGCAAAGCCGTCCCAGTTCGAAGGCAGTGCCGGCTTGACGAAAAGTCGTCCGTTTTTCACGCGGATACCGAGAATGCCTTCGACAGCGACGCGATACAGCCAGCCGGCGGAGCCCGTATACCAGGTCCAGCCGCCTCGGCCCGTCAATTGTCCTTCGCAGTAGATATCAGCGGCGACCACATAGGGCTCTACACGATAGGTATCAGCCTGATCACGATCGCGTGCATGGTTGATCGGGTTCAGCATGTCGAAGCAATGCCAGGCATCGTCGCCGCGATCCATCTCCGCCAGCGCCATAACCACCCATGTGGCCGCATGGGTGTACTGACCGCCATTTTCGCGCACGCCCGGCGGGTAGGACTTGATGTAGCCCGGGTCGCGGGCCGACTTGGCAAAGGGCGGCGTGAACAGCCGGATGATGCGGTTTTCGTCGTCGACAAGCTTGTCGAGCACGGCGTTCATCGCCTTCTCGCCGCGTGCCTTGTCGCCTTCGCCGGAGAGAATGTTCCACGACTGCGCGATCGAATCGATCTGGCACTCGAAATTCTCGCTGGAGCCGAGCGGGCTGCCATCGTCGAAATAGCCGCGGCGATAGTGACCGCCGTCCCAGCCGGCCGATTCCAGCGCCTTGCGCAGCTCCGGCAGGTGATCGGACCAGCGCTTGACGCGCTCCTTGTCGCCGCGGGCCTCGGCATAGGGCAGGAAGGCGGTGAGCATGCCGGCCAGGAACCAGCCGAGCCAGACGCTTTCGCCGCGGCCCTGGATGCCGACGCGGTTCATGCCGTCGTTCCAGTCGCCGCCGAGGATCAGCGGCAGGCCATTGCCGCCCTTGCGCTTGATCGCGAGATCGAGCGCCAAGGCCGCATGTTCGTAGACGCTGACTTTGTCCTGCGACACGGTCGGCTGATAGAAGACGTCATGCGTTCCCGGCATCAGCGCCGCACCTTCGACGAAGGCAAGTTCCTCGTCGAGGAGCGACTTGTCGCCCGTCACGGTGCAGTACTGGTCGATGGCATAGGCGAGCCAGACGACATCGTCGGAAATATGCGTACGCACGCCGGCGCCGCTGCCCGGCAGCCACCAATGCTGCACGTCGCCTTCGCGGAACTGACGCTGGGCGGCATTGAGGATCTGGTTGCGGGCAAGCTCCGGCTTGTGCACCAGGAATGCCAGCGTATCCTGCAGCTGGTCGCGGAAGCCGAAGGCGCCCGACGACTGATAGAAGGCGGTACGCGCCATGATGCGGCAGCCGAGGCTCTGATAGGGCAGCCAGGCGTTGATCATGTTGTTCATCGCCTTGTCCGGCGTCGAGATCTTCACATGGCCGGTGAAGCCGTTCCAGAACTCGCGGCCTTCGGAAAGCACGGCCTCGAAATCGGCCTTGCGGATTTCCAAAACCAGGGCGCGGGCCTCTTCGACGGTCGCCGTATCGCCCATGTAGAAGCAGATTTCCTTCTGCTCGCCAGCGGCAATCGTCACGTCGAAGGCCAGAGCACCGCAGGGGTCGCCATCCAGATCGGTCGAGTTAGAGAGCGCCGCAGCCGTCACCACGGCTTCCGGCATCTGGATCGTGCCATGGCGGCCAATGAACTCGCGGCGGCTTGCCGAAAAGCTCGAATGCGTCTCGCTCGCCGCCATGAAGGCGGTCCGCTTGAAGTAATCGATGCTGTAGGGGTTGTTGGCAAACAGAGCACCCGTCTCCTCATCCAGCGTCGACAGGATGAAGGGCCTGGTCTTGTTTTGATTGATGCCGAGCACCCATTCGGCGTAGTTGTAGATCCGCAGGCGCCGGCTGCCAGCGCCCTTGTTGCTGAGCCGCAGGCGGAAGAACTTGACCGGGCGCTCGCGATCGACGGTCTGAGTCAGCTCCAGCGCCACGCCATCCTCTTCGCTCGAGAAGACGGAGTAACCGAGGCCGTGACGGGCCTCGAAACGGACCTTCGCGTTGCGCGACAGGCCGGCATAGGGCGTCATGACCTTGTTGCTGTCGAGATCGGCAACATAAAGCGCCTCGCCCGGACGGTTGATGACCATATCGTTGGTCCAGGGCGTCAACTGATAGTCGCGCGAATTGTGGCTCCAGGTGAAGCCGCCACCTTCGGCGGGAACATGGAAGCCGAAGCGCTCGTTCGAAATGACGTTGATCCACGGATGCGGCGTCGACTGACCGCCGGGCAGACGCACGACATATTCGCGGCCGTCCTTGGAGAAGCCGCCATAGCCGTTCCAGAAATCGAGATCGTCCTGCGCCTCGATAGGCTCGGCCATAAAGATCGATTCCTGCAGCACAGTCGGCACGGTCAGACGATTGACCGGCGCCGGGCCGTCGGACTGCGCGGAGGCGAACAGCGTCGCCGCGCGGGCGATCTGATCGACCAGCTTGCCATTGCGCGCATGGAAGATCACCCGCGATGCGGCAAGGATCTCCTGATAGGTCTCGTTCTCGATCTGATCCTTGCGAACCGAGAAGATGTTCTGGCGCAGGCCGTCGCCCTGATTGTGACGGACGTGTTCGACGAGCTTGTCCAGCTCCCGCTGCATGTCCTGGGCCTGCTCGACGGCGCGTTCGTTGACGATCACGAGATCGGCGCTGATGCCGCGCGACCGCAGATATTCCGCGGCCATCAGCGCTTCTCTGGCGATTTCGAGGTCGATATCATCGTTGATGCGCAGCGTGAAGATCGGGAAATCGCCCGAGATCGTCACCGGCCAGAGAGCAGACTGCGAATGCAAGCCGGCCTGCACGGTGGCGCCATCGGCGCGCAGATGCATGTCCGGGTAGACGAGATAACGCGCCAGCTTCTGGAAGGCGGCCGCCTGCTGCGAGGTGACGCCGACATGGCGCATCTGCATCTGCGTGCGGGTCCAGGCCTGCGTGAGCTCGATGCCGAAGGTGTCCGGATTGCGGTAGCGCTCGACGGCCTTGTCGACTTCCTCGCGGTTCGGCGCGGCAATCGTCCAGAAAATGACGCTGACCTTCTTGCCGGCGGGAACGCGCACCACGCGACGCAGCGACAGGCAGGCATCCATGGTGAAGCCATCGGTGCCAGAGAGCGTTGCGCCAGGATCGAAGGCGGCTGCTTCGGCAAGCGTGCGGCCGCGGCCGAGGAACTTGCGGCGGTCGGTTTCGAATTCGGTCGGGCGTTCCGATCCGGCATTGTCGACGACCAGGTGAGCGACCGACATATCCGGCTCATTATAGTCGCGCTTGTTGCGCTCGGCGCGGATCACGTCGCCGTTTTTGCCGATCTCGGTGCGCACGAACATGCGCGTGAAGACCGGGTGACCGGAATCGACGTCGTCGCTCGCAAGCGCTGGCTCGAGATAGGAGGTCACTTCGATGAAGCGATCTTCCGCACCCATGTTGAGCAGCGTCACGCGACGGCCTTCGGCATCGTGCTCCGTCGCGACGATGCATTCGACGTCGCTGGTGAGATCACCGACGGTCTTGCTGTATTCGGCCTTTTCATCGCTGAAGGCGACCTTGGTCTTTTCTCCTTCGATGCTGCGCGGCTCGGCGGTCGCCGACCACCATTGGCCGGAAGCCGTATCGCGCAGGAAGATGAAGGTGCCCCAGCGGTCTTCCGTCGGGTCGGCGCGCCAGCGCGAGACCGTCAGACCATTCCAGCGCGAGTAGCCGGCACCGGTTGCCGTCAGCATGACGGAATAGTGGCCGTTGGAAAGGAAGGCGAGCTCGCGATCCTGCGTCGCCGGATCGGCGATCTTGCGGATCTCCGGACGCAGCATGTCTTCCTGGATATTGGCCGGCTGGTCGCTTTCGTGCTTCGCGGCCATGACCGGAATGTCGCGCGGCGCCTTTTCCTGCAGCAGCAATTCGGCCGCCTCGATCACCGGATCGGCATGGAAGAGCTCGCGCAAGCGGCCATTGAAGGCGACGTTGGCGATCGCGGCGATCGACATGCCATGATGGTGCGCATAGTAATTGTAGACCACCGCGCACTTCTTGCCTTCGGGAACGCGGGTCGGCGTGAAGTCGACGGCATCGTGGAAGCCGTAGATGCCGAGCGCGCCCACTTTGCGCAGCTTCTGCAGGTTTTCGAGCGCCGCGGCCGGACGATACTGGCTGGCAAGGATCGAGGCATAGGGTGCGATGACGGCGTTCTGGCCGAGGCCGCGCTTGAGGCCGAGGGAAGGCACACCGAAATTGGTGTACTGGTAGTGCATGTAGTGGTCGCGGGCATTGAAAGCCGCTTCCGAAATGCCCCAGGGGATATCCGAGCCAAGACGCTTGGCGTAGTTCATCTGCTCCTGCACGATAAGATTGTTCGTCTGGTTGAGGATACCGCCCTGGCGCTCCTGCATGACGAGCGGCGGCATCAGATATTCGAACATCGAGCCGGACCAGGAGACCAGCGCGCCACGCGAACCGACGGGCACGACCTGACGGCCGAGACGATACCAGTGCTCGGTCGGCAGATCGCCCTTCGCGATGGCGAAAAGGCTGGTGAGGCGGGCTTCGGAGGCCAGAAGGTCGTAGCAGGCCGCATCGAGCTCGTTGGTTTCGACGCGGAAGCCGATGGAAAGCAGGCGCCGCTCCGGACGATAGAGAAAGGCGTATTCCATGCCGAAGGCGAGTTCGCGCATCTGGTCGCGCAGCTTCGCCAGACGCTGGCGCAGCGAATCCACATTGGCGAGATCGAAGATGCTGTCGGCAATATGGCCTTCGCAAACCCTAACCAGCGATTGCGACCAGGTGAGCACTTCGCCGCTCTGCGTCGACTTCACCTCATGGTCGAGGTTTGCAGCAAGCTTCTGGATGTCCTGCGCCAGAACCGAAAGATTGATGACGCGGATGGAGGCGAACTCATGCTCGCGCTTGACGGCGGCGAGCGCGTTCTGGAAGCCGACAATGCGCTCTTCCAGGCGGCGGCGCAGCGGCCGCACCGTCTTGCGGTCGTCCGGAAGCTCGGCAAGCATTTCGGCGAGAATGCCGGCGACGTCGCCGATACCGTCCAGATTGCCCTGCATATGCGCCGATGGCGCTTCCGCCCAGATGCGGCAGGCCGACGAAACGGCAATCAGGTGGCCGGCAAAGTTGCCGCTATCGACAGCCGAGATATAGCGCGCGCCCATCGGCTTCAGCGTATCGGTGTGATACCAGTTGCACAGGTGCCCGCGAAATTTTTCGAGCTTCGCCACGGTCGCCATGGTCTTTTCCATGCGATCGATGGTTTCCTCGAAGGAGGTCCAGCCGAAATGACGGGCCGAAATGACCGACAGCAGGTAGACGCCGATATTGGTCGGCGACGTCCGCGACGCGACGACGGCATTCGGGGTCTGCTGCACGTTGTCGGGCGGCAGATGGTTCTGCTGTTCGACGACGAAGGTCTCGAAATAGCGCCAGGTGCGGCGCGCGATCTTGCGCAGTTCGAACGAAACGCTTTCCGGCACTTCGAGCCGGTCTTCGGTCTCGGCCGACTGGCTGACATACCAGGCGATCGCCGGCGACAGGACCCAGAGCAGCGCAAAGGGAATGCCGACGAAGAAGGCGTTGTCGCCGGAGAGCGAGGCGAAGGCCAGAGCCAAGAGCGCCAGCACCGGCGCATGCCACATGACGCGGTAGTGGCCGAGGATCGTCGTCTGCGCGGCAGCCTGGGCGCTTGCGGCAGTTCGCCATTGCAGCATCAGCTTGCGGCTGACAAAGGCACGGTAGAGCGAACGGCCGATGGCGTCGGCCATAATGCAGGCGCCGTCGGCGATGAAGACGATGCGCAGCGCCACCTGGGCATTGGCGGCGCGGATGTCCGACCAGACGGTGTAGAGATGGGCACGGGCGACGATATCGCTGGTACGCGGAATGATGCCGTTGATGAGCGACAGCGTCGGCGCTACGAACAGGCAGAAGATCAGAAGAATCTGCCAGATGAGCGCCGCCAGCGGCTCCATGAAGTACCAGCCGAGCACGGAGGCGAAGAACCAGGCGATTGGCGTCAACGAACGACGCAGATTATCCATCATCTTCCAGCGGCCAAGGCCGGTGACGCCGCGCTTCGGATTGAAGAGATAGGGAAGGAGCTGCCAGTCGCCGCGCGCCCAGCGATGCTGGCGCGAGACTTCCACTTCGTAGCGGATCGGGAAGTCTTCGACGAGTTCGCAGTCCGTGACGAGGGCGCAGCGCGCCATCGAGCCCTCGAGCAAATCGTGGCTGAGAACAGCGTTTTCGTCGATCTTGCCCTTCAGCGACGCTTCGAAGGCATCCACGTGATAGAGGCCCTTGCCGGTGAAGGTGCCTTCCTCGACCAGATCCTGATAGACGTCTGAAACGGCGAAGACGTAAGGGTCGAGGCCGCGGTTGACCGAGAAGACACGCTGGAAGACCGACGCATCCTTGCCCGTGGTCAAGGACGGCGTGACGCGCGGCTGCAGCACGCCGTAGCCGCGCACGACGCGCTTGCTCTCGGGGTCGAAAACCGGGCGGTTGATCGGGTGATGCAGCTTGCCGACGAGCTTCGTCACGGTATCGCGCACCAGGCGTGTATCGGAATCGAGCGTCATGACATACTGCACGTCCTTCGGCACGATATTGGCGCCAGGCAGGAAGGTGGTGTCGCGGTCGCCGCGCAGGAGCATGTTCAGCTCGTGCAGCTTGCCGCGCTTGCGCTCCCAGCCCATCCACGCGCCTTCGGCCGGATTGTAGAGACGGCGGCGATGCAGCAGGTAGAAGCGCTGGATGCCGTCTTCATCGTAGCGGGCAGCCAGATTGGCGACTTCGCGGCGGGCGTAGTCGAGGATTTCCAGATCGCGCTCGCTCTCCTCCTCCTGGCTGTCGGGCCAGTCGCTGAGCAGCGCGTAGTAGATCTCGCCGCCCGGATTGGCGAGATAATGGACTTCGAGATTGCGCACGAGTTCGTCGACGCTGTCGCGGTTGCCGATCAGCGTCGGCACGACGACCAGGGTGCGGGCTTCTTCCGGAATGCCTTCCTTGAATTCGTAGCCGACCAGACGCGCCGGCGTCAGATACATGGTGACGAAGAAATTGAAGAGGCCGGTGGCGCCTTCCGAGGCCGGCAGCGAGAACATCAGAAGCAGCAGGATGGTCTCGGCCCAGCCCATGCCGGCATGCAGCATGAAATAGCCGACGACGCCGAGCGCCACGACGGTCAGGAACAGCACCGGGGCTGCGATCGACAGCCAGTTCAGCTTGCGCCACTGGCGCACGAAGCTGACCGAAATCGGCGCACGGTAGCCGATTGCCTTTTCCAGCTTCTGGGTCTGCTGACCCATGATGAAATCGCCGATATTCGGCTCACGCGCCTGCCCTTCGCCCGATGCCTTGGCGGCCTCGGTCATCGCCATGGCGACCTGGGCGATCTCCATTTCGGTCTTGTCGGAACGGCGGGCGAGCTTTTCAATGCGGCGGCGGTAGCTGTTGCGCGAACCCGGATCGAGCTTGGCGTAGTCGGTCTCGTCCCAGAGCAGCTTGTCGACGGCGCTGACCTCTTCGACCCAGACGGACCAGTCGGTATCGTCGATGAGACGGAGGCTCTTGATGATGTTGCCCATCGTCACATTGCCCGACGACAGGCGATTGTGCTCCGCCATCATGACGCTTTCGGCGTCGGTACCGGCCTCGGCAAGCCGCTTTTCGAGCCAAGTGACGGCAAGACCCGACGTATGCGAGCCGTCGCGCAGGCGATAGAGGAACTGCGTGGCGAAGGTATTGTCCGAGGTTAAGGGCTCGAGCGTCTTCAGGAACTCGGCGACCTTGGCATCGTCGTTGAGACGGATCAGCTCATCGACGGCGGCATTGGCCTTCTTGCGGGTCATGCGGCTCTGCTCGACGCGGCTCGAAATGCGGCGCAGATTTTCGACGAGGATGTAGCGCACCAGCGAAGGAACGGCCCAAAGCTCGCCGATCTTCAGCATCTCCACCGACTGGAAACCTTCGACGAGCGCCAGCAGGCCCTGATTGGATACTGTGCTATGCGTGTGGGCGACGTAAAGCCAGGCCAGCGCCATGGTGCGCGGCATCACCATGCCGTCGATGGTCAGCGTCTGCAGCTGGTCGTAAAACTTCTTCGGAAAATCACGGCGGACTTCCTGAATGGCTTCTTCGATGATGTAGTGGTTGTCGAGCAGCCATTCGGCGGCCGGCGTGATCGACTCGCCGGCATCGACATCGGCATTGGCCGAGCGATAGACGCGCAGGATCTCTTTCTCGTTTTCCTTGTGCCGGGCGAAGAAATCGAAGGGCGCAAAGCCTGGCAGCTTGGTTTTCGCACCATTGCGGGCGAAGGTCGCGCCGCATTCCTTTATCTGCTCGTTGGAGAAATAGGTGGCACGGATCGCATCATTATGATCGATCTGCTTGGCTTCAGAATCGCGTGGCGTAACGGTGGAGAGATTTTGAGATGTCATGGATCGGGTTCTGGGTCCAAACAGAGTAAGTGGCATTGTCGCCTTTATCGTCTTTGCCCTGCCCGACACAAGAATTCACGCATTTGGACCCTTTTGCTTCGCTTCCTGGCGGGCGAAGGGGGTGAATTAGAAGTGTCAGCTTAAAACAAATATATAGAGGCGAAGATTTTCACGGGGCCGGTCTTAAGGATCTTGGCGCTTTTTGCCATTATCCCGGTTGGGTGCCCATGAAACTGGATACGCGGCCAAATGGTTCCGGCAGCGATCCGCACACGTCAACGACAATCGATCAAGATCATGAGGCATTCTCCTTCGGCTGATGGATCCGCTTTCGGAAATTCAGCATGGTTCGGCATATTGAACCCTCAATATCCCGCAGAAGATGAACTTCAACTGAACCCCCTCAAAAGATTCGCAAATTCCTGTCGGGAGCATCGCTTTCGCGGCAGCTCATGGCTTGGTTTGAAGCCAGCGTGCCAATGCGAAAGTTGACTAACCTGGCCCAATCCTATGCCTGCCACCAAAAGACAGCCCCTTTCCTGATCCCGGAAAGCTCAATACAAAAGATCGGTTGCCCCTCCGCGCCACCAAGGCCCGGCTGCGCCGACGGCCTTCGTGAACCTCCTTATATTTTGAGGTGAAGTTTACTGTTTTCACACGGCATATTCCATCGGCCGGGCAAATTTACTTTGCCCGGCGAAACTATGCCAGTGAAACGAGATCGGAAGCTGCGCAAGGGAGAAACTGCCAGTCTTGATCGACCGGATCCGCAAACTTCGCAAATTTCAAGAGATGGGCCGCATCGGCCTCACATCAGCGGCAAAACAAAACCGCCATCCGGCAAAACGTCGCGTTAGACGACAATGCCGCAAACAATGGCCGCAACAAACAGGAATGCAGCCGAAAACAGGACGACGTGAATCGCCGTTTGAATCTTTTGCCGCGTCTTGGCGGCGCGCTTGGAACCATCGAACTGATTCACATGCGTATTCGACATACCCAAATTCGCCATGTGTTGCCTCCGTTCGTTTTTTATATGTCTCGCGGGCCAGACCAGGACAGACATTCATACATTTCCTATCAATTAGGTAGAGATGAATTTCCGTCCAGAACACGAGCCGAGAAAAATTAAACCATTGGATGTCGAGGACCCGAAAGATCGGCAACGCCTAATCAGCAAAGAATGCGGCGGGCCCAAATCAAGCTGCGCTCGATGGCGCTGGTATCGGCCGCCTGCTCTTCGGCAGGTCCGGCCTGGCGGCGGCTGTTTTCCTCAGAAAGAGTAGCGGACCGTGCACCTTCCTGCTTCGCCGGAACCGGCGGATGGAGATAGCCCATGGTCATGCCACCCATGAAAAACATGCCTGCCTCCGCTTAACGTCTGACCCCTTGATCAGGATCACGAAAGTTAACTGCCATTAACGAGATCATGACAGAATTGCGGCAGGTGTCAATAGTCTATACGATTGGTCGTGTTTAAACGGCCCATTCGTTAACGCGACGAAGGCGCAGGCTGCCGTCCGCTTAGAGCAATTTCAGCAAGAGTGCGAAGCGGTTTTGCGTCCGCAATTACGTAAAACAAAGAGATAGAGCCTTTCCGCAATTCGAGGAAAAGCGGAAAGGCTCTAGACGCGGACGAACCCCTTGCTGGCGATCATGAGATTGCGCGTGTAGTCTTCCTTCACGTCGCCGGCTGCCAGCTCCTTCGCCGTCAGCCTCTCGACGACAGCGCCATTGCGCATGACGGCCAGACGCTCGCACATATGGGTGATGACGCCGAGATCGTGGCTCACCATCACGAAGGTCAGGTGTCGGTCCTTACGCACCTGTTCCAGCAGATTAAGCACCTCGGCCTGAACCGAGGCATCGAGTGCCGAAGTCGGCTCGTCGAGCAACAGGATCGACGGCTCGACAATCAGCGCGCGGGCAATGGCGACGCGCTGACGCTGGCCGCCGGAGAGCTGGTGCGGATAGCGGAAGCGAAAGCCGGTCCCGAGGCCGACTTCGTCCAGCGCCCGGGCAATGCGCGTCTCGGTATCGCCGATCCCATGGATCGCCAGCGGCTCAAGCAACAGCCGGTCGATCGTCTGGCGCGGATGCAGGGAACCGTAGGGGTCCTGAAACACCATCTGCACCTGCCGATAGAAGGTCTTGCTGCGCCTGGCGCCCTTCAGCTGTTCGCCGCCGACGCGGATCGTACCGTCCGTGACGGGCGCAAGACCGGCGACGGCGCGCAGCAGCGTCGACTTGCCGGAGCCGGACTCGCCGACCAGGCCGAAGGATTCGCCCTTGTTCACCTCGACGCCGACGGCATCGAGAGCATAGTAACCGTCATAGACGACGCTGAGGCCGTCAACTGCAAGTGCCGCCGTCATGCCGCCCACTCCGGCTTGCGGTCGAGAACCGGCAGCGGATGCCTGTTTTCGCCGATGACGGGCATGCAGTTCAGCAGACCGCGCGTGTAGGGATGCTGGGCATTGTTCAATTCGGAAGCCTTGAGCTCTTCCACGACCTTACCTGCATACATGACGATCACGCGGTCGCAGAAGGACGACACCAGCCGCAGATCGTGCGATACGAAAATCAACCCCATGCCGCGCTCGGAGACAAGCTTGTCCATGATCTTCAACACATCGAGCTGGACGGTGACGTCGAGCGCGGAGGTCGGCTCGTCGGCGATCAAAAGCTCCGGCCCGGCGATCAGCATCATGGCGATCATGACGCGCTGGCCCATGCCGCCCGAAACCTCGTGCGGATGCAGGTCATAGACACGGCCGGGATCGCGGATCTGCACGGCTTCGAGCATGGCAAGCGCGCGATCCCGCGCCTCCGCCTTGCTCACCTTCTCATGCGTGCGCAGCGTCTCGGTGATCTGCTTGCCGATGGTCATGACCGGATCGAGCGAATATTTCGGGTCCTGCAGCACCATGGCGATGCGCTTGCCGCGTAGCGACCGGCGCTCTTTTGCCGAGGTCGACAGAAGATCGATGCCGCTGAAGTCAAGCCTGTCGGCCGTGACGATACCATGCGACGACGTCAGCCCCATGATGGCGCGGCCGGTCTGCGACTTGCCGGAGCCGCTCTCGCCGACGATGCCCAACCGCTCGCGGCCGAGCGTGAAGGATACGCCGCGTACGGCGTCGATGACGCCGGTGCGCGTCGGATAGCGGACTTTGAGGTTCTCCACGGTCAGAAGCGTCGTCATTGGCCGCTCTCCTTCGGATCGAGCGCATCGCGCAGGCCATCGCCGAGCAGGTTGAAGCCGAGGCTGACGATGAGGATCGCGATCCCCGGCATGGCCGCCACCCACCATTGATCGAGATAGTATTTGAAGCCGGTCGCGATCATGACGCCCCATTCCGGCAGCGGCGGCTGCGCGCCAAGCCCGAGGAAGCCGAGACCGGCGGCGGTCAGGATCACGCCCGCCATGTCGAGCGTGACGCGGACGATCACCGAGGAGATGCAGAGCGGCATGACGTGACGGAAGATGATGCGCAAGGGCGAGGCGCCCATGAGCTGGACCGCGGCAATATAGTCCGAGCGCCGCACCGTCATCGTCTCGGCCCGCGCCAGGCGCGCATAGGGCGGCCAGGAGGTAATGGCGATGGCGATGATGGCATTCTCGATGCCGGCGCCGAGCGCGCCAGCGAAGGCAAGCGCCAGCACCAGCTTCGGAAAGGCAAGGAAGATATCGGTGACGCGCATCAGGATCACGTCGACCCAGCCGCCCATATAGCCCGATACCATGCCGATGATCAGGCCGATCGGCGCCGAGATGATCGCAACGAGCACGACGATATAGAGCGTCCAGCGCGAGCCGTAGATGAGGCGCGAGAGGATATCGCGGCCGAGGTCGTCGGTGCCGAGAAGATAGCCCGGCGTGCCGGGCGGCTTCAGATAGGCATTGGTGAGATCGCCGATCACGGGCGAATGCGGAGCGATGACATCGGCAAGCGCCGCCACGAGCACGAGCGCGATGATGATCGCAAGCCCGATGACGGCAAGGCGATTGGCGGAAAACTGCCGCCAGGTGACGTAGGCGCGCCCGAGTCTCGCCTGCCGGCGCGACTGCGGCCGATCGGAGAGCAGCCAGTCCCTCAAGCTGGGTTGGGTGGTCTCGACAGTCATTTACGTCGGGTCCTTGGATCGAGCGTCCGATACAGGAGATCGGAAATCAGATTGATGCCGATGAAAACAGTGCCGACGACGATAGTGCCGCCGAGAACGGCGTTCATGTCGGCATTGCGCAGCGAGCTGGTGATATAGAAGCCGATGCCCGGCCAGGAGAAGACGATCTCCGTCAGCACGGAGCCCTCGAGCAGCCCGGCATAGGAGAGCGCGATCACCGTGATCAGCGGAACAGCGGCGCTGCGCAGGGCATGGCCCCAGATCACCCGCGTCTCGGAAAGCCCCTTGGCGCGGGCGGCGACGATATATTCCTGGCCCAATTCATTCAGCATGAAGCTGCGCGTCATGCGGCTGATATAGGCGAGCGAGAAATAGCCGAGCAGCGATGCGGGAAGGATGATGTGGCGGAACACGTCCCAGAAGACGTCCCATTGCCCCTGCATGGCGCTGTCGAGCAGGAAGAAGCCCGTGATCGGCGTAAAAGTATATTCATAAGCGATGTCGATGCGGCCGGGATAGGCGACCCAGTTCAGCTTCGCATAGAAGATGACAAGCGAAACCATGGCCAGCCAAAAGACCGGCACGGAATAGCCGACGAGGCCGATGACGCGGACGATCTGGTCGACGATGCTGTTGCGGCGCACGGCCGCAAGGACGCCGAAAGGAACCCCGAACACGGCGCCGATGATCGTGCCGACCGTGGCAAGCTCCATCGTCGCGGGAAAGACGCGCTTGATGTCGTCCATGACCGGATTGGTGGTCAGCACCGAAATGCCGAAATCGCCGGTCAAAGCGCTTAGGAGATAATAATAGAACTGCAGATAGAGCGGTTGGTCGAGGTGCATCTCTCGATGCAGGCGCTCCAGCACCTGCTGAGGCGCGTGATCGCCGGCGATCGCCAGCGCCGGATCGATCGGGATGACACGCCCGATGAAGAAGGTGACGGCGAGTAGGCCGAGATAGGTCGTGACCGCCACGACCAGAAATCGCAGCAGACCCATGAAGAAGGGAGCGGCACGGCCCTTTTTGGGCCGCACCTGCATTTTCCGTTCGACGGTGCTCAAAGAACTAATCCTGCCGGATTATCACTTGGAGATCGGCCAGACGAAGTTGTTGTCGAAGCTCGGACCAAGCTTGAAGTCCTTCACGTCCTTGCGATAGCCGGCGACTTCCGTCTGCTGATAGAGGATGATGAAGGGGCTTGCTTCCAGGAATTTCTTCTGGATGTCCTGATACATGGCACCGCGCTTGGCCGCATCGCCTTCGAAGAGCGCAGCCTTGGCTTCCTTCTCCAGCTCAGGCGAGGTCCAGGTGTTGCGCCAGACGAGCGTCTTGTTGGTGCTGGTGTCGGAATTGTCGTCGTTGGTGGTGAAGGTATCGGCATTGGAATGGGGATCCCAATAATCCGGGCCCCAGTTGCCGAAATAGATGTCGTGATTGCGGGCACGATACTTGGTCAGCTTCTGCTTGCCGTCGCCGGGGATGATCTCCACCTTGATGCCGGCCTGGCCGAGCGTCTGCTGGATCGCGGTTGCAATGCCCGTGTCCGGCTCGATGCTGCGCACGTCCATGGTGATCGAGAAGCCATTGGGCAGGCCTGCCTTGGCGAGCAGTTCCTTGGCCTTGGCAACGTCGAGCTTGAACGGGTTCTCATCCAGCGAGCCGAGCATGCCCTTCGGCTCGAAGGTCTGGTGGATCTCGCCGATACCCTTGATCAGCGTCTTGCCGATGGCATCATAGTCGACCAACCATTTGAACGCCTGCTGCACTTCCGGCTTGGCCAGATTGGCGTTCTTCTGGTTGAGGCTCATATAGTAGATGGTGCCCTTCGGCGCGCTGGTCGTCGCGAGCTGCGCATTCTTCTCGACAGCCTGGAGATCGGTCGGCGAGAGGTTGCGGGCGACGTCGATATCGCCGTTCTCCAGCGCCAGGCGCTGCGCCGAGCTTTCTTTCATGAAGCGATAGATGACGCGATTGAGCTTGGCCTTATCGCCGTAATAATTGTCGTTGCGCTCCAGTACGACGGCTTCGTTGGCACGCCATTCGCGCAGCTTGAACGGACCGGAACCGGCAAAGCCGGTCTTCAGCCAGCTATTGCCGAAATCATTGTCGTATTTGTAGTCGGCAGTCGGCGTTGCCGGCTTCACATGCTGCAGGACCAGCTTCTTGTCGACCACTTCGGCGACGGTCGCCGTCAGGCAGTTCAGCACGAAGCTCGGCGCATAGGGCTTGTCGACAGTGAAGGTGAAAGTGTTCGGATCGGTCGCCTTGGCCTTTTCCGTCACATTGTCGCCGGTAAGACCGAACTGGGTGAGAATGAAGGCCGGGCTCTTGTCGAGCTTGACGACACGCTCGAAGGACCAGGCGACGTCTTCGGCGGTAATCGGATTGCCGGAGGCGAATTTCAGGCCGGGCTTCAGCTTGAACGTATAGGTGAGATGATCGTCGGAGACGGACCAGCTCTCGGCCAGATCGCCCTTGATCTTCGAGGTGTCGTTGATGTCGAGGCGGACGAGCAGGCTGTAGGTGTTGCCGGTGATTTCGGCAGCAGACAGTTCGTAGGCTTCGGCCGGGTCCATGCTCAGAATGTCGTCGAAGGCAAAGCCCTCGACCAGCGTGTCCTTGGGCGTCGCAGCATAGGCATTCGGCGCCGCCATCAGCAGAAGCGAGAGAGCCACGCCGGCAGAAAGTGCGCGGAAACCGCGGTTCATCCTGGTAATCATCATTGTTTTCATTCCCCTTTTTTAAACTCTACGCAATATCGGCACGCACTTTATCGGCTGCCTTCCTTCCAGGCGGACGCCAGGACGCGAAGCCAGTTTTCCCTGCACAGCTTCACAAGATCGGCTTCAGCATAACCAGCGTCCCGAAGGGCGGCAATCAGGTTTTGATTGCCGGCAGCATCGCCGATTTCGGCTGGGATCGTGGCGCCGTCGAAGTCCGATCCGAGACCTACGCAGTCGATGCCGAGGCGGCTGACGAGATGATCGACATGGCGCACCATCGCCTCGAGCGATGTATCGGCATCCGAGCGCGCGTCGTCGCGCAGCATCGCCGTTGCATAGTTGAGACCGACGATGCCGTGGCTCTCCTTGATGGCGTCGAGCTGCTTGTCGGTGAGATTGCGTGCGACCGGCGTCAGAGCATGCGCATTGGAGTGGCTGGCGACCAGCGGCTGGTCCGAAGTCTTGGCCACATCCCAGAAGCCCTTTTCGGTGATGTGGGCGAGATCGACGAGAATGCCGAGCCGGTTGCAGGCGCGCACCAGCGCAAAGCCGGCGTCCGTCAGGCCAGGTCCGGTATCCGGCGAGCTCGGATAGGCAAAGGGCACGCCATGGGCAAAGACGTTGTTGCGGCTCCAGACGGGACCGAGCGAGCGCAAGCCGGCGGCATAGAAGGTTTCGAGCGCAATGAGATCGGCGTCGATCGCCTCGCAGCCTTCCATATGCATGACGGCGGCGAAAACGCCCTTCTCCATGCAATTGCGGATCTCGGCGGTGGAGCGGCAAAGCTTCCAGGCGCCGGCGCGATCGAGCCTCAGCGCGATCGCCGCCATGTCCAGCGCGATGTCGAGAGAAGGCGTCCGCTCCAGCGGAGCCGCCAGCAGTGTGGCATAGTGACCGTTGCTGTCCGGATCGGCAAAGACGAGATCGCCCGAAGGAATATAGATGGCGCAAAGACCACCGGCCAGGCCACCGGCCCGAGCCCGGGGTGCATCGATATGGCCGCTAGACGTCCCGTCCTTGAATTCAGCGATCGGGTCCGCGCCGTCGCGCGCGTGATGCCAGAGTCTCAAGAGAACGTCGTTGTGACCATCGAATACGGCTTGCATTTTCTATCCTGGGTGAAGCGCTCTGGGGGAGCGAATGGAAAGCGGCCAGAATAGAAAAGCTGACGGGATTCGCCATACCCAAATGAAAAAAATTTGCATTTGCATGGAATGGTATCGCCGAATGGAAAAGGCGGGATAAAAACCCCGCCTCAAGAGCATGTTTTAGAACGCTGACGATGTGTCGGGCATTTCAGCGCTTGGCCCGCTTCTTCTGGCGGTAGACGTCGATGGCAACGGCCGCGACGATGATGAAACCCTTGGCGATTTCCTGGTAATAGGCATCGACGTTGAGGAAGGTGAAGCCCGAGATCATCACGCCGAGGATGACGGTGCCGATCACCGTGCCGGCGATGCGACCAACACCGCCTGTCAGCGACGTGCCGCCGATGACGGCAGCTGCGATCGCATCCAGTTCATAGTTCACGCCCATGCCGGCCTGCGCCGTCTGCACGCGGGCAGCCGTGATGATGCCGGCGAGACCTGCCAGAAGTCCGGCAATTGCATAGACCTTGACCAGATGCGCCTCGACATTGATGCCCGATACGCGCGCCGCCTGCACATTGGCGCCGATCGCATAGGTGAACTTGCCATAGCGCGTGTAGCGCAGCACGACATGGAAGAGGACCGCGATGATGAGGAAAACGACAACTGGCCAGATACCGGAGCCGATGAAATTGAACTGGTCGGTCAGACCCGAGATCGGCTGGCCCTTGGTGTAGAGCTTCGATAGGCCACGGGCGGAGACCATCATCCCGAGCGTTGCGATGAAGGGTGGGATCTTCGTTTTCGTGATCAGCTGCCCATTGATATAGCCGGCAAGGAGGCCGATCAGCAGGCCGATGCCGATCGGCACGAAGAAGGGCATGTCGGTCAGCGCGGGATAGACGGCACGCGCCCAGGTCGACGACTGAGCGAAGCTCGCGGCCACCATGGCCGTCAGGCCGACGACGGAGCCGGACGAGAGGTCGATGCCGCCCGTGATGATGACTTGCGTCACACCGACCGAGATGATGCCGATGACCGAGACCTGCAGGATCATGATTTTCAGGCGCTGCAGGTTCAAAAGGAAGCTCTGGCCGACGAAGATCCAACCGAGGATCTCACAGAGGAGCGCGATGCCGATCAGCACCAGGAAGATGCCGAGTTCGGGCGGCACGCGGCGACGTCTTGGCCGTGTGACTGCCGGGGCGGTCGCCTCTGCAACTTTGCTAACCATGGTTCAATCCTCCCTTGCGATGGTTGGCGGCGTCACTGCGCGGCCAGCTCCATCACCTTCACTTGAGTTGCGTCCGCACGATCCAGGAACCCTGTCACCCGTCCCTCATGCATCACCATGATGCGGTCGCTCATGCCGAGCACCTCGGGCATTTCCGACGAGATCATGATGACGGCGACGCCGTTGCGCGCCATTTCGGTAACGAGGCGATGGATCTCCGCCTTGGCGCCGACATCGATGCCGCGCGTCGGCTCGTCCAGGATGAGAATGCGGGGATTGGTGAGCATCCACCGGCCGATCAGCGCCTTCTGCTGATTGCCGCCGGAAAGGTTTTCGATGCGTTCGTCGAGGTTCGGCGTCTTGACGCGCAGCTTGCGCGCCATCTCCTCGCAGGCCTCTTCGATCGCGCCCTCCTGCACGAAGCCGCCGCGCACGAATTTGTCGTGCAGCACAGCCACCTGCATGTTCTCGAGCACGCTGAGGATAAGAAGACAGCCCGTATCCTTGCGGTCCTCGGTCAGGAACGCCATGCCGTGGCGGATCGCAGCCGCCGGCGAGGTGATTTCGGTCTTCTTGCCGAAAAGCTCGATCGTGCCGGAGGAGGCCGGCGTGACGCCGAAGATGGCTTCGGCGACATTCGACCGGCCCGATCCCACAAGCCCGGCCACGCCGAGAATTTCGCCGGCCCTGACATCGAATGAAACATTGGAGAAGACGCCGTTGAGGCTGAGATCCTTGACCGACAGCACGGTCTCGCCGATCGGCACTTCCTCTTTGGGAAACATCTGCGTGATCTCGCGGCCGACCATCATGCGGATGATGTCGTCGCGGGTCACATCGGTGGAGGCATGCGTGCCGATATATTTGCCGTCGCGGAACACCGAAAATTCGTCGGCGATCTCGAACAGCTCATTCATCTTGTGGGTGATGTAGACGATGCCGATGCCCTGGGAGCGCAGGTCGCGGATGATCTGGAAGAGATGCGCCACCTCGCGCTCGGTCAGCGCCGAAGTCGGCTCGTCCATGATCAGCACATCGGAATTATAGGAAACCGCCTTGGCGATCTCGACCATCTGCCGGCTCGCGACCGAAAGCTCGCGCACCTGAATTTCAGGGTCGATGGAAATGTTGAGGCGCTGGAAGAGTTCCTCGGTCTTGCGGCTCATCTCCGCGTGGTCGACGAGGCCGAAACGGTTCTTCGGCTCGCGCCGGATCCAGATATTCTCCGAAACGGTCATGAAGGGCATCAGGTTCAGTTCCTGATGGATCATGGCGATGCCGTTTTCCAGCGCGTCGAGCGGCGACTTCAGCCGGATGTCCACACCCTTGAGGCGCACTTCGCCCTGGTCGGGAATATAGATGCCGGCAAGGATCTTCATCAGCGTCGATTTGCCCGCGCCGTTTTCGCCCATCAGCGCATGCACCGTTCCGCGCTTCAGGCGGAAGGAAACGTCATCAAGGGCGAGCACGCCGGGAAATTCCTTGCGGATGCCTTCTGCGCTCAGCAGATAGGCGGCATTGGGGACAACGCCGCTGGCGCGTACCGCCGCCATGGTGGATGGGCTCACAACCATTTTTCCCTCCCGGGCAGATCGGATTTCAAAGGATGCGGGCAAAGCCCGCATCCGTCGATCATCTTCGTTCTCAGTTCTTCTTGACGAAGTCCTTGACGTTGGCCGGCGTGACGAGCTGGAAGGGGATATAGACCTTCTTCTCGATCTTATCGCCCTTGGCGAGCTTCATCGCGGCATCGACCGCACCCTTGCCCTGGCCGGCAGCATCCTGGAATACGGTGACCTTCAGGTCGCCGGCCTGCATGGCGGCAAGTGCATCCTGCGTGGCGTCGACGCCGGCAACGACAATCTTGTCCAGCGGCTTGCCGGCAGCCTTCAGCGCCTGGATGGCGCCGATCGCCATTTCGTCGTTGTTGGAGATGACAGCATCGAATTCGAGACCGCTGGAGAGCCAGTTGGTCATCAGGTCGGCGCCCTGGGTACGCTGCCAGTTGGCGGTCTGCTCCTGGACGATCTGGATACCCTTGCACTCGTCGGTCGCAACGACGTCATGGACGTCCTTGGTGCGCATGCGGGCAGCCTGGTTCGAGAGTTCGCCCATCATGATGACGGCTTTGCCCTTGCCACCCAGCAACCGGCACACTTCCTTGGCTTCCAGCGTACCGGATTCCTGCTCGTTGGAAGCAACAAAGGCCTGCTGATCCGGAAGGCTGTCGACGTTGGCCGGCTCGCGGTTGACGTAGACGAGCGGGATCTTGGCATCGGCGGCGAGCTTGGAAATGGCAGCCGTTGCGTCGGTATCGACCGGGTTCACAATGATGGCATCGACCTTACTGGCGATGAAGTTCTGGATCTGGCTCTGCTGCTTGGCAATGTCGTTCTGGGCATCTTCGACCTGCAGCGTCACGCCCTTGTCCTTGGCGTAGTCCTGCATGCCGTTGCGCAGAACGGTCAGAAAGTTGTCGTCGAACAGAGCCATCGAAACGCCGATGGTTTGGGCGTGAGCAGCAGTCGACAGCAGGAGAGCCATCGCAGAACCAAGGATAAATTTCTTCATGTTTTCCTCCCAGATAAGGTGCCCGGCCACACCCCTCCTAAATGCCGGAGCCCCCAGTCTCGACTGCAGGGCCTCTATTCAATTCGGTCGCCACTCCCATGGCAGCCACATCGAAAACGGAACAAACAAACCGTAAAATTCATTATGCGGAATATTCATTCCATTTTTCAGGGCAAAGGTCAACAGCAAATTCTGGGCGCATCGCTGGAGCCGGGGAAGACGAGTTTTCTTGCCGCTCACACTGCAAGATCGGATGATCAAACCTACATACGGGCACCCGTCACCGTGGAACGGTTATTCCATCGACACGGGAACGGAATAGAATGCAGACGACCAACCGGCCGCGCCGCGGCCCGCAATGGAGAACACACATGCCCTCGATGTACAGTTTCTCGGTCCCCGTCTTCCAACGCGGCCTCCAAAACCTTTCGGCCTATCTCGACAAGATCGAAGCCCATGCGGCTGAAAAAGGCGTTGCGGCGGAGGAACTCATTTCCGCCCGCCTGATCGACGACATGCTGCCGCTCTCCGGCCAGTATCAGCGCGCCTCCGATACTGCAAAGCTCACCATTTCCCGTCTTGCCGGCATCGATGCGCCGCGCTTCGAAGACAACGAAACGACTGTCGCCGATCTGCGCGAGCGTCTGAAGAAAACGCAGGATTTCCTGGCGACGGTTACGCCGGCAACGATGGAAGGCAGCGATGTGCGGGAAGTGACGATCTCGCCCGGAGGCAACAAGATCGTCTTCAAGGGCGAGGATTACCTGGCGAAATTCGCGCTGCCGAATTTCTTCTTCCACGTCACCACGGCACACGACATCCTGCGCAGCCGCGGCCTGTCTATCGGCAAGATGAACTATCTCGGATCGTTTGCTTAAGGAGCAATTCCAGGAAAAGCCCGCAGCGGTTTTCCGTCCGGAATTACGCAAAAACGAATGACAGAAGCCACTCAGGGCCGGAGCGAAACCGGCCCTTTTTCCGTCAGCTCTGTATAGGCCAGCGTCTGGTCCAGATGCTCCGCCCGAAGCGAGAGAAGCTTTTCGGCGTAGGCGAGCCTGATCGCCGTGTAAACGCCGTCCTCGGCGACATTGGATAGTTCCGCCGGATCCTTTGAAAGATCGAAGAGCAGCGGCGGAAGACCCGCGCAATGGACGTATTTGAAACGCTCATCGCGGATAACGGCCAGATTGCAGGCATTGGACCGCAGGCCGAAATGCCGCTCGGGAATGCCCTCGGCAATATCGCGGAAATCGAACTCCCAGAAGGCCGCATCACGCCAACCTTCCGGTTCGGAACCGGAGAGGAAGGGCAGCAGGCTTTCGCCATCGACATGATTTGCCGGCGCAACACCCAGCCGGTCACACAGGCTTGGGAAAATATCAGCGGCGCTGGTGAAGCGTGCCACCTGCCGGCCATGCGTGGCGCTCTGACGGGGATCACGAATGACAAGGGGAACATGATAGCTTCCGTCGAAGAAGCCGCCCTTGCCGAGCATCCAGTGATCGCCCATCATCTCGGCATGGTCCGACGTGAAGACGATGACGGTATCGTCCCAGGCGCCGGCATCCTTCAGGGCCTGCCAGATCCGGCCAAGCTGCGCATCGACCTCGGCGATCATGCCGTAATAGATGGCGCGGATCGCCGAAAAATCCTCCGACGTCCACTCGTTGATGGAGCCTTTGCCGCCATACATGAAGCCGCCCTTGCCGATCAGCGGCAGGCCGAAGGCGAGCAGGGGATGCAGCGCCATTTCCGTCTCGCGGTCGGCGGCGCGTGCAAAGGCCGGGCCATCGGCGGTCGAGAACATGCGGTTATAGGGCTCCGGCACCGAGAAAGGCGGATGCGGCCGCAGGAAGGAAACATGCGCGAACCAGGGCTGATCCTGCTCGCCAAGCCAGCGGATGAACTCGCCCGCCAGAAAGGCCGTCTGCGTCTCGTCCCTGGAATAGGCCGGCGCATTGTTGGAAATTTCGCCGGGCTCGGCACTGAGCGGAATATGGATATCGCGGCTGACGGCATCGGCATGGCCGCGTGACCGCAGCCAGGAGAGCCACTGCTTCTCATGCTCCGGCAGAAGCTGCCGCGGCGTAAACCCGGGCAGCACGCCTTCATAGGTCGTCAGATGCGGATCATGGGGATCGCGGTCGCGCGGATCGGGCGCCGTGTCGGTATAGCCGAACAGCGTCGGATCGTAGCCGGCGCGGCGCGCCGCAAGCGCGACATTGTCGAAACGGGCATCCAGCGGCGAACCATTGCGGCAAACGCGATGGTTCATCTGATAAAGGCCGGTATAGAGCGTCGCCCGCGCCGGCGAGCAGGGTGCAGTACCGGCATAGTGGCGTCGAAAGAGCACGCCTTCCTTTGCCAGCGCATCGACATTGGGTGTCTTCACGCATTCATGTCCGACGGCGGAAAGGCAATCTCCCCGCCACTGGTCAGCCGAAATCAACAGAACGTTCGGGCGCTTGCCCCCAACACCAACCAAAGAGGAGGGTTCAGTGCTGGTTGGATTTGGCATGCCAATTCCATGCGGATTGGATGATCTCGGTTAGATCGTATTGCGGCGACCAGCCAAGGATATCGCGGGCCTTGTCGTTGTTGGCGACGAGCGTCGTCGAATCGCCTTCGCGGCGGCCGACATATTCGACCGGGAACGGCCGGTTCGACACCGTCTCGATCGTGCCGAGCAATTCCTTCACCGTCGTGCCCGTGCCGGTACCGAGATTGAGCGCGACGGAATCGCCGCCATCAAGCAGATATTCCACGGCGCGGACATGAGCGTCGGCAAGATCGAGCACATGGATGTAATCGCGGACACAAGTGCCGTCGCGCGTATCATAGTCACTGCCGAAGACCTTGAAACCCTGGCGGCGACCGAGGGCGGCATCGATGGCAAGCGGGATCGCATGGGTTTCCGGCGTATGCCACTCGCCGATGCGGCCCTCGAAATCGGCGCCGGCGGCATTGAAATAGCGCAGCACGACGGAGCGCAGGTCCTTGTACTGGTCGTAATCGGCAAGCGCCTGCTCGACGATGTATTTCGTGCGGCCATAGGGGTTGATCGGTACCTGCTGGTGGCTTTCATCAAGCGGCACGCTCTGCGGCAGGCCATAGGTCGCGCAGGTGGACGAAAAGACGAAAGCCTTCACGCCGGCCGCCTGTGCTGCCGAAAGCAGGGTCAGCGTGCCGATGACATTGTTTTCATAGAAGGAGACGGGATCCTTCACCGACTCACCGACCTCGATCAGTGCGGCAAAATGCAGGATGGCGGCCGGCTTGTGCTTGGCAAGGACTTCATCGAGACGCGCACGATCGCGGATATCGCCTTCCTCTGCCGGACCCCATTTGACGAACTCACGATGACCGTTGGAGAAATTGTCGTAGACGACGGGTTTGAACCCCTTGTTCGCCAGATCCAGACATGTGTGCGAACCGATATATCCGGCTCCGCCGACCACAAGCACCGTTTCTCCTGCCATGACCATCCCTTCTTGACTCACAAGGATTTGCCGCTCCAGACGCGGCGGACCAGTTCGATCCGACGCGTACACTTAGAGAGCTGTAGCCGACTTGCAAGGCGGGAGAAAGGAGCAAGATTGGTAGTCTCAAGAATGGACGGATACCCAGAAGCTAAGCCGGCTTGCCCTCTGCCTTGCCGGTATGCATAAGAATTCCGGCAAGCGCCAGAACCGGCGGCAGCAGGAAACAAGCCATGCCGGCAAGCATGAAAAGCGCCGCCGCCAGCGCACAGCCAAAGGCAAAGCCGCCGACGGCGACACCCATGCGGCCAAGCCGCGCCTTCATCGCAACTTTATCTTCCGGCTTGGCACCTCGCAGCAGGTCGGCAATGTCGATCATGATCTGCGTCGTCGTGCCCGTCATCATCGTCGTCGGCGGCGTCGAACCGAGATGGATGCGGTGCGCCGTCGTCTGAATGGCCATGGCGGCGACAAGCGTCATCCCTGTCAGAATCGGCTGCCACCCGTCCCCATCGCCAAACGGGCCGAAGCGTAGGGCGAGGATTGCCGCAAACACAAGCAGCAGCAATTTCAGCGTCAGGATGATCTGCAACGTCGGCAGATTGCGCCGCGAGAGATCGCCGCCAATAAGACGCGCGAGGATGACAACGACGCAGAAAACCGGCAGCGCCAGAAGCTTGGCTAGCGCGCCCGAGGTCCCGAGTACCAATGAAGCGCCGAGCGTAACGAAATTGCCCGTGACATGCGCCGTGAACAGCCCATGCAGGGCAAGAAACCCGGCGGTGTCGACATAGCCACCATTGATGCTCAGAAGGGTGGGAAGGCTCGGCTTCATTGGTTCCTCGCGCGCTTCGATCGTCTCCGACCTTATCGCGCCGAAAAGCCGCCGATGTCGAGATGCTTGCGTGGCCGCGAAACGAAACGTCGCCGTGCAACGCCGATCGGACGGCGGCGGCATACTGCAGATCAAAGTTGCATCCACGTGCCCAACCGGTCGTCTGTCACAAAGACGGTGGGAAGCAGCGCTTCACGATTCCAGCAGTTTTCTCGCGTCTTGTGCACCTCCTCGTCCAAGACCGTCGGATAAGGGCCGCAGCAGGACTAGCGATTCAACTGGGTCGTCGTGGCTTGTTGGACACGTTGGATTTCGCAACCAACTGGGGCGCGGCCTCATAAGCACTGTTCATTTGCGCCGAAATTTCACCCAACTTTGCGTTTCATCGTGACCCTGGCTGAATTCCAATAGCGCAATTTCGTCAACGGCATTTTCGCGACAGAACGGATCAGCCTCAAATGCAAATCTGGGTCAAGGCATTCCGAAACTGGCAGACCTACGCACGTTGCGGCATCTTCGTTGGTATCTTTGATTGAGAAATGGGCGGCGTTATACTAGATTTGCAAAAATAGTATAACGGAGCTTCTGATGAACCGCCTCGACACAATGTATCAAACGATCCTAGCCGAACTTGGTCAACGGGTTTTCGATGCCAGCTTCGTTTCCGACTTCCCGGCCGACGGCCGTTTTGTCTCCGTCACGGTGAAGGATCGCAAATATTGGTATTTCGATCAACCCGACGGGCAGGGCGGCCAAACTCGCCGCTATGTCGGTCCTGCTGATGATGCCGCGATCACTGAAAGGGTTACGCAATTCAAGGCGCTAAAGAATGATTTCACGTCACGCCGCAAGCTCGTTCGGACGTTGATTCGTGAAGGCGGACTTCCCAGACCTGAGAATAGGGCTGGGGACATCATTGAAGTTCTCGCCAATGCGGGTTTCTTCCGGCTGCGTGGCGTCCTCATCGGCACAGTCGCGTATCAATGCTACTCCGGCCTCCTCGGCGTCCGTCTGCCTTCCGCTTCCATGGTGACGGGTGACGCTGATCTCGCGCAAGATTTTGCAATCTCCAACGAAGTACAAGACAGCCTTCCCCCTATTCTCGATCTGCTCCGATCGGTCGACGAGACATTCCAGCCGATCCCGCCGCATGGTTCGGGCTCGCCGCGATCGTCGGCTTTCCGGACACAAGATGCTTACCGCGTCGAATTTTTGACCGGGAATCGAGGATCAGACGATTATTTGGACAAGCCTGCCGAAATGCCCGCCCTTGGCGGTGCCTCGGCTGATCCGCTCCGGTTTCTCGATTTCCTGATCTACGAGCCGGTGCGGACGGTCTTGCTGCATCAAGCTGGAGTGTCGGTTCTCGTACCCGATCCGGCTCGGTATGCCATTCATAAGCTGATCGTCGCCACGCGGCGGATTAAGACGGCCGATAGCTTTCTGAAGCAGCAGAAAGACCTCGATCAGGCGACAGCACTGATCGAGGCCATGGCGCAAGTGCGCCGATTCAACGATATGAGGGAAGCTCTTCAAGAGGCTTGGGCGAGAGGACCGGCTTGGCGAGAGGCGATCACCGAAGCGCTTTCCATGATCCCCAATGAAACTGCTAATCGGCTGGTGAAAGTCATCGATGAAAATGACGGGGGATAGGGGAAGGGGCCGCTACCGGCTCTGATGGGGACGGCCCCGACGGCATCTGTGTGCCAGAATGGAGACGTTGATCACCATTTAGAGGAGGCGTCCATGAAAGATGTTAGTATTATCGGACTGGATCTGGCGAAGAATGTGTTTCAGGTCCATTGCTCTGATAGAACTGGCAGCGCGCTTTTGCGCAAGAAACTTCGGCGTGATCAGTTGCTTGGACTTTTTGATCTGAACCGAAAGCGCGGCCCGTCCGTGGCCGTGGCCGACACTAGGCTTCGATCCTACCCGAACGAACAGCCGCTTTTGGGCGACAGCTGATGCGCCGGCGCGAAAGGCACCCTCTATTCCACTAGCGCCCGACGCTCCTCCAAAACCCGCATTCAGGTCTGTCGCCATCTCGCCACTACTCATTACCAGCCGAACAACCCGCATCTTCGCTTCTGTTGGACGACCAAAAGGCGGCTCCACGACACGGACTCGGGTATAGCCTGTCGTTTTCCTTTCAAATCTTTGGACGTTCTCAGCGATCAATACCACGGGCACGGTTGATCGTTCGACTTTGGCGCTCAGCGATAATCTCTTCTGTCCTATCTATAGCGACGGCACGCTGGACTGTGCGCAATTGGCCAAGGATGGATTTGAAGACCGGTTGCTGAGACCTTGAGACCATATTGGCAACATCGGTCTCGTTGCGCAAAATTGCGCCCGGTCCGAAGCGAGCATCAAGTGCCTTACTGACCACAGAAAATTCGTGTCGGACATCTGGTGACAAAGACCGGACCAATCGCGCCAGCTCGCGCGGGTTCTTCTCCGTCTCGGACGTGATGTGTCGCAGCTCAGTCTCGGCAATTCTCGTCAACGCTGGAATGGCTATTGCCATCCGTTCCCGCTCTATCATGACCACCGATTTTTCGGTCTCAAAAGCGCTCAAGTAATATCGACCAAGAGAGTGAATGTCGGCACTAACTGCGTTAACCGCCTGCAGTGCTTTCCTGCGCTCCCGGCCACCAGCGAGCAGCCTATCCATCGTTCTGGCGCTGCCGCGCAAAGGGCCATAGGCCGTTGGCTCTGTGGCAACAGCACGTGCAATACGCTCAGGGTCGATCTGCTTCAGCACCAGATCTTCGATCACCGCCACGGCGGCTGCGGGGTCGCGCCAGATCACGGATGCAGTCGCTATGAGTACAGCTCTTACCTGTTTGTAGTGCTCGGCCTCGATCACATGCATCCGCGCCTCCTCATCGAGGCTTGCCTTGAATTTCGTGACCGCTGGCAACATCGCAGGAGATTCGGGTTGGGCGAGACGCGCCTCTTCTGCAAACGATCGGGTAAGGGAATTCACTGCGGGTAATAGATCGGAAGCATCCGCCGTCGGAGCGGGCAAGGCGTCTTTGTCGCGTGTTGCGTGAATAGCAGTATTCCGCCCCGAAGTTTCGACTGCGACCCCGAAGGGCACGTTCGCCCGTTGCCAGAGCCGCGCCACATGATCACTTTGTACGCTGAGCCATTTGGATAGACGCTCAACCTGTGCCTCGACGGCGTGACCATACTCCGCGATAGTGTCGATGCCGCGCCGCCGTGCGAAGTCGAAAGCCACGGATCGATAAGACGCCTCGTTTTCGAAATCGAGCGTTGTCGTCTTTTCGCCGGGGCGCGACAGCCGTTCGACCAGTTGCGCAAAGAGCGTCGGAGGATGATGTTCGGCTGCAAACTGGTCCGCCCGATCCTTGGCCTTATCGGTTGAATATGCTGTCCAAATATTGCGGTCGACAACACGATCCTCAAAGTGCCTCGCGCCCGTTTCCTCATCAATAACCGGGACTTTGACGGTAACTTTTTCAGTTCCGTCCTTGCGCAGAGTCACTGTATCGCCGACCCCGACGCCGGCCTCCTCAAGCGCCTTGGGCAGACTGACGCCCCAAAGGCGATGCGTGGTTCCGTCGTTCGTTCTGACGTCAACATAAGGAGAAGGACCATCGTCGTCCCGCTTGCGAAACTTCGCAAGCCCAGTTTCAATAAGCTCGCCCGTGATGCCAGCGGCATGTTCGACGCGTACCGGCTTGCCCCATTCGAACTTTGGCTGAAAATCTTCCCTTGCCGCATATAGATCGACACGCTCGCGATGACGCGTCATGGCAACATATGTCAGGTGTCGGTCCATCATGCCCGTTGCCAGCACGAAAGCGCGGTCGAAGGTCGATCCTTGGGTCTTGTGAATCGTTGCGGCGTAGCCATGGTCGACATTGCGATAAGTGTCTTCGGAAAACATGACATCGCGACCATTGTCCAACCGAACAAAGAGAAATGGTTCCCCACCTCGACCCGCTATCGATATCACCGTTCCAAACATGCCGTTCTTGACATGCTGAACACTTAGGTGGGGGGCCTTGGGTTCGACGAACCGCGCATTTTCCAGGAAGATGATCCGGTCTCCCTCACGGAACTCACGTCTGCCGCGCTCTGTGCGAAACGACCTACCTTCCCCAAGCGCATCCTGTTGCAACATGACCGCACGGATCGCATCGTTGAGGCGTCTAACATCGCTATTGGTGTGGGCGAGAACCATCAACTCGTCACCCCGCAACTTACGACCGACGACCTGCGCCTTCGCAATAGCATCAAGGCGAGCGTTGGCCCAGTCGGAGACGATGCGTTGAACCGCATCATTGCGCGTGTCACTTTCGAGGACATGGCCATGGGCGCTATAGGCCCTCAAGGCTTCCTCAACATTTCCACGGGCAAACAGACCGGACGCCTCTCGCGCCCATTCGTGTCTCTGGCGGCGAACGCCGACCAATTCGGCAAAGCCGATGCGCTCGACGATGGCACGGAAGGCGGCCCCCGCCTGGATCGGCTGAAGCTGCATCGCGTCGCCGACAAGAACCGCTTTCGCACCGGCATCCTCGACGCGTTTGAGAAGACGCGCCATCTGTTGCGACGACACCATACCAGCTTCGTCCAGAACCAGCACGTCGCCCTTCTGCAGCAGGTCATAGTCGTTTTTCCAGGCAAGCTCCCAAGCGGCAATC
The DNA here is from genome assembly GCF_040215725.1 of Rhizobium sp. ZPR4. Classification (NCBI taxonomy): domain Bacteria; kingdom Pseudomonadati; phylum Pseudomonadota; class Alphaproteobacteria; order Hyphomicrobiales; family Rhizobiaceae; genus Rhizobium; species Rhizobium sp. ZPR4. Next base: position 3,385,454 of record NZ_CP157967.1, read on the forward strand.
GTACGTGAACGGATCCCGGAACTACCAGTCAATGCCTCCACCGCCTTGCCGGCGAGCGCTGCTCCGAGGACGCGCCTGCCGTCTCCTTCCCATACGAGACGTGCCACACTCAGCAATGTCGATTTGCCAGCACCCGCGACACCGACGACTGCGGCAATGCCGCTATCGGCCGTGATGTGTCGGACCGCATCGACCTGCTCGGCATCGAGGCGAATGGCCTTGTTTGGCGCTGCCTCAATCTCCCCTATGGCAGCATCAACTTGGGATGACGATATCGCGAAGCCACCGATGTTCGAAAGGTTGAATGCCGACCGCGCCATATGGAATTCGGTCCTAATCGTCGCGCGCGTAGTGAAGACCGCCGGCAGCTCGACCCCACCAGTTTCCGAACTCACCTGCTGCGGCCGTAGCATTACCAAGTCGTCTGACGCCATCAGTTTCGCGCGGATATTGGCAAAGACGATTGGATCATCAACGTGGCGGTGCAGGGCACGGGCGATCTCGGCTTCATCGAAAGTCGAGCGCTCGTTGCTGAGTTGCCTAAGCAGTAGGGCGGGGTCGGCAGCGAGGCGATCCGCCGTCTCGTAACGCTGTGCCAATGCTGCAGGGGCGAAATAGACATCGGCACCGTTGCGTAGACGCGCTGTGCGGGCGGGACCGAGATGGCGCTGCCCCATTCCCCGCAACCCCTGCTCCTCATAGGAGCGGCCGTCTATGCGGATATCGTGACCGGCAAGGGCCAGATGGTGCGTTACCGTTTGAGCCCATGCAAGCTTCCACTCCTCCAGCGTTGCCTTGTTGCCTGCCCATGGATGGCGAATGATTTCTCCTTTCTGCCTGCGACGCGTTTTGTGGCGTAACGGCTCACCGCCGTCGTCAACGACAGCGACGCGCTTCAGCCCAAATCCCTCCGCTGTTAGTGGACGCAGCGTGGTGATAACGTGGACGTGCGGATTGCCCTTCTTGTCGTGATAGACCCAGTCTGCCACCATTCCGCGCGACACTAGGTTCTCGCGAACGAAGTCGCGTACCAGGGCGATATTCTCCTTCCTGCTGAGCTCGTTTGGAAGCGCAAGGATGATCTCGCGGGCCAACTGTGCATTACGTTGGGTCTCGAAACGATCGACGGCATTCCAAAGCGCTTCGCTGGCGCCGGCAACCGATCGTCCGTCGATTAAAATTCGCAACCATGCCGGTGTATCATCAGGCAGAGCGAGTTCCTCATGGACGAGTTCGGCCGCGTCTGCGGAGTAGAGGAACCTAGTCCCCACCTGCTCATCCATCATCTTGGTACGATGACGATAGGCGGCAGCCGAGACAATGTTCTGTCCCGCTCCGCGGCTGATTATTTTCGCTCTCAAAAACATAATAGCCATATTTGACTCTATATTTTCTGGCACATCCGCATCGCGGATAGCGAGATATTTAGCGGCAATTTCTTCGAAAAATCCGCAATTTTCCAAGGCGAATTCCACTTTCCTATATTATTGCAGCTGATTTGACTACATTATTTAATATAGTATAAAAGATGCCAACAGACTCGGCTCTGATGAAAGGAAGGACAGATATGCGTGCAAGAACCACGGTTTCCGAGATCGACACACAGATCGAGCTGCTCAGAGAGAAACGAAAGACCATGGTCGCCAAGGCCAATGACCGTTTCGCTAGCGCGGCACGGAGGGCAGGTCTCGCCGAACTGGACATTTCCGACGCCGAGCTCAATGAGATTCTCGTCGAAATCACAGCGCGATTTCGCGACGGCGAAAAAAGGACAGCGGGCGAATCCGCTTAAGAGGCTGGATCAGCGGATTATGCTTCTCGAACGAAGGCGGCAGCGCGATATGACAAACGATCGCAAGCGCGAATCGCGCGAAAAGATGATCTTCGGCGGATTGATCATCAAGGCTGGCTTGAGAAAAGCCGATCGCGCGTTCCTGCTTGGCGCCTTGATCGAGGCCAGCCGGATCCCGCCAGATACTGCGCAGTACCGCGAGCTTCACAAGATTGGTATGGAAGCGTTCCGAGCCGATGCACGCATGAATAATTCGGAGAGCAAGGATCTAGATGTTTGACCCAGGCTTTGATCCCGCCGACGATACCCCCTCTGACACGTTCATCTTTACATCGAGGCCTTCAGCGTCACGGAATTTCGCGATTACCAACGTCGAAGGCGACAAGTAGCGAACAAAGAAGCGGCTGCGTACGGATGTTGCTCGTCTCCTGCAATTTATACATTGCGTAACTAAACTACGACTGAATGATCGATCCGTGGGAGCCGTTTGACGGACAGATCTCATCAATAATCGTGGCCAAGAATTGCCACTAGCCACTTCTCCGCGTCAGAACCTGACCAAACAGCGGGGCGGGAGTAGGCCCTCTTGCGAAACGACCGATTTATGCGGCTTTGGCCATCAAAGCCTCCTGATGTGCATTTGGCGGACGCGATGGATTTAATGCCTACCCTTGTCGGAAGGCGCGCTCTATGGCTCTCGGTTTTGATCGTAAAACACTTTGAGCGCCGCTTGTAAGCCGAAAGATATGTCGATAAATTTGCATTTCATCGACATAATTTGCCAATGTGTCGACGCCATCGACATATTACCCGCTGTGTGTCAATGAAATGAGGAATCATCGACATGACGTTTCGACCTGACCGCCCTTACAACGATCTTCCCGTGTTGCCCCCGCGTTCAGACGTTGAAACGAAGGAAATACTCAAGGCCTGCATCGCTGCTCGGGCCGCTCTCGCGGAATTACGGGTGTCGGGACAGCTTATTCCCAACCAGTCGATCCTGATTAACTCGATCCCGCTACTCGAGGCGCAAGCAAGCTCCGAAATCGAGAACATCGTCACCACGACAGACAGGCTCTTCCGTTTTGCAAACGAAGCCGGCAATCACGCCGATCCCGCGACAAAGGAAGCGCTCCGTTATCGCACGGCTCTCAGCGAAGGATTTCAATCGCTCCGGAACCGGCCGGTCTCGACATCTACAGCAGTTGCCGTCTGCCGAACGATCAAGGGCATCGATCTCGACATTCGCTCAACGCCAGGCACGGCACTGATGAATGAGGCTACTGGCACGGTCATCTACACCCCGCCGGAAGGTCAGGAATTGCTCCGGAGCAAGCTTGCCAACTGGGAACGCTACATCCACGAGGCCGAGGATATCGATCCGTTGATCCGCCTTGCGGTAATGCACTACCAGTTCGAAGCCATTCACCCATTTGCTGATGGCAATGGCCGCACCGGACGCGTTTTGAACCTCCTCTATCTCGTCGACAAAGGACTACTCGACATTCCAGTGCTCTACCTTAGCCGCTACATCATTGGCAATAAGAGAGCTTATTATGACCGGCTATTGGCCGTGACAACGGAAGGCGCCTGGGAGGGCTGGATACTCTATATGCTGGAAGCAGTTCGCGACACAGCGGAATGGTCGACAGCTCGCATTCGTGCTATTCGCGATCTTCTCAACGAGACGGCAGAAAGCATTCGGCGGGATATACCGAGGATTTATTCGCGAGAACTCGCAGAAGTAATCTTTGTGAACCCTTATTGCCGGATCGGCGACCTCGTTGAGGCGCAGATCGCCAAGCGGCAATCCGCATCAGTCTATCTTAAGCTTCTTGTCGAAGCCGGCCTACTCCAAGAAATCAAAGCCGGACGAGAAAATCTCTATATCAATCCGGCGTTACTCACCCTCCTCCGTGATCAAGCCATAGTGCGGCATGATCAATGAGGCACAGGAACGGCAAGTTTCCCCTGATCGGCTATTTAGTGTTTCCACAGGAGAGCAGACAACGGATGCCCAAGAAGTTGAACTGCGCTCGGTCGGCTGCGACATCATTGTTCAAGAACAGGGTTCAGTCCAATCCCTTACCCGGGCTGCACTATCCTGGCAAAGCGCCTGCGCAACGTTGATACCGGAGACGCGCTCGTTGCCGTACGCCTCGATCGTTCGGCTCGTTCGCTGAGCCATCTATTCGAGGTCATCGAGGATCTCTCGGTCAGAGGGGCGCATTTCCGATTGCTACAAGATCCGATCGACAGCTCTATAACGCAGCGCATGTTCTCGCGCCAAGTGCTTGGCGGCGTTGCACAGCTCGAACGCGCGCTGATCTCCGAACGAGCAAAAGGCATCAAGGCCGCAAGAACAACGGGCGGACTTCCAGTTGACGCCGCCTCCGAGAAAGAACCCCGGAGGCCTTAGCGAAAATGACCGCGGTGCGGAAAGCGGCTTGCGCCGATCGCATCGAAGCTTCCGCCAGCCAATGGCTTTCTTCGGACGCATCGTCGAAGTTACCTCGCGAGCGTAGCTATTAGATATGGTCATTGTCCTGTATTTATTGCGAAAAAATGCCATCAATAACGCTGACTTTGCTATTTTGTAAGCGTTAGAATCGATCCGGACAGCTGGAAACCTGCCTCATGCAATCTTACTCGCCGCGCTCGTCCTCGAGAGCGGCAATTTCGTCGGAAATTTCCGCAATCCGTTGCCGGAGCTCCGCTTCGGTACCGTCGTCCACCTCGCCTTCGCCGAAACAATAGCGCGCTATATGCAGCTCAAGCCTGGCTTCGAGCTGCTCGCGCTGGGTGCGCAGTTGTTTAAGATAGCTGTTTCGCATCGCGAGCCACGCTTTCCGAGAAAAGAAGATAAGTCTCACCTAAATAAATGGGATCGAAACCAGAAAGTTTCGATAGGCATCCTGCGCCAAAGCTGAGACGCGACGCGCGACAAGACCGCACGCTAAGGCCATTGCAAAGCAGCTGACCGCTCATCACATTCATGCGAATCGCATCTGAAATGATCCTGAAGGCAAATATTAGGCGCTGACATCCGCTTCGGATTTGGGCTAATTCAGGCGGAATGTTCGAGGTATGGTGTGTTGAACGAAAAAATTGCAGTCATTGGCCTCGGTTATGTGGGCCTACCAGTCGCGATCGCGCTCGCCGAAAAATTCCACGATGTGGTCGGTTTTGACATCAACGCTTCGCGCATCGCCGCGCTAAAGGCGGGCGACGACGATACCCGTGAGGTTTCGCCCGAGCGGCTGAAGGCCAGTGGCCTTCGGATCTCAGGCGAAATTGAGGATTTGCGGGGTCGCGATTTCTTCATCGTCGCCGTGCCGACACCGATCGACCGGAACCGGCAACCCGATCTGCGGCCGATGATTTCGGCCTCGCGCACCGTTGGCAAGGTTTTGCGCGAAGGTTCGATCGTCGTCTACGAATCGACCGTCTATCCAGGTGTGACCGAAGAAGTCTGCGGCCCGGTACTGGCCGAAGTCTCCGGCCTGCGCCAGGGCGAGGATTTCCATGTCGGCTACTCGCCGGAGCGCATCAACCCCGGCGACAAGGAACATACATTCGAGCGCATCGTAAAGGTGGTCGCCGGCGACGACGAGGAAACGCTGGAAAGGATCGCCGCCATCTATGGCGCCGTGGTTGAGGCCGGCATCCACCGCGCCCCCAGCATCAAGGTGGCCGAGGCCGCCAAGGTGATCGAGAACACCCAGCGCGACCTGAACATTGCACTGATGAACGAGCTTTCGATCATTTTCGAGAAGATGGATATCCGCACGGCCGATGTGCTGAAGGCGGCCCGTACGAAGTGGAATTTCCTGCCTTTCACTCCCGGCCTGGTCGGCGGCCACTGCATCGGCGTCGATCCCTATTATCTGACCGCGAAGGCCGAAGAGCTCGGCTACCACCCGGAAGTCATCCTGTCGGGCCGGCGTATCAACGACGGCATGGGCGCCTTCATCGCCCAGAAGCTCATCAAGATGCTGGTCGCGGCGAAAAAGCCGATCAATGGTGCCCGGATCGGCATATTCGGCCTGACCTTCAAGGAAAACGTGCCCGATCTGCGCAACAGCCGCGTTCCCGATATTATCAGTGAACTGCGTCAGTTCGGCCTGGAACCGCTGGTCCACGACCCGATGGCGAGCCATTCGGAAGCTGAAGAAGAATATGGCATCAAGCTCAAGGAGTTGCAGGATTTCGGCAAGCTTGACGCCCTCGTCCTTGCCGTTCCCCACAAATCCTATCTGGCCGAGGGTGCCGGCAAGATCCTCGATCTCTTGAGTGAGAACGGCGTCGTCGTCGACGTGAAGGCCGCTCTCGATCGGAGCAACTCTTTGCTGGAAGGCCATTCCGTCTGGAGTCTCTAAGGCTGAAAGGCTGGCTTAGCGCGCCTTCGCCCCTGCACCGGCGACCGTCGCCGCCAACCCCTCTTCGATCGAATAGGGCGGCGACCAGCCGGTAACCGCCCTCGTCTCGCCGATATCGACCTGAAGCGAGCCAAGCAGCCGCTGCGCGGCGGCTCGACGCCCCAGAAGCGCGGCGAGCCCCTCCAGCAACGCTGGGGGCACCGGCAGCATCCAAGCCTTGCGCCCCGCGGCCAAGGATAGTTTGGCGATCAGTTGGCCGATCGAAAGATCTTCGCCATCACTGACCAGAAACACGCGATTTCCAGCGGCCGGATGGCGAGCGCTGAGCAACATGAAGTCGGCGAGATTGCCGACGAAGATCAGCGACCTGCGGTTTCGAACCGCCCCGAACGGCCAGGGAAACGGCCGGGCGGCCCATGTCATCAGGCTTGCGAAATTCGCCCTCACCCCTGGGCCGTAGACGAGCGGCGGCCGGATGATGACGACCTCCATACCCGTTTCCGCTGATATCGCAAGCAGGGCCTCCTCCGCCTCGAGCTTCGAGCGGCCATAGGCATCTTCCGGATGCGGCGCGTCCGAAGCGCTGAAGGGCTCTCCCGCCGCCGTCCCCTCGCCGTTGACCTTGATCGAGCTTAAAAAGATGAAGCGTTTCACGCCCGCGCCGGCTGCCTGCCGCGCCAGATTGGCCGTTGCATCGACATTGACGGCGCGAAACGCGGCTAGCGGATCGGCAGCACTCTCGTTCATGACATGGACGCGGGCTGCCAGATGCATGACGATATCGACACCGGCAAGCGCTCCGGTCCAATCGGTATCGCCATTAGCTGCCCCGATGACGGCGAAGCCTGGGCGGGAGTTGCGACTGACCGGCCGATAATCCATCCGCCGGCGGGAAAGCTCCGCGCATAGAGCCTGTCCGACAAAACCCGTCGCACCCGTCACCAGGATCATGCCTACGCTGCCTCCGCTTTTGCGCACCATTATTAGCTGAGACATGCTTTGCACAGGATATTCGCTCGGAACAAGGGCGGGGAATCTTGCCGTGGATGGTTGTGCTTAAAATCGCGATATGAGATGCACAGGGCAATGACGACCTTCATTACCCTTACAACACAGGGCGATGCAACGATAAGAGATGATGCTTTATACGATCGCCAAGCGCCTTTTCGATTTTCTCGCCGCTTTTGCGGCGGCCATCGTCTTTTTCATTCCGATCCTGATCGTCGCACTCGCAGTACGGCTGACGTCGCGCGGCCCGATCCTCTATTGGTCGGATCGCGTCGGCCGCAAAAACAAGATCTTCCGCATGCCGAAATTTCGCAGCATGCGCACCGACACGCCTGCGGTCGCAACCCATCTGCTGAAGGACCCCAAGATTTATCTGACGCCCATTGGCTCCTTCCTGCGCAAATCCAGCCTCGACGAACTGCCGCAGCTCTGGTGCATCCTCAAAGGAGAGATGAGCATCGTCGGCCCGCGCCCTGCCCTTTTCAATCAGCACGACCTCATAGCCCTGCGCACCGAGCGCGGCGTCGACGCTTTGCTGCCGGGCTTGACCGGCTGGGCGCAGGTCAACGGCCGCGACGAACTGCCGATCCCCGAGAAGGTGGCCCTGGACGAAGACTATCTGCGCCGGCGCTCCTTTCTTTTCGATCTCAAGGTGATTTTCCTGACAGCCTTGAAAGTGGTCCGGCGCGACGGAGTTGCCCATTAACAAGCATCCGGCGAAATCGACATCATTGATGCACCGGCATCGGAAAATGCCGCATTCCTGCCCCTTTGCAACCATAGGGGCGGTCATGGGGGCGAGAAATGCCGGATGATGAACCGACTCTAGACGAAGGCGGACCACATTGGACGACTCGCGCATGAACAAACCGCATGCTGATCTCGCAGCTGAGCCGATCGGCGTCACAAAGGCCTCAAGCAGCATGGCAAAGCCGGTCGCCATCATCGGTGGCCTGCTCTGGCTACTCGTCGCCTCCCCGACCGTGGTCGAAAGCGATGCCTATCGCTATGCCACCGCGCTTCTCTCTCTGATCGCCCTCTATTATTATATCAAGGCACCGATACGGCCGCGCACGGACTGGATCGGCTGGCTGTGCATGGGCTGGGCCTTCTATGTCATGGCCCGGTTCTTCATCACCTTCTGGCTGACGCCGCAGCACGATATCGGCGCCTCGGACTGGCTATATGCCTTCCCCTTCTTCTTCCCCATCATGGGCGTCGCTTTCCTGCTTTATGAAGAGCTGATGGAGAAGATCGTCGCGGCCTATTTTGCCGTGGTCCTCATCATGCTTGTGGCAACACAGCATCTGTGTGAGGTCTTTGCCGGCGAGACCATCCGCCCGCTGATCATGAACAATCAGATCCATGGCGCCGTCGCCTGCGGCATGATCGTGATCTTCACCCTGTTCTGGCTATTGCACTACCTGACGGACAAATCGAGCGATCGCCGGATCGCGCGCTTCGCCTATATCGTCTCGCCCTTCATCTTCGCGCTCTGTTTCATCGCCATCTACGGCGCCAAATCGAAAGGCGTCTGGCTGGCGCTCGGCATCACCCTGCCGCTGCTGGCTCTGATTACGCTGACCTATCTGCGCCTGAAGAGCGGCGTCATCGCCATCATTGCCGTTGCGGCCCTTTTGATCGCCGGCATCTATGGTGTCAGGCACAATCTCGACAAGACGGCAGGACCGACCGTATCGGCGGCCATTTCCATGGTGGAGAATGTAGCCAACGGCCATGAGATGGGCGGCGTGGTCTCCAATACCATCAGCTCGACCAACACCCCTGTATCAATGGACGAGCGCCTGCAGCTCTGGTCGAACAGCTGGGAGGTCTTTTCCTCCGCACCGATCTTCGGCTGGGGCAACAGATGGCTCGAGCGCTGGGCCGAAACCCGCTATTCCCATATCCAGTACACGCTGCTGCACAACGGATACCTGGAAATCCTGGTGCGCTACGGCCTATTCGGCGCGGCAATCATGGGCTTCATGCTCGCCACCTTCATCCGCGCTGTCTGGCGCGCCCGCAAGGCAGGCATCATCCCGCGCGCCGCATGGCACGCCTACATCGCCTGCCTTTTCTTTTTCTCATTGACGCTCCTCAGTAACTCCAACAACCGCCTGGCGATCGGCGAAAGCCTGGCCTTCGCAAGCTCCGCCTTCGCCTGCTGGTGCCATATGCGGCTGAAGGGGGAGTATTTGACGACGCCGAAGGTTGAGATGAAGGAAGCGGCCGTGAGAGCGTGAGCATGATAGTTGTACGAACGCTTCGGGTAGCTGGTTGGCATAGTGCACAGGCCGCCGTGACCGATCCGTGAGCGCCTCCAACCCGTCTTCCTTGTAGCGATTGAAGATCTTATAGCCGGTCTTACGCGAGATCCCGAACTCCCTGTCGGGCGACATGAGAAACTAACCCCCTGTCGACACTGGGAACTGCCCACTCCGCATGGATGAGGCTAACAGAAAACGAGTGGGGCCGAACCCGCGCAGGTACGGGACAATGACGCGAGCGCCTGCGTCCGCAAGACGAGACGCGACTTCGTCATAGGCGTGGGGGTCGTAAGGAAATCCGTGGCAGCTACATGCGTCCAATTCGGATTTCAAGTTCGTCCGATCCGGAATTCGTAGCCGTCCGTTTCGGAAACTCGATGCGGACACGTGCCGCTACCGGGAAGAGCAAGCGGCGGCCCGTTAGAGGCCGCTTTTCAATTCCTAAGAACCCAGCAGATTATGTCAGGCTGTACGATGCTCCACTATCAACGGCCGATGTGAGGGCGCAAAGCAATCGTCCCTCGCTCGGTTGCGACTCCATTCGTTTAAAACGACAACCCATAGCCCAAAAATGGAATCTGTTGATGTGAGGGAATCGAACCCGCGACCAGAATGGTGTGAACGCCTGGGTCCGCTTGCGCTGGAATTGGGCACGGGGCGAGAAACAGATATGAAGCCAGTCCATCGTATGGACAAAATTCGTCCATACGTATATACAGTGGTTGTCATGACAACAAGGACGTCACATGCTCAGTATCCGAGATCAGGAAGTTCGCACCCTAGCGGAAACCGTCATGCGCAAACGTGGCGCCTCCAACCTGACCGCCGCTATCAAGCTTGCGTTGCAGCACGAGATTGAGCGGGCTGACGAAGCTGTGCCCTTGAAACAGCACGTCGCGGAGATCCGTGCCCGCGCGCTTGCCAAGGCAAAACTCCCGCCGACCGCGCCCTTGACCAAAGAGGAACGCGACGCACTCTGGGGCCAATGATGTTCATCGAGACCTCGGCATTCGTCGCCATCCTTGCGGGAGAACCGGAGGCCGACTTATACCTAGCCGCAGTCGATGGCGCCGTACGCCGACAAACCGGCGCGCATGTCCGGCTTGAGGCAACCATCAACCTGGCGCGTATTCTTGGGCTAGAGATCCTTGATGCCCAAGAGATGTTCGACGCCTTTCTTCAAGCGGCCAAAATTACCGTGGTTCCAATCACCGATGCGATCGCTCGGCGCGCAGTGGAGGCTTTTGCCGTATACGGCAAAGGAAAGGGTCACCCAGCCCAACTCAATTTCGCCGACTGCCTGTCCTATGCCTGTGCGCACAGTCTCAACATACCGATCCTGTTCAAAGGTCGTGATTTTACAGAAACAGATCTCAAGAGCGCTTTACCCGACGCGAGCTGAGCCGCTTCAATCGAGCAACCGGTCAACCAAGACCGAGTGGAAGTGTCCGGGAGCCGCAGCGCCGCCAACATTCGCTACAACACCTACGCCCGAAAGGGTCGGAGCCTTTCATATCGAGCCGTCTTTATGAAATACTGAATGGCATGCTTTTGACGGAGAACGTGGCTCCTGAAAGGGGTTAGAACTTACGAACCCTGCAGTCACAAAGGTCCTCCGCCTCAAATTCGTGCCGCCTCCATTACCGCCTGAACCGTCGATCGACATGCTGGCCCAGCTGGAAAGGCTGAGCCTAGCCGAGCGGGCCTTTGGGCGCGCCATCCTCATTCGATAGGCCGATGTCGAAGGCGTCGCGAACCACCGCTTCCGCTGACCTTACCTCCTCGTCCGTCATCTTTTCGAATTCACGGCTGCGCCGCTTCTTAGAAAGCGTACCCTCGTTCTGACGGATGAAATTGATGAGGCTGGAGATCATCCCGTCCGGCATCTCAAGGAAATCCTGAATGCGTCCCTTCGCTTCATCGAAGCGCGCGAGGTGATCGATCTCATTTGGCAGGTCATGCTTGATCGTCTGTATGACGCAAGCATAGAGAAATTCCGTCAACTCCGTGTAATCCCCGAACCTATAGAGATCGGCGGTGTCGTTGACGACACTCACGTTTTTCTCCGGTGTCGGCACCCATTCGATAAAGGGCAACAGCGGTCCGGTGTAACCGCGCAGGCGCGCACTATACTCCTCCTGGCGTTCAAGAAGTACGGAAGAAATGGGAAAGATCATGCCGGCGGGCGTATATCCGCGCTCAGACAGAACATGGTGTATGAGATACCGATGCAGGCGACCGTTTCCGTCTTCGAAGGGATGGACGAAGACGAAGGCGAAGGCCATGACCGAGGCTTGAAGTACGGCATCGATCCCACTCTCCGCCATCCTGCTTCCTGCGGCTATGATCCCTGCGAGAAGATCGGTAATGTCTTCGTGCCGAGCTGAAACGAATTCGGGGAGAGGATCGTCGTTCCAGTCGCGATCGCCAATAAAGCCGCCGGCGTCTCGCAGCCCGCGCTTGATGAACCGGTTCTCCTCGATGACAATATGCTGGAGGCGCACGAGTTCGTCCACTGTGATCGGCCGCTTTCCCGCTTGGGCAACAGCCCTCATCCAACGCTCGAGGCGGCTTCGCGGTGGGCGTTCGCCTTCGATCTGGTAGGATGCCTGGCTATCCGACAGGAGCAAAAAGCTTGCCGCGCGCGTAACGATCCCCTTCCCGATCTTTCCGATGAGCTCTTTGGCTTCAGCATCCCAGCGGTGGGCGACCGTGTCGACGAGATATTCGGTGCGCCTTAATACGGGGCAGAATGTGGGTGTGCCGAGAAGATTGTCTCGCACGCGGTGGCGAGATGAATTCATAGGAGTCGATGTAAAGTAGCTCGCGGTGTCAAGCGCTTCAACATAGTTCCCCCGTTCGGCGTCCGGAATGTCAAGGCGTGTACCGGTCAACCATTCATAGAAGAACCAGATCCGACGCGTCATGCTGCTCGTCGGTTCGGCTTCGATCAGCGCTGCGATCTCACTTGCCGGGGCGATGTGAAATAGCTTTTTTAGGATCAACAGATCGATCGTCTCGTGCCTCAGTGCGAAAGACAGATGTCCAAGCAAGCTGTCCTCTGGAGCGAAGCGCTTGTCGAAGATCGTCCAATCTTCATGTGCTCTCCTCGAGCCATAGACGAAGCCCTTCGCGACGCACGAGGGGCGACGAACGGGGGCTGCAATCCCGTATTTCTGGATGAGAGCTGCATACCCAACGGGAACCGTATCCGTTGGCACGATACGCTCTTGGAAGACCGCCGGATTTGCGGGATTGGCTGTCATGCCGACTTCCTTCCTCATCGAAAAACAAGTTACATCATCGAAGGATGATTATTTTCGAGGCATAATATCGAAAATCGCTTACATCGGAAATCAATTATCCTTATCGAAAAACGCTTAGATTCGAACAATCATATCGAAAATTGATTATACCGGATATGAGCCTCATCGAAACCGCAAGTTTCGCATCGAAAATCGATTAGTAACTGAGGTCGATATAGAAAACCAATTAGAATCCTCAGCGACTGACGACCTCGGCTTTTCGCTCAACAACGCACTAAGAGAGTCATTGCCAAGTTGATGCTGCTGCGACCAACCGGCTCGCCACTGCGAAGTTCAAGTATTTGTCAATGCTCTCTATTTTCGTCGCATAATCCGCGGGCAACTACGAGGCCGTGCGACGAAAGATGGCATGCGGCCCTGGAGAGCGCTCACGTACCCCGAATTTCGCATGCACATCGGCCATTTTCCGGCTCAGTTTTCCGATGAACGAGGCGGTTCGCCCGAAGCCGAGGATTGCATGACGGCGAAACGGAATGGGGCCGCCCCGATCACGGCTTAAAATAAATCTCGCTCACCCGAAACCGCCCATCGATCCGCTTGCACTGGACAATGATATCGATCGCGACCTTGAGCAAACCACGAATATCGCTGCGCTCAAGGTCACGACCACCTTCCGACTCTTTTACGAGCAACGTCAGTTGCTCCAATGCTAGCGCCGCAGAATCGGCATGGACCGTTGTAATTGATCCAGGGTGTCCTGAATTGACATTGCGGATGTAGTAGAAGGCCGAGCCGTCGCGCAGCTCCTGTAGAAGAATGCGATCGGGTCGCATCCTGAGGCACGATTCGAGCAGATCTTTCGCACTGATTTTCGCCAGCCCCTGTTCTCCTTTCGAATAGAAAAGCCTGACGTGATTAGGCTGCGTGATCACCAGCTCCGGCGTATCCTCGATCGAGATTATCCGCTCATGCTCCGGGATATGCCGGATCAATGCCTTCGACAGGGTTGTCTTGCCGGATCCGGTCGCGCCTGAGATGATGATGTTTTTGCGCGCAAGAACCGCCGCACGTAGAAACGTCGCGTAATTGCCTGCCTTAAGAATCTTGTCCAACCTCGTATCCGAGGATTCGACATCACGGTTCGGCGAGGAGACATTGGAAAATAATCCCCCCCTTTCGAGATCAACCAACGTCAGCGTCACCGACGGCGGCTTTCTGATCGTGATGCTGACCGTGCCCTTGCTCGTTGCCGGCGGAACAATGATCTGAATCCGCTCTTCATCGGGCAAAGAGGCCGATAAGATCGGCCGGGCCTCGTCGATTGCTTGGTTCGAATAGCTTGCAATGGCCCGGGCCAGACGCATGAGCTTCTCAAAGCTAAGATCCGGCAACGCGTGGTGCCGCCATCCCTCCGCCCCCTCAGTCAGGACTTCACCTGGGCGGTTGACGACAATCTCATAGAGAGATTTATCCTTCAGGAAGCGAGACAGTGGCAAAAGCAATTCACGTACGACACCAGCATCTGAAGCTTCCGCCATCTTGCGCCCTACTTCGTCACGAGCGTCGATCGAGGCATGAAGTCCCCCAATACCGCCCGATCGAGGATCCTGTTGCGGGGTTCGGTGACACGCAGGCTATAGACGTCGGAAAAATCGAGATCGCGGGCGACAAAAATCGAGACGAGTTCGCCCTGATGCTTCGTCAATGTCGGCACAATATTGATAGATTGCTCGACGGCGATCGTTGCTGCCTGCTGGCCAGCCGTCGTTGTATTCTGCGCTTGAACGTCACTATCCTGCAGCCGGCTGCCGGCATAGGTCGTCGCGTCGCCGACGATAGAGAGCAGGATGGCGCTACCGAAGCGCTCCCACCAATGTGTATCGACATAGCCATCCATGCCCGCCCGCCCGAGTGCGTCGGTTGCGGGCGAGGCGAGTGTAATAATCACACCTCTTGGCGTCTTTGCCCGGTTCCAAAGCACGAACAGACGCTTCTGGCCGCGGTTTAAGCCGCCTCGATATTCTCCGACGATCTGAGTTCCTTTCTCCATCAGAACGACGCGGCCGTTGTCGGAAAGCACATCGCGGTTGATGACGCAGCTGGCGAAGCCCGGCTGATCGGAGGCGAGCGCCGTTTCCAGCACACAGGGAATCGAAGTTCCCATCGTCACGATGAAGTCGCGATTGCCGAGCGTGCCGGCGCGTGATCCTTCCAGATGGGTCGGCGTCAACATCTTGTTGAAGCGCTGATCCTCGGTTTCAGGTTGGACGCCTCCAAGGCTGCCTGGAACAGGGAGATAATTGGAACCAGCGTCTTGCGACATGGCAGCTGCTGTGTCGCGGCGTTGCGATGAGGACTGCTGTCCATAGGCCATCACCGGCGCACGGCGGGCAGAGTCCAACAAAGTGTCCTCAGCAGGTGTGACCTGCTCCTTTGGCGCAGGCGTCGGTAGCAACACCTCGGGAAGGGGTGCCGCCGGCTTTACCTCTTCCTTCGCCGGCTCGAAGTCAGCCGTCTGGCGAATAACGACATGGTCGGGCTTTGTCGTCTCAGTCTTTTGCCTGTCACGCATCGACCACAGCGAAAACCCAACAAAAGCGACCATTGCTAAAACGACGGCTCCGCGCTTCAGGAATGGACTGGCCTCGGTTCGCGAATTGACATCGGTCTCGGCGCGCTCGCCTGGGATACGGTCTTCCGCCTCATCGGCCATCGGCTCCTCCTTTTGCAGCACTTCTCGCCTGCACTTTCATGACGCGCTCAACCGAAGGTGATGTGGTATTGGTGTTCGGATCGATGCCGGTCGGATCGTAGGCTTCGTTGAAGATGCAGAGCACGTCTCCTCCCCGCCGCAGGATGAATTTGCGACTGATCGCGTGAACGAGCACGAGATCGCCGGCCACCGACTTAGGTACCAGGCTCTCGGTGCCGTCGGAGTTTTCCATATAGATTGCCGGCATTTCCTGGTTACCGGTGAAGGCGATAGTCGTGATCTTGCCGTTGTCATAAACAGCGTTCGGTTGCAAAGCCTTTGATCCCTGTGCGGAATAGTGCCAGTTGCGCGGTCCATATTGCTCATGCAAAGCCAGCACTGTGTCGGCTTGTCCAGCTTGTGCTGCCTGGGTTCGCGCAAGCGCCTCCTGACGACGGCGTTCCGCATCATCGGCCGGATAGCGAAATTTTACATAGAAGTAAGTGTCCTGGCCGGCGGCAACCGGACCGTCACGGACCGTCAACTCCATCTGGTAACTGCGCGTCGAACCATCACGACGTGTCGTGACCACGGAGATGTTCGTGACCGGCTGGTTCTCTCGCGCCTTCAGGAAGAGAATATTGCCGGCGGGCGCCACTTCCCAGGCGACCGTGTTACCAAGCGCCACATGGGCGATTTCCTCGTCGGCAGCAAACTCCACCTGGACGGAGGAACGCAACGAGCCCACGATCCTGGTGATATTGTAAGGCTGATAGTCGACGAAGCGAACCCGACTGTCCTGGGATGCGCCGCGCGGCGTTTCCAGCGCAAGGGCTGCCGATGGCAAGCTAGCAGTCAGCAGTAGTGCAATCAAACAATGATGTTTCGGATGTTTCAATTGATGGCCTCCGGATCGGATCGATAGTCGCTGACGGCGAAGCCGAGCGGATTTATCAGCCGATCGGTCGAGGACATTGGAGCATTCACATAGGAGAAGGTAAGCGTTGCCACCCAATGGGTCGTATGGGTCTCGTCACCGCGAGTGATGGTACGCATATAGCGAACAGACAGCACATTGGCGTTGATCAGTGAGATGGAAACAATGTTGATCCGCGATGTGGCGCCGCGGCCGTAGATATTTTGCGGGGAATCCGGATTACCACCGCGATAAATTGCGGCAAAACGGGTCTGTTCCGGCGCCGTTGAGAGCAGCGAAACCGTGCGAAAATTCTCCTCCGCCTCGCTCCAGACGTAACCCTCGCGGGCGCGAACGTAGCGGGCAGCGAAATATTTAGTCACCGCTTCGTCGTAGGTTCCAGCAGAAGACGTGAGTGCCGAAACAACATCGACAATGCCGGTTGAGTTGTCGACTCTCACGACAAAAGGTTCGACCGTCTTTAGCGGTGTCAAACCTGCGATGGCGACGATCGAAATTGCCGCAAGCACGCCGGCCGCAGTGGCTACGAACCAGGCAATCCGAGCCGAACGTTCCATCTGGATCATGCGGTCCTGATCGAAGCGCCGAGCCTTATTGAAATAGTCCTTGAGACTGTCCGTCGTCACCATCACCGCTGCCCTCCGCATGGGCGATAGGAGTGGCCGACATCAAAATGCGCAAAGGCGGCGGGAACGATGTCCGGCTTTTCCTCGACATAGGCGGGTGGCTTGTCACCGGACTGTGCCGGTGGAGAGTGAAGAGGTTGCGGCGTCGACCGACTATCGCCGTCCCATTGCCACATGGCGCGATTGAGCGGCCGGCGCGAATAGCCATCGCATTTGGGTAGGGGATAGGAATGTGACGCGCAGCCGCCGAGCGTTGATACCACACAAAAAAGCACGAATATTCGGATCATCCTGAACCAGCCATCTTGTTGTTTGCTTGGAGTTCCACATCAGTCGGTTCTTTCCGAACGAAAGCTGCGGCCAACGGCACGTGCACCCCGGCCAGTCGCTCGCGCCATGTAGGTGGCGCCTCGGGCAAGCGTGCCTTCATGTGCGTCGCGTGCCGCGCCATAGCCGTAAGTGAGCGAAGCTCCGCCCGCGGCAAGTGCCGAAGCGATGCCCGGAAGCTGGTAAAAGACGTAGAGGGAGGCAAGGCAAATGGCGCCGAGCGCAACGGGTCGCATCAGTACGTCGCTGTAGCTCTCGATCACTGTGAAGGTGGAATCGATGCAGGTAATAAGCAGAGAGCCAACCGCCACAACCAGTACCTGCAGGATCACGAAGTTGGCGAGTTGCCCGATCCAGGCTTCGGTGAAGCGGCGTGTCGAGCGGAACATGGCGAGCGCTACGAAAATCGGGCCGATAGCGAGCACGATCGCCAGCGCCAGGCGGGCATAGAGCGAAACGATATAACCGATCGCGGCAACCACGAAGCTTGCTAGGATGACCAGCATGCCACCGAGACCGGTAACGATATCGACACCCCATGAGGCGCGCGACCAGATCTCTTTCGCGCATTTCTGGCCTTTATCCAGCAGGCTGTCGAAGGTCGAGGCACTTGGTATCGTACCGGAGTTCAACGCCTGCGAGATCTCCTTGGGCAATGTGTCGAAGAAGATGCTGCCGATATAAGTCTGGTACTCGCGAGCATTCGTGACCAGCATCAGGATGATGGCAAGCTTCATTGCCCGAAAGGCGAAATCCATGATCGGTTCGTGGACGGATCCACGCAGGATCAGAAAGCCATAGAGGATGACATAAAGTGTCAAAGCCGCCGTCAATGGCCCGGTGACCCAGCTGGCAATATTCGACGTACCTGACGATATGAAGTTCTCCAGCGGCGCCTTGAACTGCCCATCGACGAAGGCAAAGATCTGATACATGCCTCAGCCTCCGAGTGCTTTGCCCATGCGCTCCAGGCGGGATTTCCAATCGGCCGCCTCGGCATTCACGCAATTCGGCGTTGCTCGCAATTCGCCGGGATTGCTTTTGCATTTGGCGATGAGATCCGACAGCAGCGTCTGGTTGGCCATCAGCTCGTCGACCGAATAGGTACGCTCGGGCTGCTTCGAGCAGCCGAACAAAGAAAGACCGAGTATGAGGAGAACAAGAAGCTTCATTGAAGGGCCGCTCCCATTGTATCCATGCGCTTGCGCCAATCCTCGGCCCTGCGCTGCTCATCGACCTGAACCTCGGCCTGCTGCATCATCTGCAACCCCTGCATCCTGAGCATATCGGTCTGGAGAAAGGCCGTTTCGGCTTGCAGCCGCGCCTGCAGATCGGCGATGTCCTTGGCGTCGCTTGCCGAAGAGATTTGCCGGCGTAATTGATCAATCCCGTCAATCCGCTTGGTCGCAGCGTCGTAGATTTGCTGGCCGAGGCTCATCTGCCCGGCATTTTTGTTCTGAAGACGCGACAGTTCCTGAGCGTAAAAGTCATTGGCGCTCGTTTTGTAGGTCGAATTGTCGGTCAAGAACTTTGAGGCGGCATCGCCAATCGCGCCTGAACCTGAGCCCTTGAGCAGGCTTTCGACGGCAGAAAAGTCCCCTGGCAATGCCTTGCGGATCGCCGGATCGTTCAACAGGCTGGCGACGTCAGCCATATTGGTGAGCTTGTTGAGCGAACCGTAGAGCTGCTGGGCCTGCTGGAGTTGCTGGTTCAGCGCATCGAGCTGCGATTTCAGCTGGGTTATGCTTTCGATCTGCTTGGCAATCGCCGTCTGGTCGATCACCGGGATACCCTGTGCGCCGACGACATGGGCTGAGACGAGCAACGCTAACGCTGTTTGTCGAAACATTCTGCATCGAACCATCACACACTCCTTCTTTGCTGGAACATTTGTAACCATGCTTCGCCATCGCCATCGTCTCGGAGTTCAGACCGGATCGCATCGGCGAGTTCGATATTGGCCGTTCGCCCCGACAGGATTGCGAGCTCATCGTCGAAACCGTTGAGATTGAGTTCGGCGACAACACTGTTGTGACCCTGTTTAACAATGAAGCGCCGGCTTTCAGCGGAGAGCTCGCGGGCAACCAACTCGAATTCTCGTTCGGTGAGCTTGAAGCCACCGACATAGTCGTCTCGATTACCGCGGGAATTCGGCAGGAAAACCTGTGTTGGGCACTGCTCGATGATCGTATGCGCGATTGGTGAGTTAATGGCGTCGCGCGGGCTTTGCGTGGCAAACAGCATCAAGCCATTCTGCTTGCGGATGGTCTTGAGCTTGTTCTGGGCAAGGTCAAGAAAGCTCTCGTCCTGCAGCGCCTTCCAGAACTCGTCGATGACGATGATAATCCGTCGGCCATCAATCAATTGTTCGACGCGATAGAAAAGATAAGCCATCAAGGGATTACGGATTTCCTCATTGTCGAGAAAATCGGTCATGTCGTAGCCGAGAAATTTGGCACCGATACCGATTTCATCGGCCTCGTTGTCGAAGACCCAACCAAGCGGCCCGCCTCTTTCCCATCGACGCAGGCGTGCGGCGATCCCTTCCGGATCGGTATTGTTGAGAAAGGTGCGCAAAGCGCCGATCGTGCGCTGCTCTTTCGGCAGATCGGCAAGACCATCGATCGCCAGCGCGATATCGCTGACATCGCTGACCGAAAAATCACGCACGGTCGCACCGGCTAGCTTGGCGATAAATCGTGCCAGGAATATCTTGTTCGCCGGTGTCAGCTCTAAGGCTTTCAGCGGTGCACATCCGGTTGGCAGCCCGTTCTTCAACGGCAAATAGGTACCGCCGGCAGCCCGCACGAAGAGGTCGGCGCCACGATCCTTGTCGAAGAAGACCATGTGCGGGTCATGCTTTTCGAGTTGCGATAGCATGAAATTGAGAAGCACGGTCTTGCCAGCACCCGACGGACCGCAGACGAAGGTGTTGCCGAGATCGCCATAGTGGAAATTGAAATAGAACGGCGAGCCCGACGCCGTCTTCAGCATGGCGACGGCTGGTCCCCATTCGTTGCCGTCCTTCCTACCCATAGGATAGGAATGAAACGGAGAAAGTGCTGCAAAATTCCGCGAGGTGATCGCACCGGAACGGGCTCGATACCGAAAATTACCGGGCAATTGTGCCCACCATGCAGCTTCGAGCCCTAGATCCTCGCGTGCCACGACAGCGCCACCATTGGTCAGATGTGAGCGCGCCTTGGCGAGATTGTCAGCGAGGCCTTTGACAGATGAAGCGAAGACCCCGAGGGTCAGATGGTGCTCGCCGAGCACGAAACGGTTCGATTCCAGCTCGTCCATTGCCGCATCAAGCTCTTCAATCTGGGAGGCCGCCTTGTCGACCGCACTCACCATTTGGTTCTGCTTGCGGCCCATGATGGTGCGGGCATCGGTTTTGGACCTGAACGCGAACGACTGAGTGAGGATCAGTTCGAAAGGTGCCGTCAGAATGCCATCCAGCATGCCGCCGCGTGTTCGTGCCGGATATTCCTTGAAACCGAACATGCCGGCGTAACGGCTTGTCCCTTCATCGCGGATCTCGACGGTCTCGCGCCCGAAGATCACACGATCAGAATAGATCGCCGAGGAGATCCTGCCTTCCGTCAATGGTATGGGTTCTCGGCGGCCGCCGATCAACTGATGCAGCACCTCGCTCGGTTCGGAGAACAGGATACCGTTCTGATCGTAGAGCGACAGCACGCGCGGCGCAAAGCGTCTCAGTCCCGCAATGACATCGGTTACCTTGTCCCGGAGATGCTTCAGACTGTCCTCATCGAGCTCGACTGCGGCTCGTTGGGCCTTGCGAAGCCGTGACAGCAGATTTGCGAGCCGTTCAGCCGGATCGCGTCCCGGATGCCAAAGTAGGGTGAGATAGAGATCGTTGCGGAACAGGTCCTCGCTCACCATTCGCTCGCGATACTTGCCATTCAACGTTGCCGAGAAGGAATTGGTGAACTCGCCGGCGGGATAAGAGTTGTCGCGCCTGCGGATGAGATGGGTCCAGATTGCCAGACGCTCGTCCGCAATGTTGCGGTAGAGCGTGTTGAGATCGCGCTGCAAGCTGTTCAGATCGATAGCGTCGATTGTCTCGAACGATACGCCCTCCAAAGCGATCATCGCTAGCAATGCTCTGGAGTCGAGGGCGATCACGGTCTCATCCACGTGGCGGACATAAGGGATGAACGTTTCCGGCTCGAGTTCACGGAATTTGAGACGGGACACATTAGGCATGGCCAAGGTCCCTTTCGTCATAGTGTCGCACTAGCCTCAACGGCGTCAGCGAAGCACCACTCCAATAGGCGCCGTTGCGCGAACGACCACGGGTTTCGATCCAGGCCAGCAGAATGCGGAACATGTTGTGGTCATGCTTGACGAGCGAGCGAAAAATGAAATGAAAGACCACACCGACAAGCCCATAGGCAATCGAGCCAGCTACAATGTAGAGGATGGTCGTCAGTATAATGTTGACGCCCATGGCCTCCATCGTCACCCCGGCGATCATCGCTGGCCGGGTGCAGGCCAGGAAAAGGGTGTCTTCCTCAAGCGAAACCTTCTCCAGCATCATCTTCAACCCCCGGAAATCGTGCTGACGATCTGCGAGGCGCCAAAGAGAATGCCGATACCGAGCACGACATAGGCGGCCTTGCGAAGATCGAGGTAGCCGAACATCCAGGCGATGCCGACAATGATGACGGCGATCGTTGCCAAGAGCTTGGCGACGTTGCCGGTGAGCAAGGTGACGATATTCTGGAGAACCGTCTCGATCCCACCGGCGCTCTGCGCGAAGGCGGGCTCGATCATGGCGGTCGAAAGGACAGTTGCCATCGCAACGGTGACGCCAAATGCACGAATATTGATCCTCGACATCATTCAGACTGCTCCGGTTGATCATTTTGGAAGACCAGCGCAGATGATTGCCGCGCTGCGTGGAAGACATCCCAAGACGGTGGTTTCGCCGACAGGTCGGGCAAAGGCCTTTCCTCACCGTTCAAGGATGGATCATTGATCCGGGGTTCGGGTACCGTCGGCCGCCCGACATTCTGCTCTATCGCAATGGCGGATAGC
Organism: Rhizobium sp. ZPR4; assembly: GCF_040215725.1. NCBI lineage: Bacteria > Pseudomonadati > Pseudomonadota > Alphaproteobacteria > Hyphomicrobiales > Rhizobiaceae > Rhizobium > Rhizobium sp. ZPR4. The sequence continues at coordinate 3,407,818 of NZ_CP157967.1, forward strand.
GTTTTCGAAAGCCGTTTGGCCTCGATTTGGACCTGATCGTCATACTGCGCCATCTTTCCGACTGAAGGATCGGACCGCCCGTAGTAGGATTGCAGCATCACGCGCTCCGCTTGCTGCAATGTCGCGCCGGCGTGCACGGCCAAACGATAATAACCATCGAGCAGTGTCGCCGTTGCCTTGAGGTTGAGGCATGGATCGAAGGCGTCTGAGATGCTGAGATCAAACTTGCGCAATTCGGCGATGCCAATGCCGCCAAGCCCTAGCTGGACATCTTTATGCTCCGCCATCAGCCACGTTGCGGTTTCGATCGCCTCAGCCTTGCTCTTCGGCTGCTCATGAAGAGATGAGCTCCCCCGCACGCGAATATCAAAAGGCTGGAACTGGCTTTCGAGACTGACAACCGCTGCAAGCGTTTCGATCGCGATCGCCGGCGCACAGGTCTGGGCAAGATCGGTGAAGGAGACGACCATGATCAGTACCACACGCGCTGGCTTCCCACGCCGTCGATGGTCACATCGACATAATGGGGTTGTGATCGCACATTCGGCCGCGCCGTCGGATAACCCATGCACTGCATGTGGCGGCCATCCCGTTGCCAGCGCGCCGATACCACCAGCCCATCGTCTCTAGCGCCACTATTACGACCGGAGGCGCAATAGCCGCCGTCAACCTTGGAAAGGGTTCGCGAAACGCAGGTCTGCTGTTGGCCGCGCTCGCCATAACGTGTCGTCAGGCGATAGCTGTCACTGCAGAAATAGGGCTCGTAACCAGGACGCGATGCCCGGAAGCCGACACCGCTGCAGGTGGGAAAGGAATGCCCCTTTGCAAGCTCCTGCCAGAGCTTGCTGATAGGCGGACGGCAAGCAGCATATTGTGTAGGTCCACCCGGATTGGAAAGACACAGGATAACCTGACATCCCCAGTCATCGGCGCGCGCATACCGCTCGGAAATGAGGTATAAAGGGATGCAGCCGGTAATGGCTAAGATTGTTCCAACCAGAAGGCGTTTCATCAGCATGATCCTTCGATGTGGCGATATCAAACGATCCGTTCGGCGACGAATCTGGCGCTGCTCGTAATTTATACTGATTTATATAATGCAGTTAAAAAGATGACAAGTACCCTAACCACCCAGTGGAACAGTCTTTCGTTTGCAGCATTCATCCTGCATGAGATCATGGATCATCCGCAGGAGGACGAGACACCGCAATCCCGGCTAAAACAGGTCGGCATGATGAGTGTTCTTTACATCATGAACCAAGCTCATCAGGCACTAACTATCTCAAATATAGTTGAAATTACGAAGCTCACGCGTATGGGCGTAACGGAGACAATCGAACCGTTGTTGAAACGTGGGATCCTGACGGAGACGTTCGTGAAAAATTCCATGGGGCGCGGCAAGGCCCGTCAGTTTGAAATCGCGCCGGAGATTTTCGAGAAGCTGCGGAACTTTCAGGCGCGATAATCGATCATCTCAGCCGCCGAATCAAACTGAATTAAAATAACTAATAAAAACCCATAAACGTCCAAACAAAGCGACTATGCAGACGTGCTTGACCCGCTCTTTCGCAAGCCCGCTGGCTTGAACACATAGCCAGCTGCATGGACGGTGCGAATGGCAGCGCCACATCCGGGCAACTCTCCCAGCGCCTTGCGCAAGCGGCCAATGTGAACGTCCACCGTTCGCGGCGTGACTTCGGCGGAAGACGGCCAAGCCGAGGCAATGAGCTCGGACCGGCTGCAGAGCTGTCCCTGCCTGTTCATCAGATGACGTAGAATATTGAACTCGATTGGCGGCAGCGCAAAGTCGCGACCGTTGCAATGTATTCGGCGGCTGTCGACGTCGACTTCCAGGTCGGCAAAACCCAGCGACGCATCCATTTTAGAGTTAGCCGTTTCCATGACTTGTCCCGTTGCCTGCCTGAGAGATGTCAGCAACTTCTCCGGTGAAAGCGGCCTGAAGAGGAAGTCATCAACACCTGCTTGCAGCAAAGCCAGATGAAGCGGCTGCGCGTCGCCTCGCAAGAGCGCAATCAGACGGACCTCGTTGTCATGTGCGGTGGATCGCCTGATTTCGCCACATATGGAAACGGCATCCTGGGTTTCTTGAGTGCAATCGAAAAGGACTGCACACGGTAAGCGGTTCGCGCAAGAAGCCAGAACATCCTTGGCACTGCAAGCCAAAGAGGGGATAAAGCCTTCCGTCTTCAGAATATAGCTAAACGGCAGGAACAGCTCTGCATCGGAGGTCCAGATAATGACTTCGTTGCAGGCCACCACTTCGGGCTTCACTGCCGCATGGGAGCGTTTGAAGTTGGACGCGCCGGACCGTGGGACGGCTCTACGCTGGCGCATATTCGCCCCCGTTGATATCGAGGATAGCCCCATTAACAAAGCCCGCTTCCTCCGACGTCAGGAAGGCAACGGCAGCGGCGATGTCCTCAGGCGTTCCCAATCTAGCAGAAGGAATGCGTGCAATCGCGTCCCGATTGGCCGGCGTATTGGGATCGCCAGTCAGGGGCGTCAAGATCCTGCCGGGCGCCACGAGATTGACGGTTATGCCGAAGGGACCACACGACCCGACAAGCGCTCGCATCAGCCCGGCCAGCGCGGCCTTGCTGGCGGCGTAGGCGCCGCCGGCGATACGAGGGCGTGTGCGCCCGGCGAGCGATCCGATCAAAATGATGCGTCCAAATCCCGCCTGTCGCATTCCCCTGAGGACTGCCTGACAACACAACATGGTGCCGGTCAGATTAACGGCCAGCACTTCGTTCCATTCTTCAAGCCCGATATCTTCGAACTGCCGAGGACCAGCGAGGCCTTTGGGCGATATCCCCGCATTGCAGACGAGAATTTCGGCATCTCCCCAGCTGGATGAGAGCTCTTTGAAGAAATTAGCAACAGCCACGGGATCCGACAGATCGACCACTCGGCCCAAGACCCGTCCAGATCCGAACTCCGCGGACAGCGCAACAGTTGCGTCAGTCACAGTTTTAGCGCTGTGACTGAAGACGGCGACGCGATGCCCCGCCGCCAATAGCTTTCGCGCCGTCGCCAATCCGATACCGCTCGTCCCTCCTGTCACGACGGCGATGCGAGACGGCTCTGGCATCATGCAGCCTCATCCAGGCCGGTAAACAAGGACAAGGCGGGATGAGCCTCAGGATCTGTCATGACCTCGATAAACAGCGGCCCCTTGCCTGCCAGTCCACCCTGTAGATGAGCCGTGAGCTCGGCTGGATCCTCAACGCGCACTGCCGGGCATCCGCAGGCTTGAGCGATCTTCATATGATCGACAGGCGCAAAATGGCACGCCGATGTGAAGCGCCCGAACTTCACGGTCTCGGCATCCCGCTGGAAACCGAGGATACCGTTATTGAGAAGGATGATGGTTACGGGAAGTTCGGAGCGAACCATGGTTTCCATCTCCGCCCAGCTATGGGCGAACCCGCCGTCGCCAAGGATGGCGACAACCGGATGCTCGGGTCTAGCTGCCTTTGCGCCAAGAGCCAGGGGTAGGCCCCATCCCAGCCCCGCAAGACCGCGAGGCGTCAGGAACCGCATTCCTGAAGTAAGCGATCGCAATTGGCCGACGACCCACATCGACGAATAGCTCGCATCCGCAACGACGGTCGTCTGCGGTGTCAATGCTGCCTGCAGTTCTGCCATGATGCGTTCCGGTCGGATCGGCGAGGCAGTGGCATGGATGAGCTGATGCCGATCCTCATCGAACCGCCGCCAGCACTCGGCTATGCGGCTGGTAATAGCAGCCCGCTGGTCCCGGCGTTGGGATAGATCTTGCCCGTTCAGGGCATGAACAAGCTCTCTGAGCGTCTCACGCGCATCCCCGACCAGGCGTAGCGCTTGATAATTGCGGCCGATCTCCTGAGGGTCGACATCGATGTGGATCACCTGAGCACCAGCAGGAATTTGCCGCCAGCTATCCGTGCCGTTCTGATTGGTTCGCGTTCCAATCAGAATGACAAGGTCAGCGTCAGCGACCAGAGCAGCCGTATGGCGCCCGAGTGACCGCGGACCCACGAGTGATCCTAAGACGCCGGCCGAAAGCGGATGATATTCATTAACCGCACCCTTGCCCATGTTGGTGGTCAAAATTGGGAGTACAGCCAGATCCTGCAACATGGCCAGTTCATGGCAGGCGTCGCTGCCGAGGACACCGCCGCCCGCGATTACCACGGGAGTGTGGGCGTTCGCGATCAACTCCGCTGCCCTTTGCAAACTCGCGCGATCAGGGGACGACCGATCAAGCGGCCAATGGCCAAGATTCAAAGATCGTGATGGCGTTTTGAGACCAAGCTCCGAGCGCAACAGATCGGCGGGTAACAGCAACGCAACCGGCCCGGGTCGACCGGAGGCAGCGGCGGTGAAAGCGGCATCAACATAGTCCTCGATTCGCTCCGGGACCATGACCCTGCGCACCCATTTCGTGCAGGATTGGAAGAGCGCGATATGGTCGAGCTCCTGGAACGCGTTCCGATCCATCTGATCGCGCTCGACTTCCTGCACAAGTGCTACGATCGGAACGCTCGCCTTCAGCGCCTCGGCCATGGGGGGCACCAGCAGCGTGGCGGCCGGACCATTCTGGGCAGCCACCACGCCGATCTTTCCGGATCGTCGCGCATAGCCATCAGCCATGGCGCCGCCCATATTCTCCTGCCGGTAAGCGACCTGGCGAATGCCTGCCGCTTCAGCAGCGAGAATGAGGGCTGATGGTAAGCTCTGCGCAAATATATGGGTGACGTCATGGCGCACCAGCGAGCGAGCCAGGCATTCGGCGACAGTTTCCAGGGAATTCGTGGTCATGCGGTTGCTCCACTAAAATCGGCTTCGTAGGTTTCGAGGAAATCGCCGAAGACTTCGACGATCAAGTCAAGATCGGTATTCGTCATGGCTGTGGAGAGGCAGGCGGCGGCGCCAAAGGGCAGGAGGATATCGAGCTGACGAAAATGGCTTGTCAGATTGGTCATCCAACTGTTCTGTTCTGGTGTCGGGAAAGCCTGCCGGTAGTCACGGGGCACCTGCCGCTTGGGGTGGATGCGAAAAAGCGAAGCCGATCCGGTGACGACAAATGGAGCATTATGACGCGCGATCGCGGCAGAAAGGCCGTCGCGCACACGCGCACCCATTTCATCAAGACGCGCGAAGCTTGCCGATGTCAGTGCCTCCATAGCCACCCTTCCGGCGACCATCGACACAGGATTGGCCGAAAAAGTGCCGCCCTGTGGCACCGCCGGCCTTGCGCCCAAGCCTGAAAACACCGCCATCACCTCCTTACGACCACCAACCGCGCCGACCGGAAAGCCGCCACCGATGATTTTTCCGGCAGCAATAAGATCCGGCACGAGCCCGAAACGCGCTGATGCACCACGGTATCCCTGCCGAAGATTCAGCACTTCATCGGCCACGACGAGAACGCCATATTGTTGGGCGAGATCGGAAACGGCTTCGATGAAGGCTGGATCAGGGGCTAGCAAACCCGCCCTGCTCGGCATGGGATCAATTAAGATACAGGCAAGGTCGCCGCCCGACACAGCCAACCTTCGCTCCAGGCCTTCAACATCATTGAAACGGATCACATCGACCTCTTCGGCAACACTTTGGGGCGCGCCGGCATAAGAGGTTGTGGATGCAGGGCCGTCGGCTGATCCCCAGGATGCAGGCGACGCGCCCTGGCTTACCTCGGCCCAATCATAGGCGCCGTGATAGGCTCCTTCGACGCGGGCAATGCGCGACCGCCCTGTAAAGGCGCGTGCCGCCTTGATAGCGAACATGACGGCCTCAGTGCCGCTATTGACGAAGCGAATCTGCTCGATCGCGGGAATGCGCTGCACGAGCAATTCCGCCAATCCAAGCTCGTGCTCCGTTGGATTGGAAAAGCAGGTTCCTTTCTGCAGGAGATCTGCAATTGCGTCGGCAACGGGCAGGTAACCGTGACCATGAATCAAGGTCGTGAAATTGTTATTGAGGTCGAGGAGCCGATTGCCGTCGACATCAATCAGATAGGCACCCTCGCCACGGGAAATATACGTCGGCAGGGGATCGCGTTCGACGGTGACACGCGTGGTTCCATCGGGGAACACGATCTGCCCTCGCTCGAAAAAATACTGCGAGCGCGATCTGAGCGCTGCGCGCCGAAATGATGGAAAATCCTGATGAAGCATGCCTTGCCCTCTCCATGCAGAGATGCGCGTTCGCATCCCGTTCACATTTTTGTTGCAACAAAAAAACACGGAGAGAAGGAAAGTGCAACATAATTATTCAGCGGCGGGAGAGATTCCTTTGATCGCGGTCTGCGCTGATTTTTTTCATCTGCCGAAATCCATCGCGAATGTCGTTCTCGATAGCGGCGCGGGCAGCGGCGGCATCCTTTTCAACAAGGGCCTCTATCGTGGCACGATGATTGCGAGCACCGTGGCGCGTCTCGGAAAATTCTGGGTAGAGGCCATTAAATGACGCCCCAACGCGCAGCCACAGTGTCTCGATCACCTGCAAGAGATGGGGCATACCGCTCAGACGGTAAATCGTAAAATGGAACTCCTTGTTATGCCAAAGGGCGTCAAAATACCGCTTCTCATCCAATGCAGCATCAATTTTCGCCTGAAGTAGCTCAAGCTCTTCGATCGTCGCCTCACCTGCGCCCTTGACGGAGAGCGCCGCCGCAAGTCCTTCCAAGGCCAGGCGCATCTGCGTAATCTCCTCGAGATCCGACAATCTTAAATGGGGTACGATGACGGTTTTGGGACCCGAATAAATCAGCGCCCCGTCGATCACCAGGCGATTGATGGCATCACGAGCGGGCGTGGTGCTGACATCGAGCATTTCCGAAACCGCGCGAATTGTCAGCTTGTCTCCAGGCGAAAAAGTGCCTCGGATCAGTCGCTCCTTCATGTTGCGATACGCCATTTCGCCCAATCGATTGGGCTGATGCTGCTGGTGTTCTTCGTCTTCCGGTGCCATTTCCATTAAAAATTTCTCCAATTTCCTTTGACAAGCGCTTATTTTGTTGCAACAAAAATGAAAAGCGACGTGCTTGCAAACATTATGTGACATTAAAAGTCATAGCACTTTCGCAAATTTCCGTCTTCCCAAAGTTCAACTCGGGAACCGGACCAGAAGCCAAGCGATCGGCGAACAACTCGCTACGCCGTCGCAAACGACCACGTTTCATAACGACAACAATAAGGAGCGGAACTTTGATTGGTGAAGCACTCACGCTGCAAGGACTTGAAAAGCGATATGACACGTCGCTGGCTGTGGATGGGATTTCATTGGCTATCCGGGCGGGTGAATTCCTGTCGATCCTTGGTCCTTCGGGCTCCGGCAAGACGACGCTACTGACGATGATCGCCGGCTTCGAGAGCCCGAGCAACGGCCAGATCATGATCGGCCGTCGCGACGTTACCTACACGGCGCCAAACAGGCGTAACATCGGTATGGTGTTCCAGCGCTATGCCCTTTTTCCGCATCTGACGGTGGCAGCCAACATCGCGTTTCCGTTGCGCATGCGCCGAATGGACAAAGATGTCATCAGCCGCAAGGTGGAGGCGGTACTGGCACAGGTACATCTCGACGGCTATGGCAATCGATATCCCCATCAACTCTCCGGAGGCCAGCAGCAACGCGTCGCCGTCGCTCGGGCAATCGTCTTCGAGCCGCCCGTTCTCTTGATGGACGAGCCACTTGGGGCCCTCGACAAGAAACTGCGTGAGGCGCTGCAATTGGAAATCAAGAGCTTGCAGCAACGCCTTGGGGCGACCGTCGTCTATGTGACGCATGATCAGGAGGAAGCACTCACCATGTCTGATCGCGTTGCGGTGGTTGCAGAAGGCCGGCTGGCTCAAGTGGGATCGCCGCTCGATCTTTACCGTTCGCCTGCCTCAGCCTTTGTCGGAGACTTCATTGGCCGCATGAACTTTCTCGACGGCGAATATCTTGGTCAAGATAACGGGAAGTACATGGTACGGCCAAAAGGCGGCAACGTCGTTGCTACGGCGGCTGCCGAAGACGGGGTCAGTCCCTTTGCCTCTCGCCAAGCTGTCACTATCGCGGTTCGCCCCGAACGGTTGTCGTTAGCGCCTCATGGTCGCGACCGCGGCGCCATTCTGACGGGCACCATAGATGCAACCGTTTTCGCCGGTTCGTTTTTCCTCTTCTTCGTGCGAACCCAAAACGGCGATGATCGCCTCCTCCAGATCCAGATGCCCGTCGGGCATGTGGCGGCAGGCCTTCATCAGGGAGACTTGGTTGACGTCATCCCAGAAGCGAACTCCTTGCGGCTGTTTGCAAAAGCGGAGGTCTAATCCATGGCATCATCCTTCGCGAGACAATCGATCGCCACTTTCCGCAACTGGATCCTCACAGGATCGAGCCAACATTATTCGCCACTATTGGCCATCTTGCTGATCCTGCCGCTGCTCCTCCTCTTGGCGGGAGGCTTCGTCTATCCGGTGGTCAGGCTTATCGGCATCAGCCTTTCCGGGGAAGCTCCGCTTGCCCCCTACCAGCGTGTCTTCGACAGTCCACTTTATATTCAAGTCCTGCTCAGAACCTTCCGCATCGCGGCGATCGTGACCGTTGCCTGTTTTGCAATCGGATATCCGACCGCCTATGCGATCGCGCGCATGCGCGGCAAGTTTCTAAAGCTCGGAACGGCATGCTTATTCATTCCGCTATGGACCTCGGTGCTTGTCCGCTCCTATGCCTGGATCGTGCTGCTAGGTCGAAACGGCATCATCAACGACGGGCTGATCCAGCTCGGTGTTATCTCAACACCGTTGAAAATGCTCTATACGGAGGGCGCTGTCATTCTCGCGATGACGCATGTGCTAATGCCCTTCATGATCGTGCCGATCCATTCGGCCTTGCGTTCGGTGCCGAGCGCGTATGAGCAGGCGGCGCGAAATCTCGGCGCCAGCAGGATCGTCGCCTTTTGGCGCGTGACCTTTCCACTCAGCCTATCGGGCGTCTTCGCCGGCTGTGTGATCTGCTTCATCCTCGCCATCGGTTTTTACATCACGCCCGCCCTAGTCGGTGGACCCGGCGCGCTGATGATGGCGACCCTAATCGGCCAGCAGACAATCGTCCTTCTGGATTGGCCATTTGCGGCCGCCCTGTCAGTCATCCTGCTCACCGCGACGTTGCTACTGGTGCTGCTCTTTCGCCGTGCACTTTCTTTCAGCAAAGGTTTGAACAGTGTCCATTGAATCTGAACCCTTTACGCAGCGATTGGCAACACCGTCGTCCGAGGTTCGCCGATATCGTTCAGTCTGGCCATGGATGGCACGACATATATCCAATCTAATGATTGGGGTGGTGCTGTTCTTTCTCATCCTTCCGACGCTGCTGGTGATACCGCTGGCACTCAGCGACGCCTCCTATATAACGTTCCCGCCGCACGGACTGACGCTACGGTGGTTCGAGGCGTATCTGTCCGATCCCGACTGGCTGCGCTCGACGATTTTCAGCCTACAGATCGCCGCACTAACCACCGTGGTAGCGACGATCGTCGGGACGATGGCGGCCGTTGCTCTTGTACGTGGCAAACTACCGGGCAAGGCACTCTTGCAGGCTCTCTGCCTGGGGCCGATGATCGTGCCGGCAATCGTCTTCGGCGTGGCGCTCTATCTGGTCTTCTCTCCTTTGCAACTGACAGGAAATCTGACGGGATTCGTCCTTGCCCATTCGGTACTGGCGGTACCTTTTGTCGTCATCATCGTTTCCGCAGCGTTGGAAAGAATGGACCCGCTGTTGGAACTGGCGGCCTTGAGCTGCGGAGCGGGGCGGCTCAGGGCCTTCTTTGCCGTGACACTTCCCAATCTCGCGCCGTCCGTCGCGACCGCAGCGGTCTTTGCTTTCCTGACCTCCTTCGACGAAGCGACCGTGGCATTCTTCATCTCTGATACTGGGGGCAAGACGATCAGCCGGAAAATGTTCGAGGACATCGATTTCAACCTGACACCTGTCATCGCCGCCGTCTCGGTCATCGTGGTTGCCGTTTCGCTGCTTTTGATGGGTTCCATACATCTCCTGAACAGCCGCCGGGAGCAGCACTAGCGGCAAAAACACCCGCAGCAGGCGGGACCATAAGAGGGAAATATTGATGACAAAAAGAGCAGCCATCCGGCTGAGCGGCATTGCTATGTTTTGCGCAGCCATTCTTGTGGGAGAAACGCCCGGTCCCGCATTTGCCAGTGAGCAGGTCGTGATCGCCACGACCGGCGGCGCTTATGATGCGGCGCTACGCAAATGGTGGTTCGAGCCGTTCACCGCTAAGACTGGTATCCAGGTCGTTTCCGTAGCGGCGACCAACGCGGAGATGCGCGCCAAGGCGACCGCGATGGTGAAAACCGGCAATGTCAGCTGGGATCTCTACCCCGATGGAGAAATCCAGGTGAGCTCAAAGGATCATCTCGCGATTTCCGAACCGCTTGACGGTTTTTGCACACAATTTAGGGACCGTCAGGATCTCGTTTCCGATGCCTGCATCCCGGCCGGCGTGCGGTTGTTTTCGACAGCCACATTGATGGCCTACAATCCGCAAGCCTTTAAAGGCAACCAGCCGGTCACCTGGGCGGACATGTGGGATACTTCAAAGTTCCCGGGCGGACGCTCGTTCCCGAATTTCGACGATCCGTGGCGTGTCATGGCGGCTGCCCTTTTGGCAGATGGGGTCAAGCGCGAGAACCTATTTCCGCTCGACGTCGATCGCGCCCTTAAGAAACTTGACGCATTGCGGCCGTCCATCTCGCTCTGGTGGAAAACCGGAGATCAAAGCGTCCAGGGGTTTCGTGAGAACGACTACAGCATTGGGCAGATCTGGCTAACGAGGGCAAGCGCGCTCAAGGCGGAAGGACGCTCGATCGCCTGGTCGAATAAGGCGGCATTTCTGGTGGGCGATCGTCTCACGGTTATCAAAGGGGCGCCCAATCGGGACAATGCAATGAAGCTCATCGCCTTCTGGTTGGATTCTCCGGACATCCAGGCCAAGGTGTGCGAGGCATTATTGTGCACGCCGCCTAGCAGCGCGGCGATTATGATGATGCCGCAGGCCGTTCGTGACCAGATGCCGAGCGCCGAAGAGGTGCGCGACAATATCGTCATTCCAGATGCCAAATGGATCAACGAGCATGCCTCGGAGCTATTGGAGCGGTGGAACAACTGGGTTCGCTAAGCCAGGATGACGACGTGAAAAACATTGGACATGATCATGGGATGCCACGACGTTTAGAAGATAAGCGTTCAGCGATCGTTCATTGAATGAACGCTTGACGCCTACGCACCCCAGTGCACCTCCGCAGAAGGTCCGCCTGCGAGCAGAAAGGCTCGAAGCCGGGCGGGCCTCACTTCCCCAACGAGGCCTCGCAACGATGCAGAAATTACCCCTTTGTCGCGCGCCGCTACCTTCTCGTTTGGGATTTGCGTTTATCCAAGAGGGCGTGGTTTACGATCGGACGGCGTCAGAATACGACGAATAAAGATATTGGAAATTGGAATTTCGCCGGTGACTCCCTCGATCGCTGTGACGGCGCCTGCGATGCTGCTGTTGAAGCCCACAACTAAATGCATCGGACTGCAAAGCGTCGGGGACAAGCCATGGGTGGATGCCGAAAGACTCCGGCGAACGGACATTTCGCAAACACATCGGCGCCTGGAGTCTCTGAGGAGAAATTGTCCGCAAGCTATTTGGTTTTTATCGGCGGCATTTAATGAGGCTAACCACCACCTTAATGCTCAGAAGTCAGACTTGACTTCTCATTCGCAACATAAGAACATAAAGGGAACACACGAATTTTACCGTGACCTGCGCAGAGCAGATTATTGAGCAGGCGCCCTCGAAATCCGAATTCGATCGAAGGGCTGAAAGATCTCGCCTGCTACCCTATCCGCTTGGCATAGAATCAATATCGGGCTGGCGTTGTAGTCGGATCGTACCTACAACTGGAATCATCAGAAAGGGTCCCGCTCTCCATGAAGTTCAGCCTCGATCATCTGCCGGAACGCAAACGCTTGGAATTGTCGCGAATTGTCGAGATTGTGCATGAGGAATTCGAGGATGCACTGAAGGAAGGCACGGCCGATTTCAAGAAGAAGGGTCGCATCCTCAAGATCATTCTTTTCGGCTCCTATGCTCGTGGCAATTGGGTCGATGAAGAGCATACCGGTAAAGGTTATAAGTCTGACTACGATCTGCTGGTGATCGTCAACAATCGCAAGCTGACTGACTTCGGTTCATACTGGCGCAAGGCGGCCGACCGTTTTCCCCGTATCGTCAAGCCGCCAGTCAGCCTCAACGTGCATTCGCTCCGCGAGGTCAATACAGCACTGAAGCTCGGCAATTACTTCTTCAGCGAGATCCGTCGCGACGGCATCGTTCTTTACGAACTCGACGACGAGGAACTTGCCGAGCCAAAGCCGCTAGCGCCAGCCGACGAATACCAAATAGCCAAAAAACATTTTGATAATCGATATCCATCGGCGATAGGTTTTCACGATACCTCCAACTATGCCCGAGGTATGGGCCGAAATAATGAGGCCGCCTTCCTTCTTCACCAGGCTATCGAACACACTTATTCAACGGTGCTGCTGACATTGACAAACTATAGCCCGGCCTCGCACAATCTCAACCATTTAAGGACACTTGCCGAAGGCCGCGATCAGCGGCTTGCAGAGATCTGGCCACAAGATCGGCAACGCTATACTGCCTGGTTCAACATCATCAACCAGGCCTATGTGAAAGCCCGCTATTCCGAGCATTTCAAGATCACCGAAGAAGCGCTGGTCTGGCTTGGCGAACGTACGGACGCGCTGCAGCAACTGGTAAAAGCGATTTGTGAGGAGCACATCGAAAAGCTGCGGAAAAAGCTCTGAGCGCTATGCGCAATCGGCGGCTGAGCTTCCTAACCGCGGGCGCCATGTCGCCCTTTTTCTCCGGGCAGTCGGCACTTGCCGGATCACCATCACACAAGCTCAGCCATACTCGGAAACTCCCGCTATCTTCAATCTGGTCGCTTCGCGTCGGCTGATACCCGCGCGGTGGGGCGTTACCGAAAATTATGAAAATATATCGGTTTTGCCCCACCCGTTATGACCACGGGAAACCCAGACTAATGCGGTTTGCCATCCGAGTTGATAGAGTCCGCGCCACTCCAAAAGCCCGTGGCCGGCATTTCACCGCTACGCAGCAAGCAAAAGACCTCGAACCAGAAACGGGCGTCGGTAGCGCGTCCATCCACCTTTGCGCCTAAGGCGCACCAAGCCACTGCGAGCGTGGCATCGGGACCATAGGCTGCCTTTGCGACCCGGGCCGCCACTGTCATATCCCTGCCAGACCAAATAGAGACGTCCTCATCCGAGCAGGACGTCTGACTATATTTTGATGTATCCGCGAAAATCATAGGAAGCTCTCCCGTGAATGTCCGACACGGGTGGAAAGTTTGGCCGGACTTTATTCTCACAAGTGAGTCACGACCGCGAATGCCGCATGTGTCGTGTGATCCCTGGCCCACTTCCTATTTGATCTCAACATCCGTCAGCCTTTAATTCTGGCCGAACCGCTTAAACTCCTCGCAAAAGTCCTCAATTTTGATGCAACAAAATTGTGATAGAATACATACCACTTTCCCTCTTTACGTGCAATATAAATGTATGACAGATAAATGATAGCGATTTTCAGTAGCGGAATGCAGAATCGCAATTGATCCCGGATATTTTTGTTACATCAAAAAATCCGAGGAGCGCAGAGTCTCGAACTCGCTCATCGTCCGCGCGCTACCGCCCACTGATCGAAAGGTTATCATCGATGAAGCCACTGGTCCTAATTTGCTCAACGGATTACGAATTCTACCTTCTGCTCGCCCAGATCCTCAATATGGGAGGGCTTGAATCTTCACTGGTGGAGGGAGCGGAGGAAACTCTAGCTAGCGTCAAATCCGATGAGTTGATGGCCGTAATAATAGACTATCATAGCGACACCTTCCGTATCGGCGATCTTGTGAGCCAAATCAGAGAAACGCTGGCCGACAAAGCGCTCCCGATCGCGGTCTTCGTGGGAGCAGGCAATCAGCAACTTTATCTCGAAGTGCTCAAGACCGGAGGGTGCGAAATTTTCATGCGCCCGTTCAACCCAGAGCGTTTTCTATCTTATTTGTCAGACTTATCGCCAGACGGCAACGCTAGATTTAGCGCGGAAAGAGCCTCCGGCAATTCGCTTGTTTATGCGGAAATCACGATGCAACTCGACAGCAGGCGCGTCGAGTGCAACGGCATGGACGTCCAACTCAGTCCTATCGAATTTCGCCTCCTTCAACATTTTCTACAAAAGCCAGGCTACGTCTTCACCCGAGACGCGCTCATCGAGGCTGCATGGCCGCAAGGTACCTTTGTGGAGCCCCGCACCGTCGACGTTCATGTCGGGCGCCTTCGGCGGAACATGCGACGCGTGTTAGGTCGCGATATTATTCGCACGGTGCGGGCCACCGGTTATGCGCTCGATGAGCGTCAGAATGCAGAGCGGGCTTCGTAAGCACTAAGATCACGGAGAAACTCCGTTGAGCATCAATGTGACATTCCGCCTGCTGTGTTTATCAAGCCTTTCGCTTTCGAAATATCGGCGTCACAGAACCTTCAGGCAATATTACCGAAACGATCGTTGTTCGCGGACCCA